>NZ_RQUZ01000007.1 GCF_003992065.1 Veillonella seminalis
ATTTATTTGGTTGGTTTCAACGTTGTTGAAACCCGCACTCTGGCTATGTTCATTTCGTTAAAAATGATTACCTTACATTGTTCAGTTTTCAAAGATCTGCTCGCTTAATCATCATTGCACTTCATGCATTTCAAATTTTCGATTCAGTCGCCGTCATCTCTGACGGTTTTTATATTGTAGCATCTTTAGTTTTTTATGTCAACAACTTTTTTACAAGTTATTTACAAGTTTTAAACATTGATACCACTCACAACACGCTGCCGCGTTGTGTTATCGTCAACTGACGACTTGACTATTCTAACAAAAATTCGGCGAGGCCGTCAACCCCTATTTTTAACTTTTTTTAGAAATTTGCGAGAAATTTATTTTGATGTATATTCGGCATATTTCTCTATTCACATTATATGCTCTTATATGCACTTATATATGGCATGAGTTATATATGCTTTATATGCTCATACACTCTACATACTCATATACTCTATGTATGCTATCTCCCTGCGAGGACAATATAAAGGCCCCCCCTGTGAATACAATATAAAAGGAGAGCCATGCCAAAGGACGGCTCTCCTCATAAATAACTACACCTGTACTTTCATCAATATAGTCTTCATTGCTATATGTCAATTAATAGCTTAATAATGTAATCTTACTGAATCGTAATACCATGAATTTCTTCAGCTAAACGTTTCAACGCTTCTACTGTACGAACACCCGGTGTAATTTCAGATAGTTTTACGCGAATAAAGTGATTGTTCTTAATCGCATTAATATCCTGTAACTGCGGATTGCTCTTTAATTTTTGGATTTTTGCTTGGAAGTCATCATCATTACGAATGGAAGTTCCGTAATCGGCGATAATGATATAATCTGGATTAGCTGCAATTACAGTTTCCCAAGAACCTTTTGCCCAAGTCTTGTCGACCCCTAAACCACTCATAACATTGTCGGCACCGATAAGTTTAAGGATGTTAGTCGTATACCCTTCAAAAGCAGTAAACGGTTGACCATCTTCCGAGTCATAGATAAATACGCGTTTGCGCGGTAAGTCTTTAATTTTACCTTGAACACCGGCTAACAAATCACGCTGTGATTTAACCCATGCTTCAGCTTTATCTTCTACGCCAAAGATTTTACCTAACATCAACATATCATTGAAGTTCGTTTCCAAATCAGCCTTAGTGGACAACATGGATTCAGGCACCCAAAGATTTACTTTTTGCGAGATTAGCTTTTCAGCCGGAATAGCTCGTTTGCTGAAGGAGTCAGGCCAACCGGTAGCAAAATCAGGTTTAGCTGCCATAAATACTTCATAGGCTGGCCACTTTTCTGCCAACACAGGCACTTTATCGTACTGTGCCTGTAATGGCGGATAGATTTCTTCCTCTTTAAAAGCAGTACCTACCATCTTATTTTCCAAGCCTAATTGCAACATCATTTCTGTTGTAGCCTGAGACATAGATACGGCACGTTTCGGCGATTCGGTCACTTTAAAATCTGTTGTTACACCATCATAAGTGCCTTGCCAACTGATGGCTTTACCTGCTCCTGCTGCTGCATCACTTACTTTATCACTACCGCAACCGGCAATACCGAGCACTCCTACTGCCACTGTCAATAAAGCTAACGCTTTCCACTTCTTTGTAAATTTCACAATTACACTTCCTTTCAAAAAACCAATAAAAAACAATGAACATGCAACGCATGCTGATTAATAATATAGATACAATATGCCGTCATGATGCTCACTATGGAACGGAACCTCAAACACCGATGACAACTGATCGACTTGCATCACCTTTGCCGGCTCACCGTAGTCCACAACCCGCCCGTTTTGCATGAGAATTACATAATCACAATAACGAGCCACTAAGTTTAAATCATGCAGCACTACAACTGTAGTCCCCTCAAATTGTTTTAAAATCTCCATAAGAGCAATTTTATATTTCATATCCAAATGATTGGTCGGCTCATCCAGCAATAATACTTCCGGTTGCTGTACCAATGCTTTGGCAATAAATACGCGTTGCCGTTCACCACCTGACAGATCACTTAAGCTAGTCTCCGCATAATGCGCGATACCTATTTGTTTCATCACATCGGCCACCATTTGATGGTCGGTGGTATTATAATTGCCGAATTGCGGTTTATACGGATAGCGCCCCATTAACACCAAATCTTTTACTAAAAAATCCTCCACCATGTTGCTTCGCAATTGCGACAACATGGCCACTTTTTGCGCATAGGCCCGCGCCGAATACTCTTCAATATACTTATCATCTAATCGAATAATCCCATGTGAAGGTTTTAAGCGTCCCAAATGAGCCAACAAAGTGGACTTGCCGCAACCGTTTGGACCGATGATACCTATAATTTTATTTTTGGGCAACATTAAGGAAATATGTTGCAACGTATCAGTCGTGCCATAACGAAATGATAAGTCTGAAATTGTAAAACTAGTTTTCATATCGATACCGTTTCATAATAATCCAAATAAATATAGGCGCCCCCAATAATGACGTTAAGACACCAATCGGAATTTCCTCCGGACTGTACAATGCCCGTGAAAACACATCAGCCCAAATCATTACAATCCCACCTATCAGGGTAGAACAGATGATGGTATGCCCATGTTTAGGGCCACCCATAATTCGAGCTAAATGTGGAATAATAAGCCCCACAAAACCTACTATGCCTACTTTGGCAACCAAGGTAGCAATGACAAAAGATGAACTTAACACAATGCCAAGCTGAATCTTTTTAATAGACAACCCCATTTGACTCGCTTCATTATTCCCCAACAATAAAATATCCAAATCATGGCGGAAAATAAAAATAGCCACTAAATACAATCCAACTACAACGGTCGAAAATGGCAAATCATTCCACTGAATACCGGCAAAACTGCCGAGCATCCAAAACATAGCGCTACGCACCTGTGCTTCATGCTTGGCACCGTAAATAATAATCATGGTTAAGGCGGAAAAAATACCGCTCATCCCCATACCGATTAAAATCAACTTAATAGGACTATTGCTTTTACCGACACAAATGAGCACCATTACAATTGATAAAGCAGCCCCGAAAAAAGCAAACAGGGGCACATTAAAACTGCCCAAAAAAGCCAAACCACCGGTAATAATCGCAAACACGGCGCCGGCACTGGCACCGGATGAAACACCAAGTACATACGGATCGGCTAATGCATTACGAGTTACTGTCTGCATCAATAAACCAACTAAAGCTAAACCGATACCCGTTATTATGGAATAAATCAAACGAGGTGCTCTGATCTCCCATAACATGGTATTCGTCATGTCAGAGATAACAACACCGGAAGCTTGAGCTGCGTGCAAACTATCACCGGAAACCAAGCCAAATTGATTTAGTACAGTCAACATATTTTGCCAAATGCTTGCAAGAACCGTTTGTAAAGGAATATATATAGCACCAAACTGAAATGCCAAAATAAATGACACAATAAGAAGTATCGCCAAAAGCCCTACTTTAACTAAAAATTTCATTGCGATGACCTTTTTATATAAAATTAGAAAATAAATATGCATCAAATTAATTTTTTTAGATATTATACCTAATTTGATAATAACAAAACATACTCAAGTTAACAAATAACCAAATGGAATATGTATGCATAAAAAAAGAGACGTTAATTATTTTATAGCAATTAAAGCCATATACCATTAACGTCTCTGGTGTTCCATATATTATTTATTTTCCCACAGCAAATGGTACAATTCTTCACCCATACTGTCAGGCGGAATCGAATCTACGGAAGTGTCAAAATAATATTCATCTTCAGCATACGGTGTTCCGTCAGAATAAAACGGTTTCACATCCAATGTTTGTATGGTGAAATTATTTCGATTCAAACGAACGCGTTCTAAGTAATACTCGCCATTCGGATTATTTACGCGAATCCATACCACTGCTTCTTTGTCATCTTTGACCACCGAGCTGTTATCTACAGAGTATTGCTCCCCATCATAGCTTTCCCCCAAATAATACCAGTCCGCTGCATTTACCTCAAATATGCCACCGAAATTTAATGCCCCTAACACACCTAATGCAAAAATTGCACTCTTCCAAAGTTTCATACACTCCACCCCTTTTTTCAAAAAACTATACACTAACAAAGAACCAAAATTATTCTCTACTCAATATAATATAGTAAAAAATCAACTCTATCAACTATTTTTATAAATTTTATCTTAAAAAGTGATCGCACATAATGTGTAGTTATAAAAAAAGAAGCCATAACTGCTATAAAGCTTAATGCTTTATATAGTTACAGCCTCTTAATCCTGCTAATTGTTATGTTTCTTAATAGTCAGCAATTATTTACCACTATTATTTCTTTAAACCTAATTCTTCTTCCTGTACATTCATTCGTTTAATTTCTTTTTTCAAAAGTTTGTCGTAAACAACATTACCGGTATCAACTTTTACAGCTTCTTCTTCCGGCTGTTTTTCACCCAAATTCAAAGAATCTTTAATATCGTTTAAACGTTCAGTTTTCTTTTCTAATAAATGTTCTTCTACTTTTTTAATTTCAGACATAAGAACGCCCCCCCATTTCATTAATAAAAAAGTATACTCGCTACCATAATAATAGCAACTTCTTCTATTTTTTTCAATATAAAAAATGTTATTTATTATCTCTTATGAATTAGATTTTTCATAACCCAATTGAATCAATGTCAATGTCATTTCATAAGATTTGTAAAATGAGTTTATTGGCAAAAATTCAAACCTAGAATGAAAATTATGAGCACCGGTGAAATAATTAGGCGTCAATATACCTTTTGTCGAAATAAAAGATCCATCTGTACCACCGCGCATAGCAATAGTTTTAGGTGTAATCCCTAAACGCGCCATAGCTTCATACACCTAATCGATTGCTTTTTTATTTTCATCCGTAATCGCCTCCGCTATATTGCCGTAAACATCACTTATTTCACAAGAAACCGTTGCTCGAGGATATTGCTGTTGAAGTTTTGCCGTATTTTTTCGATCAACTCTTTTTTTGCTTCGTATTTTACCTTATCATGGTCTCTGATATTCAGGGTCACAATGGCTGTTGATTGATTGGATTGAACACCTTTGCACCAAATATAACCTTCTTTGCCTTCAGTACATTCCGGAGTTTCCTCTCTATTAAACATATTAATAAAATCCACTGCCAGCAATGTGGGATTAACCAAAACACCTTTAGCACTCATAGGGTGGGCACTCACTCCATGAATTGTTACCGTAGCGGTTCCGGCATTAAATGTTTCATACACAATTTCTCCCAATTCACACGAATCAATCGTATAAGCAAAATCAACCGGAAACTTTTTGTAGTCTATATTTTTGGCACCAATTAATCCCACTTCTTCATCGGGCACAAATGCCACATATATATCACCATGATAGCGTGAAGGCTCTTTTATTAATGTATTCAAAGCAGTCATTATATTAGCAATAGCTGATTTATTATCTGCCCCCAAAACACTGGTTCCATCAGAAACAATGATATCCTGTCCTTCATACCGGGGCAATTCCGGATGTTCCGTCCGCTTCATTATAATACCGAGTGCTTCATTCAGGATAATGTCCCCACCATCATAATTACGTATAATTTGCGGATGCACTTCAGGTGATAAGCTCACATCCACCGTATCTACGTGTGCACAAAAACCGATTACCGGCACAGTCCCGCAAAACCATCAGGTAAATGAGCAGGCAAGCGTCCCGTGAGGACTGCTTTGCTACTGACATGTAAGTCCGTTAAGCCAAGCTCTTCACACTCTTCACGCAATAAATGAATCATATCCCATTGTGATTCTGTACTAGGTATTTGCTTACCGCCATTACCTTTACTTTGCGAAGGCACCTGAGCATATTTAAAAAACGTTCCACCAATTCATTTCTTTTTTCTGACATGAAATACCTCCTTAAAATATTTATCCCGAAGATACATAGTCAACCGTAAATTTCTTTTAGGATTTAAGTCATCAGTATATTAGTACTATACTATCAACCCGCCCAAATAGTGTCAACTGCATTACACATTTATCTTCTCTTACACAACAAAAACCGCAACTATCAGTGATATAAATATCATCTAATGTTGCGGTTTATTGATTTTGACTATTATAATTTTACGCCACGCGTTGATAGAAACGTTTCACATAGAAGTGATAAATAAACAATCCTATCAAAGCAATAGCTGCATTAAGTTGATACATCAGTTCAAAGCCAACCCAGCCTATGACTAAACTCAAAATAGCGGAGCCCAAACCTACGCCGATATCCAACGATAAAAAGTACGTTGCATTGGCTGCACCGGCACGTTCAGCGGCAGCAGCTTGCACGCCCAATGTCTGAAACGCCGGACTGATAGCACCGTAACCCAAGCCGATAATCGGAGCCGACGCAATAATCCACCAAGGCGTCGTGGCAAAGCTCAAAATGATGATACCGATGCCATAGAGAATAAATCCCGGATAAATTAATATATTCGCCCCTAAATGATCAAAAGCATGACCTACCCATGGTCGGGTTACCACTATGGTCAAAGCAAACAAGACGAAGAATATGCTGGCCATTGTGCCCTCGCCCATATTAGTCATCATAATCGGTACAAAGACCAATACACCGGAATAGGTAAAACTGATAAAAACACCGATAACAGCCCATGGCAAGGTAGTACGTTCAAAGAAACGATCAAAATTCCATGGTCGCTTTTTAGCCAATTGCGGCAACGCCAAGGAATCGTCTAACTGTTTGCGATTTGCCACATAAAAACTTAATAAGGCACAAAGACTTAAAAAGATAAAATAACCGTTCTTATCCCATAAATCAAGAATCGTCAGGCCGAGGAACGGCCCGATAACCATGGCCACATTCACGAATACCGAAAAATATCCGATGCCCTCCCCTTTACGATGTTTTGGCAATACCAAAACGGCCACGGCTGCCACGGCCGTTGTACCGATAGCAAAAATCATGCCGTGAAGCAAACGTAAAAAGAATATGAGATCCATGGACGTAGTAAAATTAAACGCAATCATGATCAGCAAAAAATACCCGTCGTAGAAAATAATACTTTGCGCTTATCAAAGCCATCAATAATTTCACCGGCGAACGGACGGCAAAGAATTGTACCGATTTGAAAGTATGTCATAGCCATACCAGCCTGAAAGGCCGTACCACCATATACACCGGTAATAATCAAAGGCAATCCGGCAATTAATATATACTGACTCATATAAAACAGACAGCTGCTCAAACCGCAGCCCAGAAATTCGGCGGACCAAATTTTACCTTGTTCAGGTTCTGCCACTTCATTAGCCCCTATTGTATGGTCGTCATTATATTCCCCATCATTACCCCTACGGTATGCATCATCTTTTTGCTCGTCGTATACCATAGACGACTCCTTTCTCTTTTTATTAAATCCTACACCAGCCAACATTAATTATTATTGACTCTGAAAACTTCAATATATATTACCGTGATTCTTTATATCACAACATTTTGTACCATTACTCTTATAATATCTTATTATCCGTTGGATCAATCCCATCACATGAATGAAATGAAAGATATATCGATTAATAGGTTAAATACAAACAATCTAAAAGTACAATATAAAACATACAATATAAAAACCACAAAGAAAACACAGTAGCCTCGAAAGACTACTGTGCTTTTAAACTGCGTATTTAATTATACTACTATTCGAACGTTACTGCCATAGTAATTATTCAAAGCACAACTACTTTGACAATACATTTAGCAGCAGCTCTTAATTAAGCCTTAGCTGTTGCGTTACGAATATCTTTCTTATTGCGACATTTCCAAATAGCCCATAAAGAGGTAGCTACGCAAATGGAAGAGTATGCACCGCTTACGAAACCGACGATCATGCAAAGAGCAAAGTTTTTAGTCGTATCGCCACCGAAGAAGTACAAAGAACAACAAGCAAACAATACGGTTGTCAATGTATAGCAACTGCGATGAATACTTTGCGCAATACTTGCATTCGCCAAATCGGCAAATGTATCGGAACGTTTATGAGTATGCGTGTTTTCACGAATACGGTCAAAGATAACTACCGATTCATTCATGGAGTAACCGATAACCGTCAAAATAGCGGCCAAGAAGGACGCATCAATTTCCAACTGGAAGAAGGAAAATACGCCAAGTACCATAATCAAATCATGGAAAATAGCAGCTAAGGAAGAGAAAGCGATTCGATATTCAAAGCGGAAAGAAATGTACGCTGCCAAAACAACGAACGCAATGGCCAAGTTAATAAGCGCATGTTCCGTAACTTCAGAGCCGATAACAGCCCCTACGGATTCCACACGTTTAACTTCATTATGGCCTACATTTTTATTTAAGCTTTCCACAATGGCTGCGCTTTCATTAGCATCGAGATTACGGGTACGAATAATAACATCCTTGCCGGACGTTTCGTTACTTTCCCCGGATAACTGAATGATGGCATTTTCCAAGTTGAACTGTTTCAAATCTTCACGTACTTGAGCTACCTGTACAGGTTGATCAAACATAACTTCTACGATTGTACCGCCGGTATAGTCGATACCGAAGTTAAAGCCACGCACAAAAATAGATACAAGACTGGCAATTACCAAGATAGAAGACAAAGTGAACCACCAACGATGGTGTTTAATAACGTCAAAACGCATTATTTTTTGCCTCCTTTCTTGTAAAGTTCCATAGTCGCGGTTGGCGACACATTAGCACCATACCAGAATGGATGATTGGTCAAATTACATTCAATCAACATCCTGAGTAAATAACGGCTTACGAATACGGCGGTAACCATACTGATGGCAACACCGAGACCAAGTGTGATAGCGAAACCGCGCACCGGACCTGAGCCGAGGATGAACAAGATTGCTGCCGTAATCATAACAGACATGTTCGCATCGACGATTGTCGCAAGAGCACGGCGGAAACCGGATTCCATAGACATGCGCAATGTTTTACCGATTTGAACTTCTTCTTTAAAACGTTCAAAGATAAGAATGTTCGCATCGACCGCGACACCCATGGAGAGGATAATACCGGCAATGCCCGGCAGCGTTAAGGTAGCCTGCAAGAAATGCAATACTGCCAATAACAGCAATACATAGATTAATAAGGCTGTAGTGGCTACGAAACCGGATACACGGTAAAGTACCAACATGAACGCTACGATAAGTCCGATACCTACGGCAAAAGCTGTTACCGATTTATCTTTGGAGTCCTGACCGAGCGTAGGACCTACGGTACGAACTTCCAATACATTAACTTTTACAGGCAACGCACCGGAACGCAGCAAGATAGCAAGATTTTTAGCTTCATCTAATGTCTTACTGCCTGTAATTACCGCTTTACCGCCGGTAATCGGTTCATTAACTACCGGATTAGTCAACTGTTCGCCGTCAAGATAAATACCGATGTGACGACCTACGTTCTGAGTTGTCAAATCGGCAAATTTCTTAGCTCCTTCATCGGTAAACTCAATAGCTACCATGAACTGCTTGTTCTGACCGATTTGTTCTTTCGCATCTTTTAAATCATTACCGGTTAAATGAACTACGCCGTTTTCATCCTTGAATTCCATAACCGCTGTTTTACCAATGGTTTTAATGGCTTGATCAGGATCTTTAACACCCGGTAATTCAATAATAATACGTTTTTTACCTTCACGCTGAATTAATGGTTCAGCCAAACCCATTTCATTGATACGACGTTCAAGAATCTGTCTGGCTCGTTCTACCGCATCATCAGTTACTTTATTCTCGCCTGCATCTTCAGCTTCAAGAACAATGTGAGTACCACCTTGTAAGTCAAGACCTTGTTTTATCGATTGTGCCAAAGGCCCGATAAAATAAATAAAGGCCGCAAAAATCAAGGCAATAACCGCAAGAAACTTTGCAAGTGCCTTCCCGTTCAAAAAAATTCCCCCTCCTTAAATCGCCAGGGCTTATAAAATGATTGCAGAAAAATTATATAAATGTAAGAACGCGCTCGTCGGTAATCAAACCGCCGAGTCGTTTATCATGTACTTCCATAGGAATTGTATCAGGCACAACTTGTATATCCCAAGCAACGCCCCATAAGCGTTCCCTGGCAACCTGCGCCAAAAACCGATCATAATAACCGGCTCCCATCCCCATGCGTCCCCCTTTTGTGTCAAAGGCTACACCAGGTACCAAGATTAAATCCAAGTCGGTCGGTGCAGCACATTCATAAGGTTCATTAGGAATGCGTATATGGAGAACACCCGTTTTTACATCGTCAAGGCGACGTAAACGTGCCGCCACCATTTCGGTCTTGGACACGCAAACCGGCACATATACCGTTTTGCCGTCCGCTAACGCCTGTGTAACTAAGGCATCAAGATTTGCTTCTTTCGGCATAGCTAAATAGGCCATAACGGATTGAGCTTTTTGATACGCCTCCGATTCAACAATGCGTTTGCACAAAGCATTAGCCCGCATTTTGCATTCTTCTTCAGACATGGCTTGGCGCCTTGCTTTAAAAGCAAGGCGCATTGTGTGCTTATCCATATTATTTTTCATCTTTGCCAAGCACATGAGCTACGCTGGAACGAGCCAATTTGATTTCAACTTTTTCTGCGATTTGAAGCATAATTGCATCGTCAGTCAAAGCATTAATCGTACCGTAAATACCACCGATAGTTACGATTTTCTGACCTTTTTTCAAACTGTTCAAAAGTTCGTTACGAGCTTTCTGTTGCTTTTTCTGCGGACGATATAAAAGGAAATAAAAAATTACAACCATTAATAATATCGGCCAACCGGCTTGAAATAACTGTTCTAAATCTGCCACTGTCTGTTCACCTCCATAAAAACATGTATATCTTTCAACGTCCTGTGTCCCCTATTTTTTGTAACCGGCCCAAAATTCATCACGAAAAGCCGGGAAACGGTCTTCCAAAATAGCAGCGCGCATTTGACGCATGAAATTCAATAAGAAATATAAATTATGGTACGACACCAAACGGAATGCCAAGATTTCTTCCGCTTTGTACAGATGTCTTATATAAGCCCGTGAATAGTTGCGACAAGTATAACATTCACAACCGTCTTCAAGCGGACCCCAATCATGAGCATATGTGGCATTTTTAATGACCACACGGCCGTTATGCGTCATAGCCATACCGTTACGAGCTACACGAGTCGGGAATACGCAGTCAAACATATCTACACCACGGGCTACACCTTCCACCAAGCAGTCCGGTGTACCTACGCCCATCAAATACCGTGCTTTATTTGTCGGCAATAACGGTGTGGTATGTTCCAAAATATCGTACATCAAATCATGCGGTTCCCCTACGGATAAACCGCCGATACTGTAACCGTCAAAATCCATGGCTACCAATTCCTTGGCACTGCGAGTTCGTAAATCTTTATACATACCGCCTTGAACAATACCGAACATGCCTTGCGTCGGCGATGTGTGGGCCTTGCAACAACGTTCCGCCCAACGCGTTGTGCGTGCCGTTGAACGATCGGCATATGCATAATCCGCCGGATACGGAATACATTCGTCAAATGCCATAGCTATATCAGCTCCTAATTGCTCCTGTACTTTTGTAGCAATTTCAGGCGATAAAAACTTTTTCGAACCGTCAATATGTGAACGGAAAGCTACCCCTTCTTCGGTAATTTTACGCAAATCACCGAGACTGAATACCTGGAAACCGCCGCTGTCGGTCAAAATACCGCCATCCCAATTCATAAAACGATGTAACCCGCCTGCTTCTTCTACGAGTTCGGGACCGGGACGCAAGAACAAGTGATAGGTATTGCTCAAAATAATCTGAGCACCCATTTCCTTCAATTCTTCCGGCGACATGGTTTTAACCGTTGCTTGTGTGCCTACGGGCATAAACATAGGTGTTTTAAATGTACCGTGAGGCGTATGTAAAAGCCCCGCCCGAGCACCGGTATGGGGACATTCTTTTTGTAATTCATAGGTAATAACCAAGCATATCCTCCTATCTAAATGCAACCTGTCAAGTACATATTATAACACAAATCAGTTAACGAATAAACATAGCATCGCCAAAGCTAAAGAAGCGATATCGTTCTTTAACAGCCTCTTGATAAGCGGCTAAACAATGCTCTCTGCCCGCCAAAGCACTGATAAGCATGAGCAAAGTGGATTGCGGTAAATGAAAATTCGTTATAAGCGCATCAACCATCTTATATTCATAACCCGGATAGATGAAGATTTGCGTCCAATCGTGACCGGCTTTTAAAACGCCGTTCTTCGTGGCTGATTCCAATGTTCGTACCGAAGTCGTTCCTACGGCTACGATACGTTTGCCGGCTGCTTTGGCATCATTAATAATTTTAGCGGTTTCCGCTGTTACCACGTAATACTCACTGTGCATTTCATGGTCTTCAATCGTTTCTTCGGAAACCGGACGGAATGTGCCAAGTCCTACATGTAAAGTAACAAAGGCCAAAGTAACGCCCTTAGCTTTTATGCGTTCCAATAATTCCGACGTAAAATGAAGTCCCGCAGTCGGAGCCGCAGCGGATCCTTTTTCACGAGCATAGACCGTCTGATACCGATCCTTATCTTCCAATTTTTCATGAATGTATGGCGGCAACGGCATTTCCCCGATTTCTTGGATAATATCATCAAAAACGCCTTGAGCCGTGAATTCAATAATTCGACCGCCAAAGCTGGTTTTATCAATAACTTTACCGGTTAAACGATCATCAAATACCAGTTCCTGACCAATCGGACATTTCTTGCCCGGTTTAACCAAACATTCCCATTTATTTTCACCGCATGGCGTTAAAAGCAAAACTTCAACTTTGCCGCCGCTGCCTCGACGATGTCCGTATAAACGAGCGGGAATGACTTTAGTATCGTTAAAAACTAAAACATCATTGTCGGTTAATTCATCAACAATATCGTAAAAATGTTCCTTGTGAGCCACTTCACCGGTCACCTTATCAAGAAGCATAAGGCGCGATGTATCTCGCGGTTCTACCGGATACTGAGCAATCAGTTCTTCCGGCAATTCATAATCAAAATCTGTTACCTTCATGGTAAAACTTCCTTCTTTCAAACTTAGTTTAATGCGTTTTATTTGTGCTGACACGTATTTGCACTTGCACATATTTATGCCGACACGTATCTGTGATTACACGTATTTAATATTTTATCAATACGCTTTATCGATAGTAACACCCGTATAATAGTGCATTAAAATCGTCTTGTAATAATCCTTAGCCGAGGCAGGTGCCTTAGCGGCCATGCCTTCAGCCCCCCACTGGGACAAGCCCAAACCGTGCCCCCAACCGTAGCCGCGAATCGAAACCGTATCGGTCGCTTTTTTAAATGTATGATAGGCTTTCGGATTTTTAAAACTATCGGCTGTAGACGGTGCATTTACATTGACGTAAAAATCAAATAAAGTTGATTTCAAACCGAAAATCTTCTTAATCGTATCGCCGGTCAAGGTAATTGTCTTTTTATCTCCCACAAAGTCAGCGGTCAAAACACGACCGGACACACCGCGATCCGTAAATTTCATTGGTCGTGCGCGTAACGTACTGAGCTTAATTTCTTTAAGAGTGCCTACATCTTTGCCGGCGGCCTTCAATTTAGTCTCCATTTCGGCACGTGTAAGCTTAACGGTCCAGGCAAAACTGTCACCGCTCTGTGCGTAATCGGTATAATCTTTAACACCGCGCAAATACGGTAAATTACTGCCCCATACATTTTCACTGTTTTCCGTATAACCGCCCGCATTTGAATGGAACACGGCCAAAATCGGTTCACCTTTATATTGGATAACCATACCTTTCGTGTCATCCACGGCTTTATTAGTACTGCTATATTCAGCGGCCTGGCCCCGATATGATTGGAAATTTGAATCCACCTCGGTATCATACGCTTTAGCCGCACTTTGTTTCATATTATATAAAGCATAAGTACGAGCTGCCACCGCCTGTGCTTTTATGGCTTCTTGCGGCCAGCTTGGGGATACTTCAACAGGTACTACCCCGTATAAATAGTCTTCCATAGTCACTTCGTTAATCAGCATCATACCGCCCGTTGCGGTAGGTACAATTTTAATGGCACCGCGATACGGTTTATTATTAATCGTAATCGTCCCCTCCGTATTGCCCTGCCAAGCTCTGACATAAGCAACGCTGTCGATAACTTTACCGTTCACCGTAACCTTATTGTTTTTAACGCCCATAGTGACGGTCTCATTGGCAGCAAACTTAGCAACCGGTGATTTATTACTCGTATAGACAGCCACCTGACCGTTACCGGCCACCGGCCAGGCATTGCTTCTGGTAGCCAATAATATGCGAATAGCCGGGACATTGGATTCTTGCGGTGTATAAAAAGCAGGTGCTTTCCCCGCCTTGGCAGCCACCGCCGTTGAATCCTTTGCTGAATTTACTGTCTTTTTATCATTCTTGCTTTCAGCTTTAGTCGTGATGGTCGTCGTTGGTTTACTGTCTTTTGCCGGCTTAGTAACAGTTGTTATTGCAGCTTTGCTGTCAGCACCTTCTTTGGTAACCGCAATCGGCGCCCCCCATACAGGCACTATAGACGACATGAGACAACTAAACACGGTAAGTAACAAAACACGATTTACAGCTTTTAATTTCATATATCCCCCTGATTGGCAGCATTGGCATTTGGATTAATAATACCCAAATGGTCGTAAGCTAACTGCGTAGCCATGCGCCCGCGACTGGTTCTGATTAAAAAACCCAATTGCATTAAATACGGTTCATACACATCTTCGATGGTATCCCGTTCTTCACTGGTGGCCGCCGCTATCGTATCGATACCGACCGGACCGCCGTTAAATTTCTCTATAATCGTTCGTAAAATAACGCGGTCTACCCGATCGAGCCCCAACTGATCAATATCAAGACGTTGCAAGGCATCATCGGCAATCACATTCGTAATTTCACCATTACCGAGCACCTGTGCCACATCACGTACCCGCTTCAACAAGCGGTTGGCAATACGCGGAGTCCCACGGGAACGGCGAGCAATTTCAGCTGCACCGGTAGCGGTAATCTTAGTATTCAAAACTTCGGCTGCCCGTTTAACAATAAATTCCAATTCATCTTGTTTGTAATATTCCAAATGATTGATAATGCCAAAACGATCGCGTAACGGACCCGATAAAGCACCAGCTTTGGTCGTGGCACCAACCAAGGTAAACGGTCTTAAATCGATGCGCACGGAACGGGCACTCGGCCCCTTGCCGACGATAATATCTAAGGAAAAGTCTTCCATAGCGGAATAGAGCACTTCTTCAACCGTACGGGATAAACGATGAATTTCATCGATAAACAAAACATCATGATCCTGCAAATTACTGAGCAACGCCGCCAAATCACCGGCACGCTCAATAGCGGGGCCCGATGTAATTCTGAAATTAACACCCATCTCATTGGCAATAATACCGGCTAACGTCGTTTTACCAAGGCCCGGCGGTCCGTATAACAAGACATGATCAAGCGCTTCTTGGCGCTCTTTAGCTGCCTGAATATACACTTTTAAGTTATTTTTTACATCCGTTTGGCCGATATATTCATGCAAATACCTTGGTCGTAAAGAAAATTGCCAAGTGTCGCCACTTTGCTCTTCCTTACCGACTACGCGCATTTGACTGTCAACCACACGTATTTCTTCTTTCATGACTACCTACCTTTTCCCAATTCAGACAATACATCGCGCAACAGCGTTGCTACATCGCGTTCACCATTATCCAATCGAGTGAGTATATCAATAAATTCCGACTCGCGATAGCCTAACGCCATTAAAGCTTCGGCCACTTCACCCTGTACACCGGTCTGTGAAACCGGTACCGCAGTATTAGCCACTGTCTGAGCAGACGGCGCGGTCGTAAATTTACCGATTTTATCTTTTAATTCAAGCACCAAACGCTCTGCCGACTTTTTACCGATTCCCGGCAACTTGGTAAGCGTACTCAATTCGCCGTTCATAATCGCCACTTTAATACCGTCAACCGATAAGCCGGATAAAATACCGAGCCCTACTTTAGGCCCGATACCGGATACAGAAATAAGTAAGATAAACAAATCATATTCATCCTGAGTGCCGAAGCCATACAATTGAATCGCATCTTCACGAACACTCATATATGTATATAGTAATGCTTCCTGTCCTTCCGTCAAGGCATCACGGGTAGTACCGGATATATATACGCGATAGCCTACGCCATGTACATCGATAAAACAGGAGCCTTGAAAAATTTGATTAACGATACCACGAAGAAAACCAATCATGGATTATTGCCTCCTAAAAAACTGTTTATATATTCACACTACAACTGCAGACGTCGTTTTAAATCATCACCATGCGAGCTGTGCGCCGTGCATATGGCAATAGCCAATGCATCCGCCGTATCATCGGGTTTTATTTTCTCACGAATCCCCAACATATTCATGGTCATATAAATAACCTGCTCCTTAGTGGCGCGGCCATAACCGACCACAGCTTGCTTAACCTGCAACGGCGTATATTCATAAATAGGAATCCGCCGTTGACTGGCTGCCAGCAAAATAACCCCGCGAGCCTGTCCGACGGCAATGGCGGTCGTTACATTGCGATTAAAAAACAATTGTTCCACGCCAAACTTATCCGGTTGATATTCTTCCAAGATATCACTTAAATCATTAAACAGTATTTCAAGTCGCATAGCATCCGTGTCCTGTGGCGTAGTTGTAATACACCCATACGCGACGGGTTGCAATCGACTGCCTTCTACATCAATGATGCCATAGCCGCAAATAGCCGTACCCGGGTCTATACCTATAATTCGCATAACATTCTCCTTCTCAATATATCTATCTTTTTATTATAGCATTTATAGAACTATAGACCAAACAGATTAGCGAATTAATTATTTCATCAGTCCGTACTTAATACGCTCAGCCAGCACGGTTAAAGCAGCGACTTACTTACTTTATTACATGCGTTCTTTAACTTTAGATACAAAAGCTTCAAACAAAGCATACATATCTTCGTGTTCACGCCACATATTTTCAGGATGCCATTGTACACCCACAACCGACGCATCGCTGTTTTCAATGCCTTCCACAATCCCATCAAGGCTTGTGGCCGTAGCTCTTAAAGTCGGCGCTACATCGCGAATTGCCTGATGATGTCGAGAATTAACCAGCGTATTTAGTCCTAAAACAGCATGTAAAAAACTGTCTTTAGCCAAGGTTATACTATGAGTCGGATATCCGCCGGGAGCTTCTTGTGAATGTTTAATATAGGAATTTTCACACTGCGTTTCAATATCCTGATATAAATTGCCGCCTAATGCCACATTAATAATCTGAGCCCCTTTGCAAATACCGAGTACCGGTTTACGCACCTTCACGGCCGCCTGAATCAACTCACGTTCAAATACATCTCGTTTATAATTGACCATGCCGATTTCACGATGCGGTTCTTCGCCGAATAAATGAGGATCTACATCAGGCCCGCCATGGATAATGAGTCCGTCATACAATTCAAAATAATCTTCACCGATAGCGTTTGGCACATCCGGCAATATAAACGGAATACAACCCAATACACTCAGTACCTCCACCAGATCACGCGATACATACGGTGCTCTTCGTAAATTGGTGCTGTTGGTAACATCCATAAAAGTGTCGGCCGTAATAGCAATACGTGGTTTCATAGCAGTCCCTCATTTCTAAATACCTAACTTTGGGCAAACAGGTAAATCAAGTCAACTTATTTACCAAGCGGCTTTAAAGCCTGCCGTCCGTAAAACGTTCATTACATACATTATACAAAAAAGGCCTATGAAATTTCCATATCTTCTTATGGTTTCCATAGACCTTGTTTTTCTAATTCTTTTATTGCCCGTTTTTCATCATCGGTGAGTTCCCGTTCCAATAAGTCCGGACGCAAACGTCGGGTACGCAATAAGGCCTGCTGTAATCGCCATGCGGCTATGTTTTTGTGATGACCGCTACGCAATACCTCGGGAACTTCCCAGTCTCTGAAAACCGGCGGTTTCGTATATTGCGGACCTTCTAAAATAGGTCGGTAAAACGAATCCTCCATAGCCCCCGAAGCGGCTCCCAACACACCGGGAATCATACGCGCTACCGCATCGGCCACAATCATAGCCGGCAGTTCACCGCCGGTGAGCACAAAATCGCCGATAGAGATTGTCTCATCAATCAAGTGTTCTTCCACACGATAATCAACACCTTCGTAATGACCGCAAATCAGCACTAACTGATCATAAGCAGCCAACTCACGCGCTTTTGCCTGATTAAAAGTCGTGCCCGTAGGTCCCAAAAAAATTATCCGTTTTTGAAGCTCTTTAGCCGGTTTGACATCTACAGCTTCAACGGATAATTTGTCCGTTTCACTTCCATCAACCGATTCAACAGTTTTTGCTGTTTTAGCCAATACATGCTCCACAGCTTCAAAAATGGGCGGTGCCATCATGAGCATACCGGCCCCGCCGCCATAAGGCGTATCATCCACTTGATTATGCTTATTATGAGCAAAATCGCGCGGATTTGTCACTTCCATAGCGAGACGTTCAGCTGCCATAGCCCGTTTAATTATGGAATGATTAAAAAAAGCAGCAAAGAACTCAGGGAATAAAGAAATAATGTCAATTCTCATGGTATCACATTATCCTTTCCGGCCCGAAGGCCACTTCACCCAAGTCTCGGCTGCTCTATTAAATCCATTCAGGCGGATCGGCAATAATCTTACCGCCTTCAATATCAATGTCTAAAATTACATGTTCCAAAACAGGTAATAATAAATCAGGCTGACCTTCTTGTTTTACTACATACACATCATTGGCCCCCGGCTGCAATACATCAGACACAGTCCCTAAGACATTGCCCTTCGTATCTTCAACGGTCAGACCGATGATATCAAAAATATAGTAACGGCCCTCCGGCAATTCCACCAATTCGTCACGAGGAACTTGGATTTCCTTGCGAGCCATCAATTCGGCGGCATTACGATCAGGCACTTCTTTAAAGGTGGCCAAAATAAATTGCTTATGATAACGAGCGGATGTGATATGGTATTCTTTACCATCAATGTAGCAGGCATCCATCGTTAAAAACCGATCGGGAAAATCGGTTTGCGGCATTATACGAAGATCACCCCGCACACCGTGCGGGGCAACGATAACACCTATGGTAATCAGCTCATTCCGATCCATTACTGGCGGAAGGCAACAATTTTGCCATCTTCGAGCAAAATTTCAGAACCCATTAAAGCATCGAGGTCATCCCCAACTTTAACTGTAATGGTCTGTTCCATAGTGCCCTGACTAATTTCAGAACCAAGTTCAAGCTTTTCCGCATCCTTTAATTTGGCTGCTACGTCCGCCTTAAAGTTTAAACGTTTCTGCTTTTCTTCTTCAATCTGCTGGCGTAGTTGAATAAGACCTTGTGCATCGATTTTAGCTTGTTCACTAAGTAAACGTTTAGCTTGAAATTCGATTTGCTGTAAGTCTTGATCAACAAGATCTAAACGCTGCTGAAGATCGGCAATAAGCTTAGCTTTGAGCCCTTCTGTAACTTTTGATTTAATCGCTACAGGAACGCGTACCGTCATTTCTTCCATGTTTTCTCACCCTTTAGACAATATCAACGGATATCTTTTTGTTTTCTTTGATAGCTGCTGCTTTTGCGACAGCTCGGATTGCTTTAGCAATTCTGCCCTGCTTTCCAATAACCTTACCCATGTCTTCCGGAGCAACGTGAACTTCATAGACTTCCACATCACCTTTTACGGTCACGGTAACAGAAACGGCTTCAGGCTGCTTAACCAATGACTTCGCAATTAATGTAATTAATTCTTTCATCACAGTATGCCTCTCTATGAATTACTTCTTAGCATCAGCAAATTTCTGCATAACACCGTGCTGTTTGAAAAGGGAACGAACAGTGTCGGTAGGTTGTGCACCATTACCTAACCAAGTCAAAGCTTTTTCTTCATCAATGTTGATAACAGCCGGGGTCTTAGTAGCATCGTACTGACCGATAGTGTCTACCGGACGACCTTCACGAGGAGCACGGGAATCGGCTACAACGATACGATAGAACGGAGCTTTTTTAGCGCCCAAGCGAGTTAAACGAATTTTTAACATGTATACTTCACCTCCTTGTCAGAATATCTTCTATGATCAACCCATAAACGGTAAGTTTGGCAGTTTAGGTAACATACCTTTTTTACCTTTACGCATAGATCCCATTTTTTTCATCATCTTCTGAGCTTCTTCAAATTGCTTAATCAAGCGATTTACATCCTGCACACGTGTACCGGAGCCCATGGCGATGCGTTTACGACGTGAGCCGTTCAATATTTTAGGATTCGTCTTTTCTTGCGGTGTCATCGATTGAATGATAGCCTCAATACGACGAATTTCTTTGCTGTCTAAATCTATATCTTTTAACTGATCTTTAACTTTACCCATGCCCGGAATCAATCCCAACAGATCTTGGAACTTACCCATTTTACGGACTTGGTTCATTTGTTTCAAGAAGTCATCCAAAGTGAATTCATTGCGCCGCATTTTGTCGGCCAATTCCTTCACTTCTTCCTCGTTTACCAGTTCCTTGGTTTTTTCAATCAAAGTACCCAAATCACCGAGGTCGAGGATACGGGATGCCATACCTTCCGGTCTGAATTCTTCGAGACCGTCCATTTTTTCACTGGTCCCCATGAATTTAATCGGACGACCGGTTACGGATTTAATAGATAATGCGGCACCGCCTTTGGCGTCACCGTCAAGTTTCGTCATTACTACGCCGTCAATGCCGAGACGTTCGTTAAATGTCTGTGCCGTCTGTACCGCATCCTGACCGATCATGGCATCCACAACGAGGAGGATTTCATGAGGTCGTACGGATTGTTTGATATTGACTAATTCCGTCATGAGGGTTTCGTCAATCGCCAAACGACCGGCCGTATCGATAATAACTACATCTTTAAGCATAGACGTGCTCGCCGCAATGGCGTCACGAGCTATATTTACAGGATTCGCCCCCGGCGTTTCATCGGCAAACACAGGAATATCTATCTGTTTACCAACGACCTGCAACTGCTTGATAGCGGCCGGACGATATACGTCAGCTGCCACCAACATAGGATGCTTACCTTTTTTACGCAAATAAACGGCTAATTTACCGGCAGTTGTTGTTTTACCGGCCCCTTGCAAACCAACGAGCATAATAATTGTCGGTGGTTTGGACGCAATCGCGATACCGCTCTGAACGCCGCCCAATAATTCGGTCAATTCGTCTTTAACAATTTTAATAACCGTTTGTACCGGGTTCAACGTACCGAATATTTCTTGACCAATGGCTTTTTCTTTAATGCTATTGATGAAGTCTTTAACTACGGCTAAGTTTACGTCCGCTTCAATCAAGGCTAAACGCACTTGACGCAGGGCTTGTTTCAGATCATCTTCGTCAATTTTGCCTTTACCTTTTAGGGATTTAAAAGCCTCTTCTAGTTTCTGGGTTAAATTGTCAAAAGCCATCCTACCCCTCCATCTGTGCAACTAATTGATATAATGTATTTGTAGAAGTGCGAAACTCATCGTTTGCGGCACTTGCTTTTAATCTGTCTAATTCATTGCGCATGGCACTCATCAAACGTTCCCGTTCTTCATACTGAGCTACCAGGTGCAGCTTGCTTTCATACATTTCCAACAATTGTCTGGCGCGTT
This sequence comes from Veillonella seminalis, assembly GCF_003992065.1. Classification (GTDB taxonomy): domain Bacteria; phylum Bacillota; class Negativicutes; order Veillonellales; family Veillonellaceae; genus Veillonella_A; species Veillonella_A seminalis. The sequence goes on from NZ_RQUZ01000007.1 coordinate 21,806, forward strand.
GCATATTGTCATATACGGCTTGACGCGATACGCCCATTTCTTCAGCAATTTCGGCCAATGACATATCGTCTTCATGGTGCAACACCAAACATTGACGCTGACGCTCCGTCAAAAGAGCGCCATAGAAGTCCAACAGCAAGCTAATCAAAACGCGTTCTTCCATGTCAACTCACTCCTTCACGGTGTCAAGCTAAAAAACTTTACACGTTATTTTAACAAAAGCAGTATACCCTGTCAAGGACTTTTCCTTAACATCTGAAATTTATTGTTAATAACAGAAAAACACCACGATGCTCGCTTCATCGTGGTGCTTTTCTTTCTCGGTAGTGAATATTGAATTTTTACCTTTATTAGCGTACAATTTGCAGCGCTCGCTAATAAGGAGATTAGAAAATCAACTGAAAAACTGCTCGCTTCAGTCCCCCAGCTTCGTTCTCTACGGATAGTATATACCCACTTCCCGTATAAGTAAAATTGCCTCTTTTTATATCTGTTATTACTAAAAGAAATAATGTATTTAATTAAGTAGAACCTTAATCTATATTGATAAATAACGTTGTTTCAGACTTGTCATCTTCTTTTATGTTAACTGAAGGTCCAAAAAGATTGTTAACAAACAATGAAAAATCGAGGTTAACGTTAATTAACCTCGATTCAACAAGTTTAGCCTTTATGTAATTCAGCTTATAGTTAACTTATATGTGACTCATACTCAGTTTATATATAACTCAGATACAACTCACAGCCGATTAACTTAAATTTCATTGACTCAATTCAACTATCCTGCAATCAATTAAGTTTAGCTCTTTTTAACCGAAGGGCATTCGTAACAACCGTAACGGAACTGAAAGCCATTGCCGTACCGGCTACGATTGGTGTTAACATGCCGATAGCGGCCAATGGAATACCAAGACTGTTGAAAATAAGAGCCCAGAAGAGGTTCTGACGAATATTCGTCATAGTCTTGCGGCTTAGAGTTACGGACTGAACCAACGTGTTCAAATCATTACGAACAAGTACGATATCAGCTGCTTCAACAGCAATATCAGTACCGTTACCGATGGCAAAACCAATATCAGCCAAGGTCAAAGCAGGTGCGTCATTAATGCCGTCACCAACCATACCTACTACTTTACCGGCTTTACGTAATTCATCAATCTTACCGGATTTATCCTGCGGCAATACTTCCGCCATAACATGTTTAATACCAACTTTATCGGCAATGTATTGAGCGGTACGACGGTTATCACCGGTGAGCATCCAAACTTCAATGCCACGATCTTGTAAGGTTTTAATAACTTCCGGAACTTCCGGACGCACTTCATCTTCTACAGCCCACAAAGCTCTGATTTCACCGCCTACGGCTAAGAGCGATACGGAAGCGCCGCGTTCTTCTTCGGCAAGCACGGCTTTTTCAATCGTTTCATTCATATAACCTAAGGACTGCATCCAACGGCTGTGACCTAATTGAACCATCTGATTATCTACCACAGCTTCGAGGCCATGGCCTGGAACTTCTTTAAAACCGGTAACGTTCGGCAATACACCATTCCCCAATTCATTAGTACCGTAAGCTGCCATAGCTTTGGCAATAGGGTGAGTAGTCAAACCTTCGATAGCGGTCATGATACCCGTATTTTCTTTGGCATCACCGGCGAAGTTAACGGTTTTACTTACCATCAAAGTACCCTTAGTGATAGTACCGGTTTTATCCAATACGATGGCATCTAATTTGCCGGCACGTTCAAGGAATTCGGCACTCTTAATCAAAATGCCGTGTTCAGCACCCAAACCGGAACCTACCATGATAGAGGTTGGCGTTGCCAAACCTAACGCACATGGGCAAGCGATAACCAATACGGCTGTACCATGCATAAGAGCTACGCCCCAAGTGGCATCAAAACCAAAGTACCATACTAAGGAAGTTAATACAGCTAAAGCAATAACGGTCGGTACGAAGTAAGCGGCTACTACGTCGGCTACACGTTGAATGGAAGCTTTAGAAGTCTGCGCTGCTTCTACGACTTTAATAATCTGAGACAACATGGTATCGGAACCGATTTTTTCGGCACGCATTGTGAATACACCGGTTTCGTTAACGGTTGCACCGATAACTTTGCTGTCAACTGTTTTTTCAACCGGCAAGCTTTCACCGGTCAACAAGGATTCGTTAACAGCCGATTGACCTTCAATGACAACACCGTCTACCGGAACTTTTTCACCGGCACGAACTTGAAGAATATCGCCGACCTGAACTTCAGCGGTAGGAACGTCTACCCATTGGCCGTCACGCTGCACATGAGAAATACTTGGTGTTAAACCCATCAATTTTTCAAGAGCTTCAGATGTACGACCTTTAGCCACTTCTTCAAGAACCTTACCTAATAAGATAAAGGTAATCAACCAAGCGGACGTTTCAAAGTATAAATCGTGGCTGCCCACAGACATATTGTAAATGCTGAATAAGTAAGCTACCGTAGTACCTAAGGCAACCAACACATCCATAGTCAAGGAACCGCTCTTAATAGCACTCCAAGCACCTTTATAGAACACGAGGCCCGGACCGAACTGAGCAACAGTTGCCAATACAAGTTCTACCCACGCCGGTAACATAGGCCATCCGAAGAAATGGCTGCCCATCATGCTGACCATCATTGGGATAGCCATAACAGCGGCAATAATCATACGATACAATTGAGGTTTGTAATTTACTTTTTCAAGTTTTTGAACCCCTTCTTCAGCCAAGGTAGCACCAAAACCGATACCGGTGATAGCTTTAATTACGTCATCAGGGGTTACCTTGCTGTCATCCGTATAGGTAACACTGCCTTTACGGGTTAAAAGGTTAACCTTTACATCAGCCACACCATCCATACGGCTGACTACTTTTTCAACACGACCGACACAGGCTGCACAGTGCATGCCGGTAATGTCAAATTCATTACTCTTTTGACTCATATATAACACATCCTTTGTTCTCTGTCTCTAATACTGCATCTTCTTATCAGAAAATGGCGTTACAATCCATTTATTAATACTATAATTCATATATATTATTTATGTAACGATTTATATACGCCCATCAATTCGGTAATGGCATCATCTTCCTTGCCCTTTTTAATGGCGTCCACTACACATGAGCGGGAATGACTTTCTAACATTAGAAGACCAACTTGATATAAAGCCGCTCTTACGGCACCAATCTGTTGTAACACTTCCACACAATAACGATGATCGTCAATCATCTTTTCGATGCCCTCGACCTGGCCTTTAATACGACGTAAACGACGACTTAATTTTTCCATTTCCATATCTGTCAGCATCTTAATTCCTCCTTACCTCTATCTGAACAGTTACTCTTAAGTAGCTGTACTAACGGAATTCATCGGGGATTTTTATCTCCTCTCGGATACCCCATGGGGGTATCTCATCTGTATATTATGTTAAACCTTCTCATTAAAAACGTCAACAAGGGGGTATTGTTAAATCGGCGAAAATTACGTATCATAAAATAAACGAAAAACATTTGCCCGAATAAGGCTTTACAAGCGGTCTATACGCCGCTACACTATATTGAAAAACATTGTTTTGATAAACTCTATCAATCTTTTTTAAAGATTTTCTAACAGGGGGTATATATGAAATCCTATATTACGGTCGCCAAAGAGCATCGTATTGAATATATTGTCGAAAAATCCCGCTTTATCGCCACCGCTATTCCCTGCGAAACAGAAGAAGAAGCACAGGCCGGTATTGCCCGCATCAATAAAGAGTTTTGGGATGCCACACATAACTGCACGGCCTACGCCTTAGGTCCCGGTCAAGAACAGCAACGCTCCTCGGATAACGGTGAACCGTCCGGTACGGCCGGCAAACCGATGCTCGAAGTTTTGAAAAAAACAGGCATCACCAACACCTTAATCGTGGTGACTCGTTATTTCGGCGGTATTAAACTCGGTGCCGGCGGACTCATCAGAACTTATTCGCACAGTGCGGCGGAAGTTATTCACGACGCGCCGAAAACCTTATATGCACCACGACAAATCGTGTCACTTACTATCAACTACAGCTATTACGGTGCTATCGAGCGCTTCTTGCAGGAACAGAACTTTCACTACGAATCAGAATTTGCAGAACAAGTAAAACTATTGATTTACGTTGATCCCGATGAAGTCGCAGCCCTCGAAACAACCATGACCAACCTAACTAACGGTCAACAGGCTTGGGAACTGTTGGAAGCCAAAATGGTGGCTCTACCCTACACCGAATAAGCTGATATAACTATATACTCACCGGAATAGCCTTGCTTAACACAATACCCACCGGGGGTACTATATATGGCATTTATTACTCGTTTAAACAAGCTTATGTAGCTTTTATACCCACTGGGGTACTGACAAATATATCGTACCATAGTACAATATATATTAAACATATAGTAAAGTAGTACGCCCAAAACTACATGTCATGACAATCTAACTTGGAAACAGGGAGGATTCTCATGGACACATCATATTATTACAATTTCATTATCTTGGTACAAACAGGCAATATGACTCAGGCTGCCAACATTTTACACATCACACAACCGGCCCTGAGCAAACAGCTTAAATATTTGGAAGCCGAATTCGGTACGCCCCTCCTGCACATAAAACGCGGTCAACGAGGGGCTAATTTTCGTCTCACTGAAGCAGGTCGCATCTTCTATGAAAAAGCACAGCAACTTTGTGCCATTGAAGAAGCTGCTTACGAAGATGTAAAACGCTTAAATTCGGCCGTAGAAGGAACACTCCGCATCAGCTCGTCCGCATCACGTTCAACCGGACTAATACAGCAATATTTACAGGCTTTTTCACAAAAGCACCCGTCCGTACGCTACGAGATTTACGAAGGTCTCATGAGTGACGTCACGGAATCACTATTGAACGGACGCACGGAAATCGGTCTTTGCAACTCGCAAATGGTGGATACCAGTCGCTTTGATATCCTCTTTACCCAACCGGAATCACTCTACGCAGTCTTTCGCAATGATGTTTTTTGGAACAGTCAGGAAAAAGAAAGTCTTACGTGGGATGAGATTGCTCGTTGCCCACTGAGCCTATCCGGCGGATCGGTACGCATGCTCATGCAAAGTGCCAGTCGCCTTTTCAATAACCTGAATGTCATTTCCGTCACAACGACCAAAAGCTCAGCCATTGAATGGGCTCAACTCGGTCGCTCGGTGGCTATCATACCGATGGATACGCAGGAAAAAGTACATGGTCGCAAAATATCACGTATTCGCCTGCCCGAATTGTCTACCGGTTTTCACAAAAGTTTTATTATCGTGAAAGGTCATACGCCTTCCCTTGTGAGCAAACAATTCTTAGAGTTCTACCAAGGAATGATGTAAATAAATTAAAAAATGTAAAATTCCATAAATCTTTATATTTCTATATTTATAAAATTGAATATTGTCATATTTTATGATACACTAAGGGTAGTGGTACAGTAACCACTACCCCTTTTTAATATTTCATTTTGTTAATACGAAAAGGATAGATAACTATGAAAGAAATTTTAGGATTCCACTTAAATGGTTGCCCTTATTGCAAAAACGCATTCAAAGCCATCGACGAATTGAAAGCTGAAAATCCACAATACAAAGATATTAAAATTAACTGGGTAGAAGATCAGGATGCTCATGAATTATTCAAAACTCATCCGTATGAATACTATCCAAACCTTTGGTTCGACTTGGATAAACAGTATGAAGCTCATCCGGGCGAAACTTACGAAGAAACTAAGAGCTTGATCAAAGCTGTCTTCGACAAAGCTTTATAATCCTAAACCTATAACAACATATCGTTTAGTAAGCAAAATAAAAGAGTTCATCGGGTCATACGACTCAGTGAACTCTTTTTTGTGCCTTATCAGGCCGTTTTATTTAATTATAATAAATTACTTTTCCCTATAGCTTCTTTGTACCCTATCCTGACAACTAGGCAATTTCCTTCTTCAATTGATAAATCAAGAGCAGCATAATGAACCATACCGGCGTTACGAATAAAGCAACTCTCGTAGCCGGGTTAAAGGCCAAAGTTACGATAACAAAAGCAAAGAACGCCAATACCAAATAGTTCAAGAATGGGAACAACGGCATTTTAAAAATACTCTTAGCCGCCAAATCAGGACGTTTACGGATAAACTTCATGTGACAAATGGTGATGATACCCCAAATGTACAAGAAGCAGAATGTTGCCACACTCGATATAATAACGAATACACCTTCGGCCACAACATACTGTAAAGCAACAACCAAACAGATTACCAATACGGATAAGAACAAAGCATTGGCCGGTACCTGTTTGCTCGTCAAAATTTCAAGAATACCCGGTGCATGATTGCGCTTGGCTAACGAATAGAGTAAGCGACTGGTACTGAACACACCGCTGTTACAAGCAGACGCTGCCGATGTAAGGACTACAAAATTAACCATAGATGCCGCCCCCACAATGCCGACCGCCAAGAAAACTTCAACGAACGGACTGCGGTCCGGATTTACGGAATCCCATGGGAAAATGCTCATGATAACGCCAAGTGCTCCCACGTAGAACAAAATAATACGTACCGGAATACTGTTAATGGATTTAGGAATAACCTTCTGAGGATTTTCCGTTTCACCGGCTGTTAAGCCTACCAGTTCAATACCCGCAAAGGCAAACACAACCATTTGGAATGATTGGATAAAGCCGTCCATCCCTTTCGGGAACCAACCGCCATGACTCCATAAATTACTGAAACTGGCTACGCCTACCGAAGTCGGTTGACCGGTCAATATAAAATACAAACCTAACACGATGAGGGCGATGATGGCAATGACTTTAATACAGGCAAACCAAAACTCCAACTCACCGAATAATTTTACCGTCAACAGATTCATGAGCAGTAAAATTATGAGGGTTATAAGGCTTGGTATCCACGCTTCAATGGACGGGAACCAATACTTAACATAAATCCCTACGGCCGTGATATCGGCCATGGCTACGGAGATCCAACAGAACCAGTAGGTCCAGCCCGTAACAAAGGCTGTTTTCTCACCCATATAATCCTGCACAAATTCAATAAACGTGTGGTACTCCGTGTTCGATAAGAGTAACTCTCCAAGGGCTCGCATCATCAAAAAACAAATGATACCGGTAATGATGTAGGCAAATAAAATAGCCGGCCCCGTCAAGGCTATGGAATGGCCCGATCCCAAAAACAGACCTGTTCCGATAGCGCCCCCGATGGCAATCAACTGCACATGGCGGTTCTTAAGCCCCCTATTGAGGGTTTGCTCTTTTTCCAAGTCACTCACTCCTCTACCTATAATTTTTGTATTTTTATATTATAGCAATTATAGAGTGTCAATTCTATAGAGAATTATGAAAAATACAATATACATGGAAAAACAAACGGCTGTTAATGCATATTTAAAAGCATTAACAGCCGTTTTAAAATATCCGTTGAAGCTACAATGCCGATATCCGAAATAGTAGGTTCGGCTGCCGAAACACCGGCACAGTCGCAGTCAACCGACATACGACGAAGAACATTTAAAAAGACAATATGCTTACCGAAATGATCAACGATAGCTTTACCGAAATCGGCCATGCGTTCCATGAAATGATCTTTCAAAGGCATTTCACCCCAAGCCGCACCGTCCGGTGGCATTGCCCCTTCTAAATAGCCGTGAACCTGGCGTTTCCCTTCCTGCCCGGTAGCGCAACCGATGGCGATATTCTTTAATGATCCGCCGAATCCGCCCATGGCATGGCCTTTGAAGTGAGTCAATACAACTAAGGAATCATAATTATCTAAATTCTTACCTACGGTAACTGATTGTAAATGTTTACCGCCGCGAACCGGATAATCGACACCGCCGTCTTCATCAAGAATATCTACCGGACAAAAATCCCATCCGTTTACTTTTAAAGTTTCTCTATGACCTTCCGTAGTATAACGATCACCGCCATACATAGTATTCGTTTCAACAATTACACTGTCAGGCACATGCTGTTGAAATGCCTTGACCATTTTAGGCGGTAAAATATTAGGTCCGTGTTTTTCACCGGTATGAAGTTTTACCCCTACTTTACCGTAAATACCTTCATTAATACGATCGTAAAGAGCAATCAAATGCTCTGCATCAATATGTTTAGTAAAATATACTTTTGCCTTAGAACCTGCACTATTTGTCGTTGCCATTGCTATGTCTCCCTGATTATCTGCCTTAGTAAAATTAAGAACATTCAGTATTAAAAGTCCACCGGCCGTTATGCCGGCTAATTAAAAAAAGTCACGTCGTGAAATCTTCCCCATAGTCCCTCCTTATTATCCCGGCGATAATAAGCTCTCACTTATTGCTCGTATCTATTGATCAAAATGTCTATTTCAATAGCCTATATGTACATCATAGCACTTGGAGCAGACTTCAAGTCAATACAAAAAAAGAGCTTACTCAAATCTCATATGAGATCTGAGTAAGCTCTTTAATTATAAAATTTAATCACCTGAAGCACGTTATATTCGCATCATAGCAATTTAAATATAGAGTTTTCGTAATCTTATTTACGATCTTTTACTTCAGCTAAGATATCAGCCAAGAAGTCTTCCCATTTAACGGAACCTTTTTCACCTTCAACACGGCTGCGAACAGCTACAGTGCCTTCCTGTTCTTCTTTATCCCCTACTACGAGCATGTAAGGAACTTTTTCCATCTGAGCCTGGCGAATCTTGTAACCGATTTTTTCGTTACGATCATCAAGTTCTACACGAATGTAAGCTTTCTTGAAGGCTTTACGCAATTTTTCAGCATATTCAACATGTTTTTCGCTGATTGGTAAAATCTTAACCTGTACCGGAGCCAACCAAGTTGGGAATGCACCGGCATAATGTTCGATAAGGATACCGATGAAACGTTCCATGGAACCAAAGCAAGCACGGTGAATCATGATAGGTTGATGTTTCTGACCGTCTTCACCGACATATTCCATATGGAAACGTTCAGGCAAGTTCATATCCAATTGGATAGTACCACACTGCCAAGTACGGCCGAGGGAATCGCGGATATGGAAGTCTAATTTAGGACCGTAGAAGGCACCGTCACCTTCGTTGATCTGGTAAGGGATTTGTTTTTCTTCGATAGCTTCACGAAGTGCATTAGTTGCTGCTTCCCAAATAGCATCATCGCCCATGGCATTGTCAGGTTTAGTACTCAATTCAACAGTGTAAGTTAAACCGAACTGGCTGTAAATACGGTCAAACAATTCAATAACTTTAATCAATTCAGATTTAATCTGAGATGGCAACATGAATACATGCGCATCATCCTGAGTAAAGCTGCGAACACGGAACAAGCCATGTAACGCACCGGATAATTCATGACGGTGAACAAGACCAAGTTCAGCCATACGCATTGGGAAATCACGGTAAGAATGTAAATCATTTTGATATACCAGGATACTGCCCGGGCAGTTCATAGGTTTGATTGCATAATCTTCATCATCGATTACAGTAGTGTACATGTTTTCACGATAATGGAACCAGTGACCGGATTGTTCCCAAAGTTGACGGTTCAAAATGATTGGGGTACGAATTTCTTCGTAATCGAAATCATGGTGAACTTCACGCCAGAAGTTTTCCAATTCGTTGCGAAGGGCCATACCTTTTGGTAAGAAGAATGGGAAGCCCGGGCCCTGTTCTTTAAGCACGAATAAGCCCAATTCTTTGCCCAATTTACGATGATCGCGACGAGCTGCTTCTTCAAGAAGATGTAAGTATTCTTCAAGTTCTTCTTTCTTTTCAAAAGCAGTACCGTAAATACGTTGAAGCATTTTGTTCTTTTCATCACCGCGCCAGTAAGCACCTGCCAAGCTCTGCAATTTGAAAGCTTTTACTTTACCGGTGGATGCTACGTGAGGGCCGGCACAAAGGTCAACGAATTCGCCTTGACGATAAGTAGAGATTTCAGCGTCAGCCGGTAAATCTTCAATCAATTCTACTTTGTAGTTTTCATGTTTTTCTTTGAAGAATTTAAGAGCTTCATCGCGGGAGATAACTTCTTTTTCGATTGGGAAGTTAGCTTTTACGATTTTATTCATTTCCGCTTCGATTTTAGCCAAATCTTCAGGAACTAATACATGTTCCATATCGATATCATAATAGAAGCCGTTTTCAATAGCAGGTCCGATAGCTAATTGAGCATCCGGCCAAAGGCGTTTAATAGCCTGTGCCATAATATGAGAAGCACTGTGGCGCAAAGTATCCTTACCGCCCTGTTCGTTAAAAGTTAAGAAACTTACTTTAGAGCCGTCTTTTACTTCTTCACGTAAATCAGTTAATTCGCCGTCCACATCGGCTGCCAAAACTTTTTTAGCCAAGCTGTTGGATAATTCTTTAACAGCTTCCCCTAAAGTAGTGCCCGCTGCATAAGCGCGTTCACTGTTGTCAGGTAAAATGATTTTTACTTCACTCATGGTTATTCCTCCTTAGAAATCAGCTACACCGGCGGGACACGCTGTAACTGCACGCATATAAAAAAAGAGACCTCACTCCCGACAAGGGACGAAGGTCTCGTGGTTCCACCCTAGTTAGTCATCCACTCGGATAACTCACTTTATTGTCGATAACGCATACTCGCGGATCAGCATACTGTAGTTCAGCCAATCGGTTTGAAGGGGGTAATACTTTATCATGTGTAAGACGGTCACAGCCAAGCCGTCTCTCTCTGGAACACAGTGGATTAAATATCATATCCTTCGCTCTACCTGTTTCATTTGATGTATTCACTTTACACCATATTTTAGGTAATGTCAATACTAATTGTGTGCAATTTATAATAATTTTCAAAAATTTAATTTTACACAATTAAAATTTAGTGATTTCGTATACAAATAAAAAAGCCTATGTGGTCGGTGGCCACATAGGCTTACATAGATTTCACTTTATGATTCTAACGTACGTATAAGAGTATTAAACAGCCTCCACCAAGGTCAACTCAATAGGCAAACTGCTCAAAATTTCACGTACCAACGGTGCTGTATCGGGTGTACTGCGTACCATACAAATACCTTCAGTACGATCTACCGTAGTCATGACACCCAAATACTCATAACCTTCTAAAATGCGATTTACGTAATTGGTATGCTCCGGTGAAATCTTAAAATACACATAGGAGTCTTCCATCAATAATCCCCCTCGTTACAGACTTAAAGCCGAGAACGACTGAATGTACTGCCGCTAACGCAGTACAGTGACCCAAAACAGGCCGACCCTATCTTACGCTTTAACCTTGCAACGACGACGCATCATGGCATACTGTTCAAGCGGTGTATCGATATAAAGACGTACTTTCATCTGCGGATGCGGTGCTACCGTGATTTCGTTACCTTCTTCGTCAGTCATTTTTGTAATCACATGATGAACGAGTTCACCGTGCGGTTGACAAAATTCCACTTCATCGCCCACTTTAAAGTTGTTACGCTGTTCTAAGTAAGCGTAACCTTCTTCAGCATTATAACCTTCTACCAAACCGATAAAATCATGGGTCTGCGTATTACTGGATTCACCGTAGTTCTGAGCCGTTTCATCCGGTTTTTCCACGGAGAAACCTTCTGTATACGGACGATGAGAGATTTTTTCCAACTCTTCAATCCATTCCGGTTTTACTTCATAATGCTCAGGATCTGCCAAATAGCTGTCTACTGCTTCACGATATACTTTAGTTACCGTAGCGGCATAGTGAACACTCTTCATGCGGCCTTCGATTTTTAAGCTGTCAACGCCGGCTTCTACCAAATCAGGGATATATTTTAACAAGCAAAGGTCTTTGGAGTTAAAAATATAGGTACCGTGCTGATCTTCTTCAATCGGATAATATTCGCCCGGACGGTTTTCTTCCACCAAGGAATATTTCCAGCGGCAAGCCTGCGTACATTGACCGCGGTTGGCATCACGAGTTGTAAAATAGTTACTCAAGAGGCAACGGCCGGAGTACGAAATACACATAGCGCCGTGTACGAAAGCTTCGATTTCAATGTCAGCCGCTTCTTTCATAGTCTTGATGTCCGCAATACTTACTTCACGAGCCACAACTACACGGCTGGCCCCCTGTTCTTTCCAGAATTCAGTCGTCAAATAGTTGGTTGTATTGGCCTGCGTACTTACATGGCGTTCCAAATTAGGCGCCACACGTTTAGCCAATAAGAAAATCCCCAAATCGGCTACAATAATGGCATCCACATGAATGGATTCCAAGAATTTTAAGTAGTCTTCGAGGCCTACCAAATCTTCGTTGTGCGGAATAATATTACAAGTTACATAGATTTTTTTACCATGACTATGTGCAAATTCTACCGCTTCTTTTAATTCTTCATTGCTGAAGTTGGAGCTGCTGGCGCGCAAACCGAAAGATTGGCCTGCACAATAAACAGCATCGGCGCCATAACGAATGGCCATTTTTAATTTATCCATATTGCCGGCCGGCGACAATACTTCAATATGTCTGTTCATGTATTACTTATTACCTTTCCATATACTGACACTCATACCATCTCCCAAAGGGTAAATGGTCGTATTAAATTTTGTTTTATCTTCAACCATGTCCAAATATTCTCGCAAGCGTTTGACAATAGTTTTATAACGATGCGGAGCTTCTTTATCCCCGCGCACATAACCTCTAAATAGAACATTATCAGCCAAGATAACGGCCTGCGGTGCCAAATGCGGTTCAATGAGCTCAAGCTGCTTACCGTATTGCCCCTTTGGTCCGTCTAAAAATACCAAATCAAAGGTTCCTTCCAATTGAGTCAATACTTCATTAGCATCGCCCAAATGAAGGGTAATTTGATCTTTATACTTGGACTGTTTGATATAATATTGAGCCATACTATGACGTTTTTCATCAAGCTCGACAGATACAACTTCCGCATCGGGTGCCGCATGCTTAGCCAAAAGCAGCGTGGAATAGCCGATAGCTGTTCCCACTTCCAAAACCCGCGACGGCTGATACAAACCGATTAATTCTTCAAATAAATGAACTTCCGATTCACGCAAGATAGGTACTTTATTGAGCACCGCGTAAATCCGTTGCTCATTCAAAATTTCCTTCAATTCCATAACTTACACCACTATTCCCCATAAATAGATTCCACCACTTTTAAATGTTCTGCATATGTTTTAGTGAAGTGGTGATGACCCTCTTTATCTGCTACAAAGAATAAATAATCCGTACTTGGCGCATTAAGTACGGCTTCCATGGATTTCATACCCGGATTGGCAATCGGTCCCGGTGGTAAGCCTGCATGAATATACGTATTATACGGACTTGGAATCTGCGTATCTTCAATAGACAGATGAGATTTAGGGTAGCCTAAAATATATTGGATGCTGGCACAGGATTGAAGTGGCATGCCGATTTGTAAACGTTTTAAAAATACAGCGGCAATAATCGGGCGATCTTCGTCAAACAAGGCTTCTTTTTCTACTAAAGAAGCTAAGGTAATAAATTCAAAAATCGTCATATGTTTAGCTGCAATTTGTTCACGAATTGCCGGTGTTAACTGCTTATTCATTTCGCCGGCCATACGTTTTAAAATCTCCTGCGGCGTACTGCCTACAGGGATTTCATACGTGCTGGGGAACAAAAAACCTTCCACACGGTAGTCAACTTGTGCCGGTCCGTACATATATTGATACGGTACATAGGTCTTAGCCACTTCTAAAAAGGCTTCTTTAGGACCCAAACCGTCTTTTTCGAGTTCTGCGGCAATCTGCTGAATCGTATAGCCTTCCGGAATAGTGACTTTAATCGATTGCACCTTACCTTTTTGCAATAAAGAAATTACCTGACGCAAGCTGGCATTTTGCGGAATCTGATAATATCCCTGTTGCAATTTATCCATTAAACCGGTCAGCCTTAATGCCATACGAAATGTAGTCGGTGAACTGATAATGCCTTTTTCATAGAGCATATCACCGATTTCGGCGCCCGTTTGATCTTTATCAACAGTAAATACAACATTCTGTGGCGTACCGGCCACAGAGTTTGGTTTTAAATACACAGTAAGGATGGCGATGCAAAGGATAAGAACAACGGCTGCAACACCGATCCCTATCCACTTCACACGTCTACTCATAAATTAAAAACTCCTCATGAATCATGCTGTCAAAATCTGATTATAAACATACGAAAGAGGGGCTTGGCCCCTCTTCCCTTTTACCCTATACCTGATTATTCTTCGTCAAAGCTGTCTTCGTATATAGCCAATACTGCTTCAAACTCTTCTTCAGTCGGATCTACATACACGTCTTCGCCGTCTTCCGTATCAATACGAGTCACAATCGCTTGCGGCTCTTCATGACATTTGCACCCCGGTTCACAATCTTCCGATGGTAATTCAACTAATATGGCAAACCGTTTACCATCATAATTAATTTCTAAATCCGATTCATAATGAATTTCTTTGCCATCTTCATCAACAAACGTTACAATGGTCACTTCACCTTCATAACCTAAATCTACCATGGTATCCTCCTTATGACTTCTGTTTCAATATTCCATACGGGAAGCCATATGCCTCACCGTTACCGATAGAGTACCTGACCGTTGAGTTACACACTACAGTAAAACAATTGACCGATTAGCGTTATTTGGTCAAGCGACTGCGACTGTCCAAGTATCCTTGTAAAATAACAACCGCCGCCATTTTATCAATAACATCTTTACGCTTTTTACGACTCACATCAGCTGCAATCAGTGAACGCTCCGCCATAACGGTTGATAAGCGTTCGTCCCAAAATGTAACCGGTACATCAATGACTTCCTGCATTTTGGCGACAAACTCTTCCGTCTTAAGCGCGCGATCACCCTTGGTGCCGTTCATATTTTTGGGCATACCCACCACGATTTCTTCTACTTCATACTCCGTAATCAGTTCCTGTAATCGCGAAAAATCCCGTTCCAAGGAAGTGCGCCGAATAGTTTCGATACCTTGAGCCGTCATGTACAAAGCGTCACTGCACGCCACGCCGATAGTACGACTGCCCACATCTAACGACATAATACGCATTATAATTTCTTAGCCTTTACATATTCATTAACCAATTCTTCAATGAGCTCATCACGATCCAAACGACGAATCATGCTGCGCGCATTGTTGTAACTGGTAATGTAGGTAGGCTCGCCGGAGATAAGAAAACCTACTATTTGTTCCACCGGATTATATCCCTTTTCCTGTAAAGCGTGATATACATCACGTAATACTTCACCGGCGGAAGGAACATCATTTACTTTCTGAAACATCATAGTTTCATCTGATACACTCATGCTAAAGCCTCCTTTATAACAGTGATGCGTCTTAACCGATTAATTAAGCCCTCACCAACAGACTATTACTCTTGTATACTTCTATTTTACCATAGAAAGGATAGTTTCTTTACCTTTTTCTAAAGCAGTTTCTAAAGCACTTGGATTTTTACCGCCCGCTTGTGCCATATCAGGACGTCCGCCACCGTTACCGCCGGCTGCCTGAGCAGTGGCTTTAACAATATTACCGGCATGGAAACCGGCTTTAACGGCATCTTTAGTAGCCATGCAGACGAAGTTTACTTTATCATCATTGGCCATACCCAATAATACGATACCGGAACCGATTTTATCGCGAACCATATCAGCCGTGCTGCGAAGTTCATCCATATCGGCTGCTTTTACATCGGCCACAACGGCTTTAAAGGAATCGGCATCAAAAGCTGTATTCAATACAGCGTCAAGACCGCCGGACATCAATTCTTTACGAGCTGCTGCCAATTCATGTTCCAATTGTTTAGTTTCTTCAACGAGCTGTTGCGCACGAACTACGATATCTTCCGGTTTCGTTTTAAGAAGTGTTGCCACTTCACGAAGTTCAGCCTGTTCTTTTTGAGCTAACTGCAACGCTGCTTCGCCGGTTACTGCTTCGATACGACGTACGCCGGAACCGATACCGCCTTCCGACAAGATGCGGAATGTGCCGATAACGGCCGTATTTACTACATGGGAACCGCCACAAAGTTCGATACTGAAATCAGGTACCGTAACAACGCGTACGCGGTCGCCGTATTTTTCACCGAAAAGTGCCATGGCGCCTAATTTTTTAGCTTCATCCATGGACATTTCCTGAATGTTCAAGCTGACAGCTTTTAAGATTTCACCGTTTACCAAATCGGTGATTTGTTTCAATTCTTCCGCCGTTACCGGGGAGAAATGAGTAAAGTCAAAACGCAAACGATCCGGCATAACCAAAGAACCGGCCTGATTTACGTGATTGCCCAATACTTGTTTCAAAGCGGCATGCAACAAATGGGTAGCCGTATGGTTACGTGCCATAGCGAGACGACGGGTCGTATCTACTTCGAATTGAACCGTATCGCCTACCTGTAAATTACCTTCTACAATAGTACCTACATGATAAGTAGTACCTTCCGGCAATTTCTTGGTTGTATGAACTTCCATTTTCCCCATAGGGCCAACGATGAAGCCTGTATCGCCTAACTGACCGCCCCCTTCAGCGTGGAACGGTGTAGTGCGTACAATGAGGGTTACTTCCATGCCGTCGGATGCATTATCAAGGCGAGTGGCACCTTCACCGAGCATAAGAATTTCAGAAGAAGTAGCCGATTCATCATCGCTCAATTTTTCATCGCGAAGGAAAGTAATGTCCGGTGTAGCCACTTTAGCATCTACATCTTCACGAGCCGCACGAGCGCGGGCACGCTGTTCCGCCATAGCGCTTTCAAAACCGGCCATATCGATAGTAAGACCTGCTTCGCCGGCAATTTCTTCCGTAAGTTCCCAAGGGAATCCGTAAGTATCATATAATTTGAATACTTCGGCACCCGGAACATCCGTAGCGTCAGCTTCTTTTAATTCGTTAATCAAAGCACCGAGCATATCAAGGCCTTGAGCCAAAGTCTGATTGAAACGATCTTCTTCATTAGCTACAACACGTTTAATGAAGTCGTGTTTTTCAATAAGACCCGGTACGCCGGAACCTAAAATATCGATAACCACGTCAACCAAATCGGTTAAGAAACGTCCTTCAATACCGAGTAAACGACCGTGACGTACGGCACGACGCAAGATACGACGCAATACATAACCGCGACCTTCATTGGACGGTAAAACGCCGTCGCTGATGAGTACAGTAATAGCACGAGCGTGGTCGCCGATAACTTTAAGGGACACATCCGTATTGGCATCAGTGTGATACGTTACTTTGGCCATTTCAGCAGCTTTTTCAATGATAGGGAAAATTAAATCCGTTTCAAAGTTGCTTTCTTTATTCTGTAATACGGATGCCAAGCGTTCGAGGCCGGCACCGGTATCAATATTTTTCTTTTCGAGCGGTACATATTCACCGTCAGCGGTACGGTTAAATTGAGTGAATACGAGGTTCCAAATTTCAAGATAACGATCGCAATCGCAACCCGGTGCGCAATCAGGTTCGCCGCAACCGCGAGATTCGCCGAGATCGTAGAAAATTTCACTGTCAGGACCGCAAGGACCTTCCCCGATTTCCCAGAAGTTGTCTTCCAAACGGGTAATGTGGTCTTCCGGCATACCTACTTCTTTATGCCAAATATCATACGCTTCCTGATCATCAGGATATACGGTTACATATAAACGATTTTTGTCGAGTTTAATAACTTCGGTCAAAAATTCCCAAGCCCAATGGATGGCATCTTTTTTGAAATAATCGCCGAAAGAGAAGTTGCCGAGCATTTCAAAAAAAGTATGATGACGCGCCGTGCGGCCTACGTTTTCAATATCGCCGGTACGAATACATTTCTGGCATGTGGTTACACGCGTACGAGGCGGTACCAATTTACCCGTAAAAAACGGTTTTAACGGTGCCATGCCGGCGCCGATTAATAACAAAGAAGGATCGTTTTCCGGAATAAGCGAAAAACTGTCTAAGATTAAATGTTGTTTACTTTCAAAAAATTTTAAATAAGCCTGACGCAGCTCATTACCCTTCATGAGTTTCAGCCTCCTAAATAAATATGAATTCTCTTTATTATAAGCCTTATTGTCTATATTTGTCTATTTCAAATAACAAGGTTGTCTTATTTCTGCCCGCGAGCCACTGTAACCGCAAAGGTAACGGCATAACCGAGAATTGCCATAAGCACAATCGTACCGCCCGGTGCCAAGTCATATTTGAAGGCCCCGATCAGTCCCAGGCTGACACTGCCCAAGGAATAAAGCTCACTGATAAGAAGCGTCTGGCCAAAACCGCGGTGCCATAGATGGGCCGACGCCACGGGCACAATCATCAAGGCACCGATGAGCAAAATTCCCACAATCGTCATCCCCATAACGACCACCAAAGCCGTTAAAATGGCGAAGAGCATATTGATACGGCCCACCGCAATACCGGCAGTTACCGCAATCTGTTCGTCGAAAGCCGTAAAGAGTAATTTAGAATACATGAAGTACACCGTAACGGCCACCACCAAAGCTACAATGGCGATGGTTATAATGTCCGTACTCGTTACCGTTAAAATACTGCCGAAAAGAAAATTCAGAAGCCCTGTGCTCGGCATTTTTGTCATAGTAGCAAAAATAACGGCCAAGGCTAAACCGGTATAAAAGAACAAAGCCAAAATCATATCGGTATATTGGTTCTGACGGCGGCGCACCAACTCAATGCCGATAGCTGTAAGCACCGTCAAGGCAGCCGCCCCCAAAGGCGGATATACGGATAACAACGATGCCCCTGTAACACCCGCAAAGGCTACATGGCCGAGGCCTTCACTGAGTAGCGATTGCCGTTTGATAACAATAAAGGTACCGATTAAAGGACACATTAAAGCTACAATCAAACCGGCAATGAAAGCACGTTGCATAAATTCATAACTAAAAATCTCCACCGTTAACCTCCTATATGCCAAGCAAGCGGCGTGTTTTTATGACTCTTCAAAAAACCTTGGCTGTCGCCGTTATAACAAATATGGCGATCAATACAAATCACCTGGTCGGCCGCCTGACAAGCATCCACAATATCATGGGTAACCATAATAATCGTCATACCCTGATTGCACAAATTACGCAACAGTTGGAATATATGGGCACTGACTTGAAAATCAATACCACTCGTCGGTTCATCAAGAAGCAAATATTTAGGTCCTCTGGCCAGTGCTTGAGCAATCATAACTCGCTGTTGCTGACCGCCGCTTAAATCACCGATACGACGATGGGTAAATTCCGCCATGCCCACCTGAGCCAATGCCTGATGAGCCTTAGCCTTGCGTTCACTGTGCCCCATCCCCTGAATACGGAGCCCCAATTCCACAATTTCACCGCACGTAGCCGGAAACTGAGCGGCATTTTTATTATAAATTTGCGGCACCAAATGAAGAAGACCTTTCTGCTGTGCTTCCGCCACAGAATAACCGTCAATCGTAATCTGACCGTTCGCCGGCTTTAAAAGGCCTGCCACCAGACGTAAAAACGTTGTTTTGCCGGCTCCGTTGGGCCCTACTACCAAGGTAAAGTCACCTTCCGGAATTGTCAGCGACACATCACTTATAATCGTCTCATCTTCATAATTGAACGCTACTTTATCTACAATAATTTGCCCCATCGTAAAACCTCACTTTATAGGCTAAAAGAGGAGACATGAGCCTCCTCTTCAAAGTATCTTAACTTACATTACGCGCTTAGCACCGATATAGCGTTCGCCCCAATAGCTGTCATTAATGTTAGCTATAGCTACGCCGCTGCTCGAAGTAGCACTGATAAATTTACCGTCACCAATGTAAATCCCGGAATGGGATACACCCTGCTCATAGGTTTGGAAGAATACCAAATCACCGGGTTGCAAATTATGTTTCCCGATTTTCTGGCCTACCAAATATTGTTCATCCGCACTACGCGGCAAGGTAATACCCGACTTAGCGAATACATAACGCACATAACCGGAGCAGTCAAAACCTTGCGGTGTAGCACCGCCGAATACATACGGTACCCCACGATAACGTTCCGCTTCCGTTATAATCTCACGAACCGATTTTGGAACATCACCGGTTTTGGTGAAAATAAAATCCGGTGCAATAGGATCAAGTATACCGTCGGTCGGCGTCTTCGATTTTACAACAGCCGTATTTTTCTTAGCGACTGCTTCTACCTTAGCATTGCTATTGGATTTATTACCGTTCTTGTTGCTTTTCACCTTAACCGATTTAGTCGTTTTAGCAGGCTTAGTCGCATCTGTTGCGGTTGCGGTAGATTTTTTCTCTAACGTAGCCTTACGACCGGCTGCCATTTCCGCTGCGATTTTATCATCAGACATACGACCTAAACCGGCAACCACATGTTCATCAAGGTCTTTGCCCATTAACTTTTTGTAAGTAACGGCATCCAACACGCCGTTAACCGGCAAATTATTATCCTTTTGATACAGGCGTACTGCCCATTTCGTATTGGCATCATACTCACCGTTGAGTCGTGCATTATACCCGGCTGCAATCAACTTCTTCTGAATGGCCGGAATATCGCCGCCTTTAGCGCCATACGTATAACCGGTCGCACTTACCAATTGCGTGCTGACCATTAACATTACTGCCGCTGTGATGGCGACTCTTCTTTTAATTGATTTCATAGTACCATCCTCAAACTATTCTCTGAGTACCCATACTTCAACAGATTCTCCTTACGTCAAAACTGTCTTCTTATAATTATACCACAAATAGGTTGCAGATGACTATTACCTAGCCTCAGACAGCTATATTATTTATTCATCGCGCCTCGATCGGATGTATTATTATACCCCCGAGGCTTATTATCTCCGTCAACATTATAGCCGCCGCGGATCCAATATAACGGCCGATGCTTAACTTCTTCAAACACACGGCCCACATATTCACCGATAATGCCCAACCCGATGAGTTGAACACCGCCCAAAAAGAAAATGGCTACTCCCAAAGTGGCCCAACCGCTCACAGCAGAGTCGGTGAAAAAATGCACATATAAAATATGCAAAATCATCAGTAAGCTTAACAAACCGCAAAACAAACCGATGTAAAAAGCGGCACGAAGCGGCACTTTTGAAAAAGCCGCGATACCGTCCAAAGCAAAGTGCAACATTTTGCGCACGCTAAACTTCGATTTGCCCGCAAAACGCGGCGGTGCCACAAAATGGATCTCAGCTTGATTATAGCCGATATCACCTACAATACCGCGCAAAAAACGACCGTGCTCGCGAAAACGCAGCAAGGTATCCAATGCTTTACGATTCATTAAACGAAAATCAGAACCGCCTTCCACGATTGGCACATTGGCCATTATATTCATCAGTTTGTAATAATATTTCGATGTAAATGATTTAGCCCAGCTCGCATCTTCCGTAGAGTCACGAATCGTACGAACTACATCGTGCCCTTCTTCCCAAAGCCGAACTAAATCCGGAATCAATTCCGGCGGATGTTGCATATCACCGTCCATAGTAATGACCGCATCACCGGTAGCATAATCAAGACCGCAGGTCAAAGCCAATTGATGCCCGAAATTACGAGCCAACAAAAGGACTTTAACATTTTTATCTTCCTCAGCAATATGGCTGAGCATTGTTGCCGAATCATCGGACGAACCGTCGTCCACAAAAATTATCTCCTGGTCATAAGGTAGCGTGTTAAGCACTTCTTTGACCGAGTTGTAGAACTTCTTAATATTTGCCTCTTCGTTATACACGGGCACTACTACTGACAATAACATAGGCCGCCTCCGTTTCCTTAATTGCGCCTTTATTGTACTAAAATTCAGAATACTTGGCAAATAAACAAAGTATAAATTAAAAAGTTGAACCCTGCCGAAGCAGAGTTCAACCGATATTCTGCAAACTTATTTAAGCAAATGTTTCAAACTTAAAAACTGAAATCATACACTACATGACCGATAACGTTTTTAATCGGAACCGGCCCGATAAAACGGCTGTCACTGGAATGATTTCGATTATCCCCCATAACAAACACATGACCTTCAGGTACAACTACCGGTGCGGTCTGACTATATTGCATAGTAGGCTCTTTTGTGTACGGTTCTTCCAATTCCTTACCGTTACGCCATACATGGCCAGCTTTAAATTCCAAGGTATCGCCCGGTAAGCCGATAACACGTTTTACCCAAGCATCATGACGTTCCGCCGATTTACTGAAAATAGACATATAATTGGATACTACATCCGTTACATCGTCTTCCCAGGTACGCTCACGATTGACACGGCTGTCGATGATAACAATTTCACCGTACTGCGGCATATTACCGCGAATATGATCCCATTTGGATACCACCAAAAAATCACCGTTGTGTAACGTATCCTCCATGGATTCACCGGATACCCGGGTAATCTGCCCCAAGAATAAATGCACTACAATCGCAATTGCCAAAGCAATAATAATGGCATATAACCATTCGCCGATTTCATGTATAATCTGTTTCCCTATTGACTTTTCTTCTGCCATACAACCTTCCGATTTTCTTACCGCACTCATTGTTTTAAAACTCAAACGGCAATATGGTAACAACCTGTTCAGCTCGTTAGCCAAGTTTGCCTTATGCGCCGAAAATCGGACTCCTTTCTTCAAAGAACTGTGCCCATGATTTAGTGAATCGTCTTCTTACCGAATTGACCGCCAAATACATCATGCACGTCGGAAATAGTAATAAACGCATTTTCGTCATTTTCATATACCACATCTTTTAATTTGGTAATTTCTAAACGCGTCACTACTGAGTATAGCACTTTTTTCGGTTGTTTTGAATACCCACCTTCGCCAAAAAGGACCGTTACCCCACGACCGAGTCGTTTGGTAAGTACTTCACTGATTTCATCCGGATAGTCCGTAATAATCATAACGCCCTTGGATTCTTCAAGACCGGTAATGGTAATATCAATCATCTTATAGGCTACGAAGTACGCAATTAAGGAGTACATGGCACTGTTCCAACTGTATACGAAACCGGCTGCCCCCAAGATAAAGAGGTTAAAAAACATTACGATTTCGCCTACGGAAAAGCTGGTTTTCTTATCAAAAATAATCGCTACAATTTCAGTTCCGTCCAAAGAACCGCCGTTACGAATAATGATACCTACGCCCAAACCAAGAATGATACCGCCGAAAATAGACGCCAAGAACGGATCAATGGTAACCGGCGAAACATCATGCATGAATAGCGAAAATACGGAGATACACATTACCGAAAACAAGGTGGCAATGGTAAAGTTGCGCCCGATGAGGCGATAACCTACATAGAGAAACGGTATATTAATAACTACAACGAACAAACTGAATGATAAACCGGTCAACTCAGACGCCATCAATGATATACCGACAACACCACCGTCGATGATGCTGTTTGGAACGAGAAATACATCCAAACCGAAGGTATAAATGATAGCCCCTATAATCATCCAAATGTAACGAACTGCCATATCTTTCCAAGTTAATTTTTGTATACGCTTACCTGCTGCCATTGTCTATCCCCTTTCTTTTTTACCCAAAATATATTGCTCACCGATTATCCAAGCCGTAAAATCATCGACAGGTACCGGCGGATATAGCATCCCTTTAGGTACCAGCCGTTTCAAGCCGGTTGGCGGGTGAAACTCAAAATAACGTTTGCGCGCCGCTTCCGTCGTGTGGGCTTCTTCAGCCAACGAAACCGGCACCCCCTCGGTTTTGGCCAAGGTCTCCAAAATATGAAATACAAATTTATGATTCGTACCGTTGCCGCAAATTAATTCATTAACAGTCTTAAACTTATTAAGTAGAGCTTTTAAACCATCCGTTAATTCAGCGGTAGGCAAAATATCCTTAAATACCAACGTCGCCGCCGCGGCTGTCATAACGGCCACGCCGCTTTTCTCACGGCCCGGATCGACCGCCAATAATAAAGGTTCGGCAGCAGTGGCATTCAAAGTTTCATTCTGAACTTCATGTTTCAACTTTGTATCTTCCTGCATCTCAATCCTCCTTTACTATTCACTCCGTTGGCCGATCAACCAACAGTACCTAAAAGTTTTCGCAAAAAATGCTGTCGGTAGCTAAGCTATCGGCAGCATTCTATCTGTTCCATCATAGTAATCAAATCGATAACTCAGTTTATAAGCAATCCGACCATTACAATGTCTCGCATAAACTAAGGCTTTATTGCAAAAAAACATCATTGCTTTTCAAACGAATCTTTTCGATATAATTTATTATACCATATAAGTAACAAGGCTTAGTTACTAATTCTTATATAATCTATGCTTTTTTAGCATAATTAAAATCATTGAATCTCAAATTGCATTAATTTTATATACTATCAACACAACTCATTAATCCATAAATTACTCTTCAGCTGTTCGAACCGGTTCAATACGCAATTCTATTTGAATAGGACCGGTCGTATAGATATCTTCAACAGCAACCGCTTTCAAGCGAACCGGACCGCTTAAACGACTCAACTGACGAATAGCATCAAACAATTCGTCCCCCGGCAAAGATCCTACGTCACCGCTCAAAGGATCAGGTAAAATACCTTTTGCTTTGGCTTGAGCGTTTACATCTTTTAAGAAGGAAAGAACAGTAAATTGAGCATTGTCGCCGCCTTGAACATCAGCCGACCAAATCACATCGCCCTTATCATAAACCTTTTGATACGGATACGCATGAATTTCAGCCAAAGCCGCTTCACCGTAAATAATATTGGCTGCTGCCGTAACACGAATTGTCATCGGTTCCGTAGCACTGGCAACCTGTTTGGCCACTTCATCCAAATTACTGCGACTTACATAAATTACAGCACGGTTTTCATCAATGCCGAGGCGACGTAAAATCAAGCCGTTAGTATCATTTAAAATACTGCTGATTGCTTTGGCACTTTCCTCTTCCGACAACCCCGGACGAACTAAAGCACCGCTTAAAACTTCGCCGACACGGAACAGAACGGTCCCTTCACGTACATGGGTAATCCCATCTTCCAGCCGCTTAGTGGTAACTCGCAAATCTTCAATATGTTGTTCCAATTCCTGACGAGTATTTTCAAGGCTTTTAATATCTTTCGCCGATTGTGCCAAACGAGCATCAGCCTGACGATACGCATCCTGTACGGAAACCAGTTCTTCACTCATGGCATTACGAGCTGCCCGTGCTTCTTCCAACTCAGCCTGGGTAGCCTGTACGTCCTGACGCATTGAGTTTAACGCAACCGTCTTCTCACTCAATTCTTTCTTACCTGCTTCTAATTCTTTATTCTTAGCCGCTACATCACTATTAAGTTGATTCATTTCCGCTCTCAATTGTTCCATCCCAAAAAGAGCAATGCGGACATTTTCCGAAGCAATAGCCAACACGCCTAATGTAAATGCAGAAATTAAAATCCCTGTAACAATTGTCATAATAATAGATGTATGTTTAGGTCTGAGGCCGAAAATGGACATACGACGCTTACCGATTTTCGTACCTAATTTATCGCCAATGAAAGCAATGGCGCCGCCCATGATAGCAATAATTAAGATTATATTTAAACCGACCAACATGTCGAGCGCACTCCTTTCTGTCTTATAATCAAATCTGTTGTTGTATACTCAACCTTTATTTTATATAACGGTCTGCTACTTATTTAATTACATTTGCTAATGAGAAACTGAAACTTATAGGTTCCGTTTCTATTGTACTCTATTTTCAAGAAAAGAAAAAGTAAAGTCCATGAAAAAAATCGTCATTTTATAGTCTCGGGATTATCCGACAATAATCGGCAATAAACATGGTCTGTCATCACCTTATAAAAAATGACCTTGGCAAGCAGAGCTACCAAGGTCATTTATCGTTATAAAACTTATTTAGAAACTTTCCAGTTGAGCCATAAGCCCGCTATAATCCCCAACGTATCGGGAATAACTGCCGCTACAAGCGGCGGTAAGGCTCCGCCTTTACCGAGAGCGCCCGTGAATGTCATAATCCCGTAATACACGAAGATAATGATAACACTGAGACCGAAACCGATGGATGAGCTGGAGCGTTGCTTCTGAAGCCCTAAAGGAGCTCCCACCAAAGCGAATACAAAGCTGGCAATCGGAATGGTAAAGCGTTGATACATTTCCATTTCCCACTTCGTAGCCGTTACATAACTTGCATTTAACGCTTTTATTTGCTGACGCAATTCTTTAATCGTCATTTCTTGCGGATCACGCTGTTCCTGCGAAATCTGATCCGGATCTTTAGCTATCGGCAATACCTGGTCTTTAAAACGCATAGTACGTTCCACACCGTTGCCGTCAGCAGCCAAATCATAGATAACACCGTTGTGCATTACCCAATAGGTACCGTTCCAGGTAGCCGTATCGGCATGCTCAATCTGTGTGACTTCACCATTCGTGAAAAGCTGGGCCGTAACACCGTTAATGAGCTTAGTCGTTGAATCATATCGTTTGGCATACATAAGGGTACTGATATTGTCCCCTTCCATCGTTTTCAAAACAATATGCTCTTGAGCCGGCGGTTCTGCCTGTTTTTTAATCTCATTTCGAATAATATTCTGATACGCATGGTTTGACGCCGGGACTACATATTCGTTGAAGGCAATAGCGCCGATAGAAATAAAAAACGCCGCAATATATACCGGCATGGCCAAGCGCAAAAAGCTCATGCCACCGGCACGCATTACGATAATCTCACTAGTACCGCTCAAACGACCGAACGCCAAAAGTGAAGCCAAGAGTACCGCCATCGGGAACGTAAGCACCACAATACTCGGCAAAGCCAAAATAAAGGCTCTCGTTACCGACCATAAGGATGCCCCGTATTCTGTAATGTATTGTGCAATACGGAATAAGGTACCGGTCCCTACGAAGATACTGGTAAACGCGAAAATACCGAAGAGAAAGGGGCCTATAAAGCTTTTTAAAATATATTTATCTAATATTCGCATGTTCTTATATCACCAGCCCCTACATGTTAAAACTGTCACCTAAATAATGTTTACGCGCCACCGGACTGTTGGCAACTTCATCGGCCGAACCTTCTAAAAGAATCTTGCCATTGCTCAAAATATATGCTCGGTCAACGATGCCCAATGTTTCACGCACATTATGGTCCGTAATCAATACACCGATGCCACGGGCCTTCAAATGACGAATAATCGACTGAATATCGGCCACGGCAATCGGATCAACGCCGGCAAACGGTTCATCCAATAAGATAAAACGCGGTGCCAACGCAATACAACGAGCAATTTCAACACGACGACGTTCACCGCCGGATAATTGCATACCCGTGCGATGACGCACATGTTCAATATGGAACTCTTGTAGTAAGGACTCCACCGTTTCTGCAATCTCCGCCTTCGATTTAGTCGTTGTTTCCAACATGGCGCGGATATTGTCTTCCACAGAAAGGGAGCGAAATACGGATGCTTCCTGCGGCAAATAACCGATCCCCTGATCGGCTCGTTTATACATGGGCATCTTCGTAATATCTTTCTCCCCGATAGTGATTGTCCCTTTATTCGGTTTTTCGATTCCTACTATCATATAGAAGGTAGTTGTCTTACCGGCCCCGTTAGGACCCAGCAACCCCACAACTTCGCCTTCTTCTACGCGAACGCTGACACCATCCACAACATTGCGTCCCTTATAGGTTTTTACTAAATCTCGGGTTTCAATAAACATTCAAACGACTCCTTACTGCTGAGGCGTAATAATCAAAGTACTGCGCCCACCTACAGTTTGTACTGAATTATCCTGCATTTCTAATTTTAATTCCGGTGCATTAAGTACATTACCGTTTTGTACGGCATGTGCATTACCGGTTAAATAAGCGACACCGTCATTCTGCCCCGGAGTCTGCGTATACACTGCATTATCGGCGCTGGCATCCAAATTATGTTTAGCACTGTGCAAAGTTACATTACCTTCGGCGGTAGCGCGAATCTGGTTAAGCCAGCCTTGCACATAATCACCGGTCAATACGGCATCATCCATAACAAGTTTGGCATTGCCGCGCGACGTACCATACTCGGTTGTCGTGTTATACGTAACGGTATCACCGAATACCTGTTTAGTGTCTTTTTGTAAACGTACATTACCGGTAGCTTGCAACTGCTCATTGTTAGTACTGTGCAATGTCTGAGCCGATAAGGATGTATCGGTACCAATCATGCTGACACCACCGGTTAAATCAGCTTCCTGTGTCTTCGTGTTGTACCAACCTGCCTTGCCGGTCATCGTTTTATCTTCATTGATGATTACCACATTGCCGTTAGCTTTGGCAATCCCGCTGTTACCGTCATATTCCAAGGTGTCGGCGGTAATGGACATATTGGATGCAGCCGCCCAAACCGGCACGGCAAACCCTGCCACGATGGCTGCTACAGCCATAACTTTTGACAATTTCATGTGTGAAATCCTCCCATCACTTCTTTACTAATTTAGCATGACCCTTAGCCATGACTTTATTCAATACTACATCGGCTTCCAATTGATCGCCGGTTACCACAGCATCATTATTACTGAAGGTAAACGGTGTTTCAGATGTCAATTTTTTCGTCTTATTATCAAAAGAAATCGCTTCTGTGGTCAATTCCGTATCGCCACCGTCAGTACCTTTTACACCGCCGGCTAACTGCATTTTATTATGGTCACCCGTCATATAACCGCGCGGAGCCGTTACGACCAAAGTTTTATTGCCGTCATAAAAGGTACCTTTCATATTGGTCAGATAAATTTCTTTGGTTTTAGGATTCACTTTAATCTGTTCCGCCGAAACGGCCCAAGCTGTTTTGCCGTCTTGTTCTTCTGTGATGGTTGAGCCTTCAAAGGTCACTAAATTCCCCTTCGGTTGCGTCGGATCTTCCGGCGTTTCCGTATCACTGATTATAAATATCCAGATAAACGCCCCCACCAAAGCCAGTACGATAGCTATGCCTAAAATCGTTTTCTTATTTTTTAGCATGAACTGCGTCCCTCACCTTCAGTTTTTCCTCAATATCCACAATCTCATTTAATTTGGTATTCCAACGATGTTGGAACCACAACCATTCGGTAGGGTGCTGTCTGATAAAATCTTCCGTAACTCGTACGGTTGCTTCCGTCAGACGATAAATATCTTCCGCTTCATTCCCCGTATCTTCGTAGTAAAGCGGCGGTAATATTTCCACTACATGACCTACACCATTCGGTTTACGATATGTAAAAACAGGTACCACCGGTGCCTTAAACTTCTGAGCAAAGGTAGCCGGGCCGGTAACAGCCGACGACTCCTGGCCCAAAAATTCAACCGGCAAGCCCTGAATATAACCGTCCTGATCGGCTAAGAAGCCAAGCAGTTTTTTCTGTTTCATCGCTTTAACGGCACGAATCATTTCAGAACCGCCGCGAGCAAACACTTCAAGCCCTACCATTTCACGATATTCATTGAGTAATCGCGTAACTTGAGCATTCGGCTGTTTTTTAACAATTGTCGTAGACGGATAACCGCAAGCAGCCAATGCTGCGCCCATCCATTCCCAGTTGCCCACATGAGCCGTCAAAATAACGACCCCGCGTTGTTCAGCCAATGCTTTATCCAAATATTCCAAACCGTGCAATTCAATATGCTCGGCAATAAATTCCTTAGTTAAGTTAGGCATGTACAAAATTTCAAAAGCGGAACGGCCTAAATTTTTGAATAATTCACATAAAATTCGGTTTGCTTCCTCTTCCGAAACGTTCATACCTTTCATGACATTATAAATGCCGCGTTTCTTTTGTTTTTTGCCAAACAGCGAATATAAAGGCCCGATTGTTGCCCCTATCCGAAGTATCGTGCGATACGACAATTTACAAGTCAACGCACTTAAGCCTTTTAACAGTTTATATTGCCACTCATTTGACATACCGTACGTACCTCCTTTCGCTATTGTCCCTGACTATATATTTCATTCTTATAATCTTCAACCAATTCATCCCAACGGCCGTTTTCTTTAAAAATATGCTCAATAGCTTCACGAACGGCTCCATGACCGCCCAATTTTGAAGCTATAAATTTAGCAACAGCTTTTACTTCCGCTACACCGTTAGCCGGTGCCATAGGATACCCCACAGTGTGAAGTGCGCCCAAATCATTTAAATCATCGCCCATGTAGGCCATTTCTGAAGTTGAAATCCCCAACTCTTCGGCTAACTCATTGATAGCAGCCGTCTTATTATGACAGGCCATGCGGACAAAATCAAATTTTAATTCTTCCGTGCGACGCTCTACCATTTTAGAATAACGTCCCGTAATAACGGCTAATTTCAAACCGCCTCGCCGTGCTAAAGCAAGGCCCAAGCCGTCTTGGGAATTAAAGACTTTAATTTCATCTCCGGCAGCGGTATAAATAATACCGCCTTCGGTCATGACGCCATCTACATCTAATATTAAACAGCGTACTTTCATTATACAATACCTCGACGCAACAAGTCTGTAATATGTACAATACCTAAACATTGTTTATTTTCATCAACCACCGGTAATACCGTAATTGGTCGCGGCTGATTTTTTTCCATTAAGTGAAGCGCTTCCGCAGCGAGCTTATCTTTGGTAATGGTACGCGGCATAGTAGTCATCATGTCTTCCACCGGCCATTCCAAGAAATTGCTGCCCGCATCAAGACCGCGACGAATGTCACCATCCGTAACCAATCCGATTAATTGGCCTTCTTCATCAACCACATTGGTAGCACCGAGACCTTTTTCCGTCATGACAAATAAAGCATCACGCACGCTGGCCCCTTTATAAACTACCGGATTATCTTCACCGCTGTGCATAATATTTTCAACGGTTAAGAGTAATTTGCGCCCCAAAGAGCCACCCGGATGGAAAATAGCAAAGTTTTCCGGCGTAAATTTATGTCGATCCAAGAGACATACGGCTAACGCGTCACCCAAAGCCAACGCTACCGTTGTACTGGTCGTCGGAGCCAAACCGAGCGGACAAGCTTCCCGTTCTACTTCAACCAATAAAACAATGTCCGAATTTTTGGCCAAGGTGGAGTTATGTTTGCCTACTACACTGATTAACTTTGCTCCGATGCGCCGTAATGAAGGCAATAAACTAATCACTTCGCCGGTTTCACCGCTATTGGAAAAAGCCAGTACGATATCTTCCGAGGTAACCATACCGAGATCTCCGTGAACACCTTCACCGGGATGCAGAAACAAAGCCGGTGTGCCCGTGGATGCCAAAGTAGCCGCCACTTTACGGGCAATGTGACCGGATTTGCCCATACCGGTGCAAACCACGCGTCCATGAGAATTTAAAATCATATTCACCGCATCGATGAAATTACCGTCTAAAGTTGTGATTAATTTTTCAATAGCCTGTGCTTCTTCGTGAAGCACTTGAGCCGCTTGCTCCAAAACGTTCATGGATGTTCCATCCCCTCTATTCGTCAATTCGTCAATTCGTTAATTAACCTTTAACAATTTTGTCAATTGCTACTAAATCGCGCAACATAGCTTCTAAATCATCCAAACGAACCATGTTGGGACCATCGGATAATGCTTCTTCCGGATTGTCATGAACTTCCATGAAGAAACCGTCAACACCGGCACCGGCAGCTGCACGTGCTAAATTAGGCACAAATTCACGCTGACCGGATGAGCTGGTGCCGGCACCGCCAGGCAATTGTACGCTATGCGTAGCATCAAAAATAACAGGGTAACCAAAGCTGCGCATAATCGGGAAGGAACGCATATCAACAACAAGATTGTTGTAGCCGAAAGTAGCTCCGCGTTCCGTGAGCATCAAATTCTGATTGCCCGCTTCTTCCACTTTTTTAACAACATTGCTCATATCTTTCGGAGCCAAGAATTGACCTTTTTTAATGCTTACGGCTTTACCGGTTTTAGCGGCACCGTATACGAGGTCGGTCTGACGGCATAAGAAAGCCGGAATTTGCAAGATATCAAGAACTTCGGCAGCCGGTTCAATCTGTTCAATCGAATGAATGTCGCTGATGATTGGAACCTGTAATTCTTTTTTAATATGAGCTAAGATTTTAAGCCCTTCCACAAGACCCGGGCCGCGGAAAGAATTAAAGCTGGAGCGATTTGCTTTGTCAAACGAAGCTTTAAAGATATACGGAATGCCGACGCGTTCACAAATTTCTTTGGCACGACGACCGATATTCAGCGTACGTTCCGGATCTTCAATTACACAAGGGCCGGCCATCAAAAAGAGACCTTTGCCGCCACCGAGGGTTAAGTTGCCTACTTTAACTTCTTTCATGAATATCTCCTTATATAATACACGTTGAACTTAAAATTTATATGTAAAAACCGACGATTTCACGATTATTCAGCCTGTTTTTTAAAAATTTCATTAACAGCTGCCAAATCTTCCGGCGTATCAACACCGATAAAACGGGCATCGGTTTTTATAACTTGAATTGTTACCCCATTCTCCAGAGCTCGCAACTGTTCCAACGATTCGGTCAGTTCTGCCGGTGTCGGTGCCATTTTGGCAAACTCCAGAAGGAACTCACGGGTGTATGCATAAATGCCGATATGTTTAAGCGGTGCATTCACAAAGGCATTGCGAGGATACGGAATCAAGGAACGGGAAAAATACATAGCCTGCCCTTTTAGATTACAGATAACTTTTACAGCCGACGGTTCATTATACTCCGCTTCGTTAAGCGGTGCCCCGACAGTAGCCATCTTAAGAGCTTCATCCGTGCGGAACAAAGCGCCCAAACTATCGATTAAATCCGGTGCAATCAACGGTTCATCGCCCTGTACATTAATAATTACATCAATATCGGGTCTGGCCTCAGCTACTTCGGCCAATCGATCGGTACCGGTTAGATGATCAACCTTCGTCATAATGGCCGTGCCGCCAAATGCCTGTACCACATCAAATACACGGGCATCATCGGTGGCTACAATGACTTCATCGGGTACGGCTGCTTTTGCCACTTGTTCGTACACACGTTGAATCATCGGTTTACCGGCAATATCCGCCAATGGTTTGCCCGGCAAACGCGTTGATGCATATCGTGCCGGAATGACGCAAGCTATTTTCATAACGTATCCTTCTTTCCTAAACCTTTAATGTATGCTTTAAACTCTTCTTCGCCCTTGATAAATTCAATACCGATAGGGATAACAAATACAGGAATTTTTAAATCATGAACGGCTTGCATTTGACTTAATTTAACGGCATCCTTTTCTGTCGTTACGATAGCCGTAGCACCTTTGGCAAAAGCCGTACACCACATTTTTACCACATCATCGGTAGTATATTCGTGATGATCACCGAAATCAAGACTATCTAAGACTTCATATCCTAACGCGGTCAAGGTATGACGGAAAGATTCAGGACGACCGATACCGCTCACCGTCAAAAATTTATGCTGAACAACACCTGCCGCAGATGCTTGCGGATCTTCATTGCGTTCCCAAGAATCTAAAGTTTGCAGCCCCAACGGTTTGTGAATTGTCTCCATAATCGGCACATTCGGAGCCAATTGTTCAAGACGATGTTTAATCCCGAATAAAATATCAGCCGGCACCTGATCTGTTTTAGTCAATACAAACAAATCAGCTCGACGTAAACCGTCTAACGGTTCCCGCAAAAGGCCGCGCGGCAACACATGTTCGTAGCCGAACGGGTTGGCCGCATCAATCAGTACGATATCTAAATCACGAGCCAATTTACGATGCTGAAAGCCATCGTCCAATACAAGTATATCACTGCCAAGCGTAGTTGTCGCCAATTGAGCGGAGGCCACTCGTTCACGACCGATAACTACACTGGTATGCCCCAAGCCTTTGCCTAAGAGCCATGCTTCGTCACCGCTCACGGCAGGGGTTACTTCCAAACGGCCGCGGTGCGATACAACGATGGTATCCTGGTTGTCCTCAGCGCGGTAACCGCGACTAAGTACAGCCGGTGCCTTATTTAACGCTTCCAAAAATTGACAGATGTAGCGCACCATCGGCGTTTTACCCGTACCGCCGGCCGTAATATTGCCGACGCTGATAACGGGTACAGTCGCTCGCGTTACGCCTTCATATTTATCAAATTTTTGATTACGATAGGTCGCACCTTGGGCATATACCAGGCTTAGTAAACCGAGACCGCCTCTGGCTACATCAGCCAACGGCCCTTTTGCCCGGCCGCTCACCAACTCTTTAAACAGTTGTTCCCCTTTCATGAGCTCTTACCTCCTTTACCGTAAACCGCTATTTACGGAATGATGTGATAACTTTCAAATAATTTACGCAACTCTTCCGTATTGCGCTGAGTAGCTCCGCGATTTTCATAAATAATGTCCAGGCAATTTTTTCCCATCGTATCACGAAGTTCTTTATTTTTGCACAACATAAGCATTGTATCTGTTAACGTTTTGCCATCCTTAACCATGAGACAGGCTTTACGTGAACTTAAGAGTGAATAAATTTCTTTAAAATTGAACATATGCGGCCCAACCAGAATCGGTTTACCGTGAGCCGCCGGTTCCAAAATATTATGACCACCTGTTCGTACCAGCGAACCGCCTACAAATATAATATCGCCTAAACTGTAAAGACGTCCCAATTCGCCGATGGTATCGAGTACTACTACCGGCGTCTTTTCATGTACCGGTCCGGTCATTTCACTGCGACAAATAGATTTTAAGCCAAACTTCTCGGCCAGTGCTTTCACATCATTGCCGCGCATAATCTCACGTGGTGCAATTAATAAACGAGCTTCCGGATAAGCTTTCAAAATTTCATTAAAAGCATTCAAAACGGCATCTTCTTCACCACGATGAGTACTGCCTGCTACAATGATCGGATGGTTACGGCCAAAACCGAATTCATCCTGCAGCTTAAGTTTCTCCTCATCCGTTACCTGTGCATACGTCTGATCGTATTTTGTATTACCCGTTACGGTAATGCGTTCTTTGGCTGCCCCCAGATACTCAATATATTCCGCATCCAATTTAGATTGCATGCAGAAATATTGAATCGAAGCGAGCATTTCTTTAGTAAACGAACGAATCATCCAATAGCGTTTCATACTGCGATCGCTGATACGCCCATTTACCATCATCACTGGAATTTTTTCATTTTCCGCAATGCGCAAGAAGTTCGGCCAAATTTCAGTTTCAACCAATAAAATCGTAATCGGTTTAATGATATCAAGAATACGACGTGTCAAAAACGGCAAATCCAAAGGGAAAAAGATAATCCCTTCTGCTTCCGGAATAATGCGATACGCCATGGCATGACCGGTTGCGGTAACAACAGATACAACTACAACCGCTTCCGGAAATTTTTTCTTAATATCTTTAACAATCGGACTGGTTGCTACGATTTCACCAACCGAAGCGGCATGCACCCAAATGGCACGACGCCCTTCAATTTTACGCATCAAGGTGTCGGGCATGAAACCGGCACTCTGCCGAATACGCTCGTAGAACCCTTCTTCAAACGCCAGGCGATAGAGGATGACCGGTATCAAACCAATCCAATATATAATTAGTAATATGTTGTATACCCAATACATCCTTAGTGTCCTTTACTAGCAAATTGCACCGAATATAAATGTTGATAAAGACCGTTTTGAGCGAGTAAATCTTCATGAGTCCCCATTTCTTCAATATGGCCCTGACGCAAGACAATAATCTGATCCGCATTCTTGATGGTACTGAGGCGGTGAGCAATAACAAAAGCCGTGCGGCCCTTCATCAAACGCTCCAACGCTTCCTGTACTAACTTTTCGCTTTCCGTATCAAGTGCGGATGTAGCTTCATCTAAGATCAAAATCTTAGGATTCTTCAAAATAGCACGGGCAATAGCGATACGTTGTCGCTGACCGCCCGATAAAGAACTGCCGCGTTCACCCACCATAGTATCGAAACCATGCGGTAATTTTTCAATAAATTCCAACGCATTGGCCGCTTTAGCTGCCGCGTACACTTCTTCTTCCGTACCGTCTAAACGGCCGTATAAAATATTATCACGAATTGTCGAGTTAAATAACATCGTTTCCTGAGGCACCAAACCTACTTGTTCTCGCAACGAATTAAATGTCACATCGCGTACATCGATACCATCAATGCGCAATGTCCCCGAAGTTACATCATAAAAGCGCGGTAACAAATTGGCAATCGTTGTTTTACCGGCACCTGACGGACCTACAATGGCCACAACGCGGCCGGCCGGCACCGTAAGCGATACATCATTTAAAGCCATTTTTTCACCGTCATAGGAGAACGACACATGATCGAACTCAACCTGCCCTGCTAAATCAGGTAAGGCAACGGCATCTTTTTTCTCTTTAACTTCCGGTTCCGTATCCAAAATCTCAAACACACGGTCGCCGGCAGCCATAGCTTTTTGAATATTGCCGTATACTTGACTTAATCGCTTAACCGGGTTGGACAAGTTAATCGCATAAATCAAGAAAGCGATTAAAGACCCGGCGGAAATCGCACCGGTAACTACGGAATAACCGCCGTACCAGAGAATTACCGTTACCGCAATAGCGGCGGAAAATTCAACGAGCGGGCTCAACAAAGCGGATAACTTGGTAGCTTTCATAGCAGCCAGAAAATTGCGCTTATTTTCCTTTTCAAAACGTACAACTTCGTAATCTTCACGGGCAAAGGAGCGAACAACGCGAATCCCGGAAATAACTTCCTGCAAAAGCGACGTAATATCCGCTATACGGCCCTGTACTTCATGACCGGCAGAGCGTAAACGTTTGCCGAAAATATTGATAAGGCCAAGCACAATCGGCACGATAATCAGTGTTACCAAGGTGAGCTTCCAGTCGATAAGAATCATAGAAACCAAAGACCCCACCAACGTAACCCCTTCGGTAATGAAGGAAATCAGATTATCGACGATAGCCGTCTGTAAAGCCCCGACGTCATTTGTTAAATTACTCATGACTACGCCCGTCTTACGACGATCAAAATACGCTTGATCAAGACGTTGTAAATGTTTAAACAGGGCTTCGCGAATGTCGATGATAACGCGCTGACCGATATAGCTCATAGTGTAAGTCTGGCCGTAGGTGGCAAAGCCACGCACTAAGAATACCAATAAAATAGCAACCACGATGAGATTTAACATGGCCATATCTTTGGCTTGAAGCACGTCATCCACAACGTTTTTAATAAGCCAAGGCACTACTAAATAAGCAGCTGCCGCTAAAATCATACAAACAAGACCGAATACCAAGCGTCCGATATATGGTTTGATGTATACTAATAATCGTTTATAACTTCCCATTCATATCCTCCGAAACCTTATGACTCTCGCCGGCCACGGATGCTACCAATTGGGCCACCCGCTCCACTGCCCCGGCTCCGCCCAACGCTTCTTTAACGTGGTGCAAATCTTCAATCATGGTATTTCGTCTAGCCGAATCATCCAGCAGCGAATTCAATTGTGCTGCAATATTCACAGGTGTTACCTCGCCCTGCAATAATTCGGGAATCACTTCACGGCCCGCCACAATATTCGGCAAGCCCACATGAGTTAAATTAACCAATAATTTGCCAAGCATAAATGTTACCGGCGATAAACGGTACAGCAAAATGGTAGGCAACCCCATTAAAGCTGTTTCAAGCGTTGCCGTTCCCGACGCCGCCAAACATAAATCACAGCTTTGCATCAAGTCATAAGTATGATCTTCCGTTATGGTAACCGGCACCTTATATTTGACAATAATCGCATCTAATTCTTCTTTATCAATCGTATGCGCACGCGGCAAGTAAAATGCCAAATTGCTATGCTTTTGCATAACAAGCTCCGCACCTGCCAACATGCGGTCCAAAAGTCCCATTACTTCCTGCTTGCGACTTCCCGGCATGAGTAATATCCGTTTAGTATCAGCCGGCATATTGAAATAGGCTGTGCTTTCTTCATAGCTCATAGTCGGCTTCACAATATCTACCAACGGATTCCCCACAAATTCCACATCAACGCCAAACTCGCGATAGGCTTCCGCTTCAAACGGAAATATGGAGGCTACTTTCGTCACGGTTTTAGCAATATCTTTACCGCGACTGCGATGCCATGCCCAAATAGTAGGCGCAATATAATATACAACCGGAATTCCCAGGTCATGAGCCACTTTAGCCAGTTTCATATTAAAACCGGGATAATCTACACAGACCAACACATCCGGCTTTTCCCGTATCATAATTTCTTTTAAATAAGTTCTTAGTTTGAAAAAAGAAGGCAATGCCTTAACAATTTCCACAATGCCGATATAGCCGAGTTGTTTAATATCATAAACAATCTCAACACCGGCCGCAGCCATGAGCGAACCGCCCATACCGAGCATGGTTACTTCGGGATATAATTTTTTTAACGCACCGGCCACACTGGCTGCATGCGTATCGCCCGATGCTTCTCCGGCGGAAAACATGACTTTCATCAGAACCTCCAAGATATTAATTATTCTTCATCGGGACCGTCAACGGCACAGATGATTAATCCTTTTTCATTGGCCAGCTTAAGAACTTCTTCCTGTTCTACAAAGATTGTTCGCTCCGCTTCCATAGCCAAAATTTTACAATCACTGTCGAGCATGGATTTGATTGTCGTAAGGCCTACGGCCGGCACATCAAAGCGTACATCCTGGCGCGGCTTGGCCGTTTTTACAACCACCGCATTACCGCGTCCCAAGGCACCGCCACGCTTAATGCAGGCATCAGTACCTTCAATCGCTTCTATCGCCATGACCGCCATGTCTTTAACCACTACGGTCTGACCGATATCAAGTCCGCCCATTTGTTTTGCCACATCAAAACCGAAGAGGATATCCGCCATTTGTTCCTTGGACGGTTTGGCTTTCGTCAAAACGCCCGCCTTAGGCATAAGCGGTTTCATATAAACGGTCTGGTCTACTACGTTAATACCTTCTTTATGCAACTCTTCCACAATAGTCAGCATAATGGTATCATCTTTGCGATTACGCAATTTCGTCAACAACCGAATAGTGCGTAAATCCGGCATTACCAACCCTTTAAATAAAATCTCTTTTGTTACTTTGCCCAGCATAGTAACTTCCGTGATGCCTTCTTTATGAAGTGTTTTAAAGATTTTATCAATTTTAGCCACATTAATTTCATAAAACGCATCAGCTTCCGCTCTAAGTGCCGGTTCCGTGTCGGGAATAACAGCAATAACGACTACTTCATAGCCTTCCGATTGCGCTGCTCGTAAAAATTCTACCGGCAATTTACCTACGCCGGCCAGTAATCCGACTTTTGCCATCGTTTCCTCCCAGTTTTTTATAGACATAATATATTATATTATATCAAATTTCACCTTATTTTTGAACAAAAAGAGCCTTCCCTTTCAGGGTCAAACCACTCTTTTGACCCGTCAAGGCAAGACTCTTACTTTTTAATCACGACGAAGGCGCATAATGCCGCGGTCTGCATTGCGTAAGAAACGCAATAGGTTTTCAATTTCTACGGAAGAGTTTAATTGCATTTCCATTTCTTCAATCGCTCTGGATAAGCTGAAACCGGAACGATAAATAATGCGGAAAGCCTGTTTTAAATCATGACGTACTTCTTCAGAAATTCCGGCACGGGATAAACCTACCGAATTAAGGCCGATTACACGAGCAGGCTGGCCGTCGGCAATTACGTATGGCGGAATATCCTGTACTACTTTAGCCATACCGCCAACCATAGCATTACGACCGATTTTTACGAATTGATGAATTCCGGCGATACCACCGATAACAACACGATCTTCAACAATTACATGGCCCGCAAGCCCTGCACAATTACTCATAATTACATTATTGCCTACAATACAGTTATGAGCAACATGAGTGCATGCCTGGAACAGACAGTTATTGCCTACACGAGTTTCTTCGCCTTCACCGGTTGCACGACTGATGGTAACACATTCGCGAATGACTGTTTCATCACCGATATTACAAAAACTTTTTTCCCCTTTGAACTTCAAATCCTGCGGTTCCAAACCGACAGCGGCGCCGGGGTAAATTTCACAACGTTGTCCAATGGTAGTCCATCCGCCTACTACTACATTGGCGCCTATTTTGGTGCCGTCACCGATGGTTACATTTTCCCCAATCACGGCACCGGGGCCTATAATTACCCCTTTGCCGATTTTGGCGTCCGGATGTACCACCGCTGTGCTATGTATATTAGAGGTAGCATTTTCCATGCCTACTACTATCATCTATGTCACTCCTTGCTCTGTTGAGATTGCGACTATTACGCTATATGCTTGCTTTATTAATTACATAATCGTAATAAAACAAAATTTGTGAACTTTCATTTTAAAGGATTTTACAATCATTAACAGAGAAATTTTATAATATTCAAGAGAAAATGTACCAGTATCACATTTTCTCTTAAGTTTTTAGAATATTACTTTCTCACAAGTGCAAACATGTATTCGCCACTGGCTACTAATTTATCGCCAACGTAAGCTTTACCTTCTACCTTACCCATTTTGCCTTTGATTTTTACAACTTCCGCTTCCATACGAACTTGATCGCCCGGTTTTACAGGATGACGGAAACGTACTTTATCAATGCCCGTAAACATAGGTGTAAGACCGCGATTTTCTTCAGGATATAAAAGCGCAATACCGCCTACCTGAGCAATCGCTTCAGTCAACAATACACCCGGCATTACAGGATTTCCCGGGAAATGGCCTTGGAAGAACAACTCATTCATAGTTGCATTTTTAATGCCTACGGCACGTTTCATAGGTTCCAATTCAATAATACGATCAACCAATAATAGCGGGTATCGATGCGGTAAAATTTCCATAATGTCTTCAACTGTAAGAATCATCTTAATCCTCCTTCATTTCTTGCAAAATTTCACGGGCTAAGCGCGAATTTAATTCATGACTCGACTTTAACGCAATAATATGGCCTTTAATAGGACCTAGGAGAAATAAGTCCCCAAGAATATCCAAAATTTTATGCCGAACCAATTCATCATCAAAACGCGGAACCGATAAACATTTGGTATCATCATATACCAAAACATTATCTACATTGCCGCCCTTAGCCAATCCCATGGCTTGTAATTGCTTTAATTCACTCATAAAACCAATGGTGCGAGCCGGTGAAATTTCACGTTCAAACACGTCAGAATCTATATCAATATCCACTTGTTGTATTCCCAGCAGCGGATGATTGTTGACAGAAGTAAAAGTTACACGTAAACCGTCATACGGTACGATTAAAATATAGCGGTCGCCGTCATACACAGTATGAGCTTGTTTTACCGCATATACGCTACGTTCTGCGTCTAATTCTTTAACGCCTGCTGTCTGCATCAGATCTACAAACACAGCAGCACTGCCGTCTCCGATAGGAGGTTCCGGCGAATTCAATTCTACATAGCAATTATCTATGCTTAAACCATAAAAAGCCGCCAATAAATGTTCTACCGTAAACACTTTGGCTTCACCCGATTCCAAGGTGGTAGCCCGGTTCGTATTGGTAACATTGGACGGAGTTGCTTTTACTGAAGGATTCCCCGGTAAATCGGTGCGCACAAACACAATCCCTGTATCAGCTGCTGCCGGCCGTAATGTCATGGTCACCGGCAGACCGCTATGGAGTCCTGTGCCTTCATAGGCAATTTCTTTAACGAGGGTCTTTTGTTTAAGTACCATCAGACTCCTCCTTTCCTTGTCATAACCTGGGAACGATAAGAGTGACCCTTTTATTCTGTTGCACATACATTGCTAAGGTCACTCTCATAATACACTGTCTTTTATTATATACTATTCTCAAAAGACATGGCAAGTACGGCCTCAGTCTTTCATTGGGTCCGGTGGTACTTCCATTTTACCGCTATAATAACGACGTGTCCATTTCCAACGATTGTGGAGCCAGAACCAGTCTTCCGGATAGCGTCTGATATAGTCTTCTATCCATTCATTTAAACGAGTCAAAGTAACCGCCGTATCGCGTTTCTTATCATCCGTATGTTCCGCATAAAACGGCGGATGAACGGTTACAATATATTTTTCTTGGAACTCATCATAACGAATCGTTACCGGTATAATCGGTACATCCTG
This sequence comes from Veillonella seminalis, assembly GCF_003992065.1. GTDB lineage: Bacteria > Bacillota > Negativicutes > Veillonellales > Veillonellaceae > Veillonella_A > Veillonella_A seminalis. Next base: position 63,904 of record NZ_RQUZ01000007.1, read on the forward strand.
CATACGCCCCATCACGGCAGGACCTACCGGTGTTAATGTTTCATAACCGAAGAACGGAACCAACTGGCCTTGAGCGGCCGGATCCTGATCCATAATTAACCCGATCATTGAACCTTTCTGAAGTTCGCGAATCATTTCTCTCACACCGGTTTTATACGTTACATGCTGATGCATTAACGCTCGGTATTCATTAATAAATTTATCGGCATCGCCATTTTGTTTCATAGCAACCGATATTAACGGATAGCCTTCGGATGCCAAAATACCGCCCAGAAGTTCCCAGTTACTGCTGTGAATTGCCATAAGCACAGCACCTTTACCGCCTTCTTGTGCATCATCCAAATATTCACGGTCAACCCATTCGAACATCTCTTTGTATTTACCATCCTTAATCTCCGGATAGCGCAATACATCGATTATCATACGCCCGAATCGAGTTGTACTTTTTTTAGCTATTCGTCTTGCTTCTTTAGGGTCATCTGTAATATTGCAGAACAAAATCTGCCCTATTGCCAATTTGCGGCGTTTTGGCGGTAAAAACAGCCAAAAAATCTCGCCCAGCAAATAACCGATTCCATATTGTACACTATGAGGCATCGCACAGATAAACGCACTAAAAAGCTTCATAAACCTATACATATACTCTCCTATTTTGCCGCCAATTCTTCTTTTAAGGCAGCTAATTCTTTTTCTAAACGCTTAATTGTTTTGGCCATATCCGGTAAACGATTTTCATAAGCAGCCAATTTAAGCCATTCTTTATGAGGTCGTTGCGGATAGCCGGCATAAGTCCCATTGGACGGGATGTTGCCGGTAATGCCTGTTTTCCCCGCAAAGGTTACATTATCACCGATGGTAATATGACCGGTGCAACCCGTTTGGCCGGCAAAAATTACATGATTACCGCATTTGGTACTGCCTGCAATCCCCACTTGAGCAATGAGGAAGCAATCTTCGCCAATTTCAACATTATGACCCAAGTGTACCAAATTGTCAATCTTCGTACCGCGACGCACTAACGTGGAACCCATCGTTGCATTATCAATACAAGAGCAAGATCCTACTTCCACATCATCTTCAAGAATGACATTACCGACCTGAGGAATATGAGTATGCTTGCCTGCTTCAGTCGCAAAACCGAAGCCTTCACCGCCGATAACAGCTTTGGCGCGCAATACTACGCGTTTACCTAAAATACAGTTTTCATGGACAATAGCCCCGCTATATAAGGCCGAATCCTCACCAATACGTACATTATGCCCTACATACACATACGGATGCAAAACAACATTGTCCCCAATAACAGCATTATCATAAATAATACAGTAAGGACCTACCGTTACATTTTTACCTAAAGTAACATTCTTACCGATAATCGCCGTTTCATGAATACCGGTAGGAAATACTACCGGCGGATGAAATAACTGTAAAATCTGTGCAAAAGCGGCCTTAGCATTATGAACTACAATTTGAGGAATGTTCACATCGGCCAACGGTGCTTCTACAATGACAGCGCCTGCTTTGCTTTGCCCAACATGTTCACAATATTCGCCTATGGCAAATGAAATTGCCTGCGGTGCCGCTTGATCGAGACCACGTGTTTCCGTAATCTCAACGCTGCCATCACCCACTACTTTACCTTCTACACTTTTTGCCAGTTCCTCAACTGTATACTTCACCGTGAAAGTCTCCTCTCGCTGACCCTAGTAATCGTTTATTATTTGTTGTTGCTTGCAGCACCACTGTTAGCATTGGCATCGCTGCTTGCCGCACCGCTGTTTGCAGTCTGACCGGCATTAGCTGCTTTACCCATTTTGTTCAATACTTCATCAGTAATATCAACGCCACCGCTAATCAAAGCTTGTTTATCAACTACGGCTGTAAGATTTTTTTCTTTCGCAACAGCCTGTGCATTAGTATCAACTGCACTTTCGAAATCCTTAATCATAGCTTGCTGATAAGTCTGGAACTCCTGTTGTGCTTTCTGCTGATTCTGCATCATTGTGTTGGCATCTTGACCGGAACTTTGTTCCTGTGCCAAACGAGCATTAATTTCACTGATTTTAGCTTGTAATTTAGCTTGTGTATCCTGGCCTTTCTGGCTTTCAGTCTGAATCTTTTGCATATCTATGTAACCAATCTGTTCATTGGTACCGCAACCGGCAATCAAACCTACAGATACCATCATAGTTAAACCGGCTAATACACGTTTTACATTTTTATTCATTGTAAAAAACTCCTTTATTGAGCAACTGAATAAGATGCAATAATAGCATCCGTTACATCAATTGCATTTACATTTGAGACTTCATTAATAACTATTAAATCAAGATTTTTCTCCTTAGCCACCACCATCGCACGCATGCGTACATCTTCCAGGATAGCATCATGGAGCGCATCTACTTCACTTTTCTTAGCATTCAAACGAGAATCCCATGATGAATTCCACTCAGCCGGATTTGGCAAATTATTGGTAGCCAGAATCGAATCGGCTTTAGCTTTCATCATAGTATCGCGACGAGCAAGCAATTCTTTTTGCAAATTGGTGGCATAGTCATCCAATTCTTTCTGACCGGACGCACGAAGCGGTGCCAATTCGGCATCAACTTTCTGTTCCAATTCCTGCAAATTACCTTGTACGGATTGACTGCGTGAAGCCAGTAATTCTTTCAATTCCTGTTCCTTAGCGGCTCGTTCCGAGTCAACCGCCGCTTTTTGTTCTTCCGTTACCGCTATAGGTCCCGTATTGCTACTCAATTCCAACTGTAAATTGACAATACGCAAATCCGCTTCCGTCATTTCGGTTTTGACCTGACCGCGATATTTATTAATCAAAGCAATACGTTGCTTTTCATAAGCTATGTTCAATTCCTGCTCTTTAGCCTTAACCTTTGAAATCAATTCTGTATTCAGTAAATCTGTAATTTCCTTATCAGATCCCAAAGATTGTAAAGCCAACGCTTGTTCTTGTGATTTTACGGTCAAACTCTGTTGCTCACTTTTATATTGAGCGTCTAACTCCTCAAGCTCTTTTTTTGCCTTCATATACTCATCGTAAGACGGATTAAACTTAATGACATTTTCCATTTTAACAATGCCGATTTTAGGCATATTAGGAGCTTCAGCCGTCTTTTTATCATCCAAGCGATTGTGAATAAACAGGCCTAAAAGTAAGGCGACGATAACAACGATACCGACCGAAATCCAACGATACTGCGGTTTCATTGTACCGCCTCCTCTCTACCTTCCATACTACTCATACTCTCGGGTGGATTATTTCTGTTCACTTGAAGCAGTCGTGTTAGAGTTGCTGCTTAATTTCTTATCTACCTGATCGGTAATATCTACACCGCCGTATAATACATTCTGTTTATCCATAACGATGGACAAGCCTTTGGCATCGGCTACAGCTTTGGCAGCATCGCCAATTTGGCTATGGATGTTTTTCTGAATTTCCATCATTTTATTCTGAAGTTTACCTTGATATTCAGATGCTAAAGCGGCTTTTTGGCTATCGTCCATATTAGCGGATTTAGTATTGAATTCATCACTCAATTGTTTTCTGTAGTCAGTCAATTCTTTATTGGCTGCTACGCCTACAGCCGAAGTCGGCGTTACTAATTTATTCATATCGATAACACCGATATTACTGTTAGAATCGGATGCCATGCTTGGTGTAGCCATCTGCGTGTAAGCGATAGCGCCGATACCGAGTAAGAAAATTACGGCAATAAATAAGGATACATATTTCTTGTTTTTTTGGTTATTGATTAACCGCATCATAGGTAATATACCTTCTTTCTTTTTGAAAATAGTATGTAATAAAAGACAAATATGTTGCCCAAATCCGATTTTTAAATATAACCGATTAAGCGCAACCAATTATCGTCTTCATTAACCACATATTCTAAGGTCAAATAATTATTTAAGTCATAGGCCAAACCGAACTCGTTACGCTTGATTTCAAAATCGCGTTGAGCTCTTACATGCCATCGGGCACCGATGTCTTGCCGCAGCCACATACGACTGTATTTATCAGACAAATTATACTGATAGGCCATCGTGGTATCTTCGGTAAAATGATACGCATAGGACGGATAAAACGCCCACTTGTAATCATCGGGGAAGAAATTCGTTTCCAAGTACCAATCGCCTTTTCCTTGTTTGATTCCGGACCATAATTTGATACCCACATTATGGTCCGTTTCCGTACCCATATCCAGATACCCTTCGGCTCGCACAATATAACGTGATGAATCGACCTGAATCTTAAGGAGTAAATCGGTCCCCAACTGCAACGTAGGTTTCATAGTAATACCGAAACGTTGACTGGCCCGACTGTTGTCGAGTCCCTGTTGGATAAAATTGAGTAAATCACTTTCATGTCTTGCCACAAAAGCAACCGGCACGCCTTCAAGGCCGACCAGATAATCATCATAATATCGTTTGGTCGCATAGAATACCGTACTTGGCAAGGTGTTGGACGAGATTTCCGTACTGCCGTGACGAATCACCGCACCTTGCGGTATCAGGTAAACTTTAACCTTTGTCTGTATTCCCGGCGTTATCTCCACCTGAGGAATAAACTCAGGCAAAGCCCCTTCCAGCTCATTGCGAACCAATTGGCTCGTTACGGCTGACGCCCAATCTAAGGAATCGAGCGGTGCTCCCAAGAGAATTTGTTCAATCCGCGGTTCTACAAAAGCCACATCGCGAGCTACCATCTCTTGTGCTACCGGGGTTAAATTACCGTATTCTACCGAAACCGCTACCGATTGAATCGTCTGACCGTAAGGTCTGAGGCGCACATCTAAATGACTGTTGACGCCCGGCGTAATCTCCAGCGATTCTACCGTATAACCGTACAAAATTCGATCGATTATGTCGGTTGTAACTTTTTTATAGGTAGCTTCTCCGGCTGTCACCGCCTCCGTATCGGCTCCTACATAGAGCTTATCCGCCGCCGTTTGTACGGCAGCGGTCATGCGCTTGGCCAATACGGCCGGCAACGGCTGCCGACTACCTGAGAGCGTAACCGTTACCGATTCAACGGGCTCAGCCTGAGCAACTGCCGTCACAGCCGTCATGAAGCAGAGAGCGGCTGCAACTCGTAAGCCCTTATGTATCATAATTAGAACTGTCCGCCGAAGCTGAAGTGGAATTTGCTGTCATCTTTACTTACACCGTAATCAAGACGGATTGGTCCGATTGGTGTAGAAATACGAACACCGGCACCGACGGAAATATTAAAGGATTTATCATCTTCATACCAAGTTACATGCGGTGCATCCCAAGCATCACCCATATCGGTGAAGAGTACGCCCGTTACCTTATTGAAGATAGGTACACGGTATTCCAAGGTAGCGTTGTACATTTTCTTACCGCGGAACTGATCGTCTTCAAAACCACGTAAGGTATCGGCACCGCCCAAAGTATAGAGAGCACTATACGGTACATCACCCTGTGCCCAACCTAAACGAGCACGGAAAGCAAGCACCTGATTGCTACCGATGGCTTTATAGTTACGATATTCACCGGTGAATTTATAGTAATCGAAGTCACCGCCTAAACCGTGGCCGGCCCATTGAACGGTGGCCGAAGCACGTTTACCGCGCTTAGGATCGTAAATGTTATCGCGGGAGTCATATACTTTCTGCCAAGATACGCTGTTCGTACGACCGAAGTTGTTTTCAATATAGTTATCGTCTTTAAAGTTATATTTTCCGTTATCCCATTGATAGTTGCCATATTTTTCAGGGTTACTGCCTGGACCGGCATTTTCAGCATAGTTGTAACCGCTGTTTTCATCTTCGTCAAACTTCCAGCCGTCTTTACGCGATTCTAAAGTTACATAGTCACGCGTGTATTCGCCAGTCTGACGACCTAAGGACACGTTAATCCCTTTTTGTGTTTTTACATATTCGGAAATGTTGTCCCCGTTGGAGTTGTAGTCCGTATAAGTATCTTCACGGTCGAAGATACTTACACCTAGGGATGTACCCTTGCTGTCAATCCAAGGACGCAAGTAGGATACGGAGTAGTTTTTATAACCGGCCGTACCGCCAAATTCCCAGTGAACTTTGATTTTATCACCGGTACCGCGCAAGTTATCTTCACCAACTTCTACGATACCTACGAAACCGTCAGAATCGGAATAACCGGCACCTAAGGTAATAGTACCTGTTTTATGTTCCAATACGTCGATTTCGATAACTACTTTATCAGGTGTAGACCCTTCCAATAAACGTACGTTAACATCATCGAAGTAGCCTAAGTTATATACTTTTTCAACGGAACGACGAACGAGGAATTTATTGAACGGCTGACCTTTTTTCTGATTGAATTCACGAAGGATTACATAGTCTTTCGTCTTTTTATTACCATGTGGCACGATATCTTCTACTATACCTTCGGTAATGGAGATGTGAAGAACACCGTTTTGGTCAACAGCCATATCATTTACACGGGCCAAAATATAACCGTCACGATTATAGGCTGCGTTAATACCTTGAATACGTTCACCTACTTGAACCGTATTAAGAACCGTGTTTGGTTGTACGTTCAAATAGTTAACAAGCATTTCATTGCTGTAAACCGTGTTACCTTCGAATTGTACGGATTTTACAACCGGGTTAATCGTTACTTTATAAGCAACTTTAACACCTTCCGGTACTACTGTAATTACCGGATTAATTTCCGATAAGTAACCGCTGGAACCCAAAGCGGAAATATCTGCTTTAATAGCTTCAGGCGTCAAGGTATCGCCGATATGGCTTTTCAACAACGCCAAATATTCGCCCTGCACTTCAGCCGGTAAACCTTCAATTGAAAAACCGGTCATTACTTTGCCTTCATACGGTTTTAATTGTTCATCGGTAACGCTTGAAAAATAACGTGCATCAGGAGTGGTAATTGTGGTTTGCACACCGGCCGCCTGTTGTTGTTCCAAACGGGCACCTTCCCCTTTAGCAACGGTCAATACCGCCGAGTCGGTAGTAGCTAACGATGAATTGTCCAATTCTATACGTTTGGCTTCTTGTTCGTCAGATTTCTGTGCTTCTTCAATCCCGCCACGAGCCGCTGTAATGGCGTCTTGAGCCGCTTGATCTTGAGCACTTACCGCCGTAACGGCAGTCGTTGAATTCTGCGTAGTTGCTGTACTCATTTCATCCGCAGCCCACACGGTAGTACCGCTCAACGCGGCTACCACTGCTACAGCCAACATGTTCTTATAGGCTCTCTTATTCATCATTTACTACATCCTCCTAAAATAATGCCTTCATATTCATAAACACATTGTTCTATTGCTTTTATTGCTTAACAAAACTATTAATTATTTACAAAGATAATTGCTTTTAATCCCTATTGATCTTGTCCGCGCAGACTTCGTCCCCCTTCACGTACGGCATCTTGAATCTGTGAATTAGTGATTACCGGTGCCGGTGTCGTTTCGCCAGTTTGTGAATTTGGTGTAGCCGTCTGAACAGTAACTGCTTCAGTTGTAACTGTTGCAGCAGTGCTTCCCGATTCCGTCACTACCGCTTCCGCATTAGGAGCTGTATCCGCGGCAGTCGAACCCGGCGGAGCATTGACTGTCGGTTCCGCTTTATTTATCGCAGTTCCGGATGAATCAACTGTGGTTGCCGGAGTCTTGGTAACTGCCGGCATATTGTTATCCGGCACTTTAGAAACCGATTGTTCCTGTTGCTCCAATGTCGGTGTTGTCGGTTGTACATTTGCTTGATTTTGCCAAGCATAATAACAGCCGCCCAATAACAAAGCTAAACCTATGGCAATAGGCCAAAAGCCTATGCGTTGCCACAGCGTCGGTGCTTGCTTTTCATTAAGATGCTGCATTTCCGCTTGTGCCAACATAAGTTGTAATTGTCCTTTGGTAGCCGAATCATCCGCATAAGCTTGTTCAGCTTTATCAAGCCAGGTTTTGACGGAACGAATTCGTTTCTCCATATTGTCGCCAGTCTTATTCATAACGGCCTCCTTTCATACTTCTATATTCGTAAGAAAGGATGATTTTGTGAACCTTTTATATCACATTAATCTGCTTTATTATATCATATTTACGATTATTTATTAACAATTTCTTTCAATCTTCACTTCATTCAGCCTAAAACGATTGTTTTATTGTAAACGATTCGTATAGAAAACCAATGAACTAAAATCTATAACTATCCATCATTATCTTCAAAAGCAAAAAAGGTTGTAATCCGTTACAGCACTGCCATAACAGATTACAACCTTTGCAATTAATTCACCCATATAAAAATGCAGTTTTTACTCATTCCAGAACTTTCGCGTACGACCGAGCATACCGCGCAAGCGTTTAATTCCCTGGCGATGCAAACGATGAATATAGCTGTTGCTGGTATCCAGCTCACCGGCTACCGACGCAATCGAACGATCGGCCAAATAGACTTGTTCCATAACATGTCGTTCTTTACCCGGCAAACGTTCCAGCGCTTCTACAACAACCTGTTGAAAAGCTTTCGTTTCTACGGCTGATTCAATAGACGGCCCTTCATCAGGCAACTGCTCCCACCAGTATTCATCATCATCGGCAGAACCGGATAATACGGTGCCGCCCTTACCTTCCTTACGAAGATAATCCAAAATACGCCCGCGTACGCGATGGACCGCATATAACGAAAAGGCAACCCCCTTCGTATAATCAAAACGTTCTACCGCTTCAATAAGACCGACTGTGCCTTCCTGGACACAATCCATCACATCGGGAACAACCCAATAATACGCCATAGCCTCGCGGAAAACCAACGGCTGATAATGTTCAATGAGGGCCGTACGTGCCGACTCGTCATCCTGTTCCCGATACGCTTGCCATAAGGCATGTTCTTCTTCAGGTGTTAACAGTTTTATTTTTTCTAATTCCGCTAAATATGAGTTCAGCATGGCGACCCTCCTTTCTTACTTAAAATTCATAGCTCCACTGACCGCCGATATACGAATGGTCATTGCTGTTCATCCAGCCATTAACGCTGAAATGGTTATTAATGTCATACAAGAAACCGTAAGACTGTAAATCATTATTAATACCGGTACTGAATGTTACCATAAAATCAGGCAATAAATATTTACCGATTTCAATATTATAATAACTGTTCGTTTCTTCATTGATTGGTTCATTCGGATCCAACGAGCCCGTCGTGATGTTGATCAAATCAAGGCCGAGGGTATCTTTAAACGCACCTTCTACATAGCCCATCAAAGCGGAACGAACACCGGCTGCCAACAAAGCATTCACATCTTCGGAGGATACACTGCTGTCATTACCGGAACTGTATCCAAAAGTCAAGAGCGACACAATTTGACGTTGTTCCAGATGCGGATCGGATGTCAATTTCAAATCCATCTGCTCTACCGGGCCGTTTACTTCAAGATATACACGATACGAACGAACACGCGATTCAGCTTTTACCTGTAAAATCGGTAAGAAGTTGCCACGTACAAAATCGGTTTTCCCTTCCGTAATTTTAAACGTATTGTTCAAATATTTCAAGTTGCCTTCCACGACATGGAATTCACCGTCAATAAACGGATTCACAGTCGTACCGCCGATATGAGCGCCGCCCCCCAGCATAAAGTCATACAGACCGCCGCTGTAGAGACGAACTTTTTTACCTACATTAACGGTAAAGTCAAGACCGATTGGCGAACCGCCTTCCGTGCTCGTCAAAGATAACGGAATCGTCATCGTATCATTTTCCAAATCAAGATGCCCCACTACAGTCGGTAACCCGTCTTTAAGCATAACACCTACTTCACCGTTTAACGGTCCTTTAAAGAACTCATGTTCCACTTCGAGACCATTTAACTGAACAACGCCGGCATAATTCGTAAGTTCCAAGCCGTTCCAGCTGAATTCACCGGACAGCCCCGCATTACCTTTACCCATGGAGGCTCCGCCGATTAACTCGGCTTTTTGGCCTTTAAAAATAAGCTGAGCCGTTATATCGGCTAAATCTTTCTTAACGCCTTTAAATTTAACTAAACCATGATCGATACTAATCGTACCGTTTACCTGCGGTTGATCATAAGTACCGGTAATATGTAAAGCACCTTTCAGCGGCCCGGTTCCTTCGGTAACAGCCGGGAACATGAGCGGTAATACACCGAGATCCGCTTCATTCACATCAAATGTCAAATCCATTGCGGAGGAATCGCCCGGCGGTAAATAACCGGATTTATAAAACGCTGCCAACGGCACATCGCCGCGAAGTTTAGACTTATAATCACCGCGTTGACCGACTAACTGTTGTAAGTGAATAACTTTATTTTCCATCGTAGCCATCGCATAGAAACGATCGATGGCTACGCCGTTATAAGTGGCATCCATCAATTCCGCCGATAATTCCACGTGTGGATTTAAAGTTTCTCCGGTGACATTGGCAATAAAATGCAAATTACCGGAGGCCGGCACCTCTGACTTAAAGAGTGGCATTAAGGAGTCAATCGCCACATTATTGGCAGCAATCTGAATATCGCTTTGACCGTCCAAATCAGCTGTCCCTACCGCGGCCAACATGCCGTCGCCGATCAGCAACTGACCCTTGTGAATTGTTATTTTACGATCCTGCAAATCTACATCAAGATCGGCCGTGCCCCAAGGCTTACCGCCGATAACAATATCATCGATAGTGCCCTTTAAGCTCAAATCAGGATTTTTTAAAGTCCCGCCAAAATCAAGACGGCCGTTAATATGACCGGTTGTATCCGGCACATCCACTTTCGCCAATTTCAAGAAGTTACTTACTTCACCGTCCGAAATGGATGCATATCCGAACAAACGCTGATTACCGTCAAGTGTCATGCCGCCGTCGATGAGGAACTTGCCGTGTTCCCCTTCTTCAAAGGAAACATTCTGCAAATTGACAACCGTAGGGTCCGCATAAATGTTACCGGCCACATTGCGCAAAGACATACCGTTAACTTTAATGTCACTGGATCCCAACATGCCCTGAACAATCGGTTTATCAATCGTCCCCGTCAAAGTACCTTCTACGGTCATATACCCTTCGACATCGGCATAATCTTCAAGCCAAGGTCGCAAGTAGATAGTATCCCCCAGAAATTTAAAATCTAAATTGCCGTTTTGATAGCGACCGGCACCATAGAATGTAGCGCCGTAAGAAGAAGCGACCAAATCTCTGATACCAAAGAAGTCATTGGCATAGCAGAAACCAAAACGAACATCGGAGAATAATTTACCTTTAACCGAGCCGTCCCATGCGTGAACAAAGCCGCGAATCTGCGGATTATCTAAGGTCCCGTAGATTTCGGTACGTACATCGAGCCAGCCGGTAATCGGTAATTCCGGTGCAACAGTTCCGGCTATATTTTCAATACGAACGGTACTGGCCTGAGCATTCAACTGTAACGCTTGCGAAGGTCCCATATCAATAGTCCCGTTTAAGCTGTAATAACCGTGACCGTCTTGAACAAAACCGTTATTAATCGTCACTAATTTATTACTTACATCGGCTTCCACATAAGCATTGTCAAAACGGATATGTCCCACGTGACCACCGTCAGACGCTGCCACAGCCGTCACATTCGGATTATCAAGCGGCCCTGTTATACGACCGGTAACCGTCGCTTTACCGTCAAGCTGCTGTTTAGCATAAACACTGAACATATCGAGTGGCACATCTTTGGCATTAAATGCCAAATCAAGGTTATTCTGACTCACATTGCCATACGCACTAAAGAATCCGGAACCGATGGTTCCGTTAAGATAATTAATATAATAATTGCCGTCTGCGCCGGCAATCTGACCGGATAACGAATCGGTCGTAATAGAGTCATACCCGATACCATGCCCCTCAAACACTGCTGAAACAGTCGGTGAAGTACTCGTGCCCGTACCTTTAATATATGCTTTTCCGTTTACCGTTCCCACTAACGGCTGACCTGCGGCCTGCCCTACTAAGCCCAACGGAATATCGGTGCCTTCAAGCGATGCTTCATACGCTTCGGTCTTGGTATTATACGAACCGCGACCACTCGCCTCGCCGCCGTTCAAACTAAGCTGAATATTCGAAATATCTACTACATCATCTTGATAATCCAATGTAGCTATGCCTTTTTCCAACACATAACCGTCATAATTGACATTACTTGCTTCAACCGTCGCATTTACAACCGGCGCATCAGCGGTACCATATACATGAGCCACCGCACCGACAGTACCGGTAATGCCTTTATCGATGAGAGATTCTATCTGAATGTCTTGACCTCGCAACGTCAAATTAAATTCCGGCTTAGTCATGTCAGTAATGGCCACATTGCCATGAGCAAAGAGTTGTTGATCATTAACGGCCACCCGACCATCGGCAATCATAATATCCGTGCCGTTGAAGGTTACATGAGCGGCTCCTTGACGGATTGCATACGGAGCCGGACTTATGGAGTCATTTTGATAATCGGCAGCTAAGTTTTTAATATCAACCCCGCCTTCAAACGCAAACTGATTGTCATTACGACTGATTGTCAAGGCAATATTTTGGGCCGTGCCGCCCAATACTTTGGCATTTATATCAGCCGGAATCAAATCATTCACATAATCCAAGCGTAAACTGTCGGCTTTAACAAAAAGGCTGAAATCGGCAGAATCATCATTAGTATAAGAACCCTTAAGCGTAACGGCCTGCTTATCCACATTGGCCGACAAAGCACCGTCAATCTTAGGGTAATCGGCAAATTTAACAGCCCCGTTAATTGCTTCTACCGCCGTTTGGCGACCGTTTAACCAAGACAAAGTGGCTACACCGTCATTAACGATAATATTACCTCTGAATTCAAGCGGTTTATCACTGTCGCTCTTCTTTATGAGCGAAGTAATATTCCAGCTCCGATCAGCCTGCTCTACGGCATGCACCGTAGGATTATTGAGAGTTACCGTCTTAATTAAGCGCAGCGGTGCCGATTGGCCGAATGGTAATTTCACAGCCTCCATCATATCAAGCGACACTTCCGTACTCGGTACATCGGCCACAACTTTACCGTTTGTATCTTTAACAGATAAGTCACCGATATGAACGGTCCCATCCCAGCCGATTGTAAAAGATTTATAATCAGCCTGCCCATTAATTGCTGTATTCAATTGTTCTTGTACGATAGGTCCTACTATTTGCTCCCCTACAGGGCGCAATAGTTGTGCCCCGCCGAATGCTACAGCTAACACAACCGCAGCAGCGAGCCATTTACGCTGTCCCTTTTTCATTTAAAACTCCTCGCACAAAACAGTATCTTACAAACAAATTAAAAGTTATATCCACACACTGTACAATTAAAAATTATTTATTGGCTTTAGCCGCCTGATTGGCAACCAAAGTATTTAAAGTCTGGCTTGCATTAGCTTCATTAACGATTGGTGCCGCTGCGCCGATTGGTGTTTCCAAAGGTACACCCATAGCATTTTCTAAAGTGGCTACGGCAATATTGTAGTTGAACAAAGCGTCTACGTAGTTATTGCGAGCTGTTTCCAAGGATGTTTCCGCATCGAGTACATCAAGGTTGGTACCGACACCTGCACGATAACGCAAGGACGCAATACGGAAGTTTTCCTGACCTTGTTCTACCGCTACACGGGTACTGGAAATAGTCTGTTCAGCGGATTTCATATTTAAGTATGCCTGACGAACAGCCAAATTAATGCTATCCATAATCTGGTAGTTAGCTTCTTTATAACGTTCTAAATTTGCTTCCTGTACTTTGACGCTTTCGCTGGTAGTACCGCCATCCCAGAGGCTCCAAGACACAGCTGCACCGATTCGCCAACCATCATTCGACGTGCCGCCCCAGTTATCCCCCTGCCAAGCTTGCGAAGCTGTTGCACTTAAAGTCGGTAAGTAACCGGATTTAGCAGATTTAATTGCTTCTTCAGCCGCTTTAACAGCCATAGTGCTTTGAACGAGTTCGGCACGATGTAAGAGCGCATAAGCCTGTGCATCCGCCAAAGTTACCGGATACGGTGTATAACCGAGTGCATTATCGGCTGTTTCAACGCTGGTATTAACCGGCAAACCGATGGAATTATTAAGCGTAGCTTCTGCCAAGTTAGCGGAATTTTGAGCTTCTACGAGTGAAGTTTGAGCATTTGCTAAGGATGTTTGGGATGCCAATACATCGGATTTAGCTACGATGCCCACATTGTATTGCTGGTTAACGTTGGTTAAATGCCCTTCGTAATCGCGTACGGATTGTTGCGCAATGTTTACCTTATTGCGAGCCTGAATCAAGGAAAAATAATTTTTGGCAGCCGTCAATTTAGCTGTTTGACGAGCTTCTTCCAAGGCTGCATTATAGCCTTCACGGGAGTAACGTGCCGATTCGATGGCCGCTTCTGTTTTACCGCCGGTATAAATAGGTACGGCTAATTGGAACGTATTGCTCGCACTGGTACCGCTTCCTGTATCACCGCCGGAACGACCGCCGCTATACGCATAGCTGACAGTCGGATTTTTAGCCGCTGCGGCTACACTTACCTGTGCACGAGCTGTTTCATACTGCCATTCCGATTGTCTTACATCACGGTTATTAGCTAAGGCCAACTCTACCGTATGAGGTAATGTTAAGGATACTTTATCGCCGATTACATCATCTTTAACGATTCGATCAGCCAAAGTTTGCTGCGTAATAACTAAGGCTGCCTGCTGATATTTAGCAATTTTGGCATCATCATTGGTGCTTGCCGCAAAGACACCGGTAGCGGTTAAAGACATTGCAACAGCTAGAGAAAGAGCTTTTTTATTTATCATGGTATTACCTCCCAAAATTAAAAGACATATCGAACACCGTAGAAATTACCACCATTCGTTTCGCTAAACGGACGAATGAATTGAGCAACTGCATATACATCATCAAACAATCGAACTTCACTTCGAATTCGGTAACGCACATCATTTAAGTCCATAACAGCGGCCGATACTGTAAACGGACCGCCCAGACCATAGTCGACACCGATACCTACATCACCGTCAAATAAACCGCCGCGAACTGAAAAATTGTCCGCCACATATTTGCCGTATGTAAGTTCCAGCCGGCTGCCATCACCAATATTATTCGCTCCCAAGGTAAATAAACTTTGACCGAATTGCAAGCGAATATCTGCAGTCGGATTATATTTATTCTTCGTTGTATTATATAGAAGCTCCATATTGGCGCTGGCCTTAAAAGGGTACTTTTTTCCGGAATCACTGCTATCTACGTCTCCGCCGGTAAGACGATTTAACTTAGTAGTCAGTTGTGCCGTATTATGCAGCGTTTCTTTAATATCCTGACTGCTTTGCGGATCTGTCACAATCCCTTGCATGGATGTGGCCATGCTGTTTAAACTTTCGGTTGTGGTTTTTAAATTATCTAAAATAGTACGCATATCACGGGATGCCTGACCGTCACCATCCAAATTTTGTAAGGATGTATCCAACTGGCCTGTAATCGCCGTCATATTGCGGGTAATATCTGTCATATTAGCGGTAATCTCATTGATGTTACCTTGATTATCTGCCGCCATCTGATTAAAACGAGCCGTAAGCTCGGCAGTATTATTGGCAATAATTTCCGTAGAACGAAGAGCATTACGAAGCGACGTCTGTGTCTGCGCATCGCCGATAATATTATTAATGGATCCCAGCGTTTTATTAGCCTCTTCCATCAATACCGTTGCTTGGCGCATCGTTTTATCAATATCGCTCTGGCCGTCACCATGGACTATATCACCGTCTTTTAAGAATACTTGCGAATGGCCCGGTGTAATCTGAATAAATTTATCGCCCAAAATCCCGTCATTCGCCAAAACGAATTCGGAGTCCACCGGAATCTCCGTATCCTTTTTAATCTCCATCGTTAAGGTTACCCCTTTCGATGTAACTTCCATGGCGCTTACTCGCCCTACCGCCACGCCGGAATATTTAACCTGATTACCGGTCTTTAATCCCGTAACCGATTGAAAATCGCCTGTAATATGCATCCGCGGCGGTTCAAATAAATCCAAGCGCCCCAGAAAAATGATGCAGGCGGCAAATAAGCAAAGGCCGATAACGGTGAATAAACCCACCTTAGCCTCTGTATTAAACTTCATCTAATGTCTCCCCCTCACCGGCGGTCTCCATTATATCGCCGCCATGTATAAACTGCTGAACCAGCACATTCTTAGATTTTCTGAATTCTGCCGGACTCGAAACTTCAATAAATTTTCCCTTATCCAATAAGGCAATGCGATCGGCCACATAAAAAGCGGATTGCATATCATGCGTTACTACAATCGAGGTACAATGGAAATGCTTCTGCATACCGCGAATGAGTTTACTGATCGTTCCCGACGTAATCGGGTCAAGCCCCGAAGTCGGTTCATCATATAAAATAATACAAGGATTTAAAGCTATCGCCCTGGCCAGACTGATACGTTTTTTCATACCGCCCGACAATTCATTCGGCATGTACGCCCCCGTATCGGGTAAGCCTACCAAATCCAACTTCTCCTGTACAATGTCCTGAATGTCCGAATTGGTCAATTCAGTGTGCTGCCTCAGCCCGAAAGCTACGTTTTCAGCCACCGTCATGGAGTCGAAAAGGGCCGAATATTGGAAAACCATGCCCATCTTTTCACGGACCTTATTAAATTCGTCATCGCTTAAACCGACTACGTCGACGCCGTCTACCAAAATGCGCCCGCTATTGGGCCGTTGCAGCCCGATAATCAAACGCAAAATCGTACTCTTACCGGCACCGCTGCCCCCCAGCACGACCAAGGTTTCACCATCTTCAATTGTCAGATTTACATGGTCGAGGATAACCCTATCCGCATAGGCAACGACCACATCCTGTAATTCAATCATGAATCTTTGTCCTCAAGCTTACTCTCAATATTTTATGCTACTTTCATTATATTCTATTTATATTAAAAATTTATAACGTTTTATTAAAATAATGCCAATGATAAAAAGTAATTTAACACAAATACTAAAATAATGCTGGTTACTACCGAGCTCGTAGTAGCATTACCTACCGCTTCAGCCCCCATTTTAGTATACATGCCCTTGTACGAACCAACAAGAGCAATTACGGCACCAAACACACTGGCTTTGATTAAACCGTATGTCAAATCACTGGTAACCGCAAACAACTGAATCGAATCTGTATACGTCATGCCGGCCAGGCCTTTAAAAAGCGTAGCCACCACATAACCGCCGCCGATACCGATGAGCACCCCGTAAAAAGCCAAAATAGGTACCATAATCATACAGGCAATCACGCGCGGCACAACCAGGTAACCGATAGGATTTACGGCCATAACTCTGAGCGCATCAATCTGCTCCGTTACCTTCATGGTACCGAGTTCAGCCGTAATAGCGGCCCCTACACGCCCCGACAAAACAACACCGACGAGCACCGGTCCCAATTCGCGCCCCATAGCAATCGCCATGATGCCGCCAACCGTACCTTGCGCACCGTAACGAATCAAAATATCGGCTATTTGCAAAGTCATAACGGCCCCGGCAAATAATAAAGTTAAACTGATAATCGGCAAGGAATCTACCCCCAAATGGGCCATTTGAAAAATAACATGACGCCAATTGGCCTGCCGCAATTGTTTAATGGTTTGTCCGATTAATATAACTGCCTCACCGCAACGTGCCAACCAACGCAACACCTCGCGCCCCAGCGCTTCTAACCACTGCAACAGTTTACCTCCTCTTATTTCTCATATATAAAGTGTAGTACTATATTTTATTAATCAAGTAAGATTACTACCCCTCATTTTATCATAAAACTTCAGTTATTGTCATCAGTACCAACGATGAATATATTGAAATTTTACAATATTTTTGAAAAAATTTCTATTTTCACTTAAATAGTAACACAAAAAAGCGATGGACAAAACTGTCCATCGCTTACTATCGGCTAATATTGCATAATTTTTTATTAATTTACACTATCATTAGAATCATCGGCTGAATGATCCGGCGTATTTGTCGGAGCTTCGGGAGTCTTATCCGGACTGTTGGCCGGTGCTTCCGGAGTCTTTTTCACCGTATTGGCAGCTGTTTCAGTTTTAGCTGCTTTAGTCGATGATTCATCTTCTGCTTTAGCCTGTTCTTTTAATTTTTTGGCATGTTCACGAGCCAATCTTGCTTTTTCTTTATCCCGATCGGCCGGCGACATAATATTTAAGACAAACTGTCCGTCACCGCGAATAACATATTCCGTATTAATTTTAGCTTTATACGGTTCTTTGTTATCTTTATCGTCAATGCCCGGAATATTTTCCTTGGATTTGCCCTTCGGCACTGCTCCCGGAATCTTAGTTTCATCGGCTACATCAATCTTGGCACCCTTAGTATCCGCCTTGTCACTGTCTTCAACCATACTTACGCCGTCTTCCAAGATTTCAACCACAATCTGATTATTCGTATCCGTATTGCGCAATTCTTTATAGAATTCGTCAAAATCTTTATACGTCTTCAAACGACGAATAATTTCATCGGTCAAATTGTATTTTTGTTTTTCCAACAGGTAAGGTAACGGTACTACCCCGCCACCGCGTACTTCCAAGGTAACTTCACCATACGGTTGGTCCTTAGGCACGGTGAAGAAAATTTCCTTCGTCACCGGTTCTTCTCGGAACGGTTGTAATTTTACGTTAATAACAATGGTATCGCCCGGTGATGCAACAGCCGGCGATAAGGTGGCATCCGAAATCATAGCCGTTTTCTTATCTTTCGCTACCGACACTTCCACTTGAATACCGGCAATTTCATAATTGATAAAACGGTTATTCATCAACACGTCGATGATGTTATAAAATTCATCAACACTCTTGATGCCGATAGAGTCATTGGAGTAGAACATATTCGTCCGTTCCAACGGCGGAATATTGACATCACGAGGCTGAATTTTAAGTGTTAAGGTAGAGGTTCCTTCCCCGTTACGGTCCAATGTTTTGCTGAGGAAGTTGTATACCGCCGTAGCACTCAAAGTCGGTGTAAGCTCATCCGTTTCCACCACTTTGACACCTGCTTCACGAGTTCGGTTCATATCCAAGTCGTGAACGGTAATGGCCATCGGAATGCCGCTGATAATATGGCCCGATGTACCGGCAATTCCGGCGCCGCGATCTTCCGTAACCGCGCCTACTTCGGCTCCCATAGAGCCGAGTTTAAAGCCGGAGTCCACACTTTTTACGACCGTAAAAATAGACGCATTATGCATGAAGTACCCGACAGAACCACGTTTTAAAAACGGATGTCCGAAGGCTACCACTTTATCCTTGTCAACATAAGTAACCGTACCGATGGCTCCGAGTTTTAAATCTCCGTCCACCAATAAGGCTGCTACCGAACCGCCCGCTTTAAGCGGTTTGGCCACATCATCACCGTCAGCGGCCGCCGTATCGTAAGTACTGTACTCATATTCAGGCAACTTTTCTTTCATAAACTTAAGAGCCGATGGATCAAAGCCGTAAGCCATAAGCGGCATGCCCAACGGAATTAGCTGACTGTCGCGCCAAGGATTGGCCAAATTCTTTTCATACGGAATATTCCATAGCTTAACCATGTCTTCAATCGGCGTAATCATACCGATTGTACCGTCCGCAAAGCCCCAGCCGTAGGCAACGGCACCGACGAGCTTACCGTCAATATAAGCGGGGCTGCCACTCATACCATGTACGATACCGCCCGTTTCATCGATAACGGGACCAGAAAATTTCGCCAAAATTAAATCGCCTGAAGGGCCTCGATCTTTCATGACGCCCAAAACTTTCATATTAAAACTAGAGATATCATCCCCGGTTACTACTGTATCAACGTGTCCTTCCATGCCTGTATGCACATCGCTGACTGGCAGAAAATCAACTGCCTGAGCCGATGCGGCAACAGTGCAACAAAAGAAAAGCGCCAGTACACCTTTCATATACCGGCGTGATGAACGAAATGACTTCATTCATAGCTCCTCTCTATTACTATATGCCAACTGTTTCTAACGTATAACTTCGATTATTTACCGTCAACTACGGCTACAACTTGAGCACGTGTTACTTGGTCGCCGTTTTTAACCGATACATTCGTTACGACACCGTTAACGGTGGAACGAGCTGCCGGCATCGGTCCGGTCAAAGACTGTACTGTTACCAATACATCGCCTTCTTTAACAACGGTACCTACCGGTACTACCGAAACAACCTGACCGGTTAATACGGATTCTTGGTTGACATTGGCTGCGGAGGCCGTGAAAACAAAGCCGGTCGCTACGCTAACGCCGATAGCAGCCATTACTAAAAATTTCATATATTTTTTCATACGTAAATCCTCCTTTGACTAACGTCTATATCTATTATATCACGAATAAGCAAATTTATTGCTA
This sequence comes from Veillonella seminalis, assembly GCF_003992065.1. GTDB lineage: Bacteria > Bacillota > Negativicutes > Veillonellales > Veillonellaceae > Veillonella_A > Veillonella_A seminalis. The sequence continues at coordinate 84,301 of NZ_RQUZ01000007.1, forward strand.
AATCCGTAAATCATCGTGAAAAATAAATGACGCTTCATGAAAAGAAAATATCTTCAAATTTACTTTTACGGGAAAATTATGATTTCCCCGTAACGAGCCGGGCCCACAGTCGTCACATCACGATGAAGATAGGTTCCGTTAGCATATAAATCATTATCGCGATTATAACCTACATCAATGCCCGTAGTAGCACCGAATTGTGCCAACATCCGACCGCCTTGAGCCAAAGTAATACCGGAGGCCGCCCGATAATTACCGGATGCCAACAATACAATCAAGGTACCGTCCGGACGCACACCCAATAAAGTATGACCTCGATAGTTTTCACTATTACCGGCCGTTACCACTCCGTTGGCAAGGACGATATTTTTACTTTGAGCCAAGGTCGTACCGGCTGCACTGATTTTAACAATAGCCGGTACAATTTGCAAATTAACTACATCGCCGACGCGTAAGGCATCCAACACCGGTACCATAGTACCATGGGCCGATAACACAATATCCGCATTCGCCAACGGTGAATCATTGTTTCCCTTTGCTACAACTACATTGCGTCGCAAAGTTACCTCGGTGCCATACACATTAGTACCTGTTGATTTGCCATATGCCGAATTATAAGCAATCAGTTCGTTCGCACCGCGAGTCCGATTGATGCCGCTTATATTAAAAGTCTTATCGCCTTCCGTTAATTGCAACTTCGGTGTTTCAACACCCAAAGTATAACCCTGGTTCGGAATATAGCGCAATACCCCGACCGGTGATATCTGATAGCCCGGTACTGCGGGGATTTTATCGCCCGAAGCCAATTGCACGGTTCCCTCGGCTAAACCTTCACCACCGAGACCGGCCGATACATCAGCGGCATTCACCAAGCCTACCGAAACAGCACCGCTCGGCGTAACATCAGCCAGTGTGGACGCCGTATCACCGTCAGCTTTAATCTCAGCCGGCTCGGTCGGCGATACAGTGAGCGCATCTACTTTCACGCGCCCCGTATTGGTACTGGTATCCCATTTGGTATATACAACACCATCTTTGAGCGGTGTTGTCGTTCGCTGTTCATAATTATTAAACAAATCCAAAACAACCCGATCCGGATTTTGCAATGTAAACATATGATAACGTACCGGCTGATTAACATTGATGGCTACATCCAGACCATCGCCGGCATCAGCCAAACCTACGCCTTGTAAAACACCGCTGTTGCGATTGTTGTATTGCACCGGTCCGCTTGTGCGATTCGATGTGCCGGTAAAATGAATTTTTACCTGCTGTGCTTTTTCATTATAAATAGAACTCCAGCCATTCGGTAACCCTTGCATATCCAGGACAAGACGCGTATGACCCGCTTCATTGGTAGCTCGCACAGCCGTTAAATCCGATGCCTCCGTTATGCCACCTATCAGCCAACTCATTATCCCGACCATTAAAGCTGAACTGAGCTTCTTTTTACAGGCTTTCATAGTTCCCTCCTTTGAAAAATCTATAAACTATTATTATTATCTTAGTACCATTTTATCCATTATAACATATAAATTTATGAACTTCTTGAATTATTACGAGTTAAATAAAAAAAAGATTGCAAGCGACCTTGCCGCTCACAATCTTTTAATATTTTATATATGCATGAACGCAGAATATTGCACGTATTACACTTATTGCAATTCTTCAAGGCTGTCCTGCAAACGATCCATTTCACGTAAAGCTCGTCCGGTACCGACAATAACCGAATACCGCGGATTATCCACTAAATAAGCGGCCACGCCGATAGCCCGTGTAATGAGTCGGTCAAAACCGCTGATTAACGCTCCGCCGCCGGTTAAAATAATACCGTGATCACAAATCTCCGCCACCAATTCGGGCGGTGTTTTTTCAAGAATATCTTTGATACCTTCCAAAATCACATTAACCGGTTTCTCCAAGGCCTTCTGAACTTCCTTGGAACTTACCTTAATAGCTTGCGGCAAACCGCTTACTATATCTCGTCCCCGCACGGTAATTTCTTCAACCGGTGCTTTACGATCTACCGTACCGACTGCAATTTTTACTTCTTCCGCCGTACGATGACCGATTAATAATTTACGGCGTCGTTTGATATAACTGATGATAGCCTCGTCGAACTTATCGCCGCCCATGCGCAGCGATTTACTCACTACGACACCGGTCGTACAAAGCACCGCAATATCGGTAGTGCCGCCACCGACGTCAACCACGATAGCCCCGGCCGACGCAGCTTTGTCAAGGCCGGTTCCGAGTGCCGCCGCCAACGGTTCTTCAATAAGTACCGTTTTGCGGGCGCCCGTCTGTAATACAGCTTCAATAACCGCCCTCTTTTCAACCGGCGTAATACCCGAAGGTACACAAATAACGATACGCGGTTTAAATAAAGTAGAGGTCGGCAAGACACTCTTAATATAATAACGAAGCATGAACTCCGTCATGTCATAGTTATTGATAACACCATCCTGGAGCGGTCTGATAACTTCAATATCCGCCGGTGTACGTCCCAACATGATACGGGCATCTTCACCGACAGCCACCACTTCATGACTGTGAATATTCCAAGCTACATACGCCGGTTCGTCAAGCACAACACCCTTGCCCTTGATGTAAATCAATACGTTTGTCGTGCCCAAATCAATGCCTACATCATAGGCCCACCACAATGCCAAGCGTTCAAACGGCGAAACCCATTTATCGCCTTTTTTGGCAACTGTTTTAGGTGTGGTCGTAGCAATGGGCTGTGCGTTCCGTTTGCGACGTTCTTCACGTTTTTGCAAAACTTCGGCACGACTCACCTTTTTCTTACTCGTCCACCCGAACAATGTCAGCACCTAACCCTTTTAATTTGCCTACCAGGTTGTCGTAACCACGGTCGATGTGCGACAACTGGGTTACTTTCGTAACACCTTCCGCCGCCAATCCGGCACACACTAAAGCGGCTCCGGCACGCAAATCGGTAGCACGTACTTCGGTACCCTTCAATTTAGGTACACCGTCAACAATAGCACGTCGCTCTTCAATGCGAATCTGAGCACCCATTTTCTTTAATTCATCTACATGCATAAAGCGGTTTTCGAATACCGTTTCCATAACAGTACTCGTGCCCTTGGCGATAGTCGTGAACGCCATGAATTGAGCCTGCATATCGGTTGGGAACCCGGGATACGGCAAGGTTTTAATATCAACCGCTTTAACATTACCGTCGGAAATAACGCGGATACCGTCGACGTCTTCCTGAACCGTTACGCCCGCTTCTTTCAATTTCGCCACAACCGGTTTTAAATGCTCGGACAAAGCATTTTCTACATATACGTCACCGCCGGCCATAGCCGCTGCAATAAGATATGTACCTGCTTCGATACGATCCGGAATTACCGTATGAGTAGCGCCTTTTAATTCTTTAACACCTTGAATACGAATTACATTCGTACCGGCACCGCGAATATCGGCCCCCATACTATTTAAATAAGTTACTAAATCTACAATTTCAGGTTCTTCCGCAGCGTTTTCAATAATGGTTTTGCCTTCAGCCATGGAAGCCGCCATGATTACGTTTTCCGTAGCCCCCACGCTTGGGAAGTCGAGGTAAATCTGATTACCTTTAAGACCTTCGGGAGCTGACGCCAATACATAACCGTCGCCCATTTCAATAGTAGCTCCCAATGCTTCAAAAGCTTTTAAATGTAAATCAATCGGACGAGATCCGATAGCACAACCGCCCGGCAAAGAAATACGTGCTTCACGACGACGTGCCAATAAAGGTCCCATGACTAAAAACGACGCACGCATGCGACGAACTAATTCATAGGGAGCTTCTGTAGCTGTAATTTCAGAGGCATCAAAATGGATTTCCTGATTAGCTTCATCTTTGGTAACTTTAACGCCCAGCGCCGCAATTACCTCGCAAATCGTATGTACATCTTCCAAATGAGGCACTTCCACCAACCGACTCGGTGTTGATGCCAACATGGTGGCCGCAATAATCGGCAACACCGCATTTTTTGCGCTACTTACACGAACGCGACCATTCAACGGTTTACCACCGTTAATGACGAGCTTTTCCAACAATACTTCCTCCCATAATGCAATCTATGATTCTATAGTCTTATAGTTTCTTCTTTAAATTCTACCTTATAGTATACTTTAAAACAGGCGGTTCATCAAGTACCCGACCGGGTCGGATTGCCTATTTAACGCAATTATTTCAAGTGCAAAATGTACCGTTTGATTCACATTTATTAAAATACAGAAAATCGGATTAAATTCCGTCAAAGCAGAAAAAGACGGCTCCATATCTTACGATATAGAGCCGTTTTGTATACTCTTTTTGATTATGGCAATTTGCCGTTTACATGCATGTGAAAGCTTATTTTGCTTTCATGGATTTTAATTTGCGATCCAAGCGATGAATCGTATCTACGAAACGAACCGTACCGGTTTTATAACGCATTACAACGGATTCCGTGCGCGCACCGCCGGCAAAGTATTTAATACCGGACAAGATATTGCCCTCCGTAATGGCGGTAGCGGAGAAAATAACATCTTCCCCATGTACCAAATCATCAATGGTCAACACTTTATTTAAATCCGTAATACCCATAGCATGACAACGACGAACTTCTTCGTCATTTTCAGGCAACAAACGAGCTTGCATATCACCGCCCGTACATTTTAGGGCAGCCGCTGCCAAAACGCCTTCAGGCGCACCGCCGGTACCGATAACCATGTGGATACCGGAACCTTCAAGACCGCATTCCATAGCCGGATTTACGTCGCCGTCGGTGATCAAACGAATACGGGCACCGGCTTCGCGAGCTTCGCGCATAATGGCTTCATGACGCGGACGATCGAGCATAACAATAGTCATATCATCAATACCGCGTTCCATTTTTTCAGCTACACGACGTAAGTTTTCAGTCACGCTGGCATTCAAATCGATAACGCCCTTAGCACGAGGACCTACGCAAAGTTTTTGCATGTACATATCAGGAGCATGTAACAAACCGCCTTTAGGAGCGATTGCCAATACTGCGATAGCACCATTTTGACCTTTAGCAATCAGATTCGTACCTTCAATCGGATCCACCGCGATATCCACAGGTTCCCCGCCGGCACCTACTTCTTCACCGATGTAAAGCATAGGGGCTTCATCGATTTCCCCTTCCCCGATAACAACGGTACCCGAAATAGGTACTGTATCAAAGGTTTGACGCATAGCATCTACAGCGAGTTGATCGGCGCCGTCTTTTTCACCGCGACCAAGCAAACGACCACTGCGAAGCGCTGCCGCTTCTGTTACACGTACAAATTCCAAAGCTAATGTTCTATCCACAGTTTTTACCTCCTTAAAATGCCCTCTTACACAGCAGGGCAACACGATTCCTTAATTATTTGTTGGCTGCTTCCCAATCTGCTAAGAATCTGGTAAGACCTGCATCCGTTAAAGGATGTTTCATCGAGGCAGTTAACACCTTGTATGGCACCGTGGCAATATGAGCGCCCGCTTTCGCACACTGCGTCATATGCATTGGTGTGCGTACACTGGCGGCAATAATTTCAGCCTTAATGTCATGCATAATAAAGATTTCGGCAATATCTTCAATCAAAGTAATGCCGTCCATGCTCATATCATCGATACGACCTACGAAAGGACTTACGAAAGTAGCCCCTGCGCGTGCGGCCAATAAAGCCTGGTTAGCGGAGAAAATCAAAGTAACATTTGTTTTAATGCCTTCTTTGTGAAGTACGGAAACGGCTTTAAGACCTTCTTCCGTCATAGGTACTTTGATAACTACGTTTTTACCCAATTTAACGAGTTCATGAGCTTCTTTAACCATTTCAGGTGCCGTAGTTGCAATAACTTCAGCACTTACAGGACCGTCAACGAGTTCGGCAATCTGTTTGATTACTTCTTTAAGATCACGTTTTTCTTTAACGATCAAAGATGGGTTGGTTGTTACCCCGGCAATAAAGCCCATTTCATAAGCAGCTTTAATTTCATCGAAATTGGCAGTATCAATAAAAATTTTCATAAGAGCTCCTTTTTAAAAACACTGTAGAACGTTGAATTATATACAGTTCAGAAGCACTACCTCAAGTCGGCCGAAGCGTCATCTCAAATCAGACGAAACGCTACCTCGGTCAGCCGAAGCTCCCGGTCAATACGACTGCTCGGGTGCCTTCTGAAATTGCATAATGCACATAGAAGGTCTGACATTTGTCAGACCTCATGCCTTATACTTTTATTTTACAGGTTTAATTACTTCTGCACCACCCATATATGGCTGTAAAACTTTAGGAATGCGAACGGAACCGTCAGCTTCCTGATTGTTTTCCAAAATAGCGGCAACCGTACGACCTACAGCCAAACCGGAACCATTCAATGTATGAATGAATTCAGGTTTGCTCTTCGCATCGCGACGGAATTTGATATTACCGCGACGAGCTTGGAAATCGGTCATGTTGGAGCAAGACGAGATTTCACGATAGCAATCCTGAGCCGGCATCCAAACTTCTACGTCATATGTTTTAGCGGAACCGAAACCGATATCACCGGTGCAAAGAGTAATTACACGATGCGGTAATTCCAATAAACGCAATACTTCTTCCGCATTATCCGTCAAAGATTCGAGTTCCTGATAAGAAGTTTCAGGTGTAGCGAATTTTACCATTTCAACTTTGTTGAACTGATGCTGACGAATGAGACCGCGTGTATCACGACCGGCCGAGCCGGCTTCCGCACGGAAACAAGCGGTGAATGCCGTGTAGTATTTAGGCAATTCATTGGCGCTCAAAATTTCACCGGCATGGAAGTTAGTAAGAGTAACTTCAGCAGTCGGAATGAGGAAGTATTCTGTATTTTCTACTTTATACATATCTTCGGCAAATTTAGGTAATTGCCCTGTGTTGGTTAAAGTCTGACGAGTTACCATGTAAGGTGTCATCATTTCGGTATATCCCTGTTTTTCGGTGTGAAGATCAAGCATGAAGTTAATCAACGCACGTTCCAAGCGGGCTCCCAAACCTTTATAGAATGTGAAACGGGCACCACTTTCTTTGGCGGCACGTTCCCAGTCTAAAATATCGAGGCTTTCACCTAAGTCCCAGTGAGCCTGAATAGGGAAATCAAATTCACGAGGTTTGCCCCAACGACGCATTTCAGGGTTGTCATTTTCATCTTCCCCTACCGGTACGGATGCATCGCACATATTAGGCAACATGAGGGCAATGTTTTGGAGTGAAGATTCAGTTTCACGAATTTTGCCGTCAAGCTCAGCAATCTTGTCGCCCACTTTCTGCATTTCCGCAATCTTGTCGTCCGCATTTTCTTTATTGCGTTTTAACGCACTGATTTCTGCGGTTACTGAGTTGCGCTGTGCTTTTAATTGTTCTACTTCTTGAATTAAATCCTTGCGCAAATCATACAATTTGGCAAAGTTTTCCAAATCGCCGGTGGTATGGCGATTGTCCAAGTTTTGCTGTACTGCTTCCAGATTTTCTCTAACGAAACGTAAATCTAACATATCCATAACCTCTTACTTAAAATGCGTGCCCAATGGCACAATGTATTATTAATTACACTTAATCATACCACATCTGCACAGTTTTTGCCATGAAAAAAGCCGGTATCAGTTAAACTGTTACCGACTTTTTATTATTTATTTACATTATGTCTTAATTTACTGGGACTATGCCGTTATTCTTTATCTGCTCTTTCAGCTTCTTCAGCACCGGCTGCTTTCGCATCTGTTTCCGGTTTCATGAGTGGGAATAACAATACATCACGAATGGAAGCGGAATCAGTTAAGAACATAACGAGACGGTCGATACCGATGCCGAGGCCGGCTGTTGGCGGTAAACCGTATTCCAAAGCGGTTACGAAGTCTTCATCCATACGATGCGCTTCGTCATCACCGGCTGCACGTTCCTGTAACTGTTTTTCAAAACGTTGACGCTGATCGATAGGATCGTTCAACTCGGAATAACCGTTAGCCAATTCACGACCGTAAACGAATGCTTCGAAACGTTCGGTAGTCAATGGTTTTTCACGGTTCTGTTTAGCCAATGGAGAAATTTCCAACGGATGACCGTAAACGATGGTCGGTTCAATCAAGTTTTCTTCTACATAGTCTTCGAAGCAAAGGTTGATGATTTTACCGATACCGTCACGTTCCGTATATTCCACATTCAAGCGATCCGCAATAGCACGTGCTTCTTCAATAGTTTCAACAGCGTCGAAATCTTCGCCTGTATATTTCTTGATGCCTTCCTGCATGGTAATGCGATTCCAAGGCGGAGTCAAATCAATTTCAGTGCCCTGGTAGTTGATTTTAGTCGTACCGAGAACTTCCTGAGCACAGTAAGCCACGATATTTTCAGTCAACATAATGGCATCTTCGAAATTACCATAAGCCTGGTAAGATTCCATCATGGTGAATTCAGGATTATGGCGATTATCGATACCTTCGTTACGGAAGGAACGGTTAATTTCAAATACGCGTTCCAAACCGCCTACGATAAGGCGTTTTAAGTGTAATTCAGGGGAAATACGCATGTAAATATCGATATCAAGCGCATTATGATGCGTAATGAACGGACGAGCCGCAGCACCACCCGGAATCGCGTGAAGCATTGGTGTTTCCACTTCCATGAACTGGTGAGCATTCATATACTGACGCATTTTAGCCACAATTTGGGTACGTTTGATAAAAGTATCGCGCACTTCCGGATTTACAATCAAATCCACATAGCGTTGACGATAACGAAGTTCCGTATCCTTTAAACCGTGCCATTTTTCAGGTAACGGACGCAAAGATTTGGAAAGCAATGTAAGTTTATTAACTTTAATGGTGATTTCGCCCATATGCGTGCGGAATACATGGCCTTCAATGCCTACGATGTCGCCCATGTCAAGCATTTTGACATGTTTATAATCATCTTCACCTAAAATATCTTTACGCAAATAAATCTGAATATCACCGGTTAAATCACGAATATTGGCAAATGCCGTTTTACCGTGGGATCGAATCGTCATAAGACGACCGGCTACGGTTACCGGCTGATCTTCAAAATCACGGAAGTTATCTTTTATTGTTGCCGCATGCTGCTGTACCACAAAACGCTGGCCAAAAGGATACACTCCGTCCGCCTCGTATTGCGCAAGTTTTTCGCGACGAATTAACATTTGATCGTTTAATTCCTGTTGTTGTTCTTGTACTGTAGTCGCTTTTTCTTCGCTCACTTACATGGCCTCCTAACTCTATCTGCTCAAAAACGGTCTTACTTATAGTATAACAGTTTTGAGAACTTTTATGGGTATATTTTATGGGCGGTACCTTATTAACCGGCTCCGGCCCTATTAGCTGATCGCTAAAATTTTAAAAGTAGCCACACCGTCCGGTGTATTTACTTCAACGGTAGCACCTTTTTTCTTGCCGAGAATAGCACTGCCTACCGGCGATTCATTGGAAATGCGGTTGTTGAACGGATCCGCTTCGGAAGAACCGACGATTACATAATCCAATTCTTCATCGTATTCCTGATCTAACAATTTAACTTTACTGCCCACGGAAACAACGTTTTTACGGGTTTTTTCGTCAATGATTTTAGCCGTGTTGATTTTATTTTCTAATTCAATGATATGACCTTCGATAAAAGCCTGTTCATTTTTTGCATCATCATATTCAGAGTTTTCACTGATGTCGCCATATTCAATAGCGGTTTTAATACGTTGCGCTACTTCGATACGACGAACCGATTTAAAATACGCTAATTCTTCTTCAAGTTTTTTAAGACCTTCTGCTGTTAACAGTGTTTCTTTAACTTCTGCCATATTAGGACTCCTCTTTCAATAGTTGTTCAGCTATAAAGAAAAAGTGTCATACACTGACACCTTTGCTTTACATCACATATATTTACGTATTAAAACGTAATTTACGTAATATTATAACAATAATTTTAATGCATTGTCAATTTAACTGCCGTGCAAATTTACTAGATAGATAATTCGGATGCATAGGTTGCAATCGCCTCTTTAAAGGCTTTTTCCGTGTACAATGTATTGATTCGATTACGCCATTTGGCGGCTTCCGGCAAGCCTTTAATATACCAGCCCGCATGCGTACGAATTTCACGAACACCTAAAGCCGTTCCCTTATACTTGCACAATAGTTCAAAATGACGCAATAACATATTTAAACGTTCACGTGCCGATGGTTTCGGCACTAACGTACCGTTTTCCAAGTATTGATTCACTTCGTTAAAAATCCACGGATTTCCTTGAGCACCGCGACCGATGAGGACGGCATCACAGCCCGTTTCATCAAGCATGGCTTTAGCGGATAGAGCATCCACAATATCGCCGTTACCGAGCACGGGAATCGCAAGAGCTGCTTTAACGTCTTTAATATAGGACCAGTCAGCCTCTCCCATGTACATCTGCTCACGGGTACGACCGTGAACGGCGACAGCCGCTACACCGACCGATTCGATTCGTTTGGCAAAATCGAGTACATTTTTAGATGTATCATCCCAGCCGAGTCGCATTTTAACCGTAACCGGCACAGCTACGGCTTTTACCGCTGCTTCCGCCACACGAGCCGCCAAATCGGGCGTTTTCATCAACGCGGAACCGTCACCGGAGGATACCACTTTTTTAACCGGGCAGCCCATATTGATATCTACAATATCGGCCCCGGCTCGTTCTACCACTTGGGACGCCAAGGCTATCGCCTCGGGATCGGAGCCGAAAATTTGCATCGATACGGGATGTTCAACCTCTTCCATAAAGAGCAAATCCTTCGTGTGCTCATTTTCGTATTTAATCCCCATGGCACTTACCATTTCAGTACACACCAAAGCTGCCCCCTGCTCTTTCGCCAAGAGCCGGTACGCAATATCGCTGACCCCCGCCATAGGAGCCAGCACAGCCCGACCTTTAATCGGTACATTACCGATATACCAGGTCGAATTATTTATTTCTTTCATACAACAATCGTAATCCTTCTAGGGTCAACATCGGCTCAATATAATCAATTACGTCTGTTTCCGCATTGATTAAATGAGCTAAACCGCCGGTAGCGATGACCTTAACGCCTTCCGGCATTTCTTTTTTCATGCGGGCCACGATGCCTTCCACCTGACCTACATAACCGAATAAGACACCGGACTGCATGGAAGTTACCGTGCTCTTACAGATAACCTGGCCCGGATTTTTCACTTCAATACGCGGCAATTTTGCGGCTCGTTGGAAGAGTGCTTCCGCCGAAATCTGCACGCCCGGTGCAATGGCACCGCCGATATAATCGCCGTTTGCCAAAATAGCACAATACGTCGTAGCCGTACCGAAATCGATAACAATCAACGGTCCGCCGTATTTTTCATAAGCCGACACGGCATTCACAATACGGTCTGCCCCTACTTCGCGAGGATTATCGTATTTAATCGCCATACCTGTTTTGGTACCCGGCCCTACAATGATAGGTTTAACATTAAAATAGCGCAAGCAAACGCGCTCCAATGTAGGCATCAACGGCGGTACTACCGATGAAATAATGATTGCCTCAATGTCGTTAATATTCACTTGGCGATCGTGAAAAAATAAATTCATCAACAATACGCCGTATTCGTCGGTCGTACGCACACGGTCTGTAGAAATGCGCCAATGACCGACCAACTCTTTCTTCTTATATACGCCGAGAACAATATTTGTATTACCTACATCAACCACTAATAACATGTTTATGTCAGCCTCCTACTTTATGTGCTGGTCGTATGGATACGTCACCGGCCACCACTCGTTCTACGGAGCCATCAGCACGTTCTATCATAAGATTACCGTCACGATCAAGGTCGACGGCTTTACCTTCATACGTATTCCCCGGTGCACGAACTTCTACGTCTTTACCCAAGGTAATACTAAATTCTTTCCATTCTGCCAAAGTGCTGTCAAAACCTTCCGCCAACACTTTATTATACTGCTTTTCCATCTCTTCTAAAATAACATTCAGAGCTTCACGACGGTCAACTTCGACGCCTTCCATGGCAAACGACGTGGCTACGTCTTTAATAAATTCAGGTAATTCGTCCTGCGTACTGCCCGTATTGATGCCGATGCCCATAACAATATAAGCAATAGCTTCCATGGTGCCGTTCATTTCGGTCAAAATACCTACTAATTTACGACCATTTACCAAAATATCATTCGGCCACTTGATACCGGCCGTGTTAAGACCTAAACGACGAAACGCCTTAATGAGAGCTACTGCTGCCATAAGGGTACATTTAGGAGCTTCAATCGGCAAAAATGACGGACGCAATACGATACTGAACCAAAGACCTTTACCGTATGGCGAGAACCACCCGCGGTTTAATCGGCCGCGACCGGCTACCTGTTCTTCCGCTACCACCACAGTGCCTTCCGGAGCCCCTTTAGCAGCCAATTCACGAGCTACAGAGTTACTGGATTCAACACTTGGAACATAATGATAATTGCGACCGAAAGTTTTCGTTGTCAAAACCGATTCCATTTCAAGCGGACTCATGAGGTCCGGTTCATTCACCAAGCGATACCCTTTTTTAGTGAATGATTCAATAGTATACCCTTTTTTACGCAATGCTTCAATATGTTTCCAAATAGCTGTACGTGAAACTTCACAACGTTCCGACATGCGTTGGCCCGAAACAAATTCACCTTTATTCTCACGAAGCAGCTCCAAAATTGCATCCCTCATCCTAATCGATGCCTCCTTTATGAAAAAGGGCCGCCTAACCGGCGGCCCTATGCCAATCGGTGTATACCGATTATTATTTATTTGCGTCAGTTGTGTCGCCGTTCGATGCACCGGATTTACCTTCAGATTCGGTAGCAATCGCATCGGGAACGATAATTCCCGCTGCTTCCAACGCACTCTTAGCGCCATTTCCTTCCACTGTATTTGGGTCCGTAATGGTTCCGTATTTATACAAATTCTCGATTTGAGTATGATCGATAGTTTCTTCTTCCAAGAGTACATTCGCCATATTATGCAAGAACTCAATATTATCGGATAACAATTTCATTACGTCATTGTAAGCTTCTAAAACGATTTTATGCATTTCCGCATCAATTTTTTCAGCTACGGCTTCACCATAGTTACGTTCATGTCCTAAGCTGCGGCCTAAGAACACCTGTTCCTGATGTTCACCGAATACGAGTGGTCCCAATTCTTCACTCATACCGAGACGAGTAATCATATGACGTACGATGTTGGTAACTTGTTGTAAGTCACCGGAAGCACCGCTACTGATTTCTTTCAATACGAGAGATTCGGCACAACGACCGCCCAAGGCTACACGAATACGTGCAAGCATCTGAGATTTTGTCATATAATTCTGTTCTTCTACAGGTAACATCATTGTGTAACCGCCGGCACGACCGCGCGGAATAATTGTTACTTTGTGTACCGGATCGGCATCAGGCAACAAATGTGCCACAATCGCATGACCCGATTCATGATACGCCGTCAAGCGACGTTCTTTATCGCTTACTACATGGCTGCGGCGTTCCGGACCGTAACTTACCTTTTCACTGGCTTCTTCAAGATCGGCCATGGTAACTTGTTTACGATTCTGACGAGCTGCCAATAAAGCGGCTTCATTCAACAAGTTGCTCAAATCGGCACCGGTGAAACCGGGTGTCTTTTTGGCAATGGTTTGTAAATTTACATCCTCAGCCAACGGTTTGTTGCGAGCATGTACTTTTAAGATAGCTTCACGACCGCGTAAATCCGGTTTATCAACCGTAACCTGACGGTCAAAACGACCCGGACGAAGTAAAGCCGGATCCAAGATATCAGGTCGGTTAGTCGCTGCGATGGTAATGATACCTTCGTTAGCGCCGAAACCGTCCATTTCAACGAGTAATTGGTTCAAGGTCTGTTCGCGTTCATCATGACCGCCGCCGAGACCGGCACCACGTTGACGACCTACCGCATCAATTTCGTCGATGAAAATGATACAAGGCGCATTTTTCTTAGCCTGACCGAAGAGGTCACGTACACGGGATGCACCGACCCCGACGAACATTTCTACGAAGTCGGAACCGCTGATACTGAAGAACGGTACGCCCGCTTCACCAGCTACGGCACGAGCCAATAAAGTTTTACCTGTGCCCGGAGGTCCGAATAAAAGCACCCCTTTAGGAATTTTAGCACCAATGGCATTAAATTTGCCCGGATTGCGCAAGAATTCTACAACTTCTTCCAATTCCTGTTTTGCTTCATCCGCACCGGCCACATCTTTAAATGTTACATTAACTTTGCCTTCACCCTGCATTTTGGCACGGCTTTTGCCAAAGTTCATAACACGACCGCCGCTGCCTTGTGTCTGCTGCATGATAAAGAACCAAACACCAATCAACAAGAAGATTGGCAATACAGAGCTCAATAAGCCCATCCACCAAGAAGGTTGTTCCGGTGGTTTTGCAGTGATTTGCACTTCATTTGTAGTCAGCTGATTCATTAAAGTAGGATCGGTTGGTGCGTAAGTGCTGAACTCAGTACCGTTCTTAAGCTTACCTACAATGGCATGGTTATCCGTGATGGTAATGCTGTCTACTTTCTTCTGTGTTACATGCTGTAAAAAGCTGGTGTAACTAATCTCTGACTTTGCCGTATTTGTACTGGAGAACGAATTGATAACCGTAGCCGCCGCCACAATAATCAAAATGTACAACAGTGCATTTTTCATAAAACGACCCAATCTATTACCCCTTTCAAAAATGTCTCAATATGATTTATTTATCACTACTATATCGAAAAAATATATTCTGACAAACATATTACCATATTTTAGATTAACATACAATGTATTTATCAGATACATTGACTATAGTCATTCATTATTTAGTCGTATACACTTCTTCTTTGAGTACGCCGATATATGGCAAATTGCGATATTTTTCAGCATAATCAAGGCCGTAACCAACCACAAAGTAATCGGGAACCACAAACCCCTGATAATCCACATGCACATCGACCGTGCGACGATCAGGTTTGTTAAGCAAGGCCACCAAGCGAACACTCTTCGCATTGCGGGATTTTAAGTTTTCCAATAAATAATGAAGCGTATTCCCCGTATCCACAATATCTTCTACAACGATAACGTGCTTACCTTCCACCGGTTTGTCCAAGTCTTTTAAAATGCGAACTACACCGCTGCTTTCAGTGCTGTTGCCGTAACTGGAACAGGAGATGAAATCCAAAGCCACATTGCCTTCGATGGCTCTCGCCAAATCGGCAAAAAATACTACGGCGCCTTTTAATACGCACACGAGAACTACGTCCTCGCCTTTATAATCAGCAGAAATTTGTTTACCCAATTCGGCAACACGTTCCCGCAAGGCTTCTTCAGTGATTAATACTTCCTTAATGGAATCCAACATTTACTTCTCCTCCTCGATAGAACAAGCCCAATATTCAGTCGTTTGCTCATCCCACACAATTGTGGTCGTCTTCGGCTTCACTGTTTGAAATACTACTTTATCGCCGCACACAAACCATAAAGCATCACGCTCCTCAGTCGCCACTTTACAATCTATAAGCCAGTCTTTTAACTTTTTGTGCCCCCATATACGGCCGTCACGCCGTCGAAGCACTATGCGGTCGCCCGGTTGTCTGTGCCGAATCACCGGCCCTTTCGGTGCCAGATAACGCGGAATCAACAGATTTTCACCGGTCTGTAAAGGCATCGGCTCCTCTGCCGGCCCCGACCAAGACAAAGCACGCAAACCCGTCACTTGAAAACGGTGCGTTATCAAATCAGTTACTACTAAACGTCCAATTTGTATTATATCATATTGTGCCGCAACCTTCACCTGTGAACACATAAATAGTTTTCTTTTTTGTCCCTTTATCACTTGCCGCAGTTCTTCAACATGAGCCGAACTAAACGTATTGCCCGTGTCAAAAAGGCCGAAAATATAACGCCATAAGCGATAAAACAGAGCATCAGGCAAAGAGGCCACTTCATGACGTTTTAACTCCAAATACGGCGTACCGTCGGCAGCCTTTTTAAAAACAGAACACAGTTCGTTAAATCTTCGCTCTGTTTCGGCCGTAAGATACGTTTCATCGGCGCTCACATGCTCACCCAAGCGTGCCAGCACGGCCACGATATTGGGGTTAAACTGCTGCAATAACGGCAAGACTTCAAGGCGCAAGCGGTTGCGCATATAAATCGGTTCATCATTTGTCGCATCAAGTGCAAACGGCAGGCCCGATTCCTTGACATAGCCTAAAATATCGTTTTTCGTGACGCCTAAAAACGGACGCCATATATCGCCCGCAAGCACCTGCATGCCCTGTAAACCGGCCGTGCCGCTGCCGCGTATCAAATGAGCTAAAATTGTTTCCGCCTGGTCATTTTCATGATGAGCCGTAACTATATATTCATAGCCCTCACTGCGACATATCTTTCTAAAAAATTCATAACGCAAACGACGGCTCACCGTTTCAACAGACTCACCGGATGCCTTTGCTTCAACCCCGGCATCAATCACCAACGGATAGAAAGCTAAGCCATAGTCCGCCGCATACTGCTTAACCATTCTGAGTTCCGCTTTACTTTCAGGTCGTAAGGAATGATCTACACAGGCCACACCGATTGACAAAGCGCTTTCCGTTTCCAAGCCCTTATTCGTAATCAGCCAGTGTAGCAAAGCCATCGAATCAGGACCGCCGGAGCAGGCTACCAATACCTTACTGCCACCGGGCACCATTCCCCGTTTTTTTTCAAAAGCAGCTACTTTAGCTTCAAAAACACTTTTAAATTTACCATCCGTATTGTTTGAGCCCGTCATCGCCATGTGTACACCTCCTTACGCCTCACTAAATCGTTTAGCTCACTAAACTGTTTAGTACAAAATATATTCTGTACTTCTGTTTATTATACCAATATTTATTTTACCAATCGTTGTTGCATGCCTTCCATGCCGTCACGCTCACTCACAATGACATGGGGAATTTCATGCCAATCCATGAAAGATGTTAAAATTTCGGCACCCGCCACAATAATATCCGCTCTCGTGGCCGGTAACCCGGGTACCTGTAAACGTTCTTCCGCCGACATATAGCGAAGTTCCAAGATCATCCCTTCAATTACGGCCCGAGTCAATTGATGCCCCTGAATAAGTCCCGGATTATATTCCGTCATTTTTAAATACATGGCCGCCAAAGTCGTGGCCGTACCGCCTACCGCAATAAACTCACCGAACAGACCTTCAATCAGCAACGGATCAAACCAAGGACGAGTTTCCTGCCATACTTCTTGCGGCCCTTCATCGGAACGGTCTTTAAGACGCACCGCCCCAATCGGATAGGAACGATTCCAATAAGCACCATCCTTTGTACCTAACGCAATTTCCGTACTGCCGCCGCCGATATCGATTAACCCGAAATGGCGATCATCTCCGGGGAATGAGCTGATAGCACCGGCAAAACCGAGTGCCGCTTCCTCTTCGCCGGTAATAACATTCGGTTCCATCGGACAAACCGCTGTCGCTTTGGCCATAAATTCCTTACCGTTAGCCGCTTCACGAACGGCACTGGTAGCCACACCTACGACACGCATAGCACCGTAATTTTCAATGAGAGTTTTAATTTCAGTCAACGCTGCTAAACTGCGTTCCATAGACTCTTCCGTTAATTGGCCGTCAGCAGCGCGTTTACCCAGCCGTGTGGTCCACAAACGTTTCGGTTCATTGTGCCAGGTCTCACCGTCATAGGTACCAAGCAATAAACGTAAAGAATTGGAGCCTAAATCAACAATCGCCGCTTTTAATACTGTATCTGCCATAATTTCCTCCTAAAACAAAAAGATGATGCGAAGCTTCGCATCATCTCACTGCTTAATCTCTGCGACCTCCACGACCGCCACGTTTGGATTCCGTATTACGTTTTAAATCCGTCAATCGTTCTTCGCTGTCTTTTAAGAAGCGACTCATCTTATCTTCAAAGGACATACCGCCGCTTTTGCGTTCAAAAGAATTACGGCGATTGCCATCGTGAGCACTGCGAGCATGCCCGTCATGTTGACGAGGGCGGAATTCTCTTTCTCTAGGTTCACGATTGTCAGTTTTTGGCGCTCTTGGCGCAGCTTCCGGCTTAGGTAATGTTTGCTTAATGGATAAGCTGATCTTACCTTTTTCATCCACACTCAAAACTTTAACCTTAACTGTGTCTGCTTCTTTAATAAAATCCGAAATATTTTCCACATATTCATTCGCTACTTCTGAAATGTGCACCAAACCCGTTTGTTTGTTACCTAAGTCTACAAACGCACCAAATTTCGTGATCCCCGTAACAGTGCCCTCAAGAACACTACCGACTTCAATGGCCATGCTAACCCAATGTCCTCCTAAACTACTAATAAAACGTTGTGCCGTAATACATGCACACTAAATTAATTATATAGGTGTATGAAAAACCTTGTCAACTGATATTTCACGAATGTATCGGCTTGCATGACAATAAGCAAATCCCCTGTCAGATTACTGTCTGCTGTGCCGATTATCGCTCGTACAGTCTACTTCACATACGGTACTTCGCCCGGTTTGACAAGCCCCAATTCGTCACGAGCCACATCTTCAATCGCTTGCGGATCCTGCAAACGCTGTTTATCCTGCTCTAACGCTTCATTACTCTTCTTTAATTCTTCAATTTGAATTTGCAATTGATGTTGCTGCTGTTTAATAGCATAAATATCATACATCGTTCGCAAAATAAAAATAGCCCCTAACGCAACAACAAGAATCTGTAACCACATTATTATTTTACTGCGTTTCGGGCGCTCCTGTCGTCCCCTCACGGGGCTTCGTTTTATCTCCTCTGCCATAGTCCGGTTCCTCATCGTCTTGCACTGTCTAAATGAGCCTATTATAACACCAATATCGAAGTCCTTCAATGAAATGTTGGTCATCAGACAACTTGACTTTACTACCACTCCAATCATTACAGACCCTTACGTCATAAATCAACGCTTCCGGTTCGGCTTTATGCGTCTGCCAATGCCGCTATTCTCGATTCAATCGACTCCCCATGATACCTGAACTGAGGATATAATTCCGAAAGCGGTATCAATACAAAAGCGCGCTCCCACAAATAAGGATGCGGAATTTGAAGTCGTTCGGTTTGAACGTTCACTATATCACCGGTTTCGGTTTCCGCCCACACAATATCCAGATCAAGGGTACGCGGCCCCCAATGAATAAGACGTTCCCGACCAGCTGCCTTTTCCAAAGCCTGCATAACATCCAACAAAGCTTCCGGTTCCAAGGTAGTTACAACCTTGCAGGCACCGTTTAAAAACGGGCCCTGATTAGTATTCCCCCAAGGTTCCGTCTCAAGCCATTTTGAAGTCGTCACGGAATCAATCGCCTCATGACGACGTAAACCTTCAACCGCATCAGTTAAGTATTTTTCACGATCGCCCAAATTAGAGCCCAGGCTGAGATAATATATATACTTCATCAAGCAGCCTCTCTACATTTGACCGCGTGTAATCGTTATTTCCGCATAATCGAGCATGCCCGGAATCGGCACGGCCGGTTTACGAATTGCTACGGCGAGGCCGATAATACCGCGATAATTGTTCCACAATTCATCGGCAATCAAAGTGCCCACTTTTTCCAATAATTTCTGCGGTTCACCCGTGACGATGCGTTCCACCGTATTATATACGTCCACATAGTTAATAGAATCTGCCAAATCATCGGACTGACCGGCTTTGGTCAAATCTATCAAAATTGTGACATCCACAAAAAAACGCTGCCCCTGACTGTTTTCCGATTCCAAGTTCCCATGATACCCGAAAAAGCCCATGTTTTTTAATACAATCTTATCCATTAGAACTCTCCTCTCAGCAAGGCATCTGCAACAGTTAACGCTTTTTTGTGCATATCTACATTGTGCACGCGTACCATGTCAATTCCTTGGATTAAGCCGGTAATACAAGCGGCTACAGTGCCTTCATCCCGTTGATCGGGCGGGCAATCGTTCAACATAGCGCCAATAAAACGCTTGCGACTAGGTGCCAAGAGCACCGGATATTCATAAGCCGTCAATTCACCGAGACGTTGCATAACTTCAATATTCTGAGCTCCGGTTTTACCGAAACCGATACCGGGATCCAACCAGATATTTTGTGGCTGAACGCCCTCTTTTAAGGCAATATCAACAGAAGCGAAGAAAAAAGCCTTCATATCTTCGATAATATCACCATAGTTCGTATCATTCTGATTGTGCATGATAATAACCGGCACCTTATGCTTAGCTGCTACGGCTGCAATATCGGGGTCGTAGCGCAAGCCCCAAATATCATTGAGAATGTGAGCACCATGAGACAATGCACAATCGGCTGTTTCCGCACGATAGGTATCAATGGACACAGGCATCTTCGTTGCTTCCAAAACAGGCCCCAACAAAGCTTCCATGCGGTTGATTTCTTCCTGCACGGAAATATGCGTATGACCCGGTCTTGTGGATTCCACGCCGAGATCGATTAAATCGGCACCTTGTGATTCCATTTCACGGGCATAAGCAATAGCCGCATCCGGTGTATTATATTTACCGCCATCGGAGAACGAATCGGGGGTACCGTTTAAAATTCCCATGATCAAAGTGCTGTTATTGAGCACCAATGTTCTGCCGTCATTCCATTTATAACTGCGTCGTTTGAACATCCGTTGAACCTCCTAAAATAGTCAATGCTTCTTCCCGAAGCTGTCCCGTCCGGCTTAAAACACCGCGACATTCCATGGTCACAACGGCCGTTCCTTGTTGTAACTCGCCTTTAATAAGCATACATAAATGCGTTGCTTTAATGCGTACCATCACGCCTTCAGCCTCTAAATCGTTTTCCAGCGCCGTGGCAATTTCACGCGTCATGCGTTCCTGCAACTGCGGGCGACGGGCAAACAGATTAACCAAATCGCTGAGCTTACTGAGTCCGGCTACGCGACCGTCCTTCGGCTGATACACAATGTCGGCGGTGCCGAAAAAAGGCATCAAATGATGTTCACATACAGAATAAAACGGGATACTCGTTACCGCTACCAAGCCTTTGTAGTCGGTAGGAAAAATATCCCCCCATATATCGGCACTGGATTTATTCATACCGACAAACAGCTCTTCATATAAACCGGCTACACGCTGCGGCGTATTCTCCATATCAGCCGCTTTTAAATCAATCCCCAAGGCTGTTAAAAACTGTGCCACACCCTCACTGGCCTGTTCTTTCATGACAAAATCTCCTATACGATTTTAGTCGTCCACGATTCAACATTCCATTCGTCCGTAATCCATGAGCGATAAAATTCAGGTTCATGACTGACTACTAAAATCGTTCCTTTAAAACGACGTAGCGCATCGGCCAACTCTTCCTTAGCGGCTACGTCCAAATGATTCGTCGGTTCGTCCAAAACCAACACATTATACGGCTCCTGCATCAATTTGCAGAGTCGTACTTTCGCATTCTCACCACCCGATAAGACGCGCATCTGACTCGTAATATGCTCATTTGTGAGCCCGCAACGGGCAAGAGCTGCGCGCACTTCCGCATTCGTCATGGCGGGATATGCATTCCAAATATAATCAAGTGCCGTCATATCATTATGGGCACTGTCTTCCTGTTCAAAATAGCCAACCTGTAAAAAGTCGCCTCGTTCAACCTCACCGGCAAACGATTTAATTAAGCCCAATAAAGTCTTAAGAAGCGTCGTCTTACCGAGCCCGTTAACACCGCGCACGGCAATTTTCTGACCGCGTTCCAAGACAACATCCACCGGCTTCGTAAGCGCCGAGTCATAGCCCAACACTAAATCTTTGGCACTTACCACAAAACGGCTTGGCGTACGCCCTTCTTTAAAACCGAACGACACCTCCAAATGAACCTTCGGTTTTTCCAAAATTTCCATCTTCTCCAAACGCTTAGCACGGGAATTAGCCATACCGCGTGTAGCCACACGAGCTTTATTACGCTGAATGAAATCTTCCATACGGGCAATTTCCTGTTGCTGGCGCTCGTAAGCTTTAATCGCTTGGGCACGCTGCACTTCATAAGCCGCCAGGAACTGTTCATAGTTCCCTGTATAGCGGGTTAACTGCGCCTGCTCGATGTGATAAATCACATTGACTACGGAATTCAAAAACTCCATGTCATGAGAGATGAGAATAAAAGCATTTTCATAGTTTTGCAAATAATTCTGTAGCCATGCAATATGCTCTACGTCCAAATAGTTGGTCGGTTCGTCTAAAAGCAAAATCGTCGGTTTTTGCAATAAAAGCTTCGTCAAAAGTACCTTCGTACGCTGGCCGCCGCTCAGTTCGTTAACGAGACGGTCAAGACCGATGTCAACGAGGCCGAGACCTTGGGCGGTACGCTCGATGGTGGCATCAGTTTCGTAAAAACCGCGGTGTTCCAACTCTTCCTGCCACTCACCGGTTTTCTCCATGAGCTCATTCATACGCTCTTCGTCACAATCGGTCATCTCCATATACGCCGCCTGCAACTCTTTATCCAACTCGAATAAATCGCTAAACGCATCACGCAGTACATCGCGTATGGTTTGCCCTTCTGCCAATACGCTGTGCTGATCCAAATAGCCTACCGTGCCCTTATTAGACCACGCCACGGTGCCCTCGTCCGGCAAAATCTTACCGGTTATGATATTTAAAAACGTAGACTTACCTTCGCCATTAGCGCCGATTAAACCTACATGTTCACCTTTTAATAGTCGAAACGACGCATCATCCAAAATTTGACGGGCGCCGAAGCCATGCGTCACATGTGACACAGTTAGTACACTCATCAGTCATCTCCCAACCGTATATCTAATGTAAAAGCCATCTAAAAAAGACGGCTTAATTTAATCATATATATTTTACCTTTATTTTACAGCTCTGTCAAAATCGCGACCATAGCGCCACCAGTACCGAAGGGCTGTGATGGCCATAATATGAGCACCTTTTTGAATCATGGCAAGCCCTTCCGGCGAACCGGCTCGGGCTGCAAATTCCGGCGTATGAAGTCCCATATCTTCACCGATAGCCAAGGTGAGCTGCACCGTCGGCACCACATGCGACACATTACCCATATCGGTACTGCCTTCCGCCACATTATCAGGAAGGATCGTCGGTGTAGCCCCCCACTCCGTCATAACGGCTTGGGCCAAATCACGCCATGTTTTATCTTCCCGCAAATCTTTAAAAAGCGGTTCATAATGACGCATTGCCACTTTCGCGCCTTGTGCTTTGGCAATCTCTTCAGCCTTAGATCTGACGGCCGGCAGTACAATATCTTCTAAAAATTCCACCGTATGAGCCCGTACGGTCATGTGCAGCACAGCTTCCGCCGGAATCATATTGGGGGCTTCGCCGGCCTCGGTAAATATCTGCCCGATTACCACTTCATCGCCCCACTGATCTTTTAATGCATTAACGGCCGTATATAATTCAACGGCACAAGTCAGAGCATTGATACCGTGGTCTTCTAAATCCGCCACATGAGCCGACCGCCCGATAAATTTTACTTCCAACGGATGACTGGCCAACGAAGAACCACCCAATTCATTCACATCCGCCGGATGTGTCAATAAAGCACCGGCATAGCCGTTAAAAACGCCGGCGTTGGCCATGAATACCTTACCGCCAACCGTTTCTTCCGCCGGACAGCCGAAGAAGGTAGTTAACGCTTCCGGCACAGCCGCCGCAAAACCAATGGCAGCCCCCACGCTCATGGCGGCA
Organism: Veillonella seminalis; assembly: GCF_003992065.1. GTDB lineage: Bacteria > Bacillota > Negativicutes > Veillonellales > Veillonellaceae > Veillonella_A > Veillonella_A seminalis. The sequence continues at coordinate 108,081 of NZ_RQUZ01000007.1, forward strand.
ATCAAATTATGACCGCAACCGTGACCGAGTCCCGGCAAGGCGTCATATTCACCGAGAAACGCCATTTTAAAGAAACTATCCATATTGCCCTTATCGGCTTTAAGAGACGTGGCCAATTCCGGAATCGTGCCGTCACTCACATCGGTTTTAACTGTAAAGGCCTTGTTCTTCAATACCTTCGTAATCGCCGCTACCGCCTTATGTTCCGTCAGCCCCACTTCGGGATTATCATGTAAATAAGCCGACAAATCGATAAGCGATTGTTCCATGGCCTTAACAGCCTCATGGATACGAGCTTCACGGGCAGCCAAAGAATCCGCATATGTATTAAGGACCGCAACAGACTCTGTAGTAACGTCCGCAACAACATCTGTATTACCGTTCATAACATCAGCTGTATTAACTTCTTTAACAAGGCCGACAGTAACAGCTGTATCAGCATCAACTGGCATATCATTCAGCTTTTCTGTCTCAGCCAACGCGGCCTCGCAATACGGGAATAACACCAATGTATTGGAAATTGCCCTAAAACTTACATAGCTTCCCAATGGCAAGGCTTGATGCGGCGTACCATGACCGGTCGGCACATAGCAAACAAAAGGTTCCGGTGCCGCTTCATCACGTTCAGCCATCATATAATCCATCACATGAGCACCGATTTCATAGTCCGGTTCATCTTCGTCCTCACAGTCCGTAAAAGTACCGAGAGCTACTCCCTTAACACGGCTCAATACGCCCTGACGGCGCAACTGTTGTAACATGCGGTCAATCTTATACGGCGGTTCACCAATATCTTCCAAAAGTAACACCGCATCATCCCAGTCTTCGGGATTCGGTGCGTACGGCGTGCCGCCCAAACTGCATAGAATCGCCAAGTTACCGCCTATAAGGCGACCTTCTTCCATATTGGCACCGATAAAACCGCGCGGCGGAGCCGGCAACGGCTCTACAACCGTTGTTTTACCTTCCAATAAATCAAAAAGATGAGCAACATCCTTTTCACGGCCCGGTTTTAACCAATCCACACCCATCGGCCCGTGATAAGTCACCAAGCGACTGTAACGCCCGATGGCCGTATGCAATGCCGTACAATCACTGTAACCGACAAACGGTTTCTGTGACTTACGAATACCTTCATAATCCAATAAATCAAGATAACGAACCGTGCCGTAACCGCCACGCAAAGCAATAACGGCATCGCAGCTGTCATCCGTCATAAATGCATTAAATTCCGCCGCCTGTTCTTCCGGCGTACCGCCGTAAAGTCCGTGACGGTAACAGGATGCTCCGAATACAGACTTATAACCGTGTTCCTTCACCAAAGCTTCGAGAGCTTCCAAATTTTCTTCCGTAGCCGAAGCGGGGGCCGTAAACGCCAATGTCATCCCCGGTTGTAACCGTTTTGGCAAAATCCAATCCATCACTGCTTCTCCTATCCACTATTCATTGAATATAGCCAATGCATTTAATCATTGGCTATACTCGTCAGCTATACACTTTCACTTATTTACGAAAGGCATGTTTAAATTCAATGGTCCCTAAACTCGACCAGAAATAACCGCCAATCGTGTCACGTACCACATACGGCGTAGTGGTGAAATAAATCGGCATAACCACGGTATCATCAAAAATCATACGTTCCGCTTCATGCATGAGTTCATTACGCAACTTCACATCCGTCGTATTATGAATTCTGTCTATCAACGCATTATAGGCTTCACTGTGATATTGAGCGTCATTAGCCGAATCATAGAAAACATCGAGGAATGTTTGCGGATCTGCATAGTCACCAATCCACGATGCACGAGCCACCTGATAATGACCTTCCTCTCGATTAGCCATAAATACTTTCGTTTCCTGATTCTGCAATTCCACCGTGGCCCCCAATTCATTTTGCCAAATGGCTTGAACCGCTTCGGCAATCGCCTTATGCATTTCATTCGTATTATACAAAATCGTTACGGTAGGCAGCGGTTTATTCGGTCCGTAGCCGGCCTCAGCCAATAACTTTTTAGCCTCCGCTACATTATAGGCAACCAAATTACCACCTTCCGCTCTAAAATCCTGACCGGTTGACTCATCGGTCAGCCCCGGCGGCACAAAGGCATAGGCCGGCGTTTTACCGCCATGCACAATGGTATCAACAATGACCTTGCGATCAATAAGCATAGAAAAAGCTTTACGTACGAGCGGATTATCAAACGGCGGTGCCGTCACATTAAACACATAGTAATATGTCCCCAAAGACGGTGCTACTTTAAAAAGCCCCAGTTTTGTCAAACGTTCCTGGTCGGCTACCGGCGGTTCTACCATTATATCAGCCGCTCCCCCTTCTACAAGGGTGAGACGCGTACTCTGCGATTCACTGATCGGCCATTCCATCGCTTTTAATTTAACGGCCACCGCATCCCAATAGTTTTCATTTTTCACAAACTGCAATTCCGCACTATGCTGCCATTTTACAAGTTTAAACGGACCGTTGCCGATAAGCGTTGCCGCGGAAGTCGCCCATGTATCGGGTGCTTTCGAGACAATATCTTCACGCACCGGATAATACGCATGAAATGCCGTCAAACCCAAAAAGTACGGAGCCGGTGATTCCAAAGTAACGACCAAAGTATGGTCATCCACGGCCTTAACCCCTACATCATCAGCCTGAGCTTTCTCTGTATTATACGCCTCGCCGTTTTTCAAAGCATACAGCATAAACGCATTATTGGCTGCCACTTCCGGATTTAAAGCCCGCTTCCAAGCATACTCGAAATCATGAGCCGTTACCGGTTTACCGTCGGACCAGGTAGCTTCCGGCCGAAGATAAAATGTATAGGTCAACCCGTCCGGCGATATAGTCCATGACTTGGCCACAGCCGGTTCCGGTACATCTTTGGCATTTAGCCGTGTAAGCCCTTCAAAAACAGCCAGCTCTACGGTAGATTCCGGTAAGGTCGAAGACTTGGCCGGATCCAACGTGGACGGCTCCTGCTCTAAGGCATAGCGCAAGGTATCGGGTGGAATCGACTCACCGCCGCGGCTGCACCCCGCCACGAGCACAAGGCCGGTTAACAAAATTAGCAATACACTGTACATCACATATTTTTTCATACGCGACTCCTCATATTGCCGACTAAGGCAATTTATTTTCTAAAAAATCTTTAATACAGCGCCCCATGCGGGCACCGAGCAAAATACCTTCCGTATTGGGTACTTTGGAAATAAACACAATAATACTAAATGTGCCTTTAACCAGCGGCAACAAACCACCGTCATGTTCCACATCATCAAGGACGCCGGTTTTGTGGTGAAACACCACATCTTCGCCCCAGTAAAACGGTAATTTATCGCGAAACTGCTGACGTCCCAACAGTTGCCACATTTCGCGGCCTAACGGGCCCGTTTCCCGTTGACTGTAAATATACTCATATAGAGTCATCAAGTCGAGTACGGTCATTACGTTTTCACGGCCCTCTGCTCTCGCCTTGCTATCCATCATATAGCGATTTAAACGCGTATCATGCAGTCCCAACGACTTAGCAAATTCATTGACATAGTCCATACCGAGCTTGGTAATCAGTAAATTAGTCGCCCAATTATCGCTGAGCACCATCATGAGTCGGCATAGTTCCAAATAAGAAAAACGATGATTCGACTCCAGCTCCTGCAAAGCACCGCCGCCCAAAACTTTGGGGGTCTCCGATAACTTTACGGTCATATCCAATGCCAAATCGCCGTCCGCTACCTTAGCAAATAATGCAGCCATGATAAGGACTTTTATCATGCTGGCACTGGCATGTACCGTCGTAAGCCCGCGCCCGGCAATCTCCGCCATAGCCCGTTCATCATCAAGACGAGCCACCAAATAAGAAATCTGTCCATCCGGGGCCGTTTCTTTAATTAAATGATCTAATTCTATGCCAAGACCTCTGCCGGCCAGAATTTTTTCCATACCACAAACCTCCTAACGCCGCCAACAAGCTACTTTACGTCCTTCACGCAACACTAACGGCGGTTTTGCTTCCCGGCACTGCGCCATTACTTCCGGACAACGCGATGCAAACGGACAGCCCGTAATCGTACTAAGCAGGCTCGGCACTTCACCGCTCAGCACCGGACCGATGCTCATATGCGGTGCCAGCGGCGCATTCAATTGAATAAGTGCTTGGGTATAGGGATGAAGCGGATTTTCGTAAACGGCCTTAGTCGGACCTTCTTCCACAACACCGCCCAAATACATGACGGCAATCCGCTGACTGATATAACGCACCATATTTAAATCGTGAGAAATAAACACATAACTGATTTTTCGTTCCGCTTGCAAATGTTCCAAAAGCGACACAATCTGCACCTGAATTGAAACGTCCAAAGCCGAAATCGGTTCATCGCAAATAATACACTGCGGTTCGCTGATAAGGGCACGGCCTATACCGATACGCTGGCGCTGGCCGCCGCTGAATTCATGCGGATACCGCTCACCTTGTGCCCTGGTAAGACCGACTTGTTCCAATATGTCATCCACTTTGGCCATTTTGTCGGCATGACTTAACGACACATGACCGGTTGTGCGCACCGTTAAAGGTTCCAACAAACTTTGCCGCACCGTCATACGCGGATTTAACGAGGCATAGGGGTCCTGGAATACCATTTGAATATGCTGCAATACATGATCTTGATCGGCTGCACTTTCAATCTCACGATTTGCTACCACAATGCGGCCCGAAGTTTTCGGATATAAACCCATTAAAGTGCGCCCGAACGTAGATTTACCGCAACCGGACTCACCCACGAGCCCCAATGTTTCGCCGGCGGCCTGTGATAAGGATACACCTTCCAAAGCACGTACCAACTGGCTTTGATGTTTTAAAAAACCGCGTCGAACGGTAAAATGCTTAGTTAAATCATGGGTTTCCCAGATATTCATGATTTCACCGTCCCTTCTGTGTTGACTGCCACTTGTTCCGTCGCTTCAACACCATCGATTAAAGTGCCTTTTTTCACGGCACATGGTGTTATTTTAGATTTTGACAACCAACAGCGTAAATTATTTTCCAACTCAGGCATCTCACGAGCACAAATTCGCATAGCTTTCGGGCAACGCGGATGAAATGAACAGCCCATCGGCAAACTATATAAATCCGGCGGTTGGCCGCCGATTGCCTGTAATTTTTCAGTGGCACTGGTCGGTAACGATCTTAAAAGGCCCTGTAAATACGGATGTTTAGGTCTGGCCAACAATTTTTCTACCGGACCTTCTTCTAATACTTGGCCGGCATACATAACGGACATGGTATCACACATTTGCGCAATAACACGCAAATTATGCGAGATAATAATTAATCCCATGTGCTCTTTTTTAACCAGCTCTTTTAATAATAATAAGATTTGGGCTTCCGTTGTTACGTCCAAGGCTGTCGTCGGTTCATCGGCCAAGAGTAAACGGGGTTTGCCGGCTAACGCCATAGCAATGACAACGCGCTGACGCATGCCCCCGCTCAATTCATGGGGATATTGCGTTAAACGTCGTTCCGGATCGGAAATGCCGACCTTCTGTAATAAATAGGCCGCTTCCCCTTTTACATCACGCAACGTTTCACTGCTCCGCTCAGCTCGAAGTTTAATCGCTTCGGTCAACTGCGTACCGATAGATAAAATCGGGTTTAGTGCCGTCATAGGATCCTGGAATACCATAGCCACTTCAGAACCGCATAAGGCACGCCATAAAGATTCTTTAAAAGTAGTACAATCCATGTCGGCCACCTGAAGCTTATCGGCTTTAACAGAAGTAATATCTCTTGGCAAAAGTCCCATTAAGGCCTGCAAAGTAACGGATTTGCCGCAGCCCGACTCACCGACAATACCGAGTACTTCACCGGCTTCCAATTTAAGGGATACACCGCGTACGACCTCTACATCACCGGCAAAGGTATGAAAGGTTACGCTCAAATTTTCCAAATTAACTAAACTCATCGCTTCACCTCTCCTTTCGGGTCTAACGCATTACGAAGACCATCCCCAAAGAACGTAAAGCCAAGCATGGTAATGGCAATGGCCAAAGCCGGTGCCACCAACTGGAACGGATACGAACGAATGGAATTAATACCTTCCGCCGCCAAGACGCCCCAACTAGCCATCGGTGCACTGACACCAAGTCCGATGAAACTCAAGAACGCTTCCGTAAAAATCGCTTCCGGTATAGCCAAGGTCATGGTAATAATAATCGGTCCCACACAATTCGGTAACATGTGACGGAACAAAATGCGCGAAGCCGGCACGCCCATAGAACGAGCGGCCAACACATATTCTTCGTTTTTGAGAGTCACAATGCGACTGCGCACAATACGAGCCATGGTGAGCCAATAAGCAATACCCAAGGCTATAAAAATAGACGTCAACCCCGGTGATAAAACCACCATGAGCAAAATTACATATAAAAGGAGTGGAATACCGTATAAAATATCGATAAAGCTCATCATCAGGCGGTCTGTTTTGCCGCCGAAGAAACCGGCCACACCGCCGTAAATAACCCCGATAACAAGATTGATGGCCGCTGCCACAAAGCCGACCGCCAAGGAAATACGGGCACCATACACAACACGTACATATAAATCACGGCCCAAGGTATCAGTACCGAACCAATGCGCCGCCGACGGAGCCTGATTCGCCTCCGCCAAATTCTGATCCGCATAGGCATACGGTGACAGCCAAGGCCCCACAATGGCAAGCAACAACATACATATAATGATAAACAAGCCGAACAGGGCCAGTTTATTTTCTTTTAACCGATGCCATGCATTCGGACGCGGACGATATACAATATCGGCAGGCGGATCGACTGCCACGCCATGAGTGCGTAACGGTAAAAAATCGTCGGTTAACTTCATGACGCATCCTCCTCTTCCATGGTAACGCGCGGATCCACCAACGGATACAGTAAATCCACCAATAAGTTAAAGCCTACCACCAAAGCGCTGTAGAAAATGGTAACCCCGAGAATAACCGTATAGTCACGATTATAGATGGATGTTACGAAATATTTACCCAACCCCGGAATAGCAAAAATCGTTTCCACAATGAAGCTGCCGGTAAGGAGTGCGGCCGCCAACGGTCCCAAATACGTTAAGACCGGTAAAATCGCATTGCCAAGAGCATGCTTCATAATGATATCCCAATTGGACAAACCTTTGGCACGTGCTGTTTTGATATATTCCTGCTGCAACACATCAAGCATGGTGGAACGCGTCAAACGGGCGATAAACGCCATCGGTTGAGCCCCTAAAGTCAAAATCGGCAGCACCATATAAGCCGGCCCCTTCCACAAAGCGACCGGGAAAATCGGCCACACGAAACCCAACCAATATACGAGCAAAGCCCCGATGATAAAGGTCGGCACCGATATACCCAAAGTGGATCCGAAGGTTATGATATAATCAAGCCATGTATTCGGCTTTAAGGCACTGCCGATGCCGGCCGCTACCCCGCCGATAACCGCAAATACTAAAGCACCCAAACCGAGCTGTGCCGATACGGGAAAAGATTCGCCGATAATATCATTAACCGAACGTCCTAAATATTTATAAGACGGTCCCAAATCAAACTGTACTACATGTTTCATATAATCCGTATATTGAACCCACACCGGATCATTCAAATGATAGGTTGCTTCAATGGTCGCCTTAATCTGTGGCGGTAATTTCTTTTCTTCCGTAAACGGTCCGCCCGGAATGGCATGCATGAGCATAAAGGTAATCGTAATTATGGCCCACATAACGACAAAGGCCCCGATTATACGTTTTAATAAATAGGTACCCACCAATCATCACACTCCTTAGTTGATAATTTTTATACATCTATTATACACGAGTTTAGCCTGTTTTCGCTGTATTTATTATCAATTCGTTGAATGTGTTCTGTATACATCAATCATCTGTCCTATTAAAAATATAAATTCTGTATATTTACATATGACACTTTATTTTTTAAAATGTAGGTCATACGATACAAATCAAGCTTGTCGAGCCAATCGGTGAGCCAAATAATTTAGAAAAGAGGTATGTTTATGAATCCAGTTCCGGTAGTCCTTTCCATTCAAGATATGAGTTCCATTGGTCGTTGCTCCCTTACGGTAGCCATGCCGCTCCTCAGCGCCTTCGGCTCTCAAGCGGTACCATTCCCGACCGCCTTATTATGCAACCATTTGGAATACCCGAATTATGAAATGGTCGACTTCTCCGAACATCCTCGTCCGTTCATGGATTGCTGGGAAAAAAACGGTATCACCTTCGATGCCATTCAAAGCGGTTTCCTCGCCTCCCCTGAGCAAATCCACATCGTAATCGAAGCCATTGAACGCTTTGGCAAAGATAAACCGATTATCGTTGACCCGGCCATGGCGGATGACGGCAAATTATATGCCGTATACAACGACACCATGGTACAGGAAATGCGTAAACTCATTGCCCACGCGGATATTATCAAACCGAACTATACGGAAGCCAGCTTCCTCTTAGGACACAAATACGAACCGGAAACGGTCGATGAAGCCAAAATTCGTCAGTTATGTAAAGAACTTCACGAATTAGGCCCTCGCCACGTTATCATGTCCGGCGTTCCGCATCCGACCGAAGCCATTGTGGCCGTTTACGACGGTGAAACCGATGAATTACAGTTGGTAAGCACCAATCTCGTACCGGTAAAAGCTCACGGTACAGGCGATATTTTCACAGCTGTATTAACCGGTGCTTTGATGCAAGGTTATGACACCTTGAAGAGTGCGGAAATTGCCGCCAACTTCACTACCGATGCCGTTAAATATACGCACGAAACCATCGATTCCATGCGTGACGGCTTGTTATTCGAACGACTCTTGGGTCGTTTGACAGCCTTAATTAAATAGCATAAAGCTGACAGGCTTATAAACGAAGCTGACACTCAGTAAAGCAACTAAAAGCAACTAAAAGCAACTAAAAGCAGCTAAAAACAGCCGGATGATTAAGCCTGTTAAATAAAAGTTTGAGATAAAAAAATAGACAGCCACAATGGTGACTGTCTCGGGAGGTCTTTGTTGTGAATTTAACTGTTCGAGATATTATTTATATCGGTATGCTCTCTGCCTTATGTGCACTTGCAACCACTTTACTTATTCCGTTACCGACCGGTGCCATGGTTCACCTCGGTTCCGCCGCCCTATTTACCATTTCCGCACTCTTTGGCGGACTCTACGGCGGCCTCGCCGGTGCCATCGGATCCGGCCTCTTCGACTTAGTCATGGGCCACTCAGCCTACACCTTATTCTCCATTGTAATCAAAGGTATCTCCGGCTTGATCGTGGGCTACATAGTTGTAGGTTTCCGTCCTAATCCTACAAAAGCACGCGAAGCAACATTTGCACGTCTCTTAGCCGCTATGTTGGTAGGTGCCGTTTGGACCGCCCTCGGTTATTTGGTAGCCTGGGCGTATGTACTCGACAGTTTCATGGCCGCCGTAGGCAATTTACCGGCCTCCTTCTTAACCAGCGGTATCGGCATTGTAGTAGCCCTCTTCCTGGTACGGGCCCTACGCAAAATGATTCGTTAAGGGATCCTCAGAGTTAACAACCTATACTACGTTAACTCTTGGATATATTTCCATCTCATCAATCCTTTCTCTCTAAAAAAGGCGCAGCAGTTTCTCCCTGCTGTGCCTTTTTTATTGCTTATTCTTATGCAATTTGTTAAAAAAACGCCCTATATGGCGTCAAAGATTTAAATATGGTATAATAATAAAGTTCTAGAACTAGTAAAGGAAGATTTTATGGATATTCTATTTAACATAGGGCAAGCATTTGTAATGGGACTCATCGCCTTCGCCATTACCCGTTGGGGCTATGTCAACCAAATTAAAATACTATATCTGCAAGGACGCTTAAATCGACTTCAATTCTTAATCGGTCTCATTGGTATTTCTATTGTAGTCGGCCTTTTCAACGGCTTAATCAGCTCCCTCATGGATGGTGTAGTCATTTTGGCTGCTTACTGGAGCGTGCGACTCCTGAGCTTTTTGGGGCACTCCGTGTTCCTATCCTTATATTACGTACTCTATGCCCGGCGTTTGCAGGACTTTTCGGTACACGGCATTGTCGGTATATGCTGGTGTATATTCATCGCCTTCACCTACCCCTACCTGCCGATAAAATCCACCAGTGCCGCCTTTATGGTGCTCATCTGGATTGTGAACTTAATCCTGCTCGTCATCCCGGGGACCTCAAAACCTAACAAATACGGTTTACCGGCTATCTGGCCACAGAAACGAGCAAAGCGCCCTCAGCGCTCAAGAGCTGCTGAACGTCTTAATCGTGAACAGGAACAATAAACAAACAAAATAGGAAAAGTAATGGGAAATAAAAAACGTTGACGTGCTTAAGCACATCAACGTTTTTTTATTATGTCCGGCCATATTTATTTCCGGTCATACGTTTTTAAAGTAAAGACCAATTCATTAATGGACGCACTTAAGGAATCCATCTTGTGTTCCAAGCGTATGAGTAAATACGCCGCTACCACCATGGGGAATCCGTAATTGGCCGTCGCCGTCAGAATTTCTTCCATAAAAACACCTCCTTATTGAGTTACATTCCATATAAGTTATATCGACAAGGAGGTTTTTAATGATTATTTATTTTCCAATCTTTTATACAAATTCTAGTTTCGCTTAAGAATTTCCGCCGATAAAGCTTTCATTCTTTTGGCCAAATCTTCAGATGTTTTTGAGGTAACTATAACTCGTTCCTGTTTATTATCGGAAATATTTCTCTCTGGCATATATATCGTCCTTTTCACATACTATATTTCCTAGTGAATCAATAAAATCCATTCCAACAAGGTACACACGATATACGCAATAATAAACTTGATTTTTTGTTTGCGATCGCGATCTTCATCGGCAATCTTAAGGCGTTGTGCCAAAAAACGCTTATCGCGAATCTGCAAGAGTAAATCACGAATATTAGCCTGACTCTCCGGATCCGTTTCTTTACCGTTTCGCTTCAAGGCTACCTGCTGAATCTGAATACGACGCTGCAATTTACGCATTTGAATCTTAATATTATTATGGACAAAGACGCTTTGCCATTTTTTACGAGAATCAAAATACATGTAAATGTAACGCGGGATGTTCATGACAATAAAACTGATACACAAAATCCCCAAAGAAATGAGGAAGTATGTGGAGAATGAAAATTCAATCGTCTCCGTCGGCAAATAATGGTGAAGAATAATAAAACTGATCCACACACCAATCGGTAACAGCAAAGCCGCCGCCATATCAATGGAACGAACCCAGCTGGTTTTCACGGGTACTTCGGGAATATTGTAGGTCTCCACTTCGTCACGGAATGCATAGTATTCTAAACGAAGAACCGATTGCTCCGAACGGGCATTGATTAAAATAGCCGGCCCTTTGGCACCTGTACAGCGATTCGGCCAGGAAATTAAACGGCGAATCGGACTGTTCGGGGACAAATCGAAACGAATAATCCCCTTCTTTTCAAAACGAACCGTAGATCCGTCGTCCATGATTTCAAACGGATTGAAAAAGGTCCCCAACAGGCTGAGGCTCCAATTACCCAATAAATGAACAATCGTATTCATAATGAACCCGCCCATATCAACATCGGACATATTTAATTTTACGGAAAAACTCGAAGCATAGTCGTCAAACCACAAATCTTCGATAGTAAATTCTATATTTATGACGGTGCCCAAGGTAGTAATAATCCCCATGTACACCTTATTATTATTTTCAAATTCAAAAGTAACAGAATAAAATAACCAATGATCGCGCAACTGAGCTTTCAGAATGCGGTTAATTGCATCTTCCTCTACACTGATAATACGGTGATCGTATAAATCGTCTTCGCTCGCTTCGCAGGGTTCGGCCTCAGTAACTTGCACAGGCGTGGCCTCTTCTGCGCTTTTCTTGCGTGGTCCTTTTGTCATAGATTCTGCCAACTCCAATAATCGCGTGACTAGATTGTTCATAACGCCTCCTATGGATTTAGCACGTTTTCAGTCCATATTATAACATACCGCACCTGATTTTTAAACTATATTGCATATTGACAGTTTTCAAAACCTCCCCACAGAGTGCCGTTCAACTGTCTCGGTTACCGTCAAAAAGCACAAAAAAAGACTGCCGAGCCCTTGCGAGCCGGCAGTCATCAATGTATACCGAATATACTGCATCTGCGATTTTTATAACTTTATATCGTTTTATACAGTCTCCATAGACAACTTGCGATAGGCATAAAAAGCACCGCGTTTAGCCATCAAACTGTCATAAGCGCCGTCTTCAACAACATGGCCGTCTTCCAAGAATAAAATGCGATCCATCTGTTCCAAGCCGCCCAAATGATGAGTTATATAAATAACCGTTTTACCCTTCATCAACGTGTATAAAGAATTTTGCAAATCTTGACGCACCAACTGATCCAAACCTTCAAGCGGTTCATCCAATAATAAAATAGGACTGTTGCGGAGCCATAAACGAGCCAAGGCAATACGTTGTCGTTGACCGCCGCTTACACCGCTGCCACCGCTGCCGATAATCGTTTTGAGCCCTTGCGGCAAAGATTGAACCCAATTTGTCAAAGCCGCAAACTCAATAGCCCGGTTAAGTTCTTCACTCGTCGCTTTCGGTTTGGCCAAGCGAATATTATCTTCCACCGATGCATGGAATAAATATGTATCCTGCGTCAATGCCCCGTAATAATTGCGAGCCTCCGCCAATGACAACGTCCGAAGTTCACGATCACCTAAATAAATCTGCCCTTCGTAATCATAAAAACGCTCCAACATAGTGAGTAAAGTAGTTTTACCGGAACCGCTCGGTCCCACAATCGCCACTTTTTCACCGGACTTAATAGTGAGCGACAGATTCTGATACACATAAGGGGCGTCCCCGTCATAGCCGAAACTCACCTTATCGAATTGAATGCCCACGGCCTGCGGTTCTGCTTCACTCACGTCATCAGCCGTTACCGATTCGGTCACAGCCGGTGTCTGTTCCGCCAATTGAACAAGACGCTTCATGGCGGCCAAGCTTTCACGACCGTGATACCAGGCAATCGTAAGCGGTCCCAATGCCTCAAAATAAGACTGCAAAGCAATGGCCACTACCGCAATAAAGATACCTTCCGATTGACTGCCGTCAGCAATAGGAATCATGATCAAGGCCCCAAGCACCATGGTGAAGTGAGTGAGCCCCAAAAACAAGGTATCCCCCAAATTGGTGCCTCGATGTACTACATGCTGTGCCGCCGTTAAGTCCGAAAATTGACGATCAACCAAATTCGTTACGCGCGGTTCCTGTTTATACGTTATGATATCCATAATGCCTGCCAGGCTTTCCACTACCGTATCCTTAATATTACTGCGATACGCAAGAGCAGCATCCGTAGCCGATACATTATGGCGATACACAACGAACGGAATCACTACGGCGCCCAAGATAAACACTATGGCCAATAACCATACCAATGACTGACTGAATTGAGCCATAAAATAAAAACCGATCAAAGTTAATAATACGGCACCAGCCGGCGGAATAATAACACGCAGGTAGAAAAATTGCAATGTTTCAATATCCGCCATGATGCGGCCTAAAATATCGCCGGATCCGAGTCGATGTAAAGCGGCCGGCATCAAAGGTTCCAATTTCTTATAAAACCAAACGCGCAAACCGTAAAGCCCCTGGAATGCCATATGATGGGATACATAGCGTTCAACATAGCGACATACGGCTCGGCTGATACCAAAGAAACGTACCCCTACAATCGAGATACTTAACGCCGCCAATTCAGGTCTCAGTGCTGCCGATGTAATGAGCCAGGTCGATGTAGTCAAAAGCCCTACGTTCATAAATACGGTCAAGAACGAGAATAATAAACTGAGCCACAACGAATTGCGGGCCGGCCCCAATACGGCAAATAGACGGCGCAGCGAATCCCAAGCCGATATGTTTTGATTGTCCTTATCGGATTGAGTCATCGTCGTCCCGGCAATGGTATGGGTGGCAATAGCAGGATGTACCGCCTTAGTCACCGGTGTATCAATATCAGAATCTCCGGTCTCACCGGTCTCAACAGCATCAGCTGACGAAACGTCATTAAATGCCTTCAAGTCCATAGCCTTAACGGTATCAGCCGTTAAATCACTGCCGGTCCCGGCTTTAACGAGTTCGCTGAAATAGCCTTTAGCCGCTACCAACTCTTCAAACGACCCTTGTTCAACTACCTGACCGTCTTCCAGTACCAATAAAGTATCAGCCCAATGCATTGTCTGTAATCGGTGTCCGATAAGAAGAACAATTTTATTTGCCATTAAGCGTTCCAAAGCCGTAGCTAAACTCTGTTCGGTAGCCACATCGAGATGGGCCGTTACTTCATCCAATACGAGCACCGGCGATTGTTTAATAAAAGCACGAGCTATGGCAATACGCTGACGCTGACCGCCGGAAAGTCCCAAACCGCCTTCCCCGATCATCGTATCCAAGCCATCAGATAAGGAATTAACAAAAGCTTCGGCTTCCGCATCACGCACGGCTGCCCATAACACTTCATCACTCACCGGTCGCCCGAAGGTAATATTCTCTCGTAAAGTGCCGCGGAACAGATGCGGCTGTTGCGGTACAAACGTCACTTGATCGCGCCAAAAATCGTCATTCATGTCCAAGATGTTCACACCGTCAACTAAAATACGGCCTTTAGTCGGCTGCATGAGACGTAGTAACAAATGAGCCAGGGTACTTTTACCGGCCCCGCTGCCGCCAACGAGCATGGCAATCTTGCCACGGCGCAACGTAAAGTCTACATTCTTAACGGCATAGCGAGTTTCAGCCGTATTTGCTGCCTCGCCATGCACGCCATACGCATAACTCACCGACTTAAACTCAATCGTATTAAGCTCAGCCGATGTCACCGAACCGGCTTCCGGCTCTTCAATAGGCAATGCTAAAAACGCATCGATTTTTGCCAGGCTCACCTGTCCGGCCATGCCCGTATGGAAGGCAGCCCCCAATTGACGCAGCGGTGCATAAAACTCCGGTGCCAACAACAACACGAAGAAGGCCGATAAGAAAGTTTCATGACCATATAACAAAGCCATCCCCATATAAACCGCAATTAAGGCGGTACTGATAGTACTTACCAATTCCAATACCAAGGCAGATAAAAAAGCCACGCGCAACACGCGGAGTGTTGAATCTCTGAATTCAGCGGACAAGCGTGCAATCACGTCCACCTGTTCTTCCGAACGGCCGAACAGTTTAAGCGTCACGATGCCTTGGAGCACGTCCAAAAAGTGGCCGCTCAAAAAGCTCATGCGCTCCCACTGCTCTTTATTCATAGCTTCCGCTTTTTTACCGATTAATATCATAAAAAACGGAATGAGCGGGAATGTTATAAGCAAAATAACAGCTACCCACGGCGCCGCATCAATAATAGCAATCCCCATAATGAGCGGAATCATCATAGCATAGAGCATTTGCGGTACATAACGGGCAATGTACGCTTCCACACTTTCCAAACCGTCGGTCATCAAATGAACCACATCGCCGTGGCGTTCCCCCGTGAACGGTCCCAACCGTAATAAATGGTGCCAAATTTTATGACGCAAATCCTGCTTGGCGAGCTCTGCCAAACTGCCGGCTGTCTGTTCCTGACAAAAGGTTGCTGCCATACGCAGTAATATAGCACCCATAAGCCAAGCCACCGTTGGCCATACCGCGTCTAACGGCAATCCTTCAAAAAAAGTTTTTTCAATGAGCACCGCAAAGAACCATGCCTGACCGACAATGCCTAAGGTGCCCAATAAACTGAATACCCCTAACCCTATAACCTTTCCCTTAAACCGAATTAACTCTTCACGAGCGGTTTTGACTATCACGAAGACCTCCTGTAAATAAAGAAAATGCACATTTTACAATGTGCATTTCATAGCTTATATAACTGTTATTCACCCCACAAGATGAAACCGTCATCCTCTTCATCAGGGATCACAACTTTTTCAGGTAATGTTCTGGTAATAACATCGCCGGTCACAGCATCCATGATTACCCCCTGTTGAACTAAGCCGTCTTTTTCATCATTGTGATAAATGGTAACTTCGTATTGAACTTTGCCTTCATCAGCTTCCAATTTCCAACCTTTGCTGATAGCATCACCGCCGATATTGGTAACTGCAATAGCTTCGGCTTTCTTAGAATCGATAACATTGTTAGGATTGAATACCTTGCTTGGAATATCCTTTTCTTTTTTATCGGATTTTTCTTTAATGATATTGCCGGTAATTACGTCAACCTGAATAGTGTACGTATTTTTTAAAGTATAGCCGGAAACTTCATAATAAAAACGACCGCGATCCGGTTTTAACGAAATGGAATGAACGGCGGAATTCGGATATTTAGCCAAGAATACACCGGCTACTTGACGCATGGATAATACCATGGACTGTACGGATCCTTCCATTCTGATTGACGGATTAACATCCGCAGCTGCTACCGTTTGCGGCATAGCAACCGCTACGGCACTTACAGCCAAAGCACCGGCCATTAAACCGGCGAAAGACTTCTTATTCATACAATAACCTCCTAAAATGTTGTTGGTATATGTCTGTTACTCATGACAAACAGACTTAACACATACAGACTGAACCCTTCGGTCTGTCACATTTATTTTTATTTCACTTGTCTTTTAAGTATACCACGTTTAAACCGTCATACTCAATAAAATTCTATTTATCTTGATGTTCTGACGTTTTAACCGCTTCAGCAGCTTCGCAAATTTCTTCTTTAGCGGTTTCGGCTACGTCCTGAATTGACGCTTTGGCACTTTCTACCGCCGCTAACGCGTCCGCTTCAGCCTCGTCTTCCGCCTCAACTTTTTTAACCGTCGCTTTATAGGCAAATGCCTTATGAGCCAACCGCTGATCCACATCCTCTTTTAACAGTTTATAAACGGTAGCCGCCAACGGCACACTCAACAAAATCCCCGGCACGCCGTATAAAGTACCGCCGATGGTGATAGCCGCAAATACCCAAATACCCGGCAAGCCCACCGAGCTGCCAACGATACGCGGATAAATAACATTACCTTCAATTTGCTGCATAACAACGAGGACGATAATAAAGATTAACGCATCCATGGTGCTCACGGATAGGAGCATAACAAGCCCCATAAAACCCCCGATATAGGCACCTAAAAGCGGTACCAAAGCAGTAAGACCGATAACGCAACCGATGGTCATGGCATATGGTACGGATAGTACGGCAAGACCGGCTCCAACCATGACGCCTAAGATTAACGCATCGAGGAACTGACCGATAAAGAAGCTGCTGAATACCTGACTAGCTGTACGCCATACGTGAACCATGTTTTTAATATGATGGTCTTTGCCATAAGCACGCGCCAAACGTCCCAATTGACGACGCAATACTTCTTTGTCCAACAACACATAAATAGCGAAAATCAAGCCGATAACAAAGTTGAACACCATTTCAACGGTATCGCTCATCGTTTTCACAATGTAGCGACCACTGTCGGCCCCAATTTGACGCAACTGTTCTACCGTCTTATCCGACGAAATGGAGTCCATCACACCGGATGTCGATAAATACGGCGTATTTTCAATAAAACGACTTACCCAAGCCGACGAATCATTATACAAGCCCGGTAAGGCCTGCACAATAATGCCCAAGGAATGAACAAGTTGCGGTATAGCCATATAACCTACGAGGAAAATAGCCAACAATATGGTTAAGATTGCCAATACAACGCAAACCGGTCGACGGGTCGTGTGCTTCCACCCGCTTTCGGCCGACGGAAAATAAATCTTCTCAAAGCGTTTTACAATGATGTTAAGAACAAACGCAATAAGAACACCCCATATCAGCGGCATAACCGCCGACATACCGATTTTAAACGATGTCAGCACCGAGTCAAACTTAATGGTGAAAAGAAATACCAGGCCGCCTAAGATAATCAGGCCGATGCTCGATTTATATTTCTTAAAAAAGCCCATACACTATTGCTCCTTACTAAAAATAATCCATTAACACTTGTTATGAAATATCCCGTAAAACCTCTAGTTCCTATACTAATCGTGAGTCAATAGTTGTAAATCCGTGCTTAAGCAAATAAAGTGTCCAAACCGTCTTCATCGAGCAAGGTGCCTACCGTAAACGGACCAAACATACCGAAACGGGCACTTACTTCGTCAAAACGCATTTCGTTAACAATTTTTTTGAACTGAACCGCATCATCGGACATGAGTGTAATACCCCATTCCCAATCATCAAGCCCGCAAGCACCGGTCGTAAATTCCTTAATCGTTTCTTCGTATTTTTTACCGATTTGACCATGAGAGCGCATCATGCGACCGCGTTCCGCACGATCTGTCATATACCAGTTATCTTCCAAGCTACGGCGTTTGCTCATAGGATAGAAGCACATATATTTTAAGCGTGGCACATGCGGATACAGACGAGCCTGAACTTTCGGATGATTGATGTCGGTTTTCATATAATTACTTACTTCAATAACCGAAACAAACGATGCGGTCGGTTCCAAAACGGCACCGATAGCCAATTTACGCAATGTAATTTCTTTGGCCGTTACTTCTTCCAAGGTTGGTTGCAAGAACCAAATCATGATATCACCTTTACCGCCGGCTACATTGTACAATGCATAGCTGGAAGTTTCCGCCTGATGACCGGCTTCCAATTCAGCAATAAATGCTTTGAATTCAGCCAAGGCTTTAATTTGACGTTCCGTATCCCAAGACTGCCATTTTTCAAAATTAATCTTGTAGGTAGCATGAATGCTGAACCAACCTTCATACGTCAAAATAGCTTTTTCATCAATACTCATGTCGCCATGATTCATAGCGCCGGGATGTCCCATATGCTTTTCACTCATTGTAAATTCCTCCTTTACGAATTTGTTTCGTACACAGCTTTATCACTATTACTGTTACCTTAAAAACAAACTTCGATGTTGCCTAAACAACTGATATTGTATTGTATTTTAATCTTCATTCACTATATGCTGCACCAACTCATGCGCCTGACGCACACCATCCGGCATGCCCACACCGTCAAACGGCGTGCCAATCATGTAAAGGCCCGGATACGCTTTAGCGGCATAATCTTTAAGACGGGATACCAAATCACGATGCCCTACCTTATATTGCGGCATACTCTTGTCGAGACGAGTTAATTCAACCCAAAGCGGTTTTGCATTAAACTTCATGATGCGCTGAATTTCTCTGAGTGCCAATTCTTTAAGCTGTTCCGCATCAAGACGCTGTACCGTGTCATCACCCGGTTTGCCCATGAACACACGCAATACAATCTTATCCTGCGGTGTTGTTTGCGGCCATTTAGCCGTAATATAAGTGCAAGCGGTAAGTGGTGTATCACTCTTACGAGTAATAACAAAACCGGTGCCATCCAGCGTTGCATCAAAGGTTTCACGTTCAAAGCCCATGACGGCGATGGCACAAGAAGATAAGTCCATATTCATTAATTCACCGAAATGCGGATCTTGCGCAAACCACTCTTTATAACGTTGTGGTGGCGTTGTAATAATTACTTCTTGGTACGGACTCTTCACCGTTCCGCCCAACACATACCCGTCTTTTACCTTCTCAATCGAGGTAACCGGCGTACTCTTATGAAGCGTTACATTCGCCGGCATTTGAGCCACCAACGCATCGATAATCGATTCCAAACCGCCCGTAAGCTGACGGAACTGACCGCTCGGTTTCACATTGGCTGCCACACGCTGTTTGCGAGCCGCCAACATACCTTTCACCATGTTGCCATGCTTACGTTCCAAACTGTGAAATTCGGGGAACGTCGCATCAAGACTCAATTCATAAATATCGCCGCCGTAAATACCGGACAATAAAGGCTCAATGAGCTTATCCATCATTTCACGGCCCAAGTGATATTTGAAAAAGTCTCCGATGGATACATCACCTTCGGTAGGATACGGACTTTTGAAAAAATCCTGCATAGCACGGAATTTGCCGGGCCACGACAATAATGTTGACTTCGCGAACGGGATAAATTCGGTAGGAATCCCTACAATGGCACCGCCCGGCAAAGGGAACATATTGCCCCGGTCGTAAATAAAGGCCTGACCGGTAGCATTCGTAACCAACGTGTTACCCAATCCCAATTCATTAATTAAATCAGTCATAGCCTGCTTGCGGGCTAAATAAGAATCGGGCCCCACTTCGACAACATAACCGTCCACTCGTTTTGTTTTAATTTTACCGCCAAAACGATGTTCCTCTTCGAACACATCAATCTGCCGGTCCGGCTTAGCTTGGCCCAAATAATAGGCCGTTGCAAGGCCCGTAAGGCCCCCGCCAATCACCGCTACTCGACTCATTCTGTCACCTCATCTTTTACAGGTAAGTGTCGCACCGCCTGCGCCATGGCTTTTACAAAAAGCTCATCCGCATTCGGCATCGGCACACGCTCATAGGTCACCTTAAGCTCATCGCAAAGGGCTCTACAAGCAATATCATTATCGTATAATATCTCTAAATGGTCACATACAAAACCGATTGGCACGTACACAACCGCTTTAACATCATTTTTAGTAACGATTTCACGCGTTACCGTTTCTACATCCGGTGTGAGCCAATCACCACGCACGCCCGCACTTTGCCAAGCCAGTTCATAACTCGTAAGCCCCACTGATTCGGCAATCCGTTTCGCCGTAGCCGCGACAGCTTCCGGATAGGTATCCCCCATGTGAATAACATGGTACGGCAAACTGTGAGCCGTAAAAATAACGCCGATTTGATCTGGCGTTTCTGTTTGCACTGCTGCCAAGGTTGTTTGTAAAGCTTGGTGCCAATAGGCTGAGAACTCGGGTTCTTCATTCCAAGCGGATACTTCGCAAATTGTCATGCCGTAACGGGCCGCCCGCCGTTTGGATCGTTCAAAATACGAGGCCGTTGCAAACAGCGAAAAATACGGTGCCATTACGATAGCCACGGCCTTAGTGATACCGGCCTCCCCCATGGTCGACACGGCATCTTCAATAAACGGCGGCATATGCTTATGACCGATGAATAATTCATAACTCACATCATCACTGTGTTCGTTAAGCTGTTTGTCCAATAATTCTGCCTGGCCTTCGGTTATGGCCGCCAACGGTGACAAACCGCCGATAGCATCATAGCGTTTTTTCAAAACGGCCACCTCCGCTTCAGTCGGTGCATAACCGCGACGTATACTCGTATAATACGGCATTAAATCCGCCTCGCAATTCGGCGTGCCATAATCCATTACCAATAAACCGATTCGTTCCTTCATAGGCCCTCTCATCGTGCTGTCACTTCATGCACATAAGACACAATGCGTTTGAGGACTTCCGGATCAGCTTCCGGCACAACACCGTGGCCCAAGTTGAAAATATGACGACCATGCGCTTTACCTTCAGCCAAAATTCGATCGATTTCCTGCTGAATAACAGACCATTCGGCAAATAAATAAGCCGGATCCAAATTGCCTTGTACAGCCTGAGTAATCCCTATAGCTTTCGCATCGGCAATCGGTGAACGCCAATCGAGACCGACAACATCTACCGGCAACTGACGCCATAACGGCAATAAATGATACGTTCCTACACCGAACATCGTAATCGGCGTAGTCGGGAATTTAACTTTCAAGGAACTTACTAATTCGTTCATAAACGGATAAATCCGAGCTTCATATTCACGAGCACTAACGGCCCCTACCCAAGAGTCAAAAATCTGGATAGCCGAAGCCCCGGCCTCAATCTGTGCCCCTAAGTACACAATGCTCATGGCCGTCAATTTAGCCATCAACGCGTCCCATAAATCCGGACGGGTTACGAGCATTTGCCGCGTTTTCTGATACGTCTTGGACGGACCGCCTTCCAGCATATAACTGGCTAAGGTAAACGGTGCTCCGCCAAAGCCGATAAGCGGCACATTGAGCTGCTCCTTCGTCAAAATACGAATCGTTTCCAACACATGCGGCAAAGACTCCGCCATGTCGAGTGCGCCGAGGGCGGCAATATCTTCCGCCGTGCAAATCGGATTACCGATAACCGGACCGATACCAGCTTTCAGCTCCACATCTACACCAATCGGTACGAGCGGCGTCATAATATCTTTGTATAAAATAGCCGCGTCTACATCATATTCTTCAACGGGCAAACGCGTAATATACGCACAAAGCTCCGGCTGTTGCGTAATTTCGAACAAGGAGTATTTTTCCTTAATACGGCGATATTCGGCTTGACTGCGACCTGCTTGTCGCATAAACCATACGGGGCAATGTGACGTTTCTTCCCCGCGGATTGTTTGTAAGTATGTCGAATTCATAAGGTATCTTCTTTCCTTTGTTATAAGTATATATCTAATCTTACCATTTCTAAGGACAAATTGAAACTTTTTTCCATGAATTTAACTCATATTTTTATAGTGACACCGATTTTTTTGTAATTGCTCAGTTATGCAAAAAGACCGCCGGCAACTTAATGCCGTACGGTCTTTTATGAGTAGATTTATTTGTATTATCAAAGGATTTTGTAAGGTCTCCTTAACGCTTCGTAAAGGCACTGTCCACACTGTAACGACCGGGACCGGCAATAAAGAGCATAATGGCCCCGAACATCATTTGTGACGGATAATCCCATTTAAAGAAACCGCCATCCCAAGCGGCTACCGTTGCAATAAACAAGGTAAACGCGATAAGTAACGCACCGAGTCGTGTCAAAAAGCCTAAAATAAGAAGAAAACCACCTAAAAGTTCAGCAGCCGCCGCAGCCATACCGAGCAACAAAAATCCGTCCGGCACACCGAATTGAGCCGTTGTATGACCGATGGCATATAAAGTATTTTGACCGCCGGCAAACTTAAAATAACCATGAGCCATCATCGATAAACCGAATACGATGCGATAAAACAACAATCCGAAATCATGATAGCGAAATAAATTATGGAATAGCATATTCATTCTGCTTCGTTATACTCCTTATTTCTGACTTTATTATTTAATAACCTTAGCATAACCGTTTACAAGCGGCCATAAAGTTTCATCATCCGCACTGTTAAGAGCGATGACGCGGGCACTCGGCCCGAAATATAAATTATCATACAATACAACATGAAGAATTTCACCGTAAACAACGGTGCTTTCCATGTTATCACAACGCAAAGTGCCCGTATACGTGCCGTTCTTTTGCAAGGTCAACGGTTCAATCACACGGTAAGGCTGAACACTGTTCTGACCGCCTTCATTGATAGTAGCTGCCAATTCCGGCAATACCGAAGTATCTTGTTTCTTTTTATCCAAGGAGAAAATCGGCATATGACCATCGATGCCCAAAGTAGTAAGTCCCGGTTCACCTAAACGAATATCGGCAACAATACCGTAACTGAACACATTATCTTTTTTATAGCGCAACTGATACACATCGGCACTCAATACGCCACGGTCCAGTAAAAACTGCTTAATGTCCTGACTGTTCGTGAACAGCGCTTTTTCAGAACCGGCCTCTAATGTTACATTAGTCGGCGCCTTAATATCTTTAATGGCGGTCGTAGCCGGTGTTGAGGCCGCTACGCTGTTGCCTACACTGACTGTCAGAGCCAAGAAAGCCGCTGCACACCAAGTAGTTAGTTTCATTCACAACTCCTCTTTTGATGACTCACTATGTTAATTAACCGACGAGTCCAACAACTGAATGCCGGACCGGTCAGCCGATTAGTAATTATTAATGGTTAAGGACTCAGCCTTTTTTCTGTGCTTTCGCCCAACTGTCACGAAGTCCTACAATACGATTCATTACGATATGGTCAGGCGTGCTGTCCAAATCGGTTACGAAATATCCCTGACGTAAGAACTGGAAATGGTCGCCCGGTTTCGTTGTTTTGAAAGCCGGTTCCCCTTTACCATGCATTACAACCAAAGAATTCGGATTAAGCTGTTCCAAGAAATCTTTGCTTTCCCATTCTTCTTCAGGTTTTAAGAGATAATCGTACAAGCGGATTTCCATATCCACCGCGGTGGACGCTTCCACCCAATGAAGCGTGCCTTTAACTTTACGCTGGCAACCGCTGCCGCTACGACTTTCAGGATCGTAAGTACAATGAATTTCTTTAATAGAACCGTCTTCGTTTTTAATCACTTCATCGCACATAACGATGTAAGCGCCTTTAAGACGAACTTCTTTACCCGGCGTCATGCGGAAGAATTTTTTCACCGGTACTTCCATGAAGTCTTCCTGTTCGATGTAGATTTCACGACCGAACGGTACTTCACGAGTGCCCATAGCTTCATTTTCCGGATTATTTTCAACGGTCACCATTTCAGTCTGACCTTCCGGATAATTTGTAATTACCACTTTGACAGGGTTAATAACCGTCATCTGACGCGGTGCTTTCATCTTCAAATCTTCACGAATACAGAATTCTAAGAGCGCAATATCAACCACGCTGTCCGCTTTGGCGACACCGATACGCTGACAGAAATCACGAATGGATTCCGGCGTATAACCGCGACGACGCAAACCGGAAATGGTCGGCATGCGCGGATCGTCCCAGCCGCTCACCAAATTAAGTTCAACGAGCTGACGCAATTTACGTTTACTCATTACCATGTTGGTAACATTCAAACGGGCAAACTCAATCTGCTGCGGTTTTTCTGTATCCGGCCAATCTTCGAGCACCCAGTTATAAAGCGGACGATGTACTTCAAATTCCAAAGTACATACCGAATGCGTAATGCGTTCAATCGCATCTTCTACCGGATGGGCAAAGTCGTACATCGGATAAATGCACCATTTGTCGCTGGTACGATGATGTTCCGCATGCATAATACGATATAAAACAGGATCGCGCATTACGATGTTAGGCGAGGCCATATCGATTTTGGCACGAAGTACTTTTTCACCGTCTTTATACTTGCCTTCTTTCATTTCTTCAAAAAGGCGTAAATTTTCTTCAACGGAACGGTCGCGGAACGGACTATTGGTACCCGGTGTACCGAAGTCACCGCGAGTTTCTTTAATCTGTTCCGGCGTCTGATCATCCACATAAGCTTTGCCCTTTTTAATTAACTCTTGAGCATAGGCATACATAGTGTCAAAATAGTCGGACGCGAAATATTCACGATCTTCCCAATCGAAACCGAGCCATTTTACGTCGGCTTCAATAGATTTCACGTATTCCACTTCTTCTTTGGACGGATTGGTATCGTCAAAACGAAGATTCGTGAGCCCTTTATAATCATTACCTAAACCGAAGTTCAAGCAAATCGACTTGGCATGGCCGATATGCAAGTAGCCGTTCGGTTCCGGTGGGAAACGCGTATGAACACGCTTGCCATACTTCCCTGTTTCGTTATCTTTATTTATAATCGCCTCTATAAAATTAACAGTTTCATTATTTGGATTTTCCAACAACTATCATCCTCTCTGCGGCTTACCGCCGATTTATTTACATCTTTTTATTTTATCATAAACTGCGGTTTATTTATAGTTTACTTCTTTGTTTACGCAAGTTTTAAGCGGTTTGCCTTGAAGGCCCAAGATGATATTGTCAGCCGTGAGCATAGCCATATCGCGGCGCGTACGATCCGTGAAGGAAGCGATATGAGGTACTACGAGTACTTTGCCGGTCTTTAAGAGCGGATGATCCCCCGGTAACGGTTCAGGATCGGTTACATCCAAGGCGGCGTATTCAATTTCACCTTCATTAAGAGCCCAAACAAGCGCATCAGTATCGACGATTTTACCGCGACCCACATTAACAAACAAAGCGTCTTTCTTCATTTTTTTGAACGCTTCCTTATCAATCATATGATATGTTTCCGGCGTCAACGGCGTTACTACAAGCACTACATCACTTTCAGCATACAAAGCATCACGGTCGCGATATTCAACCATGTACAAGCTGTCATCCGGACGTTTATGACGGTTATTGTAAAGAACAGTCATACCGAAAGCACGGGCACGACGGGAAATGGAAATACCGATGTTACCGAGCCCGATAATACCCAAAGTGGAGCGGCTTAAGTCTTTACCTTTAATATTGGAAGGACGCTGTGTCCATTGACCGCTCTTAACAAATTCTGCATTTTCCACAAGACGACGACTGGCAGCAGCTACCAAAGTAAACGCCAATTCGGCTACCGATTCCGTAAGAACTTCCGGCGTATTGCCGTAAGGGATTTTGCGAGCTGTCAAATCTTCAATTGTTATGTTATCGTAACCTACCGAAGCCTGGGCAATAACTTTTAAATTAGGTGCATCGGCGATTAAGTCGGCATCGACTTTTACATTATTAATGCTCCAAAGCCCATCGGCTTCCTTGAGCCATTCCTTCAAGGTTTCACGAGGCATCGGCGTTTTTTCCGTCCATTGTTTAATCGTCACATGTTCGCCTAAATAGGCAAGTGCATCTTTGCGAACCAAACCCGGTACTACTACAACTGGTTTGCTCATAATTATCAACCTCCTGACACTTATACATCTATCGTCTTTTACATAATAAGCTGTAAGAACGATGTAAGAACTTGTTTAAAATTCATGGACTTCCTATCAATCACTAAATTGATATAATCTCTCCCTTTATTATATACAATTTGAGCCTATAGTGAAAATAAAATCATTGATATTTTTAAATAAACAAATCTTTTTTCGACTTACAATAATTTAAGCGGTTTTCCGTTATAGAAAAAGGTATCCATAATACTCATGTTTTTTCAGCAATATTGCAAGGAATTGCTTTATCAATTTATAAATCTATGTTATAGTTAACTTATCGATAAATACAAACCATTAATCATTCTCCCAAGTTTGTCAATTACGTATTGTGAATTTATTTGAAAAGAGGAACTTCCTATGGCATATATTGACACATTAACTGAACAAGAAGTTACACTACGTGATTTTAAATCTGTATTAAATCGACTCATGACCAATTACAATCCTAAAAAACCGGTAACGATTACGATTGAAGAAGACGGCGAATCACGTACTTTTTCATTAGTACCGAAACGTACGCGTCGTCGCTCAAACGGTGAGGCTTTTGCCATCAAAGAGATTCCGTTCGAAACCTTGGAAGACCCGAAAGAACCGGGTACCTACATGGCTATCGATACGTTTAACATTGCCGAAAACACACCGATTCCGTTTGTATATGGTTTGTATGTAGATTTTGACGGTGTTCGTGATTTACGCTTTTTTAACGACCGTACCAATTGTCAAAAATGGCTCAATAAAAAGATCAAACTTCTTGAAAAATAATCAGCATATATAAAATTGTTTAATTAATTTTCACTTAGATTCGAAGCCCTTGAAAAGCAATTAATCATTTTTAATTCAATCGTATTTAATCGATACAAGCTTTATTATATCGAAATAAATATATTTAGTTTCTTTACATAATTTACAAAAACCGGCTCAACGTCGGTCATGATTCAGAAATTTATTTGGGAGGATTTATGAAAATCGCAACATTTACATCCCCTTCCGGCTTCCGCCAATGGGGCGTCATCGACGAAGAATCGCAAACCATTTTAGGTAGTGCGGATTTAGAGGAAGCCTACTTCTCCTTCCTGCCGGAAACCATTGAAGAACTCATCAACTTAGGTGACGAAGGCGTATTATTATTAGCCAGTGCGTTAGAAAAACATAACGAAACACCGGTAGCCGTACCGTATAATTTAAGTGACGTCACCATCGAAACTCCGTTCAGCCCGCATCGCAATATTATCTGCGTCGGCAAAAACTATCGAGAACACATTGTTGAATTCGACAAAACAGCGGACGAACCGGAATTCCCCATTTTCTTCAGCAAATTGCCAACGGCCGTAACCGGTCCTAACCGTGTGATTCCGTTGCATCCTAATGCCACTTCCCAAGTGGACTACGAAGGCGAATTGGCTATCATTATCGGCAAACGAGCCAGCAACATTCCGGAAGATGAAGTGTACGATCACATCTTCGGTTATACCATCATCAATGATGTGACAGCTCGTGATTTGCAAAAACGTCACAATCAGTGGTTCTTAGGTAAAAGCCTCGATGGCTTCTGCCCTATGGGGCCTGCTATTCTAATCGGCAACAAACAGCCGCAAAACTTTGAAATTCGTACGTACATCAACAATGAACTTCGCCAATCGGGCTCAACGGAAGATTTAATCTTCTCCATTCCGACATTGGTAAGCACCTTAAGCCGAGGTATCACCTTGGAACCGGGCGACATCATCGCCACCGGCACACCGTCCGGCGTAGGTATGGGCTTTGAACCGCCTCGCTTCTTACAGGAAGATGACCTCGTAACCATTACCGTTCCGGGCATCGGTACTTTGGAAAATACCGTAAAACGTTCTGCACCAGTTACGGAAATTGAAGATTACGAAAATTTCTAAAAAAGATAATTATTCTAAAACCATCGGTTTTCGCCGGTGGTTTTATTTTTAAATTTCATTACATTACTCATTGCAATACCTCTAAATAAGGTCGAATCTTCTTGTCGACTTTTAACAGCTTCGCATATGACGACAACAACGGAATATTTTTAGATTTACTACTCATATATTGCTTGAATGCATCAGTAATAACTTGAATTTCAACTCTATTTGTCGTTTTTACAATATCACAAAGTGTGCGCTCTATATTATATGCACGAACCAGATTTCCCGATGGAGTCTTAACTTCTTCAACCCCAAACTCAAAGACGTCTTTTTTGACCTTATTACACTTGAATCCATTTTTTAATGGTGCTGATGTATTATATCCTTCAGGAAAAGTAAAATGTAATCGCATTGGTGTTCTATCTGTAAATCCATGCAAATATAAAGCTGTCCCTAAAGAGAAAATTCCCTTTTTATACTTAACCTGAGCATTTAAAAATTCATCTTCCCACACATCAGGTAACGTGTATACTCCGCGAGATACTTTTTCTAATTTATTGGCTTTGACAAGTTGAGCTAAATAGTTTCTCGATATATTAGCTTCAGAAACCTTAGCAGAAGTAACTACACCATTATTCTCATATGCCAATTTTAATATGCATTTCTCACTCATATATCTCCTCTCCCTCAGCGCAATAACATTCTTGCTCTAATTATAAAAAGTTAGAGCAAGAATGTTAAATTATACTACCTATTTATTTGTTATAAAAACTAAAAGAGAGTCCGACTTAAAAGTCAGACTCTCTTTTCATGTTCTAAAAATTCATAATTAAATTCTTATTTCCCTTCCAATTCAGCTTCCCATTCGGTATGGAAAATGCCTTCTTGATCAACACGTTCATATGTATGAGCGCCGAAGAAGTCACGCTGTGCCTGAATCATGTTAGCGGACAAGTTGGCACGACGATAGCTGTCGTAGTAGTCAAGAGATGCGGAGAACGCCGGAGTCGGAATACCGAAACGTTTTGCTTCGATAATCGCTTCACGCCATTTAGCTTGATGTGCTTCAATCGCTTCAATAAAGAACGGATCGAGGAGCAAGTTAGAAAGTTCCGGATTGCGTTCGAACGCTTTTTTAATATCTTCCAAGAATACTGCACGAATAATGCAACCGCCGCGCCATAAGAGCGCCATATCGCCGAAGTTGATGTTCCAGTTATATTCTTTAGCCGCTGCTTTAATCAACGCAAAGCCCTGTGCGTAAGAACAAATTTTGGATGCATACAATGCGGAGTGAATGGCATCGATAAAGGCTTTTTTGTCACCTTTGTATTCGCCTTCAGGACCTTTAAGCATCTTAGCCGCTTCAACGCGTTCATCTTTATAAGCAGACATGCCGCGTGCAAATACAGCTTCCGCGATTGTAGGAATCGGAACCCCTAAATCAAGCGCTTCCTGGCTGGTCCATTTACCGGTACCTTTCTGGCCTGCTTTGTCGAGGATTTTTTCCAATAACGGTTCGCCCGTTGCTTTATCGCGTACGCGTAAGATTTTGGACGTAATTTCAATTAAGTAGGAGTCGAGCACACCTTTATTCCATTCGGTGAACACATTAGCCATTTCTTCAGCACTCATGTGAAGTAATTCTTTCATCATAAAGTACGCTTCGGAGATGAGCTGCATATCGCCGTATTCGATGCCGTTGTGTACCATTTTTACATAGTGACCGGCACCGTCATCACCTACATAACTGCAACAAGGACCGTCAGCTACTTGAGCAGCGATAGATGTAAAGATCTTTTCCACTTCTTTGTAAGACGTTTCATTACCGCCCGGCATGAGGCTCGGACCGTTAAGTGCACCCTCTTCCCCGCCGGATACGCCAACGCCTAAGAAACGGAAACCTTTAGCTTCGAGCTCTTGGCTGCGACGACGAGTATCTTTGAAATAAGAGTTACCGCCATCGATCAAAATATCGCCTTTATCCAAATATGGCAAGAACGCTGCAATCATATCATCTACCGGTTGGCCGGCTTTTACGAGGAACATGATTTTGCGAGGTTTAGCAAGCATGTTTACGAGTTCTTCAGGGCTGTGAGCACCGCCGATATTGCCTTCATGGCCGAATTTTGCCAAGAATTCATCCGTTTTCTGCGGTGTACGGTTATATACAGCAATGCTGAAACCTTTGTGTGCCACATTGCGTGCCAAGTTCTGACCCATAACGGCCAAACCGACTAAACCGAATTCGTATGTCTTATTTTCCATATTTCGTCTCCTCTGCCACAGCCAACCACGCATCCTGTTGTTGCGCCAGCTGCTGTGCTTTTTTTATAACTCTTACAAACGCAGGCGGAATATCCTCCCGCTCTTTTATATTATCCCCAATACATTTGCCGATGGTAATTCCTTTTTGAAAAAAGAGCCAACTGAAATAATACACTTCCAATAAATGCTCTTCCCGATTCGGAATCGAATTTAATTTGCGTTCATGAAACGCCCGATTAACCAACCCTTGAAGTGACTCATTTTGCGACTTGGCATACTTAATCAGCTTATCCACCCCTTGGGTGATCGCTTTTTTGGACACCAGTTGCGAGCCCCCTTCAAGACTGACCACCATGCGTACAATGGAATCCAAAATGACCCGTTGACGCCGGCGAATCAAATGACTCACCAAATCATATTCAAAGCAAATTGTATCTGTGAAATATACCTGTTTCTGACCCGCTTTCGCATCAGTCCGTACATCTCTATCATATAGGGCAATGACGGGAATGTCAAAGCGGTTAAATAACTCGGCCAAGCGACTGATTGACCCTTGACCGCGGGCATTAATAAGCCCGATTCCGTAAAAGTCGAGCGGAACCCCCAGCGTTTTGGCAAACTGCCGGAAGCTGCTGTACTCCGTTTCGCCCTCTACTATCATAACACATCGTGTATAGAGTGCCTCTTTCACGGCGGAAAAATACGCAATCAAATGCTCTTCCGCTTCAGAGGACACTTCAAAATTAACACCGCAGGCGATTTTAACCGAACCCGACGGCTGACGGTAAAAACGAATAATCTGCCGATAATCATCAGACAATACTTCCGCCGAATGGGTAACAATAAATACATGGCCCAAAATACCGTCGATGCCGAATACATCTTTTAGAATCCGTAAAAAACCGATATTTTCATTGGCCAGCATTTCTTTAAAATAATCCACCATGGCCCGTTGCATCAGCGGGTTCAAATGGGCTTCCACTTCATCCAGACTGACGGCAAGCGGCAAATATCGTTTACCTTTTATGACAACAACACGCGGTTCCAGCTTATTTTGCTGCTTCAAACGAAAAATCTTTTGCACCAAACGAAATACCACCATCGTTACGAGGCGCAAAGCATCGGGCGTATAAAAACCGGCGTACCGTTCACCCTTCTCGATTTTAGGATGGGACATTGATCCCCGTTCCATAAGCGGCCACTGCGTGAGCTGTGCCAATACGATAATCATATAAATCGGCAAATGCGGCATCACCATTTGGAACTGACGAATGCGCAAAGCTATCAGTGACATAGACTTCGTGACCGGCGAATCTTTTTTACAAATGGCCACATCAAGAGCCTCTCCGAGCACATCGCGAAGCTCTTCGTAAAAGGACTCATCCATGGTATCAAAGGAATAGAGCCCGATGTCGCGAAAGGTAAAATACGGCATGTAGGTGAGCGTTTGAAGCGGCACCGAGCGCCGTGCACTGGTAGTCAATACTTCATAGAGCCGCGGTTTCGCCGCCACGCTGATTTGCTCCCATTCGAGCCAAATGCGACCGTTTTTAACGGCCTTGGTCAAAAGACGAGGCAACTCCTCATGGGGCGACACTACAATTTCAAGCCGCACTTTAACCGGTTTTACGATATCGAAGAAATCTCCGGCTACCAGGCGTTGACCCGACGTCATGATGCGAATCAAATCCAATAAATTGGTCTTCCCGATAGAGTTTTCACCAATCAGATAATTACAATGCTCGTGAAAACTCAATTTCATACGATCCAAGTTACGAAAATTATCAATTTCCAAAGTTGCTAAGTACATATCGGCACCTACCTTTGTTAGGGCTTATACTTTAACGTTTTGCTCTTTTAAACGAGCAAGCATAACCGATGCGATAAACATCATAATACCGGCCAAGATCGTCATCCACGATAAGGTTTCGTCAAAAATCACAAAGCCCCACATGGCGTTGAAGAATACGCCGATATATTGTAAAAATTGTGCCACAATCGCATTGGTGGCCACAAATGCACCGGTTAAGAAGAATTGGGCAAACACGGAAATCCCGCCGATAATGCCAAGGATAACCCATTGCCGCATATCAGGCCATACAAAATTAGGTCCCATCAAAAGACCACCGACAAGCATGGTAGTCACTAAGAAATAAAACATAATTTCATAATTATTGTGATGGCCGGCCATAGTGAGCTTACGAATAGTCGTATAGGCTGCAGCCGCAAAAGCTGATCCCGCGATGGCATAGAGCGAATACCAATGGAACTCGCTGAATGACCACGGCTTAACCATAATGGCAACAGCTGCCAAAATCACCAAGAGCCATTTGCCGGCTCCTTTCGGAACCGACTCTTTCAGATAGAGCGTGCTGAAAATGAACACAAAAATGCCGGACAATTGGAATAAAATCGCCACATCGGCTAATTTCATGTACGCCAGGGCAATAAAGTTACACAAGTTGCCGAGCCCGCCGAAAATTCCGCGAATCGTTAGCATCCCACGGTTTTCGGTAGAAAAGGCAATGCCCTTAAGCTGCATATATGCCAGGACCGCTACCGTGCCGATGAGACCGCGGAAAAAGGTAATCTCCGCCGCCGGCATGGCTTGGCCCAACATTTTTACAAATAAATTCATGATACTAAATGCCAAAGCGGATGCGATGGCATAGAAAAAAGCTTGTCTCACGTTGTCACTACTTTCTTTAGTTCTGTCACTAATATTATGTTGCTATATAGTATTAACAAACAACGTTAGCGTTAACAAGTAGTCGCCACGGTTTAATAACTCGTCATTAACCTCTATACAGCTTATTTTTTGAACGTATCGACAAAAGCAAGAATTTCTTTCCCCATTGATTCTTTATCAATGACTTTGGTAAAACGTAATTCCTTAGACTGCAAAGCTGCAAGTTGTTTAGGGAACGCCACGCCCGTCACGGCACTGATGTGCTCAAGGCTTTCATACGGCGTATCGCCTGTCTGAATTTCCAGAGCTTCGCAAATCGGATTCGGGAATTTAAACGGATGCGCCGTCGCGGCAATCACCGTATGACGACCGCCATCTTCCGGATGCTCGCGCAATTCTTTCATGTAGGCGCCCATGGCCACCGCCGTGTGCGGATCCATCAAGTAACCGTAAGAATTATAAATCTGTGCAATCACAGCTTTCGTTTCTTCGTCGGACATATACTGACCGCTGAAATCTTTCTGGATGCGCTGTAATTCTTCAGCCGTTACCGACAAAGAACCTTTTTGTTTCAAATCCTTCATACGACTGTTGGTTGCTTCATAATCTTCGCCGCTCACATAATATAAGAAACGTTCAAAATTGGAACTTTCCAAAATATCCATGGACGGTGAAATCGTCGTGTAG
This sequence comes from Veillonella seminalis, assembly GCF_003992065.1. Taxonomy (GTDB): domain Bacteria; phylum Bacillota; class Negativicutes; order Veillonellales; family Veillonellaceae; genus Veillonella_A; species Veillonella_A seminalis. The sequence goes on from NZ_RQUZ01000007.1 coordinate 142,159, forward strand.
AATTCGCGTTTCATATCATAGGTGCCTGTTTTGAAAAAGTCTGTCAAAACATTGTTACGGTTGGAAGCACAAATCAGCTTACCGATAGGCACACCCATCTTTTTCGCATAATAAGCGGCCAAAATATTGCCGAAATTACCGGTCGGTACCACCACATTAAACGCTTCATCGCGATGAATCGCACCTTGATTTACAAGTTCCGCATACGCCGCCACATAATAAACCACCTGCGGTGCCAAACGACCGATATTAATGGAATTGGCACTGGAAAAGCGAACGCCCTTAGCCGCCACTTTTTCAGCCATCGATTCATCTACAAAAAGACGTTTTAAAAACTGCTGTGCATCGTCAAAATTACCGCGAATCGCCGTTACATTGACATTGTCGCCTTCCTGTTTTTGCATCTGTTCCTGCTGCATCGGACTCACGCCGTCAGTCGGATAAAAGACCTGAATATGAGTCCCCACTACGTCTTTAAAACCTTCCAACGCCGCTTTACCCGTGTCACCGGAAGTAGCCGTCAAAATAAGCACCTCATCCGTTTCTTTTTCCGCTTCTTTGGCTGCCACCAACAAGTATGGAAACAAAGACAAGGCCATATCTTTAAAAGCCTGCGTACGTCCGTGGAACAACTCGAGTACCGACAAACGTTCCAAGATGGAATGCAACGGCGCAATGTCAGGCGTACTGAAATTAGCTTTGCTGTAAGCCGATGCTATCATGGAACGCAATTCCGCTTCATCAAAACTTGTGAAAAGATTTTTTAATACGATATACGCAATATCCTCATAAGATTTTTCCGCTACCATGTCATACGTCAAACAACGCTCCGGAAATAAGGCCGGCACATATAAGCCGCCGTCACTCGCTAACCCGTGGAGCAACGCATACGTTTCGTTTACCGTTTCTTCACTTCGTGTACTTCGATACTTCATCTCTCTGCCCTCATATTTCTGCTAATTTAAAATAATAATAGAGAATTTCCCTATTACTTCTTTCAATTAATTATACCGAAAATACACATTTTTTACTACCCACCAACGGTGACGCTTTACCCTTTAATTACTGGTTTGTTATAAGTTATTACATTATTTTTACAAAAAATGAAGGTATAAAAGTTTACATTACACAGGATTGATTCGATATTTAAAATACTTTAGTTGACACTCCTTCAATAATTTTTACATATTTTTTAAACTTTCCTCCTATAAGGGTTTACATTTCGAAACAATAAGTATATAATAGCTATATTGTTGTGGACCACTAGCTCAGCTGGCAGAGCACCTGACTCTTAATCAGGGTGTCCAGGGTTCGAACCCCTGGTGGTCCACCATTTTTATGCCTAAATTTTGAAAATATTGCACTTTAAATTAAATAAAGAGCGGTAGCAATACTTAATCCCAATTTGAGATTACAGGTATTTGCTACCGCTCTTTTTACTTTATTCAATTGTAATACTTTATGCAGTTATAATGCGACATTGATCCTCTACACACTATTTAGCTACAAATATTCTCTCCTCTTATTTGTTAACCAACGAATTCACAAGCTCAGTCAATTCTTCGATACGTTGTTTCTGTTCTTCCAATTGAGCACTTTGCGTATCCAATTTCTGATTTTGCGACTGAATCATGGACTGCTGATCGTTAACTACACCACGGAGATTATCGATTTCCTGAGCCATAGCCTGACTGGAACCGTAATTAGTTGTCTGACCGGCACCAACACGATTTACTCTATTATCCAGTTTGTTAATTTGATTTCCTAAATAGTTCATATTGGATCCGATATTCGTTACCGCACTATTCAACTGACCTACATTAACTGCATCAGTTTCAGCTTCACCGGCTGCTACATCATGAATCTGATTTTTACCCATGCTAATAGTATCACTAGTAAGCTTAATATCTGATTTAGCTGAATCAGTAGCCTTAATAGTTACACCGTCCGTATTAACCGTAGTGTTACCGGCTACAAGTTCCGTAGTAGTTACACTATCAGTGGCAATAATAGTTGCTGTATCACCGGAGCCTACAGTAACACGTTCTAAACCGGAAAGTTTAGATGATAATTTAACTTTAAAGCCTTTAGCTCCATCATTAACGACACCAATATTACCATCAGTTAAGGTTTCTGTTGCTCCACCGGTGATACTTAAGACTTCCGCATTACCAACTTCAATTGTTTCACCGGTATCACTAATAAATTCGCGTTTAGCATTTTGAATGGCTTCAATATCTGTGGTTAATTGTAAACTGAAATTGAACATATAAAAAATCCATAGTGAATACCGATTTGTGTTATGATTAATGTCGCT
>NZ_RQUZ01000008.1 GCF_003992065.1 Veillonella seminalis
AATTTAACTAAGTCCTCTACAAAAAGACATCCAATATTTTATCAATTAGAGTTTTGTATGTTCTTAAGTCAAAATTTCATTTTTCATGTTATACGCACAAAAATCCTTATAAATTAAAGTTTGATATTATATAATTATTGTGATGTCTTGTCTTATTAAACGGAATTTATAAAATAACACTTCTCAAGTACACATTTATCGATAAACGACTTAATTTTTATAATATTAATATCTAGTAAACATACTTATAATTGCATATTTATTCTAAATTTAAAATATTTATAATTCTCAGTATCCGCGTCGACATCACATTTTCAAAATCATTTCAACTTTAGCAACTTTCGTTTTTATAACCGATATAATATCACTCAAAATTCATAAATCGAATATTTTATATGCTACATAATTCAAAACATACAAAAAAAGACGCTGTTTTATAACAGCGTCTTACTAATTAAGAATATATAGTTATTAAAAAATCTTCTGTTTTTTCCAAAAAAAATTATATTTGAATTTTAAAATTAATCTTGATGAGATGTTAAGAATTCAGCTAATTTTTCAACAGCTTCAGCTTCATCGGGACCATCAGCTTTTAACACTACTTCAGAGCCTTTAGTAGCACCTAAAGTTAACACAGTCAAAATGGATTTAGCATCAGCTTGTTTTTCACCAGACGAAATCGTGATCTTAGACGAAAATTTAGCGGCCAATTGCGTAAAAAGCGTGGCAGGGCGCGCATGTAAACCGGATTCATTGGTAATAACTACTACTTTTTCAGTCATATCGGATACCTTCCTTCAGCTAATTTAACCAGGGATAGTAAAGTAATAACCTTCTTCCCTTATATCTTATAATAAATTTTGCCATTATAGCAATGTTTTTATAGACCTTTTTCAGCCAACACAGTTTTGGCATAAGCCACAATCTCGGTGGCCGTGCTCATAGTAAGTGCTTTTTCAGCGACTGCTTTACATTCTTCTATGGTTACAGAACGAACAATATTTTTAACCACCGGAATAGCCGAGGCACTCATGCTGAACTCATCGAGACCAAGCCCTAAAAGAATCATGGCTGCCACCGGATCACCGGCCATCTCACCACACATACCGGTAATTTGTTTAGCCTCATGGCTGGCCCAAATTGTATGTTTAATGAGACGCAATACAGCCGGATGTAACGGTTGATACAAGTGGCCGATATTTTCATTCATGCGATCCACCGCTAAGGTGTACTGGCATAAATCATTGGTGCCAATACTGAAAAAATCTACATGCGGCGTAAACAATTCAGCTGCTACGGCCACCGCCGGAATTTCAACCATAATACCAATCTGAATATCTTCATTAAAGGCAATACCTTCAGCACGAAGTTCTTCTTTAGCTGTTTCAACAACAGCATTAGCCGCTTTGATTTCTTCTACCGACGCAATCATCGGATACATAATCTGAGCCTCACCGAACGCACTGGCACGCAAAATCGCACGTATTTGTGTTTTGAAAATGTCCGTCCGGTCAAGACTGATACGAATCGCACGATAACCGAGGAACGGATTCATTTCTTTCGGCAATTGCAAGCATTTAAGTTCTTTGTCACCGCCGATATCCATAGTACGGATAATTACCGGCCGGCCACCGAGACGTCCGACCGCTTTTTTATACACTTCAAACTGCATATCTTCCGATGGCAACTCATCATTTTTCATATATAAGAATTCCGTACGGAACAGACCAATACCTTCAGCCCCTAAATGACAAGCATGAGAAGCATCTTCCGCCTTGCCTATATTACCGAACAGCAAAATCTCTTTACCGTCTTTGGTTACAGCCGGCAATGCAGCCGATTCTTTTAAAACTTGAAGGTGTTCACGATATGCTTTAGCTTCGGCGGCATATTTTTCAAAATCAGCATCACTCACATGAAGCAACACTTCACCGTCAGTCCCCTTAACAACGGCTTTTTCACCACTTTCAAACTTCGAAATATCTCCCAAGCCCATAACAGCCGGAATTTCCAAAGTACGGGCCATGATAGCCGCATGGCTGGTCGGACCGCCACTGGCCGTAACCAAACCTTTAACGATATTTTTATCTAAAGCTGCTGTATCGGATGGAGTCAAATCATCGGCAACCAAAATCACTTCGCCTGTCAAATGAGACAAACCGCACGGACTCATGCCTAACAGATTCCGCATTAAACGATCCCCGATATCCTTAATATCGGCACCACGTTCACGCATATACGGATCTTCCATAGCCAGGAACATATCCGCAAAGGTATTAATTGTCTGTTCCGTAGCAGCTGCAGCCGAGTTCAAACCATCTTTAATCAGCCCTTTAATGCTGTCGCTCAACGCCGGATCTTGTACGATTAAGCCATGAGCTTCAAAAATCGCCGCTTCATCCTTCCCCATGGTTTCACGAGCGTGATTTTCAATTGCTTTCAATTGATCGATTGTCAATTGAACCGCCGCTTCCAAAGCACTGATTTCCGCTACTGCTTCATCAGCCGTAATGACACGCTTTTCAATTACAATCGTTTCTTGTTTATAGACATAAACCGTACCGGTGCCAACGCCGCGTGCTCCGGAAATCCCTTTGAGTGTTACCTGCTCCATATCGTTCCTCCGCAATAGTTCTTTACACTTTAAAGTTCAATGTCAGTTTCAAACACTTCAGCCGCCGGCCCCGTCATAAATACGGTACCGTCATCAGCATAGCGAATGTGTAATACCCCTAAATATACTTCCACGTCTACTTCACGACCGGTAAATCCATTCTTATGAGCCATGACTACACTGCCGCAACAACCTGTACCGCAAGCGAGTGTTGCACCGGCTCCACGTTCCCATGTCCGCACTTTAATGTGGCTGTCATCCACCACTTGCACAAAATTAACATTCGTTCCTTGAGGGAATAATTCGTGTTTTTCAATCGCCGGTCCCAAGGTCAAAAGCGGCACCTTCGTTACGTCATCCACAAATACTTCCGTATGAGGCACCCCCATAAGCAAAGAGCTGACTTTATATTCGACATCATCCACCGTAATTGGGAAGTTCATAACCTCCGGTAAGTCGGCAACCATTGGAATATCCTTAGATGCAAAACTTGGTTTGCCCATATCTACCGTAACTTGCTCAACCTTGCCATTTTTGATATGCAACGTTGGTTTCATAATGCCGGCTAAAGTTTCAATGGTAAACGTTTCCTTTGCTACAAGCCCTCGTTCATACGCATATTTAGCAAAACAACGGATACCGTTACCGCACATTTCCGCTTCACTGCCGTCCGCATTAATAATACGCATGCGTGTATCGGCTACATCCGAAGCTACGACTACCATCAAACCATCAGCACCAATGCCGGTCTGACGGTGACAAAGACGTTTTGCCAAGTCCGTGTAATCAGTATTACCACCGGTAAGGTCGGTAATAACCACAAAGTCATTACCCAATCCATGCATTTTTGTAACTTTCATGCTTATGTCTCCTATATACTACATGTATTGCTATACATCTTTTATTGACTACTATTTTCTTAATATAGTTAGATTCTTCAATATAATTATATACTTTAATATTGTTATATCCTACAACCGACTTATATCGGCTGTAGATTTTCGCTTTACTATATTTTTACTATAATATTGCATTTGCCATTCTACTATATATTATCTTTTTAAAAATATTCTTAAAACCAATCTTAAATCATAAGTTAAGGAAAAATCTTCTGTTTGTGTTATATTATATCACACTTTGACTCATACGAAGTATATAAAACGCTCATAATCAATCATTAAAAATCACATTAATTCACAATAAGTCATATTAGAAAGTCTTATAGCAGAAATCATAAATTGTAAAAAGTCTATTTACAATGCCCATTTGGTATTATTAAACATACATTATAACTAATCTGAATAGTGCAGTATTCCAATTCTTTGATTTCTATGCTATACTGTCAGTATCCTAATCTGACAAACTTTTCTATAGAGTGTACACAATCACAAGAAAATCACCTGATTAGTCCCCAACTATTACGTAATATGACAAACATATTACGAGGTGTCTTGCCATTGTTTATACTCTTATCATTTTGTAAAAAAGGAGGTCCCCCAACAGTCTATCAATTTGTTTTAAATGAATGTATGTAAACTGTATAAGTTTTTAACTATATTGTTTTTGTACGACACAATTCTTTAAAAGATAGGTTTTCAACACTAAGTAATTTTTTTATCAATCGTTATTATTTTAATTTGTAGATATAAGTGATTTAGGATTTTATTTCATAATATACGCCTAAAGCCTTATATATACGCTAAACCGAATAAATTACTTAGCATATTCGTTACTTTAAGTAAGTTACCCTCTGCGTTTAAGCGTGAAAGGATGATTGCACCAATGTTGACAACATTTTTAGCATTACTGCCAATCTTATGGTTAATCGTCGCATTAGCCATTCTTAAAATGCCGGCTTGGAAAGCATGCGGTATCGCCGCTATCGGCTCTTTTATTCTTGCTGTTACTTACTTCGAAAAAGCCGCCGGAATCATGTTCTCCGGTGCCTTAGAAGGTATAGCCCTTGCCGTATGGCCTATTTTACTTGTTATTACAGCTGCTATTTTCACTTACAACTTAGTGGTTCATACAAAAGCTATGGAAACCATTAAAATGATGTTATCTTCTGTTACCTCCGATATGCGTATCTTAGCCTTGTTATTGGCTTGGGGCTTCGGCGCATTCATGGAAGGTATGGCCGGTTTCGGTACTGCCGTAGCTATTCCGGCTGCTATGATGGTTGCCGTAGGTTTTGACCCGCTCAAATCCATCTTGGCTTGTCTCGTAGCAAACTCCGTACCGACTACATTCGGTTCCATCGCGATTCCGACAACTACGTTGGCGTCCTTAACAAACCTTGATCCGGTTCACCTCGGTACCTTCATTTCTTCGCAATTATTCATTCTTAACGTAATTGCTCCATTCTTCGTTGTTGGTATCATCGGTGGCGGTTTCAAAGCATTAAAAGGTGTTTTCATCATTACTTTATTATCCGGTTTAGCATTAGCAATTCCTGAATTAATCATCAATGCGGCTGCCGGGCCTGAATTATCCGTAATGGTTTCTTCCGTTATCATCATGGGCGTTATCATCTTAGGTGCTAAATTCTTGCCTACTAACGATCCTGAATACAAAGTTGAATCTACAGCAACAACTACTGTAAGTGCTAAAGAAGGTTTCGTTGCTGCTTTACCTTTCATCTTAATCGTAATTCTCTTAATTTTAACTTCCAAATTGGTACCTGCTATCAACGGCCCGCTTTCCACCATTAAAACGGCTGTGCCTATTTACCAAGGTCCCGGTGCTAAACCTTACACCTTTATGTGGGTAGCTACCCCTGGTATCATGATCTTCATCGCAGCTTTCATCGGCGGTTCCGTTCAGAAATCCAGCTTTGGTGAAATGTTCGGCGTATTGAGTAAAACATTCGCTAACTTGAAATTTACGTACTTAACCATCATCTCCGTAGTAGTTACGGCTAAATTGATGACATACTCCGGTATGACGACAGATATTGCGAAAGCCTTAGTGGCAGCTACAGGCTCCTTATATCCTGCCTTCGCACCGCTCGTTGGTGCTCTCGGTGCCTTCTTAACAGGTTCCGGTACAAACGCCAACGTACTCTTCGGGCCGTTACAATTGGCAGCTGCTCATGACTTGGCTCCTGAATACAAAGACTTACCACTTTGGTTGGCCGCTATCAACTCCGGTGCAGCCGGTATTGGTAAAATGTTCTCCCCTCAGAGTATGGCCATCGCTATCGGTGCCGTCGCGCCTGCGTTAGACGCTTACATTGAAAGCAACAAAGTGGACGATGCTAAAGCAAATCAGTTGCGCGAAAGCATTAAAGCCAATGTTATCATGGTGTCCGTATTAAAATACTTCATCATCTTCATCGTGGCTAATGGCGTTGTCTCCTACTTCGGTCATAACTTCATTGAACACATTCAGGCTTTCTTGTTGTAATTAGCAACTAAGTCATAACTAAAATAAAGCCCTTGCTTCAAGGATTCGTTTCGGATTCCGGAGCAAGGGCTTTTTGTATATATTTTATGTATTTCTTATTCTACTTTTTCCCAACAGTTTTCTTTGCCGAAATTCGCAATGTCTTTAAATACGCCTTTTGTTCCGGTTTTGATTCTTTTAATAACTTCTTAGCCAACTGCCGAAGTTTAGGAATTCGTATACCGATAACCGTATCCTGGGGTACTGCCGGGTTAACCTTTCCCGTATATTCTTTATATTCCAAATCCTGCAGTGCCAAAAGTTCCTTCGTTATATCTATTGCCATTGCTCCCCCTCCTTTAGGCTCAATCTTGCCTATATATCTTACTATTAAAGAACTAGATATTCGTTTATAATTTCTCTGTCTTCAAAAGAGTCTCTAAATCTTCCGCATCAATCACGCGTATTCCCGTTTCACGTAAACGTTTAGCAAAAACACCTTCACCGGGAATTAAAGTCTTTGTAAAGGTACCATCATAGATCTCTTTGGACCCGCAAGATGGGCTGCGAGATTGAAGTATGGCCAACGACACTTGCTTTTCTTTAGCTATAGCTAACGCTTTCTCTGCGCCAAGGCGGAATTCCTTATCTACTGATACGCCGTTCTTATTGGTAACTTTACCATTAACGATCTCCGCCGGAATGCGAGGCGTTGAAAGGCCACCCAACACTTCAGGACAGACGGAGATGACTTCAAACTCAGCATCACAATCCTTTTGCTTAGCTATATAATCGGCCAGAGCTTGATTGAAATTATTACCGCCATTGTATTTACAGTTTTTTCCCAGTAGGCAGGCACTAACCAGAATTCGTTTAGGCATAATAAACTCCTTACTTATCCTCGTCTTCCAGATAAATTCATCTCTCAAGATACTTAACCGGCACTTCTTTAGTTAGCCACACATTATTTACGGACAGATAAAAGATATAACCATCACGGCTCATTTCACCGCTTTTTACTTTGTAAATGACCAGCTTACCATGACGTTTGCCGACTCTTATAGCTGTTTCTTCATCTCCCGATAAATGCACATGCAAACGATTCATTGGCAATAAACCCTTTTCATCAATGGCTACAACGGACTTTTCACCGGTACCGTGATATAAGATTTCCGGTGGTACAGCTTCTTGTAACTCTACATCTACTTCAATCGAATGCCCTTGATTGGCACGAATCTTGGTATGTGTTTTATCAAACGAAAAGCGTTGCTTGTTATTAGTCCGTACTATTTCTTCGAGAGTTGCCATATCTATATCATATCGTGGTTGCATCTTAGTGAGCAACTCTTCAACGTTTCCCCAGCCGTGCTCATCAAGCGTAAGGCCTATCTCTTCCGGTTTGTGCCGTAGAACCAAGCTTATAAGCTTACTGATACGCATTAAGTTTAGCGGTTGAGAGTTATTATGATTATAAGGCATTGAATTCACTTCTTTCAAAAATAACACTCTAATTATTAAACATTTTCAGGCTCTTTCATTCAAAGCTATTGAAACTCAATATCTTCTTTAAGCTTTTGATAAATATCAATTCTATGTTCAATATCAATGCTATTAACTAACCACCCATTTAAAGTACAACTCTTAATGAACTCATCAATTCTATTAACTCCATTAATTTCTTTTAATGTAACCACAACCCCAAACCTTACACCCACACCGTCCTTGGGATTCAGGCGATTATTAGTTTTCACTTCCATTCCCCAATTCTTATTTTCATACGATTTTTTGGCTACTAATTTTTTAGTTGCCCTTTCAGCAATATATTTTACATTATCCCATTTTCTAAATAGCTTTCGAGCATCTCCTTCAAGAAGATAAAATTGTTCACCATCCAATACGTCATCCAAATTTTGCTTATCACCCTGAATATCCTTAACTTTATCACTTGGACCGAGTCTTCCAAAATGAAGATTTAGTTCTGTATTAGTATAATCAACACCTTGAGTTCTATCACACATCGGGAAATAACACATTGTTGCCCTCGCAATATAAGGGTATTTATCATTTTTCATAGGCACAGGGAAAAAATAGTTATAAGTGTTCCATTTCTCACTTATATCTGAGACAACAAACTTAATTTCATCTTCGGGCGTTTGAACAATGTCATTGATTTTAATGGGAACAATCCCGTGTCCATACAATGAAATTGTTTCAGGACTAGGTTTCTCAGACCAACCACGAGCTGCATCTATAAGCATAGCTTTTGCTACTTCTCGATTTAAACCCAACACATTTATCAAATAAGATAGCTTACGTGCAATCCAAGGGGCCGCATAGGAAGTTCCAGCCACATTTGCTTCTCCTAATGGTTCACAAACATTAATATATTGTTCCTCACTGCCACCATAATAACTAACATCCGGCTTAGCAAAAAAAGACAATACTAAACCTCTCCGTGAATACTGAGTTGATAGCCCTTTTTTTGTAACAGCATTAACAACCATACTATTCACGGAGTCCGCGGGCGAGCCAATCTTAACAATTTCGGCACTAACTTTATTTGTTCCGGCAATTACAAAAATCACATCATTTTCAAATTGAATCTGATCTAGAGCTGCAGCTTCAGCAGAAATAAAATTATCATTAATCTCTTGATTACTACCTAAAGAGATATTCCAAACTTTAATATCTAAGTTTTCTAATACAATACTTTTTATTTGTTTAATAATGGAAAACGAAGAAAATTCTGCCCCTACAGCAACGCCAAAATGACGCACTCTGAATCTGCCACAGCCATCATCTAACCACGGATTAAGTCTTGGTCCATCAACAATAATAGATGATACTGCTGTACCATGGCGATAATCATCTGAGGTTTTTGGTATATCATCGGAGACCATTTCATGGTAATCTACCCATTCATTAAAATATACGTGCTCGTCAAATAAGGTATCTATTACGCCAACTACCGGCTCAGAAGCTGGTGTTGGAAGTACAACTGTATTGTTTTTATATTCACTTATAAAATCATCGGGAGATAACTTAGCTAAATCCACTGTAGCCATAGAAACTAAGTATGGAGCCTTTTCATATAATAGTTCTATTTGATTTTCGTCTAAAAATACGGTCTGATTATCTAAGATTCTCGTACTTAGTAAATTTATTCCCAACTCATGAAATAAAGCTTTAACGTCTTTTTTAACATCATAAAGTGTTATAATGCTCTGTTTTAATTCGGGCGAAGCACTTTCAATTTCAAAAGAATCAATATACGATGCATCTGCAATAATACCTTTAAAAAGCGACATACTTAAAGATAATTTATAAAATTTTTCTTTAGCCATAATAGACTTGTTGTCAAAAGTAATCTTACTTATCTCTCCTGAAAATTGTTGATGTAAAATATCACTAGCCTTTGATAGTCGTTCAATACTCTTCTCTAAATCACTAATAGCTAAAAAATACGTAATGATATGCCTATTTTTCTCAGCATTAAATTTTGCACCGACAATAGCAGCATTGGAATCTTCGCCTTTTAATAAACTACTTATGCGATTGCTTTTTGCAACAATTTTATTGTAATAAACACTAATTAAAACCCCATCAAAAATCTTTTTCTCATTTTGCCAGAATTTCTTAATTTGCTCGATTTGCTCTTGTAATTTTTTTAAATGATAGCTCGTAACTATTTTTTTACCATTCATAGCGGGGCCACTGGGACTTCCAGTTCTTGGGGCTTGAATAAATCTATTTCCCTTTAACTCTAATACATTATTCATTAAGTACTTCCTCCCTACTTAACTTTCTTGCAACAGTACTTTTTGATTCACCCGTTAGTTTTTCTATCTCCCTAATTGTAAAGCCTTCTTTGTACAGTTGATTTAAGTCTTTTTCTTCAAGATTACCAATTAAACTATTATATAAGCGTTTTAAATAATCATAACTAGCATCTACATCACTAAATGCAAGAGATGTTTTAATTATATTCTTCAGATCCCCTGGATAAGGTAACTTCTCTGCCACCTTTAATATCTTTTTAAATAATCTTATATCTTTTGAAATACCTTTAAAGTTCCTGATGAACGAAGAGAAATAATATTCAGCAACCTCAATTAAATCTTCTCGACTATATCTATTAAAATCTATCACTGCGTCAAATCTACGTATCAAAGCTTTGTCAAAATTTTTATACAAATTAGTAGTTGCTATTATAACTATCTCTTTATTTAAATCTGTTAATCTATCTAATTCTCTTAGAATTATCGACGTAACTCGCCCCATCTCTCTAATATCATTAGAGTCAACTCGATTCAGTGCAATTACATCTATTTCATCAAAAAGTATTACTGCTTTATTCGAATTAGGCATTGTATTTATCTCTCGAAACAAGCTAATAATATTTTTATTAGTTTGCCCTAATTTACTATCAATAAGGTTTTCAAAATCTACAATAAATAACTTTCTCTCAAGTAACCTTGCTATATGTTTTGCTGCTTCGGTTTTTCCACTTCCAGGAAATCCTTCAAACAAAAATTTATTTATTCCAACATTATGATTTATCGCATTTATAATTCCTTTTATATCTTCAGCAATAATTTTTGGTAAATTAAGAGATTCTAGACTCCTAACATCTATCTGCTTAAAAAAATCACTTTCATAATCACTACTTTGGGGGGTATATAAATTCGCCGTTGCTATTAATCCCATAATATATTCCGCTAATTGATAATCACCAATACTGTCAAAATATCTAGCTATAGCAATTGCTTCATTTCTAAAAGCGTTTTCGTTCTTTTCAACATGATATTTTATTAAATTTAACACATTTTGCTTTTTCATTTTTTTACCTCCTAGCTTATTATATTGTATCATATCTCGGGACAAAAATATATTTTTTGGGACTTTTTATTTTAAATCAATTGTATTAAAATAATATCAACTTTATAATGTTTAATTTTTATTAATAAATCCTTAGGAGGCATTATGAGTTCTGACAATCCATCCACTCCAATTATTGCAATTTGCTATGATTTTGACAAAACCTTAACTCCAGACGATATGCAATCACAAGGTTTTATTCAATCTGTTGGTCATGACGTTTCCCACTTTTGGCAAGAGTCAAATAAATTATCAACAGATAATAACATGGACCAAATTCTGGCTTATATGTACAAAATGATAGATGAATCACGTGGACAAATTGTATTTAACAAAAAAACATTAATGGAAGCAGCTCAAAATATAAAGTTTTTTAAAGGTGTTGAGACATGGTTTGATCGCATTACAAAGTTTGGTAAAGATAACAATATAAAAATTGAACATTATATTATTTCTTCAGGATTAAAAGAAATGATTAAAGACACCTCTATATTCAATCATTTTAAACAAGTTTATGCTAGTTCTTATCTCTTTAACGAAAAAGGTGAAGCCATTTGACCTGCTCAAGTCGTGAATTATACAAATAAAACTCAATTTTTATTCAGAATTGAAAAAAATTGTTTAGACATCAATGACCCCAATGTTAACTCATTCTTAGAGCCCCATGAATATCGAATTTCATTTAGAAATATGATATATATTGGCGATAGCGATACAGATATTCCTTGCATGAAATTAGTTAATATGAATGGCGGCCACTCTATAGGTGTTTATAATCCAGTTACTCAAGATAAATCTAAAGTTCATAAAATGTTAAATGAACATAGAATAAAATATTACGTTTCTGGTGATTATTCCGAAGATAAACCGCTCGAACTATTAGTAAAAGATATCATTCATCGTACTGCAGCAAATGAAATTTTAGAACAGAAATATTTAGACTGCCTAAATGAAACAAATACAATTTTAGAAAATCAGAGTAAGGAAGAGCAGCAAAAAATAGATCTAATCGATAAATTAGAAGCAAGCAATAGCTTTCGAACTACTCATCAATTAATTGAGCAATTAACTTCTATACATTCTTGGAGTCTCCCAGAAAAAGAAAAACTCGTAAATATTGCTTTATCCAATAATCAAATCCGTTATATATTAACAGATGATGATGTTTATAGGTTTTATAGCTCTATTTGCAATAACATGTCATCCCAAGCCGCAAATGAGATTAAAGAAATTTTAAGTCAAAAAATTATTGAATAAATAATAGATTTAATAAAAGCCTAAATCTTAATTTCATAGCATAAAACCCTCGGTTCAAGAACCGAGGGTTTTAGTATATCCAAATTCACTATTCAGATATCAATTATAAAGTTATTATCTCTTATTCCCACTCAATCGTAGCCGGTGGTTTAGAGGTAATATCATACACGATACGGTTGATATGTTTTACTTCGTTAATGATACGAACGGAAATTTTATCCAACACATCGTACGGAATTCGTGCCCAGTCAGCTGTCATGAAGTCAGTGGTGGTTACGCCGCGAAGTGCCAAGGTGTAATCGTAAGTACGGAAGTCACCCATAACGCCAACGGTACGCGTACCGGTCAATACGGCAAAGTACTGATTGATGGAACGATTGAGTTTAGCGTTCGCAATTTCTTCACGGAAAATCGCATCCGCATCACGAAGGATGTCGAGTTTTTCAGGAGTGATTTCGCCCATTACACGAATGGCAAGACCTGGACCTGGGAATGGCTGACGCCATACTAAGTAATCGGCCAAACCAAGTTCGGAACCGAGTTCACGTACTTCATCTTTGAACAAGTTGCGAAGTGGTTCGATAAGACCTTTGAAGTCAACAACTGCAGGTAAACCGCCTACATTGTGATGGCTCTTGATAACAGCAGCATCACCCGCACCGGATTCAATAACGTCCGGATAGATAGTCCCCTGTGCCAAGAAGTCAACAGCGCCGATTTTACGGCCTTCGTCTTCAAATACGCGAATGAATTCTTCCCCGATAATTTTACGTTTTTGTTCCGGCTCTTCAACGCCGGCCAAACGACCCAAGAAACGGTCAGATGCATCGACACGAATGAAGTTCATGCCGGAATCTTTGAATGCCGCTTCAACTTCGTCACCTTCGTTTTTACGCATCAAACCATGGTCAACGAAGATACAAGTCAACTGATTGCCTACAGCTTTAGAAATAAGAGCTGCCGCAACGGAGCTGTCAACACCACCGGATAACGCCAATAATACTTTGCCGTCACCAACGGTTTTGCGAATTTCTTCAACTGCTGTTTTAGCATAGTTAGCCATCGTCCATTCACCATGGCAACCGCACACTTCGAATAAGAAGTTATGAATCATTTCCTTACCGTGTTCGCTATGAAGCACTTCCGGATGGTATTGCATGGCGTATAATTTGCGTTCTACGTTCTGCATAGCCGCCACCGGGCAGTTAGCCGTATGACCGACAATTTCAAAACCTTCCGGCACAGATGCTACATAGTCAACATGGCTCATCCATACAGTTTCGTCTTCACTAAGACCTTTGAACAATGGAGACTGTGTATTCACTTTTACCGGAGTTTTACCAAATTCACGAGCATCAGCAGATTTAACTTCACCGCCCAAAGTGTGAGCCATGAGCTGCATGCCGTAGCAAAGGCCGAGCACCGGCGTGCCCAATTCGAATACTTCTGCTTCAATACGAGGAGATTTTTCTTCGTATACGCTGTTAGGACCGCCTGTGAAAATTACACCCATTGGGTTCAATTCTTTGATTTTAGCAACCGCTTTATCATACGGATACACTTCACAGTAAACGTGGTTTTCACGAATGCGACGTGCAATCAACTGATTATACTGACCGCCAAAATCGACAACGATAATAAGCTCTTTTTGGTTCATCATGCCCTCCATTAATGTAAGAGTACTGCCTATGCTTACTCTTTTTTGAAAAAAACTTCAAAAATCATATTCATAGCTACATCTAAATAGTTCTATTGCGTGTTTATTCAATATAATATTATACCATAGAATGCAAGGTCTCGCCTAAATAAATGGTAATGTACAATCGTCTCTCCTTACTTGCCTATTGCACACAGTGTTAAACACTCTCTTATACCCCTACATCTCATCAAATAAAAATAGCTGCGACCAGCGTCACAGCTACTTTTATTTGATAGCACTATTTATTCATAGCCCTACTTTATATATTTTTTAGGTTATCATTTTGTATTAATATCATCATTAACACGAACACGATCTATTTTATTGCGGTCATTATCTTCCCCGCTAATTCGATCAACACGAATTCGATCTGCTGTATCAGGAGTTGTCACAGCATTCCCCTGTTGGATTACCCCTAGTAACTGATTAACTTTAGCCGCCAAATCATTAACTTGGTTTCGTAAATCTTGATTGTCGGT
This sequence comes from Veillonella seminalis, assembly GCF_003992065.1. Classification (GTDB taxonomy): domain Bacteria; phylum Bacillota; class Negativicutes; order Veillonellales; family Veillonellaceae; genus Veillonella_A; species Veillonella_A seminalis. The sequence continues at coordinate 14,312 of NZ_RQUZ01000008.1, forward strand.
CTTCAAATCAATAATTTCCTGTGCCATAGCTACACGAGAGCGAGATACGCCACTGGATTGACCAATTTTGAACGATACACTAGCATTCATCATATTTTCGCCATTACCCATGGAACCGGCCACACCGAAGAGCGTATCTTCATTTGGCTGATAATAGGCACCTACAGCCATTGCGTCTGCACTCTTATAATTACCATAGCCTACAGCAAATGACCATTTATCATCCGGATTAAAATCTAACGGATGTAAACCGGCTAATGCAGCTGCACCAGCACCAACTTTATCAACCTTATCGTTCAAACGATTGTAGCTACCAGATAAGTTATTAATTTTCTGATTTGTTTCAAACAACTGATCGCCTGTTACTGCATCGGTAGAACCTTTACTAATATCACCGGAGCTAATGTTGGTAATTTTTGTACCGCCCATATCGATTCCGTTATTATTGATAACTACCGTATCGCCCGCTTTAATGGTATCGCCATTAATCGTTTTCGCATTAATCGTATCACCGGTAATTGTAGTAGCCGTAATATTGGTTACATTAATACTATCATTCAAATCGAACGTAACTTTACCATCGGCGCCTACGGTAGCGGTTGTATTTTTACCATTTTGGAAATCTAAGCCGTTAGCTAAGCTTACACTTTGAACATCTTCACCGTTTGCTTTATAAGCAATATTCGTTGCCCCTGCATCAACCGATAAATCATAAATTGTCTGACCATTACTACCGGTACTTGTGCCAATCGTTACAGAGCCATTTTTAGACGTTACTTCTGTTTTTGCGCCTTTTACGGAATTAGTTACTTTATTTTCAATTTCTTGTTTAATATTGTAAATTTGACCACCATTGATAGCATCCTTGGATCCTTCGGTTATACTTCCATCGCCGATATTAGTAATTTTGGTATCACCCATATCAATACCGCCATTATTGATGGTTATCTTATCGCCTACAGTGATGCTGGTATTGGCTGTAATATTATCTACGGTAATATCTTTATTCAAATCATATTTAACTACACCATCAGCTGCTACTGTCGCAGTCGTATTAGTACCGTTTGTAAAGTTAAGGCCATTAGCCAACGATACGCTTTGTGCTAATCCGCCATTAGCTTTATATGCCAAATTAACCTTAGCATTGTCTATGCTTAAATCATATACCATATGACTGTCATTATCATCAGCTTTTCCTACTATTGAAACCGTTCCATCAGTCGATTTTACTTCAGTTTTAGCACCTTTTGCAGCCGTGCTGGCAGCTGTAGCAACTTGGTAAAGCTGACTACCGTTAATAGCATCCGTACTGGTCGCGGAAATTTCACCAGCCGCTACGTTTTGAAGACGTCGTTCACTACCGGATGCACCGATACTTACCGCACCATTAGCGGTTGCACCAGCAAAACCACTATAAGTAACTCCATTAACTGTTGCTGAGCTTACCGTGCCCGTATCACCGGCACTTGTAGTCGCACCCGATTCACCAGCCGATGTTAATAGAGCTGTTCCTATTGCACTACCAGCGGTAACACGAGCAGAATCGCCTAACGTAACCGAATTAGCCACATCAGCAGTCACACTATTACCTAATACAAACGCTTTATCAGCTGTTACCGTATTACTATTACCAATAGAATAGGAGCTAGCTCCGGATACGGTAGTTCTACTTGACGACGTCCCGGTACCAAATGCCCCTGAATGTAAAGCAGTATCGGCTAAGGTTGTATATGACCCTACGGCCAAACCATAGGTTGCATTATTATAAACAGCATGGCCCAAACCTAAACCGAACTGACCGGTTACTTTAGAATTCGAACCAATAGCGACTACATTACTGGCCACAACTGCATTATTTTGGTAATTACCAATAATAACCGCTTGATCACCACCGGCATTATTACCGGCTTGCGTCCCCATAATAATAGAGTTTGTCAATGCCGTTCCTTGCGTAGTATTATCTGCATTCAATCCAGCATTTGCACCAGCTACTGTCCCCATAATAACATTACCGGCACCATACATATTAAGACCGGCTCTAGTACCGAGAGCCACGTTGCTAGCACTGGTAGCTCCACTTAAAGCCCCAGAACCTAGAGCTATATTTCCACCTTTTGAATAAACTGGGCTAATAGGCACTCTAGTATTTGTCCACTGTTTTTGATTATTTAAAGCGTTTAAGCCGATAGCAATATTGTGACTATCCGGGTTGTTATTATTAGCCCAACGCCCTATGGAAATATTTTCTTCCCCTTGTATATTTTGACCAACTTCCGAGCCGAGCGCAAAGTTATAATAACCGGTTGTACCCTTCCCAGCCTGCAAACCAATCGACACATTGTTCTGATTTAATGCCTGGGCTTCATCACCGATAGCAATAGCATTAACCTTTTCCACCAACGAATTTCTACCAATAGCAATAGCATTAGTAGGATTGGTAATTCCTGCGCCTGAGTTAGTAATCGTAGCATTTAAACCAATAGCAACTGAACCGGAAGGATTTGTCGAACTACCATCAACAGATTCAGACTTGGCCCCTGCACCAATTACGACATTACCGCTGCCATAAGTAGATGCTCCAGTCCCCAATACTACGGCATTCGATATTGTCCCAGTCGGCTTTCCGGCCACAGTTTTTGCATCTGTCCCAATTACGATTGAATTCTCCGTATTATCACTGACAGTTGCATTACTCCCAGCAATAAAATTATTATTCGAATCAACAACTACGTCATCGGCCGCCTGTGCACCGCCCACAATTAAACTTCCCGCTAAAACCATCAATACTGCTTTTTGTAACTGATTTTTTCTCATAGTACCCACTCCTAACACCTTCATACCACATCTTTTAAAACACTATATAAAATTCCATTATTTTCCATAATTTTATTATACTACGTTTCATCAAAAATATTAATCTTTATTTTTTGATAAATGAAGAACTTCACCTAAAATATGACTAAACACTTATATTCTTTATACAAACCATCCATAAAAATTCATTGTTATGTCATATTCTTATCAAAACAAATAAACTCATGATTTCTATTAGCAGCCAAATTTTTAATATTACCAATAATTATTATTTAATGTTTTTCATATTAAAATCACATAATTTTAATCATAATTAATTAGTTTTATCGCTATTTTCATAAAAGCAGTACTTGCTAGTCATATATTACAAACAAAAAAGCCATGGCAATGCCACGGATTTTTTATTATTATTACACTAAATTCAAAACATTAAATTATTTCTATATAAAATCAATTTTTTAAATTATATTTACTATCATCCTATCGAATCGACACGTCTTCCCCTGCCAAGATATGTTTCATGGTGCGGGCCGGACACATTTTACCACACATGGTGCAAGTGCCTTCGCATTCAGGTTTACTGGATTCATAGTAACGACGGGCTTTTTCAGGATCGATAGCCAAGGAAATCATCGTATCAAAATCCACTTCCGCACGAGCTTTACTCATAGCATCATCCCAAGCCTGAGCACCCGGAGTCCCTTTAGCCAAATCAGCTGCGTGAGCGGCAATACGAGTGGCAATGATACCTTCTTTTACGTCTTCAACGGTTGGCAAACGTAAATGTTCAGCCGGTGTTACATAGCAAAGGAAGTCGGCACCGCAAGAACCGGCAATGGCACCGCCGATAGCACTCGTGATATGGTCATAGCCAGGTGCAATATCGGTTACCAAAGGTCCAAGCACGTAGAACGGAGCCCCGTGACATAAGCGTTTTTCCAAAGTCATATTAGCCGCGATTTCGTTGAGTACCATGTGCCCCGGACCTTCAATCATAACCTGTACATTATGTTCCCAAGCACGTTTGGTTAATTCGCCAAGAGTAATAAGTTCTTCAATCTGAGCCGCATCAGTCGCATCATGGGTGCAACCCGGACGGCAGGCGTCGCCGAGGCTCAAGGTTACATCATAGGTTTCACAAATATCGAGCAACCGGTCATAGTATTCGTAGAACGGATTTTCCTGATTGTTCATTTCCATCCAGGCAAAGAGCAACGATCCGCCGCGGGATACGATATTCGTCAAACGCGGATTGTCTTTAATACGCTGCGCCGTTTTTTGATTCATACCGCAGTGAATGGTCATAAAGTCTACGCCGTCTTTGGCATGTTGTTCAACAACTTCAAAAAACTCATCTACCGTAATATCTTTTAAATCTTTATCGAGCATACCCACCGCATCATACATCGGTACAGTACCTATCATAGCCGTCGACATATCGATTAACTTGCAACGAAAATCACGAGTTTTGCCAAAATTCGACAAATCCATAATTGCTTCGGCTTTCATGGCAATAGCATTGCGCACTTTTTCCAATTCTTCGTCCAAATTATTGTGTTCCGGCGACACGCCAAGGTTTACGTTAATTTTAGTACGACAACGCTTGCCCACCCCTTCCGGCGACAAACTGGTATGCATTTTATTGGCCGGAATCGCTACTTGACCGGATGCAACAAGTTCCATCAAATCTTCCAAACGCAGTTGTTCTTTTTCAGCAACCGTCTTAAGCTGTGGTGTTACCAAGCCGCGACGAGCCGCATCCATCTGCGTTGTATACTCGTCAATGTTTGCCAAACGCACATCCTGCATGTTTACCGTAGTTTCCGAACTATTCATTTTAGCCTCCTCTGCGCTATACCTAAGCGCGAATCCATGGAAATATATTTGAAAGATATCTCCTAAAATAGTTATATACGCAAAAAAGCCAAAATAAAAAGCTCATCCGCGCGGATGAGCTCTAAAAGTCCTGTACAGCTTTCCTACGTCGGCATTATCCGAATCAGGTCAAGGGTCAAGTGTTCACGCACTTTTCTCAGCCATAAGGCTCCCCTAGCTTTTTTGTGTATTTCTTACATTATATTACAGGTTATTATGAAAAACAACTACATATAAGTGGTAAAGAATTTGCCGTTCAATCACTTACACGCAAATACGCTTAAATTACATACGAATAATCGCAAGTCATATAAAGGTATCTGAAATTACATACGAATATCAGCGTATTCAGGACGACGATCCGTAGCCGGCACAATATATACACCGATATTTCGTTCATACCACTGTCGCACATCCCCCAGTGTGGCCGGTGTAAAATGATGTGACCAACCCATCAGCAAATCCGGCTGTAAAGCCATGACTTGTTCACGGCTGGGCACATAACTGTCAGTTACCAAAGGCAACCGATTATACGCGTCCCTATACCGTTCCGGCTCTTCACCGTACGGCGCTACCGTCCCTACGATACGATTCTCGAGTCCCAAATCAATGAGTAGTTCCGTTGCCCCCGGATACGTCACAATGACGCGTTTAGGCGGCTTTTCATAATTAAAACTGACCGGATTCCCGTCACTGTCAAAATTATGAATTACCGTACCGCCTTGACTCGCACTTACCTCACCGACAGGTTGCCAACGGCCGTTAGTATACGCAAACCACACAACCAATACTAAGGCTCCCAACGCTGCCAGTCCGATTAAGCGCCGACTCCAGCGTTCCCAATGTGTTATCATGTAGCATCACCACGCGAGAAGTTATTTGCTGTCAGCTCCGCGTCAAACGGCATGTGTTGTCGTTGATACGTCACAATCGGAGTACCGTCCGCATATGCCGACACAAGACTTTTCACATCATACACATCGCTTATCAGCTCTTCGCTGATAAGCTCTGACGGCATACCATGGTTCACAAGTTGACCTTTTTTCATGATAAAAATCTCATCACAAAAGAGCACTGCTAAATTCAGGTCATGAAGTGCCGCAATGACGCCAACGCCGAGACCTTTAATTACTTCCAAAAGTTCCAACTGATAGGTAATATCCAGATGATTCGTCGGTTCGTCTAGGATTAAATACGACGGCTGTTGGCAAAGCACTCGAGCCAACATAACACGTTGCTGTTCCCCACCGGATAACGAAGCAAAACTGCGTTTTGCTCTATCCCACATGCCAACCTTTTGCAAGGCTTCCATGGCAAGGTATGCATCCTCTTCCGTATCATCGTCAAAACCTTTTTTATACGGCGTACGACCCATCATTACAATTTGCCACACCGTGAAATCAAAGTTGACTGCATGAAACTGTCCCATCACACCGATTTGCTGTGCCGCTTCACGCAGTGGGATCCCTGCGAGTGGTGTACCGTCAAAAGTTATCTCACCCTGTTGAATCGGCAGTACCCGATATAAGTGTTTTAACAAGGTAGACTTGCCGCAGCCGTTTGGTCCCATAAGCCCTACAAACCCGATAATACAGCACTGTGATACGAGTACGCCCGTTAAAAGTGCCATACAGGCCATATAAATATACCGTTTGCGCGTAGCATTAATCCCCAGCGTTACGGCCATTTCTTCCCCTAACAGGAGCGCATCCAACGCTCGAACTTGAGATAAAAAGTAAACCGTCATACAGCCCACAACAATAGCCGGCCAACCGAGCATTGACCACTTTGCATCCGCTAAGGAACCCATGGTCCAAAATGCGTCAATTTTGTATTTAATACCGCCATTACTTGCTCTGCCGAGATTGTTACACTGCCCAAGGCTACTGCACCTATAATTGCGCAAAATAAAAAGGCAGTCAGAACCGGTACGGCCCAACTGCCCAATGTTTCAGTGCGATGCTTCGTAGCGGTCTGTAACTCTTGCAGGCGTTCTTGACGTGTCGTCAACTCGACATCATTCATCAACTACCCTCATTTCGTTATGACATAAAAACAGGTCAACAGAATACGTCCCGGATTTCAATAACACTTACCTGAAAAATTTAGGTACTATTACCTGCCGGCTTACTCAAGCCGCTTGAAATCGTCGCGCAGTGCTAACCTTGTCGAAAGAGGCCAAATTTTTGGCTACAACTATTACATTGTCCTATGCTACTTAACATTCATTTATCATGTATTAAAAATTAGAAAATTGAGAAAATTTTCTTCTATTGCATACATTATTTTATATAAAATGAAAGTTACTGTCAATACCAACTCATGAAAACTTCCTTCAAAACACTATATAGTCTCATTTTTCAAAATCACCCTCCGGTTTAACAGGAATTAAAACTCAACTTCATCTCATTATCATTAAGTTTGTTAACTTAACGCAAAAATTTAAGATAACAGTACTTGATTTCCTACTTATCATTTTAAACAGACTCTATTCCGACAATAATTATCACTAATAAAATGCGAGTTTTTAAGAGATATCTATCAATTATAAGAATATAACTCAAAAGCAAATATGAAGATCAAATATAAGCATATAGTTCAAAAATAAAAAGCGATTAGCTCCGTATTTTAATGACCTCTTTCGGTCATATCATACTCGCTAATCGCTTATAGTCATCATTTCATATAAAATGAACCTGCTTTTTCTATTTGTGCTATGTGACAATTCCACATGTTACGCTCATTATTCATTCCATTTCACACATGCATTACTCATTCAACTTGCATAATTATTATTTAATCGATTTGCAGATTTACTATTTGTTCGATTTGCACCTTTAGCATTTATCTGATTTTACGCGTTCAATAGCGCCTACCGGACAAATTTCATAACAATCGCCGCAACCTATACAACCATTGCCTATAAAAAACTGCTGCAATTGTTCCACGATAATTTGTACCGGACAATCCATGGCGCAGGCACCGCACTTGACACATCGCTCGCCATTTACTACAAAGCGCCAACTTACTTCGGCCTTAGCCCCGACTTGAGACGTGTCCTTACATGGCTTAATTTCGCTTGAGGCTTCGCCCTTGTAAATTTCAATCCCGGTCGAATCCTCTTCCTTACCATTCATTATTTCACCAACTCTTTGGAGGCCGCTACAACTTCACGTACTACCTGCGCTACGCCATCTTCATCATTCGTCGGTGCCAAGTATTTGGCTGTTGCTTTTGTCGTATCCTCACCATTAGCCATGGCAAAAGATACACCTGCATAAGCGAGCATCGTCAAATCATTATTACTGTCACCAATTGTCATTACTTCATCGGCCGTAATTCTCAATTCATTAGCCAATGCTTCAACAGCACGACCTTTACTGATACCAGGTTGAACGAACTCTAAGTTACCTTCACTGGATTGGATAATCGTGAAACGATCATCACCTTCAAAGTGTTTTAAAATAGCTTGCTTTTTAACTTCCGTTCCATAGAACAACTGGATTTTTTCCAAATCCATACCTGTTTCTACGATATAATCGCGCAAATTTGGCACCATCGTACGACTTGCCTTCATGAGGGGAATCAAATGGGGCGACAAATTTGCGGCAAACGCTTCCATTTCATTGGCTGAACCGTAAATATCTTTACCGCCATACGCTTCAATATATACCTCAAACGGCAATAACTGATCCAATAACCACAAACCTTCTTCATTACTGAAAGACTGATGGAATATTACTTTGGACTGATTGCCTTTTTGTTCCACAACTACAGCACCGTTACTGCAAATATACTCTTCAATTTCAGGCAAACGCTGAAGAACCTCGCCCATCTCCCCAAATGCACGACCGCTGGCTACCGCTACCGTAATACCTTCTGCCATAGCTTCCTTCATGGCCTGAACCGTCACATCACTGATATGCTTATCCGTATCCACCAACGTACCGTCAACATCAGAAACAATTAACTTAATCGGCTTTTTTAAAAATTTCTTATCAAAAGTTGTAATATCCGCTGCCATTCAAAACCTCCGTCAACATCATCTTATATATCATTTCGGTAAAGAACTCATAACGTCATCACCGATTACCTTATAATTTAATACCTTTACTACTAATTATATCATACACAAATATACATCAGTTGAACTATTTCTTAAAAAAAATTCACTTATTTATCTTCCATAGCGAGCGAAGCAATGCGGAAAGAACCTAAATAACCTCTGAGCAACAGCGCTCCCGTACTCTGGGCAGAAAAAGGAGAATACATCTTCCGAAGCGACCTTTCCTACTCGCGAAGCGATAGGCTGAGAGCAAGGAAGATGTATTCTCCTTTTCACTCAGAGCAAAATGCTCAGAGACTATTTAGTTAAACGGCCAAATTGCTTTATACACCGCTTCCATGCCTGATTCCGGTACGATATGTTTCCACCCATCATAGAAATCCCCGGCACTGATGATTACCCCATCCTTATCATAAACAGCATAGGAAAAATAATGGATCATCTTCGCACGGCGATCGAGTGCAACTAAAAATACATCAGATGCCCCTTCCGGATACGACATTTTAACCCATACTTTTGTGTACTCACTATTAAGCTCAGCACTATCTTTATCTATAAAAAGCATCGTACCTTTGACATTTTTTCCGATATAATCCCAATCCGTAGCTGACGAAATACTATTTAGCGAAAAAGCTCCCAACAATAATATTCCTATTAAAAAAACACGTAAACACCTCATCCTCTACCCCCAATACCAAACACTAACTGAAACCTTTACTCATCATTATTTTGATTATACTACAAAAGTATATTGTAGGCATACAATCATTTTATATAACAAAACAACTCCCTCAAATTCACTATACGCAGCGAGCGAAGCAATGCTGCGTCTCCCCTCCCCACTAAATAATTTTCGAGCGTACAGCGCTATCGTTCCAAGCGAAAAAAAGATAAGCCATCTTCCGAAGCGACTTTTCCTATCAGCGAAGCTGTAGGCTAGGAGCAAGGGAGATGACTTATCTTTTTCATCTAACGAGCATATACGCTCGAAAATTATTTAGTTAATACATCTACGCAACGGTGGCACAATGTAGGATGTTCCGCATTCTGCCCTACTGTTTCACGATGAATCCAGCAGCGTTCGCATTTTTCATATTCGCTAGGTTTTACAACCACGCTCAAGTGACCTTCTTCGGTAGCAACCGCTTCAGCCGGAGCCGAATCGCGACCTTCTACCAAGTACGCTTCACTTACGATGAGTAAAGCAGCCAATTGATCTTTTACTTCATTCAAACGTTTGAACGCATCACCATCAGCATATACAGTGATGGATGCATCCAAGGAGTGACCGATAACTTTGTCCTGACGAGCAGTTTCCAAAGCTTTAGTAAGTTCAGAGCGAAGATCTAAGAGGTGGCTCCATTTTTCAGCCAACGCTTCGTCATAATGAACTTCTTTGCCGGTAGGCCAATCTTCAAGCATTACGCTTTCACGCATACCTTCTTCTTTTGGCATGTACTGCCATACTTCTTCAGCCGTGAAGGAAAGAACCGGAGCTACCATACGCACTAAGGTTGCTACGATTTCGTACATAGCAGTCTGAGCGCTACGACGAACTTGAGCTGTCGCTTTTTCAGCATACATAGTGTCTTTCATTACGTCTAAGTAGAAGGAGCTGAGATCAACCGTACAGAAGTTATGGATTGTATGATACAAGATATGGAATTCATAGTTTTCATACGCTTCCGTAACTTTGCGGCGTACTTCTTCTAAACGAAGGAGTGCCCATTTGTCGATTTCAGACAAGTTTTCATAAGCCACTTTATCCGTATTTGGATTGAAATCATCCAAGTTGCCCAATAAGAAGCGGAATGTGTTACGAATCTTACGATATACTTCGGATAACTGTTTTACGATATCTTTGGACAAACGAACGTCACCCTGGTAATCCGCGGAGGATACCCAAAGACGCATTACATCGGCACCGTATACATCAATGATATCGGAAGGAGCCACCGTATTACCTACGGATTTGGACATTTTACGACCTTCGCCGTCCACTACGAAGCCATGAGTCAATACGGAGTTGTAAGGTGCTTGACCGGTTGTAGCTACGCTGGTGAGCAAGGAAGAGTTGAACCAACCGCGATGTTGGTCGGAACCTTCAAGATACATAGCGCATGGTACATCAAGACCTTCGTTTTCCAAAACGCCGGCCCAAGAAGAACCGCTGTCGAACCAAACGTCCATGATATCTGTTTCTTTATGGAATTCACCATGACCGCAATGAGGGCAAGTGAAACCTTCAGGTAATAATTCCTTAGCCGTATGATTCCACCAAGCATCGGAGCCTTCTTTGGCAACCCAAGCCTGAACGGATTTGATAGTGTCATCGTTGACTACATAATCGCCGCAAGAATCGCAGTAGAATACAGGGATTGGCACGCCCCATACACGTTGACGGGAGATTACCCAGTCCCCGCGGTCCGCGATCATATTGTAGATGCGGTCATGGCCCCATTTAGGGATCCACTGTACCTGATTGTCGATAACATCAAGAGCTGCTTTACGGTAACCGTCAACGGAAGAGAACCACTGTTCAGTCGCACGATAGATTACCGGATTTTTACAACGCCAGCAGTGTGCGTATTGGTGACGCAAAGTACCTTTATGTAATAAAGCACCGTTATGAGCCAAGATTTTCAAGACAGGCACTTCGGCTTCATGAATCTCTTTGCCGGCCAACATTTCTTCCGTATCACCGTAACGATCGTTATCTACAGCGGCTACATAGTTACCGGTAGCATTAACGAAGGAAAGGATTTCTGTATTGATTTTGCCTTCTTTATTATATTTTTGAAAAATGCCAAAGTCTTCTTCGCCGTGTGCAGGAGCGGTATGAACGCAACCGGTACCGGCTTCAAGCGTTACATGGTCCCCCAATAACACTTTAACTTCACGGTTAACGAATGGATGCTTGAAGGTAGCCAATTCCAAATCGGAACCAGGGAATGTTTTAACTACTTTGTAGTCTTCAACTTGTGCATCTTTCATAGCGGATTCAACGAGTTCTACGGCCATCAAGTAGTATTCATCACCAACCTGAACCCATGCATATTCGAGGTCCGGATTTACGGAGATTGCCTGGGATGCAGGTAATGTCCAAGGCGTAGTTGTCCAGATTACGGCATACGCTTTAGCAGGATCCACATTTTCCGGCAAGGTGCGTTTTACTTCGTCTACATACGCATATTTTACATAGATAGAGAAGGATTTCTTTTCATGGTATTCGATTTCCGCTTCAGCCAAAGCTGTTTCGCAGTGAGTACACCAGTAAACAGTTTTAAGGCCTTTATAGATGTAGCCGCGTTTAGCCATTTCACCGAAGATACCGAGCTGTTTAACTTCAAAAGCAGGTTTCAAAGTCAAATACGGATCTTCAAAACGACCAAGCACACCGAAACGGATGAAGTCTTTTTTCTGTTCTTCCACGCACTGCAAAGCGTATTCTTTACATTTAGCGCGAAGGTCCAAAGGACTCATTTCATGACGGTTGAGGCCTGTATTTTTGATGATGGCATGTTCGATTGGCAAACCATGCGTATCCCAGCCGGGAATGTATGGAGTATAGTAACCCTGCATGGTTTTGTATTTCATGATGATATCTTTTAACGTTTTGTTAAGAGCATGGCCGATATGAAGTTTGCCGTTTGCATACGGAGGTCCGTCATGCAATACAAAGCTCTTATTGCCTTTTCTTAATTCCAAGCGTTTTTCATAGATTTTATTGTCTTCCCAGAATTTTAAATACTCAGGTTCCCGTTTTGGTAAATTGCCGCGCATAGGGAATTCTGTTGCGGGCAAATGCAAAGTTTTGCCGTAATCCATAAATACTCTCCTCTCAATAATAAAAAAAGCGCTCATCCCCGAAGGGACGAACGCGATAGTCCGTGGTACCACCCTACTGACTCTAAAAAGAGCCACTCACGCATATAACGGTGCTCACCGATAAAGTCGAAACTTCATATGCTCCCAAGTGATTCGTTATTTCTTCATTCACTGACCTCGCACCATCTGTCAGCTCGCTGAGAACTACCCGAAATAACCGTCTTTGTCATCGCATTCTATCATATGTGTAAAAAATTTTCTTATAACTAAAATACCCATAGCGATTTGCTATGGTATTTTGCCTTAGCTAGAGTATAGAGAAGTACCTTCATTTTGTCAAGTCATTTCACATGTACTTTTTGTAAAAAAAGTGTATAATTAACACATCTACTAACAACTCTAAAAGGAGGATTTATATGCTCGCTTGGCAACGTACTGTATACATTTGTTTCTTCGGTGCGTTCTTATCGGCATTAGGTCTCAGTCAATTAGCCCCTCTCCTGCCGATTTATCTAAACGAACTGGGTGTCACCGCCACAAATGAAACAGCCTATTGGTCAGGTCTCGCCATGGGCATCACCTATTTGGTGGTTGCTATAGTTTCTCCCTATTGGGGGCGCTTAGCGGACCGCAAAGGTCGCAAACTCTCATTATTAAGAGCCAGTTTTGGGATGATGATCTGCAATTTACTCATGTGCTTCGTCCAAACACCGACTCAACTCGTTCTGGTACGTCTCTTACACGGAACCGTATCCGGCTTTTTCTCAGGCTCCATTATTCTCGTAGCTGCGGAAACTCCGGAAGAGAAAACCGGCTGGGCTCTATCCATATTAGCCTCGTCTAATTTAGCCGGCTCACTAATCGGTCCGTTGATAGGCGGTTACTTAGCCGATACCTTTGGCGTCCGCTTCTCATTCTTCATTATAGCCTGTTTCTTAGGCGCCGCTTTTTTGCTCATCTTTTTCTTTGTTCACGAAGCCTTTACACCGCAACCTGACAAAGTGCCACATAGTTTCGCTGAATTACGGCGTCAATTACCGGACTTCCACGAATTATTAATCGTGGCTGTCTCCACGTTCATCTATGCATTATCTATGATGAGCTTACAGCCGATTATTACGGTTTATTTAAAAGAAATCTTGCCGCCGAATACGGCTCAAGTGGCTTCTCTGGCAGGTATTGTCTTTGCCTCCACAGGTTTTGCCCAAATGTTCAGCAGTTCCTACATGGGCAAATGGATTGATCGCATCGGTCCTCGACCTATTCTCATTGGCTCGCTTATCTATGTAGCACTCGTTACCATTCCGCAAGCCTATGTTACCTCGGCCTTGGAACTTGGCATTCTACGCTTTTTAACAGGTATAGGCCTTGCCGGTTTATTACCGTCACTCAACACCTATATTTCACGTCATACGCCTAAAGAAATTTCCGGCCAGGTCTTCTCCTATACTCAGACCACTCAGTTTCTCGGTTATTTCTTAGGGTCTGTGGGCGGTGCCCTCTTTATGGGGCAATTTGGTTTTACCGCTCTTTTCTGCGGAACCGGCCTCTTATTCTTAGCCAATGCGGCCTGGGTATATATAAAGCTAAGAGATTAATCATTTTATCTCGAAATATAGATATATTAACAAAAATAAAAAGCAGCCAAAACTGCCTTTTATTTAAAGCGTACTATTAATTTCTGCCTTAAAGCTCTCTATCATCGATTCATTACGACGATAATACGTCCATTTACCGAAGCGAGCTGACTCCAACAAACCTGCTCGTTGCATCAAATCCAAATAATGGGATACAGCCGATTGGGAAATACCTAATTTTTCTTGAATGCTCCCCACACAGACTCCTCCTTCAAACGAGTCTTCCTCAGTCATATGAAATCCCTGGGGCGGGAAGTGTTTCGACGGTTCTTTTAACCATTGTAAAATTTTTAGGCGGCTTTCATTAGATAGAGCTTTAAAAATATCTTGTAGTTGTTTATTAGTCATGTCTTAATTATATCTTATTTTTTAGATATGTCAATATGCATCATTTAAATATCTCTATATATTTAACAATAAAACGATTAGAATGCAGCATACAATAACACCAATTCTTTTGATTCTATCTATTTACTCTTCTCTGAAGCCAAAATGAATACAGTTGATAAAATAAGGACAAACCCAATAATATCAGTGATTAAAAACTCACTGCCTAATAGAGCCCACCCCAATAAGGCTGCTGAAATCGGTTCTATGGACGACAACACGGAACCCTTTACGGCGCCGATACGGCGTACCCCTTCCAAATAGGCATTGAAGGAAATAATCGTTCCCAGTACAACCACATTAAATAGAGCGATATACGTCCACATATCCCAATCACCGGGAACATCAAACGGTTTCGCCCACGGTGTAATTATAATTCCTGAAAACAGCATGGCGAACCCGACAATCGGACCTGTACCGTAACGCCGTAACAATGATACCGGCTGAACACTGTAAATGGCTACCGCTACGGCAGAAAGCAAGCCCCAAAAGAGAACCTTTTCATCAATTCCTTCGAATGATAACTTGCCCTGTAAAGCAATCATGGCCGTTCCTATGGTAGCCAACACAATACTGATAGCCTCACCGGGTGACGGCAATTTTAAATAACGTACCGCCATATACACAACAATAATAATCGGTGCTAAATACTGTAACACCGTAGCAATTCCGGCACCGGCGTAATAAATGGAACGAAAATAGGCATATTGACATAAAGCCATGCCGAGCAAGCCAAATACCAAGACACCGACTACATCTTTCGGTGTTTTAAACACTTCAAAAATTTTACCGCGACCTTGACAGTAAGCTGCCATTACCGTAACTACACCGGAAATTAATAAGCGTACTACCAGCAGCCATTCCGGCGTAATGCCACGCTGTTGTTGTAAAAATTGTGACGAGGTTCCCGACAGGCCCCATAAAATGCCACCCATTAGCGTCAAGCCGATACCAACTAAAAACTGTCTATCCATACTACTATCCTTTACATCATGACAACATCTATCGCTGATTCATAACCACATGATACCGCCCAAAAATACGGTACCGGCAACTCATTTTGAGTCTTCATACAATTAAATGGATAAAAACGACCGGCAATAAGCCGGTCGTTCTTTAATTATTGTCATTGTAACAAATTATAAAAGTCCTATCAAGCCAATAAATCCATGGCTACTTTAACTACAACTTTTAATACGCGGGAAGGTTCATCATTAACGGCACAGCATGGACGATGAATATCTTCAGGGAAGAAAATTACATAGGATCCGGAAGTAGCCAATACGAAGGCTTCATCACTGATTTCGGAAGCGTAGAAGTACAAGTCTTTATCATCATGTGCTTCAACTACTTTTTCAATACCATAGTCCGGAACAAAACCCATCTTTTCCTGTCCATCCACTACAAATTGCACATCTAAGTATTTCTTGTGTGCTTCAGGTCTTGTATCAGCCATTTTTTTAGTCGTTACATCTTGTACCAAAGCAAAAATATTATCACCATCAATATCATGACGGCCTAATTCCAATTTTTTAATATCCGTCGTCTTCAACCAATCAAGTACTTTTACCAACACAGGAGAATAACCGAGACCTTTGTAGTTTACGTTAACATTACCGAATATCATGATAAAAACCTTTCTTCTTTTTACACGGCTGATTTGCCGCCCCTTTAAAAATTAATTACAAATAAATTTACTGCTTACTGCCTATTCTTCTTCAGCAGTACCGTCAAATTTAGCTATAATAGCTTCTGCGGTCTTATGAGGTACTTCTTCATAAGAATTAAATTCCATATTAAATACGCCTTGACCTTGTGTCAAAGAACGTAATACGGTTACATAATCAAGCATTTCGGCAAACGGCACTTGCGCTTTAACAACGGTAATGCCTTCCCGTTCACCTTGTTCCATGCCCAATACACGGCCACGACGACTGTTCAAATCGCCCATAACATCACCCATGAATACATCCGGTGCAAATACATTTACATTATATACAGGTTCCAACAATACCGGTTTAGCTTGCGGTACACCTTTTTTCAATGCTTGCGCTGCTGCTACTTTAAAGGCCAATTCTGAGGAGTCAACGGCATGATAGGAACCATCCAATAAGGTTACTTTTACACCGATCATAGGATAACCGGCCAACAAGCCTTTATCCAATGTTTCTTTAGCACCTTTTTCTACAGCCGGAATATACTGTCTAGGTACGGCACCGCCAAAGATTTTATCAACGAATTCAAAATCACTTTCAGCAGAAGGTTCGATTGAGATTTTAACATGACCGTATTGACCATGACCACCGCTTTGTTTCTTGTGCTTGCCTTCCACTTCTACCTGACCGCGAACCGTTTCACGATATGGAATATAAGGTTTTTCCAATTTAGCTTTCACACCGTATTTGCGTTCCATCTTTGTGAGGATATGTTCCAAATGAACTTCGCCCATACAACGAACTTGCATCTGACGGCCTTCCACATCTTTAACGACTACGCAAGTCGGATCTTCTTCCGAAATACGTTGTAACGCTGTAGCCAATTTTTCTTCTTCACCTTTCTTTTCCGGTACCATAGCTACCGTATGTAAAGGTTGTGGGAATCGAATCTGACGATATTTAACTTTAAAAGCAGGTGTAGCAAAGGTATCGCCCGTCTTAGTCACAGCTAATTTAGGGATGACAACGATATCACCGGCACGTGCTTCTGTAACCGGTACCTGCTGTTTACCGATAAGGGTATACATTTTGCCCCATTTTTCTTCCACGCCTTGAGTTACATTGAGAAGTTTGTCGCCTTCTTTTAACTCACCGGAAAATACACGTACAAAGCTTTGTTTACCGGCAAACGGATCTAATACAGTCTTAAATACAAAACCGGTAAATGGTTTATCTACATGAACAATGCGTTCTTCGCCCGTATCAACTTCTTCAGCGGTCATAACTCGTTTTGAAGCATCCGGCATATAGCGAATCATACGATCGAGTACTTGATCCATGCCGATGTTATTTGTGGCACTGCCGCACATAACGGCACAAACAGTACCGGCCAACAAGCCTTCACGAAGACCTTGGCGAATTTCTTCCAAAGTAAGTTCTTGTCCGTCCAAATATTTTTCCAATAATTCATCATTGGCTTCAGCGGCCGATTCTACGGTCATTTCACGGATTTCTTCAACTTTGGCGGATAATTCGTCCGGTACCGGAACTTCTGTCATTTTACCGTTTTCATACACATAAGCCGTTCGTTTTGCTACGTCAACAACACCTTTAAAATCAGGACCTTCACCGATAGGAATCTGCAGCGGCATGATGGCTTTACCGAATAATTCGTGCATTTTTTCAAGAGTTCCGAAGAAGTCGGCTCCTTCCATATCCATCTTATTGATGAAAGCCATGCGCGGCATCTGCAATTCTACCCCGTAATCCCATGCACGAATGGTATCTACTTCCACCCCTGAGGTAGCTGACAATACCATGAGCATGCCGTCGGAAGCACGTAATGCGGCACGTACTTCGCCATGGAATTCGGAATAACCCGGCGTATCAATGAAATTAATTTTATAATTTTTCCATTCGCAAGGTGCCATACCAAGCTGAATAGTTACATTACGTTTAATTTCTTCAGGTTCAAAATCCATAATATGTTTGTTGTCTTGCCCTTTACCGACGGATGCTACAGCGCCGCAAGCAAAAAGCAAAGATTCTACCAATGCTGTTTTGCCCGCACCGTCGTGAGATACAACAGCCACATTACGAATTAAATCACTAGCATATTCTTTCATATGAACCGCCTCCTTTAAAGCGCAGAAACGCAATTTACTGTATGTATTCGCTGTCAATGTATGAAATTCCTTTATATTTATTATACATTTTTCGAAATTATAATAAATTTTTTAAAAATGTCCTGTAAAATTGCACAAACAGCTTGCCAAAAACAACTATATAACGTAACATTAGAGAATATATATAAGGGTTCGGCAGCGTAACACGGTAGTTGAGTATTTTTTGAAGAGCCGAACACAAAGGGGGATTTTTTATGAGTGAACAATCAAAACAAGGGCAAGACCACAGTATGAAGCGTGGCCTTAAAAACCGTCACATGCAAATGATTGCCTTAGGCGCATCGGTTGGTACCGGCCTGTTTTACGGCTCGGCTCCGACGATCAAATTGGTAGGACCGGGTATTATTGCATCGTATGCATTGGCAGGCCTCTTTATTTTCTTTGTTATGCGCATGCTCGGCGAAATGGCGGTACGTGAACCGGTATCGGGTTCATTCAGCTATTTTGCCAACAAATATTGGAGCGGTTTTATGGGCTATTTAGCCGGCTGGAATTATTGGACTTTATTTATGCTTGCCGGCATGGCGGAATTAGCTGCTATCGCCGTGTATCTGGCCTATTGGTTCCCGGATATTCCGCATTGGCTTACCACATTACTGTGTCTGGTTATTATTACGGCCGTTAACTTAATCAATGTTAAGGCCTACGGCGAAGTTGAATTCTGGGCGTCCTTCATCAAAATCGGGGCCATCGTCAGCATGATTCTCTTCGGTTTCTATCTGATTTTTACCACCATGGGGTCCTTCCCGCACAACTTCCACAATTTATGGGATAACGGCGGTTTCTTCCCGAATGGTTCATGGGGCTTCCTTTGCTCCTTGGCAGTTGTTATGTTCTCCTTCGGCGGTGTCGATCTTATCGGGATTACAGCCGGTGAAGCAGAAGATCCTGAAAAAAGCTTACCAACAGCCATTAACGAATTGTTATTGCGTATCTTAATCTTCTACATTGGCACCATGGTTGTGCTCATGTCTTTAGCACCTTGGGATAAAGTTGGTCTCGAAGCCAGCCCGTTCGTTCAAATCTTTGAAGAAATCGGTATTTCGGCTGCGTCAAACATTTTGAACCTTGTCGTTCTTGTGGCCGCCTTATCCGTATTCAACAGTATTTTGTACAGTAACTCCCGTATGTTATACGGTTTGGCTCAAGCCGGTAACGCCCCTAAAATCTTCAGCTACTTAACTGTGCACGGTGTGCCGTTGGTCAGCACCCTATTCTCGGCCGGTTTAGCGTTAATTATCGTTTTAACAACGTACCTCTACCCACAGGCCGGCGAAGTATTCATGCACCTTTTGGCACTCGTAGTAGCCGGTCTCGTTATCAGCTGGTTCGTCATCATCGCCACACATATGAAATTCCGCAGCACCTTCATTCGCGAAGGTCGCCTCGATGAATTGAAATTCAAATCGCCACTTTATCCGTTCATCAACTACTTATGTATTTTATTCTTACTGGTAGTCGTAGCCGTTATGTGGCAAATGGACAGTTTCAAACCATCGGTAATCGCTATTCCGTTCTGGATTTTGTTCTTATATATTACATATAAGTTTAAAAAAGTTAAAAAATAAGTTTCAATAACTACAAAATTACCCCTTAAAGTCGGACTTAGTAAAGTCTGATTTTAAGGGGATTTTTTATACGCCCAATATATACTATCAACTCTTCATAACTGTTATTATTTTTCACAAAATGCACTATGGTATAATTAATCTATAATTGAATTACATAGCATCTCCCTACTATTTTTATAACAAAACAAGGAGGCCCTGTATGACACAACAAGTAAAACCGATTATGCATTTTAACCATGACACGTACTCTATCATCAAAGAATCCGATAGAGATGCCTTTCGCAGTTTTTTTGATCCTAAAGAACACGTCTTTAAACCCGTTTTCGACGGACACATCTTGTTGGGCCGGCTTCAAATGCCAATATGGCATCATCGAGGATAATCTATTTATCACTAATGTAGAAATTAATGAGTACACAGAATTTAAACCACGACTCTTTAACCGGGAGCCTATTATTTTAGAAAATTGGGGTAATGGTAAAAATGTAAACTATATTATAAAAACGTCAATCATCCGATTGCCTATACCGGTGATTTATTCATTGCCAATAATTTTATTACCGGTCGTAATCGTCCCAGATATAAACCTTCCTATCTTAATTACGAGACAATTCTACAACTTACCTTTGACCATGGTACATTGATTCACATAATCAATCATAGTGTAAGTCTCGAGGAAGTACGTACATATATGGATAACCACAACGATAGATTACCTGATGATTTGCCACCTATTTCTAAATACTTTGAATCCATATGGTAAAATAAAACGAGGCTCTGTTTTAGAGCCTCGTTTTATTTTGCCATTTTCTATTTTTCACTATAACTTCGCGGCGATGTATTAAAGTGTTTCTTAAACGCCTTATAAAAATTACTGGTATTACTGTACCCTAACATTCCTGCAATCATTTCAATGGATAAATCAGTACCTCGAAGCAACGCAGCCGCTCTATCCATACGATGTACCGTTACAATTTCGCTAAACGACTGGCCCGTTTCCTGGCGAATCAAATTAGAAATATAATTCGGATGATACGCCAAATCAGCCGCCATTTGTTTCAACGATACCGAATCTACATGTGTGCTTATGTACTGCATAATTTGTTCAATCAAACTGCCCTGCTCTAAAATCTGTTGCTGTGCTTTTTGCTCACGCGCCACCCCCAATAACAAGGCGGCCACCAATGATTGCAAAATTGCCTGTGTATCCTCTTGAGGGCTTGCATATTCAAAAACCATCAACTCCAAGAGACGACGCACATAGTGCGGTTTTTCAAAATGCAGATGAATAAAATTTTCGGAAAATTCATTATTCTGCGGTTCCAAGAAAAAGTTAAATACCTTTTTATCTGACGCCAGAATAGGAAAAAATGTCTTAAAGAACGCTTCTTTTTGAATTAAAACGCCGATGATTATAATATCTTCTTTACTGTCACCTTTAAGAGCATAGCCTGTATACGGTTGCCCGATATAACATTCATTTTCCTTTACTTTAATATAGTTATCTTGTGTATAACTGAGCGCACCGTAATCCCCTTGATAGGCAAAATTTAAAAAGAAAAAGTCATGACGATGAAAGACTTCTTCAACGTGCTGACCTTTAAAAACACAAATCATAATGGTTTCATCAGTATTCCCCGGCCATTGATAGGCACGTTCAGGATGAGTATCTCCGGATGATTTTAGCTTTGGCCAATGCTCAGTTATAAAAGCATTCCCCAACTGAGTCAAAGCTTCATTGAGTGTCTCTTGTTCCGGGGATATAGATTCTTCAAGTTCAGCGGCTGATTCAACTTTAACCGCATTAGTTTCTTTTTGCTGAGCTGTTACCGCCGCATCATCTTTTGTTACATTATCCTTAACATTTGATATTGCGGTTTTATTGTCCGATACTGCCTTCACCGACGTCACCATAGCCGTCTCCTCTTTTATAGCTATATCTGTTTGCTGTAGTTTTTCTTTCTTTTTATTCTTTTTATTCTTTTTTAACTTCTTATAATGAAGCTTTTTATTTTGTTTCTTCTTCGATTTTTTCTTCTTTTTTAGTTCTGTTTTCTTAGAAAGCTTCTTTTTAGCCTTCTTCAATTTCTCTTTATCTTTACGCTTTTTAGCCATATTATCTGCATACTACCTTTCCATTTCTTCGTAAGCTTCTTTTAAGTATATCATCAATCTTAAGATTTGCCACTATATATCTTACGTTTTAGCGTCGTCAGTATTCCGAAAGCAGACTATACTGTGGTTACACGTTAAAGCAAGACTGTTCTATTTTGAAAAATCCTATCGTTAATTTCCAATACTGACTGACATCAAAAGGAGGACATATGACTGAATTAGAAAAATTAAACGCCGGTTTGCCTTATAATTTTATGGATCCCGAAGTAGACGCACTCAAATTAAATGCCGTAAAAGGTTGTGAAGAGCTAAACGCCAAAGAGCGACGCAATCACATAGCCGTAGCAACGCCTGTAACCATCGGCAATGATGTATGGATCGGCGGCAACGTAACTATTTTGCCGGGCGTAAACATTGGTGACAAAGCCGTCATCGCCGCCGGTGCGGTGGTGACAAAAGATGTACCGGACAATACTGTAGCCGGCGGTGTACCGGCAAAGGTGATTAAAGAGTTGCCGTCGGAAGAGGAATAAAGACATAGAAAGACATATAAAATTTAATTTTAAAGCAAAAAATCCACATCGAAATCGATGCGGATTTTTTATTATGATCTCAAAAACTTTTATAACAATTTTAAGATGGATTTTCGCTCACATCGTCTTTAATATATTGCGTACCCAAATTAGTTGTGAGCATATCGCGCGTATACTTATATAGCGATGACGTCAGGCTGTTAGTTTCATCATAGTGGTTCGATTTAATATTCAAAATACCGCACACCATTTCATAGGCCAAGTCATTGGTAAAGTATTTATCCTTATTAGCCAACAGATTCTGATACGTTTCCGGGAATTTTTCAATATATTCATCAGAAAAATATGTGAACATCGGAATTCGAACCGTACCAAAGCCACCGAAATCAGGTGCCCGTCGTTTATCCGGAATCGTCGCATGATCGGAGTAATATAACATGGCCTGCATGTTGAGTTTTTCCTTACCGTATTCCCAAATCTGTTGCAAAATGGAATCTGTATAAGCAATTGAATCCATATAATTAGGAATCAAATCATATTTATCCGGCTCACTGAATTTAGCAAAACTTTGCGGATAACGATTAATAAAGTTGAAATGATTGCCCTTAAGATGAACGACCACAAAGTTATTTTTAGTCGGATCAATTTCATCGAGATACTCGAGTAATGACTCATCATACTGCACTTGATTAAGATTCTGCTTAGTCCACTTAGCCACGCCTGATGTATTAGCTACCAAGGTAACCGGTGTATCGGCACAGCCCAAATGGCCTTGATTGCTGTACCAGTGTGTCGTATAACCGGCCTTGTGCGCAATATCTATAATTGAACAAGATGTATAAAACTGCTTGTCGTTATATTGATTAAATTCAGTCAAAGCCCGTTCCAAACACGATACGGTATGAGCAATACAGGAATAACTGTTAGGATACAAAATAAAGTGGGCGTCTTTTTTCATCTCAGACAACCATGGCGTCGTTTCCTCACCCGTTCCGGTGAAAGCCGTCATATAATCACGAGAAGCCGATTCGCCAATGACAAGAATAATGGTCGACGGCTTTTTAAATGTCGGCTTAGCCGGCGTCACTTCCAGATTCTTCAAGCGTTCTTCCATATTCGTTTGATAGAGCATGGTAGTCTCAAAATACTCTTTAATGTCAAAGTACAATTCCACAATACCCGTACGAATAAATACACCCTTATGTTCTTTTGACATATAATAACCGAGCCAACCTACGACTACTGCCAGTAACACAGTCTGCCATAAAGATAAGGTCAAGGCCTCATATTGCAAATTAGCCCAAATAAATAAACTGTATGTAGCAACCAATCCAGCAAAAATAACGATATTGAAGAATACCGAAAACGATTTAAAGAACTCAATAATCTCATTGTAATGCGTTTCCTGCAGCATCATCATACCGTCTTCTGTCACACAGGAACGATAGAGGTAATAGTAAATCCACTGTGCCAACGGAATAAAGAAAATTAAAAATTCCACCGTTCCGATGAGAGGCATAAACAAGCCGGGTAGCACATCAAAGTGAAGCACCAGTACTTTAAAACTCATGAGCCAACCGATAATATACATGCCGAACACAGGATCGAAGTGAAAACCGAAGTCTGTGGAACTCTTACGATATGTAATAAAATATAATAACGGATACGTAACAATCCATGCCACGCCGGTCAATAAACTGCTGATTAAATACGGTGCACTCAACGAAACATCAGCCAATGCGACAGGCAAAACGGCTACTACCGCGCATGGTAAAAAGCGACGTAACTGTAAAAACGTTGCCTTATTGCCAAGTCCGCTTGAAACGGCTAAATAGTAAAAATACGAAAAGAAATATAACACTAACATTAAAACTATATATTTTATTTCCATAACAGACCCTCACCGAAAAACCCACAAATATCTCTATCTTTTCAGCATGCTTTTCAAGCAAAATAAATACAACAACATATAAAAAAAGTATCTCTTGATTACATACCATCTCTTTACAACTTTACATTTTCTTTACAGTACATTGTATCACAAAACTCATTATTATCGAAGAGTTTTAATGTAAAATTTTTAAACTTTTTTAGTAATTTTCAGGCCTGTGAACTTACTGTTTTTTCCTGTAATAAAGGCTTAAAACGCAAAAAACAGAAGACGGTTATGTCGGCAAAATTTGCCGATATAACCGTCTTCTGTATAATTCCCCTTATCCATGCGAAAGCACAGATATTATTTAATTATAGTCCCCGTTGCCGGTGGCTCTCACCCCACCGAGCAGACTTTTTGTTACCGGCGGCTCTCACCCCGCTCGGCTCTCTCTTATTGTTACGCTCTCTGCTCACTCAAAGTCCCCACATAACTCTCTCTCTTTAGCAGTATAAAACTGCTTAACTTCCCTTGACTGAAATCATTATACGTTCTTTTGTCTTCTGTGGCTAATATATACAGAAAACGGTTAGTTATAGTCTAATCCTATAACTAACCGTTAAGCAACCTGTTCGACTTATAAGAACGGCTTTACACTCTTTGTTTCTGCTCACCGTTTTAAAATCAAACACTTTGTGTATTTTTCTTCAATGCCTCAATATATTGGCGACAGTATTTACCGGCTGCTACTTTATTATGCAAGATATAACCGATTTCAATTTTCTCATCCACATCAAGAGGAATGGCCAAAATATTAGGACCATTTAATTTTTCACTAATAATGCCGGAACAAATCGTATAACCGTCAAGACCGATTAATAAATTAAACAAGGTAGCTCTGTCACAAACTACAATATCCTTGGCACTGTCGCAAGTGCTCAATATTTCTTCTGAAAAATAGAAGGAATTATGTTCACCTTGTTCATAAGAAAGCCGCGGAAACGGCGCCAAATCTTCCAAAGTTACCATATCTTTGGAAGCCAACGGACTAAACGAGCTGACAAACACATGCGGTCTGGCCGTAAATAAAGGATGGAATGTGAGATCATGCCGTTTAAATTCTTTACGCAAAATGGCTTCATTAAATTCATTAAGATATAAAATACCAATCTCACTACGCAAGCGCGCCACATCTTCAATAATTTCATATGTCTGTGTTTCACGAATACGGAAATCGTATTCATTCCCGCCATATGCCTGCAGTACATCAACAAAAGCTTCAACAGCAAAGGAATAATGCTGGGTGGAAACACAAAATTGATGTTTTACCGGCGTTTGCCCGAAATATTTTTCTTCAATCAGATTCGTCTGTTCAATAACCTGTCGGGCATATCCCAGAAATTCCTCTCCTTCGGTTGAAACAATAACCCCTTTATTGGTACGGGAGAAAATGGTAATCCCCAACTCCTGCTCCAATTCTTTAATGGCCGCTGTCAAACTCGGCTGAGCAATAAACAACTCCTTCGCCGCCTTATTAATTGATCCCTGTTTGGCAACGGTTACAATATATTTTAACTGCAATAGCGTCATATACCCACTTACCTCTGCTACTCTCTCTAATACTACAATATTTTTTCATACCGGATTTTAAATTTTTAAAATCGGCACCGACAAAATTCTCTATCTTTACTATAAAGGAAAACAAAAAGGACTGCAAGCATGGGAAAGTGTTTGCAGTCCATATAGGTTATTCAATTAAGCCACGCTACGTTTGGAACGAACAGCACGAGGGATAATATTGAAGGCCAATTGGTAAACAATGTAGCCGATAATAATAGCAATCGTACCGCCAATCATAGGCCCTTCACCGGACGCGTAGATTGCATATACAGAGTAAGCAATTGCTACAATGCTCAAACCGTAAATGCTGCGACGAGTGAATTTGGAAGCGCCTTCGACTTTTAATAATTTGTTAACGGCAATGCAGCAGAGAATATAAGGGAATACATTCGTTACAACAGCCAAGTTAACGAGGTTTTCAAACTGACGGCTCAAAGATTCGTTCATGGTCATGAAGGCCAAGATAGATTGAATCGTTAAGAGAATCAATAAACCGCGTACAGGTGCGTCAGCTTTGTTTACACGGCTGAATACTTTAGGGAACAAGCCTGCTTCAGCAGAGCTTTTGAAAACACGAGATAAAGTAAACTGCCAGCAAAGGATAGCACCGCAGCAAGAGATAACCATAGCAGCCATAACAATCTGGCCTACAGTTTCATTGAACATCTGCGCAAACACCATACCGAACGGTGCAGTGGAGTTCAATAAATCAACATTTGGTACAATCCCTGCCATAATATTAGTAGACAATACATAAATCACCGCTACTGCTAATGTGCCAAAGAACGTTGCAATTGGTACGTTTTTCTTTGGATTTTCTACAGCATCCATGTTAGCTGCTGCGGACTCAAAGCCCAAGAAACCCCAAAGAGTTAATGCGATGGATTCGCTAACTGCATCAAAGAAAGGCAGTTGGTTCGGATTCCATACAGCTGAATACAAACTCGGGTCAAACCAGAACCAGCCGAATACGCTGATGAATAATACCGGGATGATAGCCCCCCAAACTGTAATATTACTTATACGACCGGTTTTGGCATTACCGCCGAAATTAAGAACGGCAGCTAACCAAAGAAGCACGATAGTGGCTAAACTCATCTGTACCGGCGTCAAGGTTAAATTAAACAAAACAGCTGCGTAGCCTACTGCGGAAATCGCAATCGCTACGTTTGCAATTACAAGTGAAATGGCATAAGCATAGTTTGCCATAAAATGTCCGGTTCTGCCAAAAGAATACTCTGCATAGCCGCCAAGTCCACCGGTTTTTGTTGTGAACATGCCGCACTGTGCGAAAATGTGGGCCAATACTAAGGACCCTACGGCTGTAATCAGCCAGGACAAAACGGAAATGGTTCCTACTTCTGCAAGTTTAGTAGGCAACATAATAATCCCAGCACCCATCATGTTTGCTGCAACAAGGGTTGTAAGCTGGAATACAGACATTTTTTTAGCGGTGGTTTTCATGTATCAATCCCCTTTCTAATGTAGCTCAACATCTACAACTTAATAATCAGTGACCGCTATCGATACCAGTCCTTGCGGTTGTGCGTGGATGTGATATCGTATGAAACGTATTTCTATCTTTTATTTTATTTGACGACTTATTCTAACATCTATTGACAATTAATGAAAGTCTTTTTTTCAGTAAAAAAGGTCCACGAAACCTAGTCGCCATCAATGGTGGCAGCTGTTTTTCATAGGTCAATTCTCAAAGTGGGCATTATACCTGTCTTTTTAAAATTTTTACTCAAAATTTACCCCATTGGCGGACAAAAAATATTACACGAATTGAATAAATATATATAAATCTCATATTTTAAACGAGGAGAATTTATTTGAACCACAATAAGTCTCAATTTTAGTCTATTTTTTCCTATGCCGATTAGGTATTTTAAGGGTCTATTCCGAAATAATTATGACTTTTTTCGAACTAAAACAGGGAGTGTCCACTGTACAAAGACATGTAAAATCAACCCGCCCGAAAATTTCAAGTTCAAGCCATTGTCAACCGACAGTGAACACTTTTACATTTTATAATTACACAGTCTGTTAATAACTATTCGTAACCGCTTAATTATAATGCATGGCTTAAAATTAACAGTTCGTTAATTAGCTACCTGTACTTGGTACTCTTTCACGATTTCATCTTCAAAAACCTGCATAGCTTGCAACGTCTTGGTTAAAAGCTCATCCAATTCCCAGCCCAGACGATCGGCCCCGTTTTTAATGACATCACGGGAACAACCGGCGGCAAATTTCTTATCCTTGAACTTTTTCTTCAAGCTCTTAAGTTCCATATCCTTCGTTGATTTCGACGGACGCATCAAGGCAGCTGCCCCGATTAAGCCGGTCAATTCATCGGCTGCATAGAGCCCATTTTCCATTAATTCTTTCGGATCCCAATCAATGCAGATACCATAGCCGTGACAGCAAATCGAATAAATTTCATCATCAGCTACACCGGCGTTTTTTAAAAGTTCCTGCGCTTTAATACAATGTTCTTCCGGATACATTTCAAAATCCACATCATGCAACAGCCCTACCTGAGCCCAATAATCTGCCTCTTCACCAAAACCCAGCTCATTGGCATACCAACGCATAACGGCTTCTACCGTCAATGCATGCTGAATATGAAACGGTTCTTTATTATATTCTTTCAATAATGCCAAAGCATTTTCTCTCGTTAATGATGGTGTGTGCATACCCATACCTCCCTCAATTTCACGGCTCCATGGCATACTGCACCAAGCCGGTATAAAAAGATAGTGCACACCAAAAATCTAAACATCTCTTTGGTATGCACTATATAGTATAACATGATTAGACTGACCTGTAAAAAACAGGTGTATTGATAGCAAACTGATTCAGTCGGAATGATGGTTAAAAAAAGGCCGTCAGCCATACTGATTATACGTTTACGGCATCTAATTGATTGGCCCATTTAGCCAATTGAGCTTCTTCCTCAGCTACCTGTGCTTCACCGTTTTTACGTTGACGGGCCACACATTCAGGGGCGGTACCGCTATAATTTTTGCGGCCAGCCACGCAGGCTTCAATCGTAATAGCGTCTAAAATATCCGCTTCAAATACAGGTGAGATCTTTTTAAAATCATCCACTGTTAAATCCAATAAGACACAGTGATTCTGAATGCAATGCTGAACCGCTTCACCTACAATGGCATGAGCTTCACGGAACGGTACGCCTTTTTTCGCCAAATAATCAGCCATATCAGTAGCATTGGAGAAATCGTTGGCCAATACAGCATACGTTTTTTCGCTATTTACGGTCATCTGACGGAGCATATCCGCCGTGATAGATAAAGCGAATTGCAAGGTATCGATAGCATCAAAAATACCTTCTTTATCTTCCTGCAAATCCTTGTTATAGGTAAGTGGCAAGCCTTTCATCGTTGTTAAAAGGCCTAATAAATGACCGTAAATACGACCGGTTTTACTACGCACAAGTTCACATACGTCAGGATTTTTCTTCTGCGGCATAATACTGGAACCGGTGCAATGTGCATCATCAAGCTCAATAAAACCGAATTCCGTGCTGGACCACATAATCATTTCTTCGCTGAGACGACTTAAATGCATCATCGTCGTAGCGGCAAAATGTAAAAATTCAAGGACATAATCACGATCACTCACCGCATCCATACTGTTTTCGTAAATTTTGCCGAAATTCAATAGTTCCTGCGTATAACTTTGATCGATCGGATACGTCGTACCGGCTAAAGCACCGGCTCCCAACGGCATTACGTCGGCATGTTTATAAATGAGCGGCAAATGATCAAAATCGCGACTAAACATGGAGAAATAAGCCATCATATGATGCGCAAATAATACAGGTTGAGCCCGTTGTAAATGGGTGTAACCGGGCATAATCACGTCTTGGTGCTTTTCAGCCACTTCAAGCAAAGCTTTTTGCAAGTTCACCAATAATTCGCCCATGTGAACGACTGTTTTACGCACATACATATGTAAATCAACAGCCACCTGGTCGTTACGGCTGCGGCCCGTATGCAAACGGCCGCCCGCTTCACCGATAGCGTCAGTCAAGCGTTTTTCAATATTCATATGGATATCTTCAAGTGCCACAGAGAAATCAAACGTACCAGCTTCAATCTGTCCCAAAATATCGTTTAAACCGGCCACAATCGCATCACAATCGGCCTGCGAAATAATTCCCTGTTTCGCCAACATCTTGGCATGTGCTTTACTGCCTGTAATATCTTCCGCATACATCCGGGCATCAAAAGCGATAGAGGACGTAAAGTCCTCTACCGCTTTGTCAGTTCCCTTTGTAAAACGGCCACCCCAAAGTTTAGCCATTTATTTACCTGCTTTCTCTTTCATTAATGCATTAATTTTAAGCGGCAAACCGAAGAGATTGATAAACCCTTCTGCATCAGCCTGGTTATATACATCATCTTCTTCGAAGGTTACGAATTCCTGATTATATAAGGAATATGGTGATGTAGCACCGGCACTGATAATATTGCCTTTGTAAAGTTTCAAGTTAATCGTACCGGTTACGGTTTTCTGAGTTTCATCCACAAATGCCTGTAAAGCAGCCATCAATGGTGCAAACCACATACCGTCATATACGAGCTCTGCATATTTATTAGCTACCAATTCTTTGTAGTGGTAAGTAGCTCTGTCGAGGCAGAGGTATTCCAATTCACGATGTGCATACATGATGATGGCACCGCCCGGATTTTCATACACGCCACGAGATTTCATGCCTACCAAACGGTTTTCAACGATATCAACGATACCCACACCGTTAGCAGCACCCAACTCGTTCAAAGTCTGTAATAATTCGAGCGGAGTGCCGGTTTTGCCGTTAACAGCTACCGGAACACCTTCTTTGAAATCGATGGATACCATGGTTGGTGTATCAGGTGCTTCTTCCGGAGATTTGCAAACTAAATGTACGTCATTTTTAGGTGCATTGGCAGGATCTTCAAGGTCGCCGCCTTCATGGGATAAATGCCATACGTTCTGGTCCATGCTGTATGGATGAGATTTGGTAGCTACTACCGGAATATCATGTTTTGCCGCGAATTCCATGCAATCTTCACGGGATTTGAGTTCCCATTCACGCCATGGAGCGATAATTTTAGTATTTGGAGCCAATGCTTTAATAGTCAATTCAAAACGAACTTGGTCATTCCCTTTACCGGTTGCACCGTGGGCGATAGCATCAGCACCTTCGGCTTTAGCTACTTCAACCAATTTTTTGGCAATTAAAGGACGGGCAAAGGAAGTACCTAATAAATATTTACCTTCATATACAGCACCGGCTTTAACAGTCGGCCAGATGTAATCGGCTACGAATTCTTCTTGAACGTCCAAAATATATGCTTTAGATGCGCCGGATTTAATCGCTTTCTTTTCAACCGCTGCATAATCTTCTGGTTGACCGAGGTTACAGCATACAGCAATAACTTCACAGCCGTAGTTTTCTTTTAACCACGGAATAATTACGGATGTATCAAGGCCGCCGGAATAGGCTAATACTACTTTTTTAATATCACTCATTATAAACACCTCTTTGAATAATCAGTTACTTAAGTTGCTATCTTTCATGTGTAACATTATACATAGTTGTGAATATTAATACAAGTATTTTTGCAAAAAAATACAGAAATTTTTATTTTGGCACATTATATTGCATCAACCCGTAACTTTCACCGCTGACCGAAGAGAAATAATGCGTGCCAACCGTCGCCTTAAGACCGCTGACCGCGCCCAGCACAAAGGCAGCCGTACGCAAAGTATATTCTTCGCCCGGCGGATAGCCTATATTCTGCAACTCACGCGGTTGTTGATCCCCTAACGCATACATAATATTAATATTGGTATCGAGGTTTTTATCTTCACCATTGACCCAATGATTAGGCAATAAATTAGCACTGCCGATAACGGCCACCTGGCGCCCCGATGACTGAGCCGCCAATTGTACCACCTTGCCGAATGTGTATAATTCCTCATAGCTTAAATGGCCCATGGTAAGGCGTACAATCTGCTTATTGCCAAGCCCCTGATCCGATAAAAAATGGAGCGGAATCGTCGCTGTATGATGTAAAAAATAATCATCCGTAGAAATAATCGGCAAACTGTCCAAAATACTGGTCATCGGAATACCCATACGCTCGCTGTGTTTGAGCAAGGCACCGTTAAATACACTGTCTGTTTCCATGCCCACCGTAAATGTCGTGCCGTTCGATAAAGGAATGGCACCGCGCAAACGCGACTGAGGACTGTAACCGATGGCATCATTTAAGGTCAGCTGATACCGGCTTAATATTAAAATAGTTTGCGGCTTGCTCGCTTTAATAGCCGCTGCCGCTTGCTCCATGGCACTGATTACTTCATTATACGCACTGCGATCGGTCGCCACCGCTTCATAATAGCGTAAAGGAGCCGGCCAAAAAGAAACACTAACAATACGACCCTTCATCGAAACCTCCTTATCAAACTCTATATCACCCTAAATCAAAAATTCTGATACTGACTCTTGATTTAAAGGCTATTCTATTTAAAACTAATCCAACACTCCTTATAGTATTTATTTTATTTTACTATGAATGTATGCAAAAACACTAGATTATTTTTTCACTTATGGTATGATAGAGCCATGAAACTATTATTTAAATTATTTATTACTCTTATCGTGTTAGGACTTGGTCTGTACTGGTTTGCCGGTTATACGCCAAACGAAACAGGCTCACAACGAAGCCCTTACACGACTCGAGAACAAACTTTAGAATCAACCGAAGACCAATTGAGCCGTACCGAGCGTATCAATCGTTTGTTCCACTTCAAAGAGGCCGTTGAAAAGGCTCTTAATCAACGAGTACCAAGTAATCAGCGCGTGAAAGGAGACGAAATCAGCCAGAATTTAAAAGATGCGTTGGTTGCTACTGAAGATAAACGGTATTACGAACACGGTGCCATTGATGTATTCGGCATTGGTCGGGCGTTTTATACTAATTTAACCGCCGGCCATACCGTCGAAGGTGGCAGTACAATTACCCAGCAGTTGGTAAAAAATCTTTTCTTATCATCCAAGCGTATTATGTCGCGCAAAGTAGAAGAAGTGATTTTAGCATATCTGATGGAATTGTATTATACCAAAGACGAAATTTTGACTATGTATCTTAATACAATATATTACGGTAATAATTATTATGGTATTGAACAAGCGTCTAAAGGCTACTTCAATACTACACCGGCTAAACTGACCTTAGGTCAGGCAGCTTTAATGGCCGGCATGCCGCAAGCACCGTCCTATTATAATCCGATTACCAATTTTAAAGCGGCTAAAGAGCGGCAGCGTACGGTACTTACCTTGATGACTCAGCAAGGTATCATTTCCAATCGGGAAGCAGATAAGGCCTATTATGCCAATCTGAATTTACAAAAGAACGCCGCTACAGATGATGAACTCAAAGAGACCACCACGCCTAATCATAGCAATACCGGCGACTCTGACAGTTCTAACTCCCAAAATAACTCCGATACTCGACCAAGTAAATCGAGCACGAGCCAATCACCAAATAAATTCTCAATTGATGAGTAGACCTAATTCCAAAAGCTCATATAACTCAAAGGCAACCACTGTTGCACCGCTTTCCCAAAAGGAACAGCCTTATACAACAAGTGGTTGCCTTTTTGCTTTTTGAGTAACAGACTATTACATTTGATCAGCCTGTAATTTAGTACATTTTTTAGCAGCTCTATCATAGGTATAAAGCCCCGAGTGAGTAATATGTGCTTCTTCCAGTATAGTCAAAATTTTGGCTAGGTCAGCCTGCGCACAAAGAATACAGAGACCACACATATTATGTAATGCCTCGGGAGTCGGTATCAACTGCAACTTAATACCTTCCGCCAGCAACAATTTCTCTGCCTTATAAGCAAAGTAATAATTAGTAAATACTATTAAACTTTCCATAATCGGCCTTTCTCGTATCTGGGCAATGCCCTGCTACAAAGTTATCATCGACTCTGTGAGCATCGCTTCCGTAATGGCATAAAGATTAGTAATGGAGCCGACAGCTACCTTTTCTTTCAAGCCGTAAAAATCAAGGCAAATGCCACAAGCAGCAATATCGACACCGGCTTCAACCAAATTTTGTAAGTTTTCAAGATGTGGCGACTCTTGTGTCACCATTTTAACACCGCTGTTAATAAAATAAATTTTAGCCGGTTTCACATCAGATTCCGCCAAGCAGAACATAAACGTTTTCATCAAGGTGCGTCCCAGCGCTTCATTTCCCTCACCTAAATAATCTTTAGTAATTAAAAGAACTTTGCCGCCGAAGTTTTGATGGGAATCAAGAACTGAAGGATTTTCTTTTCCAATCACTGCAGAGTCTTTGGCCGCCGACGGTGTCGCAACCGTCTCAGTTAATACCGTTGTATTCTTAGCTCCGGCCGGAACCAAAGTTAAATAATGTGTTTTATCATCAGTCACAACGGTTACCTCACACTGTCTGGACTTACCGAACTTGGTCACATTGTCACGACTCACTTCATTATCTACAAGGGTTGTAATAACCGCCCCCGGATGTTCTTCCATAGCCTTTTTGGTAGCAATAACCGGCATCGGACACAACGATCCGCACATATCAACTACAACACTTCCCTGTACAAGCCACTCTTTTTTCACATCATTCGGTACTTCTTTCATAGAGCTTGCATCAACTCCATAGACCGCCTTAATCTCATCGGACATAAACGTCAAAATCTCCTCTCGCTACGACCTTGCCAATCACACGAGCCGCACTCACCCCTGATTGACGCAAGGATTCAACCAATTCTTCCGCCTCTGTCGCCGGAATTGCCAACAATAACCCACCCGACGTTTGCGGATCAAAACAAATATCACTCCATACCGGTGCAAGCTCAGCCAAACCGGCCACAGCCGTAACAGCTTTACGATTACCGTATGTAGCTGCCGGAACCAGCCCCATCTCGGCGGCTTCTGCCACATGAGGGAACAAAGGCAATTTAGCCGTATCAATTTCCAAAGATACGCCGCTACTTGCGGCCATTTCTGAACCGTGTCCCATCAAACTAAAGCCGGTAATATCAGTGCACGCATGGATCGTAAAATTTTGTGCTACTTCACATGCGATTTTATTAAGGCTACTCATACTCGCCACAGCCGCCTCGGTGCCTGCCGGGAACAATCCCCCCTTTAAAGCGGTACTCATAATCCCTGTGCCCAAGGCTTTTGTTAAAACCAGCACATCACCTTCACGAGCTCCGCCATTTTGCCAAACTGCTTTAGGATTTACTTGCCCCGTTACGGCAAGGCCGAATACAGGCGTTTCGTTTTCAATACTATGACCGCCCAACACGACCACACCGGCCTCTTCAAGTATCTCCATGGCACCTTTAAGGACTTCCGTCAAAGCGCCGGCTTCTACAAGCGGCACCGGAAATCCCACGATATTAAGTGCCGTCAAAGGCCGACCGCCCATAGCATACACATCACTTAAACTATTGGCTGCCGCAATACGACCAAACATATAAGGTTCATCTACAACGGGTGTGAAAAAATCAACCGTCTGCACCATGCCGACGTCATCACTTAAAACATATACCCCTGCATCTTCCGCACCGCCCATGGCCGTTAAAACATACTCATTCGTAGGAAATTTTACCGACTGAAGCACGGAGTTCAATATATGAGGTCCCAATTTACACGCACAACCGCCCTTCGCGGCATACGGCGTCAATTTAATCAACCGCATCACCTTCCTGTACTTTGTCCGAGGAATTAACATCAACGTTAGACTCCGCAGAAACCTTTACCGTTTCTGCTTTTCTTGCCGCTTCGGCCGCTTCCGCTTCAGCCGAACGCAACACAATCTTTTTAACAGCCTTCTCAAATTTAGGCCGGGACAGCATCACTTGATGTCCACAACCTTGACAAACAATCGTGAAATCCGTGCCGATGCGCTTAACCTCCCATTCAGCACTTCCGCAAGGATGAGACTTTTTCATTTTTACCACATCACCTACATAATATCGTACAAATGCCATTGCATATCCCCTTCTTCGATTCACAATTAATAAATTCAAAATGTGTTTCTTGCTTTTAATAATGCTCGCTAATTGAACCTTAATTATTTTCTATTATATACCATTTAACTCTGTATGCCGAACACATTATATGCAATACACCATAGTATTCGTAATATAAACCAATCAGAACATACCCAAACAAAGTCATTTTCCCTATAAAATGCCGAGACATGTATAAACTTTAATTCCTACTAAAATATAGGAATTCTCATTTTAAAACTTGAATCAGTGACATTCATTCTCAATCGTAACATTATGACCACCATGGTCACTTCTGAACTCCTATACTCCAAAAAGTCAATAAATACGCCTATTGATAAGCATTATCAAATAAAACTTTTTTATTTTTTTCGAATTTCAAGGCTTGATTTTCTCAATTTCATGGGCTATAATGTAATCAACAATGATTATTTATTAGTTTAAATTGTTGTGAAGTATAAGTGTATTTCAAAGCTATTGTAATTTTTTACTTTATTATGTAAGTACATTATGTATTGTGTCTAAGTTGTCACAACAAAAAGGAGAGATTAACATGTCAGAATTAAAAGGTACAAAAACTGAACAAAACTTACAGGCCGCTTTTGCCGGTGAATCTCAAGCCAATCGTAAATATACATATTACGCTTCTGCAGCTCGCAAAGCCGGTTTAAACAAAATTGCCGATTTCTTTGAAGAAACTGCTGTAAACGAAAGTGCTCATGCTAAAGTTTGGTTCAAATTGTTACATGGTGGCGATGTTAGTGCTGATGCTGCTGTAAACTTAAAAGATGCAGCTGCCGGTGAAAACTACGAACACACTGAAATGTACCCTGAATTTGCTAAAGTAGCAAAAGAAGAAGGTTTTGCTAAAATCGCATTCCTTTTTGAACAAGTTGGTAAAATCGAAGCTCGCCATGAAGAACGTTATCTTGAACTTTTAAGCTATGTAAACGGCGGTAAAGTATTCAAACGCGAAGAACCGGTTGCTTGGATTTGCGCTAACTGCGGTTACATCCATGTTGGTACTGAAGCTCCTCAGGTTTGCCCTGTATGTGCTCATCCACAGGCTTTCTTCTCCCAACACAGCGAAACTCTTTTATAATTTGATGTAAGTAACAATTTAGAATATACTCAAGTGAGCAAATTTTAAAGTAAGCAAGTGTTATTTATATTTATAACAAGTGTTGTCTAAGGAAATAAGTTTTTCTCTCACTATATGTATGTAAAGTTCAAAATGTTGCTAACGCCAAGTGGCGTAACATAATTTAAGAAACCAAGTGGTTTCAATCAAAAGAAAAAAGCTCCTTTCGGAGCTTTTTTCTTTTTGAATTTTAGCTATCTATTACGTTATAAAACAAAGCAGATACACCTAAATATATAAAATAGCGGCGTCATAAGGCGCCGCTTTATAAATCCTATATAATTATGTATGCAACATGCCATCCTTAAACTGCCAACGACTATCGCCTACAGCATTCGCTTCCGATTCATTATGAGTAACCCACAAACAAGGGATACGCCATTCCTTAATAATAGCTACAATATCATTCTGTACCTGTTCGCGCAATGTCCAATCTAAAGCCGATAAGGGCTCATCTAAGAGCAATATGCACGGTTTAGCATATAAAGCTCTCCCCAAGGCCACACGCTGTTGCTCACCGCCGGATAATTTGCCGGCTTTCGTATTAGTATATTGTTCTAAATGGAGCCGTTCCAAAATTCGACTCAATAACTCTTCATCACCACGTTTACTATACGTGATATTATGAACCACGTTCATATGAGAGAATACCACATTCCCCTGTGGCATATACCCCACTTCACGACCCTGCGGTTTTACAAATATATTTTTCTCTTTATGAAACCAATAGATTCCATCATGGCGAATAAAACCGTCTTTTGGCTTGATGAGTCCGGCCAAACTTTTTAGCAAAGTAGACTTGCCATTCCCGGAAGCCCCTGTTAGGGCTGTAATTCCTTCATTTAACGCACCCTTGCCCTGTACCAGAATGGTAGGACGTTGTACTTTAATATCAAATTCTATCATACTGTCTCCTACCGTTCTTCCCGATACTGGAATAAAGATCCCTTGGTAATAAAATGAACCGTCCATAATAGCCCCAACGTAAGGGCACATATATAGAGAACCAAGGTAAAGGCCCCTTCATAATCACCGAATTCGACCAAGGAATAAATCGCAAGCGGCATAGTACGAGTTACACCCGGAATGTTACCGGCAATCAGAATAGTGGCACCAAATTCGCCTAAAGCACGACTAAAGGCTAAGATACTGCCTGTTAAAATACCTTTCCACGCAAGCGGTATAGAAATCGTAAAGAAGATACGAAGCTCCGATGCCCCTAACGTACGTGCCACATCCTCAACCGACGGATCAATGGATCCCAATGCGGAACGCACAGTCTGATAAAACAAAGGAAAACCGATAATCGAAGATGCCAGCACCGCTCCGGCTTTAGCAAAAACAACCTGCCAGCCATTAGCATCGAGCCAAGCGCCAAAACTATTACCGGGAGTAAATATAACAAGTAACATAAAGCCCACTACTACCGGCGGCAATACAAGCGGCAAAGTAACGACGGAGTCAATCAATGCCTTACCGGGAAACGAATAACGTTTTAAAATATAACAAAGCAACAATCCTACTACCATTATATTAAACAGTGCTATACAAGCTACTTCCAGTGATAGCCATAATGGAGTCATACGCCACAACCTTTCAAAAGAACCCTATAATCTGCAACAGGCGGTTCACACCTGAACCGCCTATGCATTCTTATATACTCTGTCAATGACTGTTCGTCATTTTATTTTGCGCTGTTAGCTACACTGGTGAAACCGTATTTTTGTAAAATTTGCTGAGCCTCGTTGCTCGTTAAGTATTCATAGAATTGCTGTGCCAATTCATTGTCGTACTTAGTTACAATACCGATAGGATAACGGATTGGAGCATGGCTGTCATTTGGAGCAACCGCCGCCACTTCTACACGATCTTTTAAATCCATTGCATCTGTCTTATATACAAAACCTGCATCAGCAGAACCTTCGGCTACATAAGCACCTACGGCTTTAACATCTTTAGCGTAAACGATTTTGCTTTCTACCTGATCCCAGAGGTTCAATTTAGTCAAAGTCTGTTTAGCATATTTACCGGCCGGAACTGTTTCAACCGTGCCGATGGCTAAACGGTTAACGCTAGGTAATTGGTCAATAGTAATTTTTTCTTTACCCTTAGGTACGATTAATACCAAAGAGTTTTCTACCAATGGTTTTACTTTAGTAACTAAGTTCTTTTCTTTCAATTGGTTCATATTTTTTTCGTCAGCGGAAATGAAAATGCTGGCCGGAGCGCCGGTTTCAATTTGCTGACGTAATGTGCCGGAGCCGCCGAAATTAAGGGTAATCTGTGTCGGATCCAAGTGACGCGACTTCACAAAATTATCCTTCAATTCATTAGCCGCCGCTTGCAAGCTGGCCGCCGCCGACACCGTAATTGTTTGCGATTTCGTTGCCTGATCATCCTTTTTATCCGACTGAGTCCCACCACAGCCGGCTACAACCAAAGCCATAGCACTTAATGCAACTAACAACAACTTTTTGTACCGTTTCATATACATTGCCTCCTTTTTCCCGTCCCATTCGGGCTTTAACATTACGTTTACAAAGCTACATTACAGAGTATATATCCGTTACATCATCATTTGAGCGACTATTTGTCAACTCATTATATTCTTATTATGACATAAATATTATTAAATTCAAAGGTTTTAATTCCCTATTTTTTAGCGGTATTTAAAACAAGAACTTAATCACTTTCTTATATAGCTGCAAGAATCAAACCTACTCACCAATTTATTAGTAAAACCGCGGCCTTTTAAAGGTTGTTTTTTTATACACAATTGGGTATAGTATAGATAGATTTACACTAAAGGAGGACATCGCCGTGGGATTATTTCTACATATTTTCTGGACAAGTGTCGTACCTATTTTGGCCTTAGTCGCCGTAGGTTTTATATTAGATAAAAAATTTAATCTGGATTTGCGCTCATTAAGTAAGTTAAACTTCTTTATCTTACTGCCGGCGTATGTATTTCGGTCTCTATATACAGCTCACCTGACACTCGAAAGTGTAGGCATCTCCGTCTGTGCCTTTATTATTCTGTTCTCTAACAGTTACATGGCCTTGGGCGTTTCCAAGTTTATGGGTTACGATCGCAAAAAGGCGCAGATTGTACGTAACGCTACCATGTTCAATAACGGCGGTAACATCGGTATCGCTATTGCCACTTTCGTCTTTTCCAACGAACCGTATATCGTAAACGGGCAAACACCGTATTTAGATGCGGCCATCGTCGGCGTAATCGCCACATTTATTATTCAAACAATCTTCTGTAATACCCTGGGCTTTTATCAAGCCGGCTCCGGTTTGCTCACACGCCATGATGCCCTCAAATTAGTATTTCATATGCCGGTGCTGTATGCAGCTCCGTTAGCACTGTTAGCTCGACTCATTCCGTATGATTTAACCTCGTTAGTACTCTGGTCGCCACTCAATATTTTCGCCAATGCCTTCGTAGGTATGGCCATGATTACCTTGGGCGTCCAAATGAGCCGTACCCCTTATAATTTTTTCAAAAAAGACGTTATCGTCACTACGTCACTCCGACTTATCGGCGGTCCGCTCTTAGCCAGCTTTGTAATGCTCCTTTATATCGTATTTTATGAACCGGTAAATCCTATTTCCGCGCAAGCCGTTATTATTACCTATAGTGTACCGTCGGCAGTCAATACGGCCCTGATTGCCTTTGAAATGAAGAACAACCCGGAATTTGCTACCCAGATTGTTATGTCCACTACCATTCTATCGGCCGTCACCATGCCGTTGGCCATACTCTTTGCATACTACATGTTCCCGGTATAAACAATTGGCAATTAAAGGCTTCGTATCTTAGCCGCTGAATATGCTTAGGAATACAATATTTTACATGAATATATTTTAACTAAATATGTATATCAAAAATAAAGCACTATCAGTTTCGACTGATGGTGCTTTTCTTTTATTTTCAGCATTATTACAGATTATCATAGTTAACATGTCAATCTTCCATCCACATTCAGCAGAATTTTTATGAATCATTATTACATTTTTATGCATACAAGTTTATAATGTCAATTACAGAATTTTTATTCAAACATTGCGTATATTTACTTTATCAAACGTTAATGATTAAGTCACAATCATTTGATAATTCTTTTATTAATATACGACAGACAAAGTTAACAACCGAATTTTTATTCACATTATAGAAGTATTAAATCATACCGAAAGGAGCCATTCATATGACCAAAGTCAGCATTCTCGGTGCTACCGGTTACGCCGGTGCCGAATTAGTCAAATTATTATTGCAACATCCAAATGTAACCCTAACACATATTACATCCGAAAGCCATACCGGCCAAGCCTTAGCCGATGTATATCCACATTTGCGAAGCATTACCGACCTGACTTTGGAAAGCATGGAAAACCTTGAAGCCATTGCCACTGACAGTGATTTTATTTTTATCGCCCTGCCTCACGGTCATGCTATGAGCGTCGGTAAAGCCTTAGCCCTCACAGCGGTGCGAATTATCGACTTGGGCGCCGACTACCGCTTCAATGATCCTAAAGTCTATGAAGCTTGGTACCACGTACCGCATACCCATCCCGATGCTCACAGCGTCTACGGACTGGCCGAATTAAATCGTGAAGCCATTAAATCCGCCAAAATCATCGGCAATGCCGGTTGCTATACGACAGCTTCCATCTTAGCGTTAGCCCCATTGGTAAAAAATCATCTGATTAAAACCGATTCCATCATCATCGATGCTAAATCCGGCACATCCGGTGCCGGACGCAGTGCCAAACTTGATACGCATTATCCTGAGTTTTATGACGCTTTTAAAGCCTACGGCGTAGCAACTCATCGCCACACACCGGAAATAGAGGCCGCACTTACGAAGCTAAACGGTTCAACCGTTATGC
Organism: Veillonella seminalis; assembly: GCF_003992065.1. Taxonomy (GTDB): domain Bacteria; phylum Bacillota; class Negativicutes; order Veillonellales; family Veillonellaceae; genus Veillonella_A; species Veillonella_A seminalis. The sequence continues at coordinate 56,598 of NZ_RQUZ01000008.1, forward strand.
TCAACTTTACACCCCATCTGGTGCCTATGAGTCGCGGTATTCTGGCTACAGCCTATGCCAACTTAAACGAAGGCATTACACCGGCGTTAGTGAGTGAGGCTTTTGAAAACGCTTACAACGCAGAGCCTTTCGTCCGATTATTGGGGCAAAACGCATATCCAAACACCAAATATGTGCGCGGTTCCAATTTCATCGACATTGCTTGGCACATCGATGAGCGTACACAACGCGTCATTGTCCTAAGCACCATCGATAATCTCGTCAAAGGGGCCGCCGGTCAAACGGTCCAAAACTTCAATATTGCTTGCGGCTATGAAGAAACGACAGAGCTCAACTTAACACCTATGTACCCATAAAGTTTTGAAAATACAAGCATTCACCCTTTAATGCAATATACCAAAATAATACGAATACAATTATTTATCAGCTTATATGCACCGAACGATATTCTCGGTCAGCTTTACCCCCAGGAGGTTCACTATGAAACAGACAATTACGTTAGATACACAATCACAAGGCGTTACCTACGCCAAAGGCTTCGAAGCCATCGGCATTCAAGCAGGTCTCAAAAAAAGCGGCAAACATGACTTAGCTCTTATCTACACCAAACAAAAAGCAGCCGTAGCCGGTACATTCACACAAAACAAAGTAGCGGTTGCACCGGTGTATGTTTCCAAAGAAACTGTTGCCACCGGCACCGCTCACGCCATCGTATCCAACTCGGGTTGCGCCAATGCCTGCACCGGCCCCCAAGGCTTAAAAGATGCTCATACCATGGCCTACTATACGGCTCAAGCTTTAGCTTGTGACCCGAAAGATATCATCGTCGGTTCTACCGGTATTATCGGTCAACAATTACCCATCAAAGACATTATTAAAGCCATTCCAAATCTCGTGAATCAACTCTCCGTCGATGGCAGTGAATTAGCCGGCAAAGCAATTTTGACTACCGATACCTATTCTAAAACGGTATGGGCGCCGTTTATAACGAAGCAACTCTCAAAAAAATCATGAACGAACATGATATTACCATCACTGTCGAACTTAATGAAGGCGATGCCAATGCCACCGTTTGGACCTGTGACCTCACCTATGATTACGTGAAAATTAACGGCGAATATCACACCTGATGCACCGGAGTTTTTAACCGTAAGCTCTTGCATCAACTGTATCAACTGTATCAACTGTATCAGCGCTATATTAGCCGGGCTTAACTTAATTATCTTGCCCTAGCTTGCATCACATTACCTTACCTGTCCTAATCGCTTCGAAAAGGAGTCTCCTATGATAAACGAATTAAATTCCCTCAACATAGTAAACGTCAACACACCTGACGAAATAGCTGCACATACCACCTTAAGTGCTGCCAGCAAAGCTTCCATCTTAATTGAAGCACTGCCTTACATCCAAAAATTTGCCGGCAAAACCATGGTCATCAAATATGGTGGCAACGCCATGATTAGCGAAGAATTAAAAACCAAAGTTATGCAGGATATTGCCCTTATGAAATACATCGGTATTAAACCGGTCATCGCCCCTATCGGAGCAGGTAAAGGCGAAACGACTTATAACATTAACGCCGACTATGTAGCGGCTGAAGTAGCCGGTGCACTGCAAGCGGAAAAAATGCTCATGCTCACAAATACTAAAGGGATTTATACCTCGCTCGATGATCCGAAAAGTTTCCTATCCAGCATTCCTAAAGCCGATGCCACAGCCATGATTGAAAACGGCACTATCCAAGGCGGTATAATTCCTAAAGTAGAAGCTGTCTTGCATGCTCTCGAATGCGGCACCCATCGTGTCAGCATCATCGACGGTCGCGAACCGCATGCATTACTGCTCGAACTATTTACCAACAAAGGTATCGGTACAGAAATTATCTAAACTGTTGATTCCAAAATCTTCAAGGAGGTTCCCCCATGAATACAACGGATATTATAAATCATGACAAACAAGATTATTTTCCCGTCTTTGCCCGGTATGACATCGTCCTCGACCATGGCGACGGTGCTTATCTATATGACACAGATGGCAAAGCCTATTTAGATTATTTGGCCGGCATTGCCGTAAATGTAGTAGGTCACAACTACCAACCATTAGTTGACGCTATTGCCAAGCAGGCAGCCAAAATGATCCATTGCTCCAATTTATATTACACGGAAGTGCAAGCCGAAGCAGCGGCCAAACTGAAAGCCTTAAGCGGTATGGACAAAGTATTCTTTGCCAACTCCGGCGCCGAAGCGAATGAAGGGGCCCTCAAATTAGCTCGTAAATATGCTACTGCCAAAAATCCCGAAAAAGTACAAATTATTACGGCTCTGCACAGTTTTCACGGTCGTACCTTAGCTACCTTAACCGCAACGGGCCAAGAAAAATATCATCAAGGCTCCGGTCCTTTACCGGGCGGTTGCGACTATGTACCATTTAGCGATATCGAAGCCATCAAGGCAAAAATTAACGACAAAACCTGTGCCGTCATGCTTGAAGCTATCCAAGGCGAAGGCGGTGTACACGTACCGGAACCAAATTATCTGAAAGAAGTCAAAGCTCTTTGTGAAAAACATGATGCTCTCCTCATTATCGATGAAATCCAGGCCGGCATGGGAGGTACCGGTAAATTCTTCGGCTATGAACACTTCGGCATTCAACCGGACATCGTAACCCTTGCCAAAGGTCTTGCCGGCGGCGTTCCTATCGGAGCATTCTTAAGTACTGCTAAATTAGCTGATACCTTCCATGCCGGGGATCACGGTTCTACTTTCGGTGGCAACCCGTTAGCCTGTGCCGATGCCAATGCAGTGCTTACCGCTATTACTACTGAACACCTGATGGACAATGCCGCTGCTGTCGGCAACTATCTGTTAGATCAACTCAAAACATTGCAGCAAAAATATCCGACGCTGATTACCGATGTTCGCGGTAAAGGACTCATGGTCGGCATGGAACTGACTAAACCGGGCCGTGATATCGTAAACGACTGTCTTACCAAAGGTCTCATCATCAACTGCACAGCCGGCAATGTATTGCGTTTTGTACCGCCACTGATCATTACTAACAAAGACGTAGATACATTAATTACAATATTGAACGAAGTATTACCTTCTTATGCGGCTTAATCGATAGCCATTAATAGCAAAGTCGCCGACTATCCGTCTTCAACGCTTAAACTCGGCTATTAAATTATATCCGTCAAATTTTATCCAAATAACGACTAACACGCGGTCTGATTCGACCGAACGCATTATACGAAAGGAGCCTATTATGAAAAAAGGTGACGATTTTATTTCCATCCACGACCTCAGCACGGAAGAAGTGCATCAGTTGCTCGATTTAGCAGCCGATTTAAAACAAAAACAGAAAGCGGGCATTCCCCATCCTTATTTACAAGGTAAAACTCTGGGCATGATTTTTGAGAAAGCCTCTACCCGTACCCGTGTATCTTTCGAAACCGGTATTTACCAATTAGGCGGTCAAGGTCTCTTCTTATCCGGCCGTGATTTACAGATTGGCCGTGGCGAACCGATTAAAGATACAGCTCGCGTTTTATCCCGCTATGTGGACGGTATTATGATTCGTACCTTTGCTCATGATACGGTGCTTGAGCTGGCTGAATATGCAGATGTACCGGTTATTAATGCCCTTACCGATTTACTTCATCCCTGCCAAGCCATGGCCGATATGATGACAGCCATCGAATACAAAGGACCCGACTTAAAGGGTAAAAAACTTACCTTCATCGGCGACGGTAACAACATGGCGCATTCCCTCATGTTTGCCTGTGCCAAATTAGGCCTGCACTTTGCCTTTGCCGGCCCGAAAGGATATGAACCGAACCCTCAGATTATCGCTCAAGCAGAAGCCGATGCCAAACTCTCAGGCGGTACGATTGAAATCCTAAATGACCCGATGACTGCAGCTAAAAACGCAGATATTTTCTACACCGATGTATATGCCAGCATGGGCCAGGAAGGCGAATACGAAGAACGTTTGCAGATTTTTAAAGGATTCCAAGTGAACAGCCAACTATTAAGTGTAGCCAATGCAGATCCAATCGTAATGCACTGCTTACCGGCTCATCATGAAGAAGAAATTACCGATGAAGTCTTCGAAGCACAGGCCAATGTTATTTTCGACGAAGCAGAAAATCGTTTACATATGCAAAAAGCTATTATGGCTACCATTATGTAACCCTCTTTAATTGAATCGGCCTAACATTTCAACCAATCATCAGACTTAACTGGTGTGTATAACAGTCAATATTGTAAACCATATCAAAAGAGTAGGTTGATAAAATAAACCTCCCCGAGTATACTTAAGAAAGGTATAGTAGAGGAGGTTTTTTGTTATGAAAACACGTTTATTGTTTCGCGCAGCTTTAATGATTGCCTTACTGACAGTCGGTGCTCGCATCCAAATTCCATTGCCTTATTTTGATTATTACACATTACAATTCACCTTTGTACTCTTGGCCGCGGTTATTTTACCGCCCCGTTATGCCTGGGGTTCAGTAGCTACCTATGTACTAATGGGGCTCATCGGTATCCCGATTTTTGCCGGTGGAGGCGGTCTCGGCTATATCGTGCGCCCAAGTTTCGGCTACCTTATCGGCTTCATTGTTACAGCCGGTGTATTAGCTGAATTAAAACAAAGATACAAAATTCACACTATATTAGGTTATTTCACCATTAATACCATAGGCATTGTTATTACTTATCTGTTCGGTCTTTCCTATAAAATCGCCATCTTAGCGTGGTACTTGAATCAATCCGTACCATTGGGCGATATTTTCTGGGTAACCTTTGCCTTTGATATTCCGGCCGATTTCATTATGATTGTCATCCTTTCCGCAGCCGAAGTACCGATTGTAAATGCTTTGCAATCATTAAATCAACACGCTACGGCCCATTAATAACTTGCCTATGACATCTTTGCTATAACAAATTCAGCGTATCACATATTTACTTTATAAAAAATAAAAGCTGTTCCACAGTGTCTGACCTCATATGAGGCAAGCTACTGCCGGAACAGCTTTTTGCATAGTATTGGATTATATTTTATATTTAACTTCTGAATATTGTGTTCACTTCATATTAGCATAAACATTATTTCTTAATAATTTGCCATAAGCCGCCGCTTTATCTTATTTAAGCTCCCAAGCCAAACTGGTCATGCTCAAACTGCCCCACACATAGTCATGGGTACGAATTTCAAACGGCTGTAAAGTAAGCTCTTTCACATCACCTTCGCCTAAAACAGCACCTAGGCAATAGTAGAACGGTGCCAAATGATCCGGCGATTCTGCTGCAACACGAGCCCCTTCAATATTTTCCCATTTTAACGCAGCCACTAAATCATTATCCTTTTCAGGATTAATTTTGCGAAGCAAGGTTTCTTCAAATGTTTTTGCTTCAGGGAATCCTGTATTACCCATATTCGGATTGATAAGGCGTAAATTGTGAACAATGTCGCCACTGCCCAAAATCAACACGCCTTCCTCACGAAGAACGGATAATTTCTGCCCCATGGCAAACCATTCACGTGCATCTGCCTGATAATTAACCGACAATTGTACTACCGGAATTTTAGCATCCGGATACATTTTTAAAAGCGGTGCATAAGCACCATGGTCATAACCGCGGTCTTCCTTAACGGCTACTTCAGCCCCCAGTAAAGATTTAACACGTTCAATCAACTCAGCCGATGTTTCAGCAGGGTACTGCAATTGATAAATTGGATCCGGGAAGCCGTACATATCATAAATCATGCCCGGTTTTTCATCACCTTGTACAAAACTGCCGGACGTATACCAGTGAGCGGAAATCATCAAAATAGCCTTAGGACGCGGCGTAAGATTGGCCAATTCTTCCCAATCTTTAGTCCAAGGATTTTCTTCAATCAAATTCATTGGAGAACCATGACCGATAAACAGTACCGGCATTTTTGACACATTATTGTTTTCACTCATATTTAAAACTCCCTTTCTTACAAGCCCTTTATTAATATAATTATAACCTTAGGCTTAACAAAACAAGTATTTATCTTTATACAAATCCTTTTAAAATCATTTTGAAACTGACCGGTCAATGGTAATAAATTTCACTTTGACCATCTGATACCATTATAAGATGTAATTGCAATAATTATAAGTGTTATTTCGAAAATTTTAAATTTAATAAAAACTTAGATAAAAAAATGCCGGCACATCAGATTAACTGATTGTACCGGTATAAGCCTTACAACGATTATATGTGCCTATTACGGCAGCACATAACAACATGTTGACTGCAATTTTATAATATTATACTTCTTCGTCCAACAATGGTAGCCAAGCACCATAGCCTTCCTTAGCCATATCTTCAGCCTTAATAAAACGCAAGGACTTACTGTTAATGCAGTAGCGAAGACCGCCCAAATCTTCTTTCCCATCAGGGAAAACATGACCCAAATGGGAGTCACCATGAGCACTGCGCACTTCTACACGAGGACGACCCGGAATGGAATGGTCCTCTTTGTAAACTACCGAATTTGCCGTAATCGGACGCGAGAATGCCGGCCAACCGCAACCGGAATTGAATTTAGCAGACGATATAAAAAGCGGTTCCCCGGTTACGATATCAACATAGATGCCTTTTTCAAAAAAGTCATCATATTCACCGGTAAACGAATGTTCCGTCGCACTTTCCTGGGTAATTGCATACGCATCATCACCGATACGTGCTTTTAACGCTTCTTTATCTTCTTTCACATAAGCAGGCAAATCCACCAATGGTTCGTCTGCTTTATATAATGCCACATGGCAATAGCCGTTCGGATTTTTATCCAAATAATCTTGATGATAGAGTTCCGCATCAAAGAATTGTTCAAGCGGTAACACTTCAACGGCAAATTTACCTTCCGGATCAACTGCTTTAAAAAGGCGTTCAACGCGAGCTTTATCCGCTTCATTGGTATAATAAATGCCCGTACGATACTGTGTACCTACATCGCCGCCCTGTTTATTCACAGAATAAGGATCAATAATTCTGAGCAAATGAAGTAAAATTTCTTCCAAGGAAATAATGTGTCGATCGTATTCGAGACGCACCGTTTCCGCATGGCCCGTATCATTATGACAAACCTCTTCATAGGTAGGATTTTCCGTCTTACCGTTCGCATAGCCTACAGCAGTCCCCAAAATACCGGCCACACGTTTAAAATACGCTTCTACACCCCAGAAGCAGCCACCTGCCACATAGATTGTTCGTTTATCTGCATAAACACTTTGAATAGCCATAAATTGACCTCACTTTCTCTTTTAACTCTCTTTTAATTCTCTTTTTATCTCATATCATGTCATGCTTATAACACCATATTGCTAATACTATACCACTAAATCGAAATTATTAAAAGTCTGGTATGTATTAGTCTCCATAATAATACATATCATTTTCTAAAATCAGCAACCATCTTAAAAAGCATCGGCCGCCTTAACACGACGCTGATATACCTGGTACGCTACGAACATCAAGAGCACACCGGTTACCAAAAATACATACTGAATGCCGAAAAATGTAGTCACGCCGCTGGCAAATAACGGTCCCACCATACAGCCGAACTGGTTTGCCGTTGTAGCCATACCAAATACGCGACCGCGGAATGCCGGCTCAGTGTAATGAGCCAACGCCGCACTCAATAATGGGTTTACGCCAACGATGAAGCAACCTACCAAAATCTGTAAGCTGCCAAACCAAGTGATACCGAACGGCATACTTTGTAGAAATAAGAATATACCGGTGCCGCAAAGAGCGTAAAACACGGCTTTAAAATAACCTTTACGTTGTCCGAAGGCAGCCCAAATATTGGTTGTTACCGTACCGGCCAAACCACCGACGCTCAAGATTGTGCCGGCCAAGAGTGCCGCACCTTCCATGGTACCCTGCAACTGTCCCACATACAGTGCCAAAATAGGCTGTAGCATTAAAATGGCGGCCTGCATGATGAAATACAACCACAACAAATCAGTCAGCACCTTGCGGCCTTTTACGAAATTCCAATCTTCACGGAATGACGTCGTTTTAACAGGCTGAGCATCGCCCATATGCGGTTCTTTTACAAAAAAGAATACCACTGCACTGGCTATAAATAAAACGCCGCCGGCAATGAAAAATACAGGGCGCATGCCCACAACCGCTTCAATTAGACCTCCCAAAAGCGGTCCTATAACATTACCGACAATTAAACCGGTCTGAAAAATCCCCAACGCCGTACCTGTTTTTTCTTTAGGCACACTGAGCGACACCATCGTCATGGCCGCCGGCATAAAACCGTTCGCAAAACCCATAAGGGCACGTGTCGCAAATAATTGCCACGCGTCTTGCACAAAACCGGTCAAAATATACGAAATACCAATCAAAATACCGGCCCTGATGGCCATGAGTTTTTTCCCCTTCGTATCGGCCATACGCCCCCAAATCGGAGCCATCACACCGGCTACAAAGAAGGTAATCGAAAATACGACCCCGGACCAAATAGCCACACTGTCGTGTCCTACGCCCAATTCCAATAAGTATACCGGCAAAAACGGTATCAACATCGTATAACATATAGATAAACCCGTCATACAGCCTGTTAACAGCCACACATTACGCATTCCGCCTCTTGCATCTGCCATATGATTCCTTCTTTCTTCTATTTTAATAAACAAAGCAAAGCTCCTTGACAATATTCAAGGAGCTCACACTAATAGCTACAACTATACTTTTTGTTCCCGACCGGTCAGTTGTGCAATCATTTTGTATAACAACTTGTACATGGTCGTAAATTCTTCCTCGGTAAGATCGACCACCTGCGCCATGGCTTGCGGCACATGAGCAACACGCTGTTGCAATGCACGACCTTCATCGGTAATGGAAATAATAACGGTTCGCTCATCCTCTTTAGAGCGAGTCCGTGTCAAAAAGCCTTTCGCTTCCATTTTACGCAATAAAGGCGTAAGCGTACCTGAGTCGAGATATAAATACTCTCCCAGTGATTTTACGTTCAAATGGCTGTGTTCCCACAAAACCATCATCACAATATATTGCGTATATGTTAAATTTAACGGTTCCAATAACGGCTGATAGGCTCTGACAATTTCCTTCGCACAGGCGTACAAGGGAAAACATAACTGATTTTTTAAGGCCAGTCCCTCTATATTTGTATCTATCAAGGTTTTTCTCCTTATCTCAATTAATTAGTTCACAATATAATTCTATACAATGAGACTACCCCTGTCAAGGTGAGTGCCCCGTGTCAAAAAGTTAAATATTTCAGCACGAATTTGAATCGCAGGTGCTAAAAAGAAAAACACCTTCCGGCATCAGCCCGCAGTTTTACCGTAAAAAGTAAATGCAGATTGTACCACGCAAAGGTGTTCTATAACCGTAAAAGTTATTACCATACTCGTTAACTTTATTAGCCATTATCGTATACTTTATCGCTATTTACTTTTTACTACAGTACTATTCGTTACGACTGCACTTAATTAAGCGGGCGTACTTTTGCTCGTCACTTCAGTCGAAGTATCGGCTTTCACATCATCGGCACTTTCATGTTCTACCTGATGAGCCTCTTCGTCATCGTCTGATTCATCAGATACGTCGAACTTTTTATCCAACACATCTTGCAACGTTAACTTTTCCATATACTCTTTAAATTGAGCCTGCATGTGTTCCCATAAAGGCAAAGTCATACAAGTCTTGCTGCGAGGACACTGATTTACTTCATCCTCCAAGCAAGCTACGAGAGCAATGGAATCTTCCGCAGCGCGCAAAATATCATATACCGTGTAATCTTTCGGCTCCATCGACAAGCGATACCCGCCGTACTTACCACGTACACTTTTTACATAACCGGCTGCACTTAAGCGAGCCACAATACCTTCTAAATATTTATCGGAAATACGCTGACGTTCCGCAATTTCGCGGATAGACACGTTCTTCTTAGTACCATGTTCTGCAAGGTCAACTAATACGCGTAAAGCATAACGACCCTTAGTTGAAATTTTCATAGTTCATATACCTCTTTCACAGTAGGAATTACTAAGTTCATTATATCACAAGTTTTATCCCCTATCAAAGAGGGGAATTAAAATTCCTACCTGCTTCTCGCTATTTTCTTGTTATTTTTCTGATTTACCTTTCTATTTTTCTCTATTTACCTCTCTACTTTTCTGATTTACCATGATACAATAATGGTGAATTTATAATTCTATAACATACAGGAGGTCATCATATGTTAGAAAAGCTGTTTGCACTCAGTGAGCGTAAGACAACGGTGAAAGGTGAAATCATCGCCGGTTTAACCACCTTTATCACCATGGCGTATATTCTCTTCTTGGCGCCGAATCTGCTCAGTATTGCCGGCATGGATAAAGACGCGGTCCTCATCGCCACAGCCTTAGGCGGCGGTATCATTACGATTGCCATGGGGCTCATCGTTAACTATCCGATTTGTTTGGCACCGGGCGTAGGCCTGCTCGCCTTTTACACCTTTACCGTCGTACTCGGTATGGGCGTCGCTTGGCAAACCGCATTGGGGGCTGTATTTATTTCCGGTATTGTTTTCTTAATCTTAACCCTCACCACGGTACGCCAACATATTGTTGAAGGCATCCCGGCTTCTATGAAAATCGCCATTACCGTCGGTATCGGTCTTTTCATTACTATTATCGGCTTGAAATTATCCGGTCTCATGGCGATTACCTTATCCTTGTCGCCTGACAGCTTGGCTCAAGTTATTGCCACTAAAGGTCATTCCACACCGGGTTCTTCCGAAACCATTCTCACCTTAGGTAATCTCTTGGATCCACAAGTAGCATTAGCCCTCTTCGGCCTCGTTTTCACAGCCCTCTTGATGGCCCGCAACGTACAGGGCTCCTTCATTATCGGCGCCGTTGTAACCAGTATCCTAGCGTATGCAACCGGCAATGCTCAATTACCTGAAAACTTCTCCATTATTGCAGTGCCTGACTTCAGCAAAGCCGCTTTCTTCCAATTAGATATCGGCAGTGCTATGAGCATGGGCCTCGTAACCATTATTTTCTCATTCACATTCGTTGAATTATTCGACTCCATGGGTACCTTAATCGGGACAGCTACCAAAGCCGGTATTGCTAATCCTAAAGAAGGTAAATTCCCGGGCCTCGGCAAAGCCATGACCGTTGATGCCGTCGGCGTAAGCTTCGGTGCCCTTTTAGGTGCCAGCACCATTACCGCTTTCGTTGAAAGTGCGGCCGGTGTCGGTGCCGGTGGTCGTACCGGTTTAACCGCCGTTACTTGCGGTATCTTGTTCCTCTTAGCCTTACTTTTCGCTCCGTTAATTACCCTCGTACCTAACTGTGCGACAGCACCAATCTTAATCTTGGTTGGTGCTTTGATGATGGAACCGATTCGCGACATCGACTTCTCCGATTGGACCGAAGCCTTCCCGGCTTTCATGGTTATCGCTTTGATGCCTTTCACTTACAGCATCGCTAACGGCGTATCTGCCGGTCTTATCATGTACCCGCTTCTTAAAATCGTTGCCGGCCGTACTAAAGAAGTACACTGGATTATGTATCCGTTGGCTATCATCGTACTGATTCGTTACATTTGGTACTAAGATGTTTTTTTGAAAAAATCAATGAACTAATCTAAAAAATAGCTCTTAAGGGCTAAACAAAAGACTTATCTCTAATCCGCATCACTTAAAAGCGGTGTGATAGAGATAAGTCTTTTTTATGCTTCAACATCGTGAAAACCAACAACCAAAGTCAATATGAAGCTAAGGCCAAAGGCAATGCCTAAAGCTGTTACATACCACATAAAGGACGGCCCCATAAATACAGGTAATGTAGTAACTGCCGGAATAGCAAAGGCTGCTGCACTTACTTTAAAGAAACCTGCCAAAGCACCGCCTAAACCACCGGCAATACAAGCACAAACCATGGGCCTTTTCAAACGCAAGGTAACACCGAATACAGCCGGTTCCGTAACTCCTAACAGAGCAATGAGCCCCGCTGAAAAAGCTTCCGTCTTAAACACTTTATTTTTACTCCGTAAAGCTACCGCCAACGCCGCCCCTGCTTGAGCGAACATGGCTGTACCGAATAATGGCATTAAAGTATCAAAACCATAAACAGCCACATTATTAATAGCAATCGGGAAAAAGCCCCATTGCAAGCCCAACATCCCGATAAACGGCTGCAACGTACCGACAATAAGACCGGCTACCAACGGACTAAGCCCATAAACCAATTCATAGCCTATGCCCAATAAAGCACCGAGCCAGGTGCCAATCGGCCCTAAAACAACCAAAGTAAAGGGAATCATCACAATAATACAGAGTGGCGGTGTAAACAGCCCTCGCACCGCTTCAGGAAAAATCTTTTTACCTAAACGCTCTACATATTGCAGACAGAAAACGGCCAACAAAATCGGAATAACCGAGGACGGATACATAACCTGACCTACCGGCCAGCCGAATAATTCCGGTCCCTGCCAACCACCGGCTTCACCGACATTGCCGAACATCGTTGCCACCGCACTACCGTCACCGGCTTGCTCCATAGTTGCCGCCAAGATTTGCACCAATGCCTCTACCGATTCCATACCACCGGCACCCGGTGCTTTCATAAGTTGCGTCACATCCGGATACACCAACACACAGGCCAATAACATAGCCGTAAACGGATCCGTATTAAAACGCTTCGCCGCCGTGTACGCTAAAAATACAGGTATAAAGTAGAAGAACGCATCACTCATAGCATTTAAAATAACATACGTGCTCGTTCCTTCTGCTACCAGATGATTAACCGTGAGCAAAATAAAGATGCCTTTTAATATCCCGGTAGATACAAGTAAGGCGATAATAGGTAAAAACAGGGCCGACAGAAGGTCTATAGCACCATTAGCGAAGCTTTTAAAGCGTGTATATATAGAAGCCGTTGCAGACATGAAATACTCCTTTAGAATAAAACTGAATATATTTTACTTATTCATTGTGCTTTTGTAAGCCAATCTAAGTATAGCAAAAGAGAGCCCCCTCGACAATTTCGAGGGGGTTTTAAGGTTCATGAGTTTCTATTTAAAATTTATTCTTCTCTGTAATCAGATAGGTCAATAATACCTAGTGATTCCCAATAATCAGCAATATCATCCGCATCATGAATATCCACAATCTTAGGTTCACAGTCTAAATTATAGAGATTTAACTTACATTTAGTCTCAAAGGGCTCAATTAATCTAACATTGCGTAAATGCCAATCGTACAAACCGGCTTCCCGCTTGTTAGGTTTAATATCATATAATTCGACTATACAAATCGCCATGGACCGTGGTAAATCTTTACCTTGGTTCTTAGCCGTAGCACAAATAAGGATATCACCTCTATATGGCGTCTTCCACGTACGATACTCTATTTTTTTATCACCGACGGCTACGGCTGTGGCGTATATCGGCCAGAGTGCTAATGCTCGCATAATAAAACTCCTAATCTTGATTTATCTGCAACAACCTATTATTTTCTAAATACGAACAGATACTCATGGGCAATTAATAAAAAGTTATATTTAACACTATTAGTTTTCCAATAACCCGTTGCCCGACAATTATGTTGCTCTTTAATAATTAACTCTTTTAAAGTGAATCCAGCGTCTTGGAATATTTTCATAACGTCAAATGACATAGGCTGCATACACCCCTTTTGCCGCGTATCTCCCATAAGAACGGCACAAAACTTATCTTTCTTTAAAACTCGATAACATTCATTGGCAACCGGTTTCATCGCTTCTAAAAAATCTTTGATTTTAAGCTGTGATAAATCTTCCGGAATGCCATCACTATACTTAATAATATTTGCATAAGGAGGATGCGTGCAAATCAGATCAATACTTTCATCCGTAACGAAATCAAGGTTTCTGGCATCGCCTTTACGCAACAAAACTTTACCTTCAGCACCATCATGCTCAAAATCTATTTTTTCTTCACATCGTGCCAGTGCCATATCATTGCAATCTACGCCAACAATATTGCGATTCAATAATTTAGCTTCAACCAAAGTTGTTCCCCCACCGGCAAATTGATCTAAAACTAAATCACCCTCTTGGGAATATCTTAACAATATATTTCTTGGAATGTACGGTGACCAATTACCACGCCATTTAGCATCGTGAGTTGCCCAATCACCTCGTTTGGGAAACGACCAATGAGTTGTCATTTCTAACTCAAAATCTTCCGGCTCCCATTTTTTTATTTTTTTCACGGTCATTTCTTACAACTACACTTCCTTATTTTATAACTTTTTCGATAATACCATTTTCCATATCAGTTATATTGTAAATATGGTCCATTATATCAAAAGTTTCCTCTAGATTATGTCGTGCACCGACCCACCCTTTGCCGTCAGTAAACCATACAAAGGTAAAACCATCAATCGTATTCGATTCCAAAGCCAATGTTTTATAACTACGGGCCGTTTCATTTAATTTACTGCCATTACCTGTATAAAAGTTAGTTTCAATACCATATATCATATTTTCTGTTTTTATAACAAAATCAAATCGTTTTTCACTGCGCCCACTATCAGAAATCGCAGCTAAATCGATCCCCCAATGTCTAGTAATATCGCGAATATACATTTCCTTGAAGTAGTTTACATTTCGTTCAAAGCCCGCTTTTTGGATATAAAATTCAACTAAATCCTCCATCAAATGTCCACCACGATTTTTTCTTCCGTTAGAGTCTAGTCCTGTTTCAACACCGGTTGCATAATCAATAAGATTACTGATTATATGATCAGCCAATAAATCAAATAGCCCCGTTTTTTGCATAAACATCTTATAAGATTCAATAGAATAGTTCATTCTTTTAAAGTTGAATAAAAATTCCCCATCTTCATCCATAGCATAAATCTCATTTGCTCTAACTGCCAATAGAAGTGGAATACATTTAAGAACTTCTGGATATCTAGCTACTAAATCTTCAAAATCGGATTCAATATGCTTTGAGCCAATTAAAGAGTTCAATATATTCAATTCGAGTTTAATTCCATCAATATTGCCATAAATCTTTTCAAAGTTTATATAATACTTATAATTAGCAATACTATTTTTAAACTCCGATAACCACTGTGCAAAATCTCGTTTCATAACACTGTCCTCCCTATACCTTATTCCTAATACAGTATAAACACCTAAAATTAATAGCAAATAATCCTTAATGTATTTCCCTAATCTTAATTTTACATTCAAAATTATTAATTACTAATCAACAATTCCGTAATCTTCCCGCGTTTAGAACCTTTACTATTAATGGCCCGGTTAGCAAAAATTCTTTCAATTTTAAAACCTTTATAAATTTCATCAAAAAACTCATCCTCTGGATTCGTATTTTTGGGGTCTGAGTTACTTAATAGCACCCGAACTCCCTTACCGGCTAAATAATGTGCAAATTTCCCTAACTCTCGTTGCGAATCATCATTAAATTCATATTCGCTGTATGACGTAAAGTTAGCAGTCTCGGAAAGCGGTCTATAAGGCGGATCAATATAGACAAAAGTCTGCTTATCTGCAAAATCATCCACAGCTTTATAAGTATCACAAACAATGTGTACTTTCGCCAAGGCTTTAGCTACCGCTGCAAGATTTTCTGCATCACAAATCAATGGTTTCTTATATGCCCCCATAGGTACATTATAAAAGCCATTTCGATTAACCCGATAAAGACCATTAAAACAAGTGCGATTCAAGAAAATAAAAAGCGAAGCTAACTCAATATGTTTATCGGTAAGAGGTGCTGTATTAATATTTTCTAAAAAATTCAAACTCAATAATTCATTATATCTATCTCGATTTTTATAAAAAAGTTCTTTTCTGCCCTCTTGTTCCATAGGCCAAAACTTTTCCTGATAAGCTTCTAACCAAGATATAACATCACCAACATTCTGCTGAATGCATTTATATGTATTAATCAAACTCTTGTTGATGTCGCTAATATACACAGACTCCAAATCATATTTACTCAATATATCAAATAAAACAGCGCCGCCGCCAATAAAGGGTTCTGCATATTTTTTTATGTTTTTATCTTCAAAAGGATAATATGCCTCTATGTAAGGGAGCAACTGATTTTTGCCGCCAGCCCATTTCAAAAAAGGTTTCATCGATTCAATTGACTCCTTATGTATCACAAATTAAATCTACTAAAATATTGCAACGTCTATTTCGTTTTGATCTTTATTATATAAGTTTAACTACGATAAGTAAATTAAAATACACCAATAGCCAAGAATCCACTATTGGTGCCAGTGAGTAATAGTATTCTTAACAGTTTCAAGCTCATGTAACACAAAAGAGGCAAGGAATAAACCCTCGCCTCTTGTTGTTATTCATCTAAATTATCTAAGTCTTCATCTGCTATATTTTCTAGAACATCATCTAACCACGCATCTACATTATCGTCAATTAAATCATCTGCTTCATCATCACTCGTATCAAATTTTGCAGCCTTTGATTGAATCTTTCGAAATTCTGCCTGTATTTCTTCTACTTTTTCCCTTAGCTCTCTTTCCTTCTTTTCTGTTTCAACAATATAAGCATCTATCTCATAATGAAACTTTTCCATTCTTTCTAATAATTCATCTACGCCACAACCATTTTTAGCCTGCTCAATAAAACTTCCAAATGAATTATTGATCTTTTCTAGCTTAATTAACCCCATAAAGCTCCTCCCCTTCTTTGAATAAAATATGTTTAATAATATTCTATCATAAATTATTTCATTGTATAAAAAAATAGACTCTGCTCAAACGAACAGAGTCTAAAATACCGCTAATCCACTCTACCAAGTAGATAGAGACAATTTTTAGTACCATCACTAACTATTCGTGAATAGCACTTTAATCCACTCAAACCACAAGGGTAACTTCAATCCACACTGCCCAAGATACTTATCCTAACACAGACACCTTAAGCAGAGACATTTTCTTACTTTAATTTTACCACATATTTCAAGCACTTTAAACAAAACGACTGCCCAAACAGGAGCAGTCGTTTTTACCCTTACAGAATAATCATTTTAAACAATCAATAATGTCTCTTACATTTTTTCAAATTTAGATTTTGGCACGCCGCAAGTAGGGCATTCCCAATCATCAGGCAAGTCGGCAAAAGCTACACCTTCAGCCGCTTCATCATACACATAACCGCAAACCGAGCAAACATATTTGTCTTTCATACGTCATTCCTCCTTTAGGAATAAAAAACATCAGCCACTTGGCTTATATCTTTCGGTAGTTACAACTCACCCATAATCTCTTTAGCAATGACATATCCTTGCGTATAGTTATGGCCTAAGTTAAGACCAAATACATCCAGTGGATAGTCTGTACTGCCATAGAAATGACCAGCTAAATTGCCTGCCGCATAAAGACCTTCAATCGGTTTATCGTCGTCATCAACGACTTGCATTCGTTCGTTAACTACCATACCGGAGCACGAAACGGTGAATCGAATGTGACGATGAATGCCATAGAACGGTGGTTTGAGCACCGGACATAAGTTTTCTTTAGCCACGCCGAACTCTACATCGCGTCCGTCCACAGCCATTTCGTTGTATCGTTTGACCATTGCCAAAAAGGCCGGTACATCTTTAATTTTTAACTTATTAGCGGCCAATTCTTCCAAGGTATCCGCTTTAAATGTAGCAACAAGCCCCGGTACAACGCCGGTATGCTCTACGTCTTCTTCCGGCATCCATTTTTTAATGGATTCGAAATCTTCGTAGCCGAGCCCCAAACGTTTGGCCTGTTCAATATAATCGCTGTCAAAAATCTGACAATAATGACCTTCGTCTTCTTTGCTCGTCAAGTAGCAGTTCATAAGGTCCATGCCCAAAGCTTCGTCACAGAAACGCTTGCCGTTCAATTTAACGCGTAAATATGGCGAATCCATCATGGATGCCGGACCCGCATCCATATCATGGGCCATCTTAGTGTGTCCCACATTTTCCATGCGACCGCCGACCCAGGCAATCATCTTGTGACCGTCACCGTCATAACCGAAACGTTTACGTTTCAAATTATCCATATCCGGCATATAATAATGCATCATTTCATCATTATTCGCATAGTCACCGGTAGCCAATACTACGCCCTTCGAGCCGTTAAGTTGAATGTAGCCGTCCGGCGATTTGGCAATAACACCGATAACACGACCCGTTTCGTCTTGCACCAGCTGTTCGCCCGGTGTGCCGTAGTAAATATCGATACCACGTTCTTCGGCCAATTTACAAAGTGCTTTCATACCTTGCCCCGTATTATAAGGTTTCGGACCGAATACACAGGTCGTAAATTCAATCTTAAAGCCATGTTTTTTCAAAAGTGCCGTATGTACCGGCGTCCCCATGTCTTTAACCTGAGTCCGGCCAATTTGGCCTGTTCAATCACCCAGCTCACGGCTTCGCCGGAGTGATTAGCCCACATTTCAATAAGGCCGCGTTTCGCACGATGGTCTGCTGAAGCTTCCAGCAAAGTAACGAGACGTACTACATCATAAGGATCACTCTTGTCCAGTAACACACCGGCTCCAAAGTTACCGCCCGCCATGGCGGATTTCAATTTTTGCACAATGGCAACTTTCGCCCCCAGTTCAGCTGCCTTTAACGCACAAGGCACACCCGGTGAACCTGCACCCACTACGACGATATCATACTGCTTAACGTCCTTGATATCCGTAATAGGATCGGGCTTTTTAAAGAAAGCTAACTGTTCGTTCATACACATTACATTTTTTCATCAGAAAAAATGTAATACAAAAACAAACGTCAAATCAATCTCTACGTTTACCTCTATTGCACGCTTTATATTTACAAATATCAAATTGAAAAAGACATTACATTATTTTACTGCATTACTGTTCAACAGCATCATATGCCAAGCCGGCATTCCAAATCACCGGGGACTCCCAAGTTTCTAACTCTTTATCTTGGATTTTTACCGCCATAATCATAGACTTTGCCAACACATCGGTAGGCATCGGTTTTTTATCTTCAAAAAGGCCCTTTTCATTTAAGAACTTCAACAGACCTACGCTGATGCTTTCCGCCATGCGGTCTGTATGCTTACGTTCTAAAGCCGGTGGTCGCATTATAGTTGTTTTCGCAAAATGTAGTCCCTTAACAGCCTCTTCCAATTCCCCTTTCATGCGGGTATAGAAAAAGTGCGAATTAGGCGATGCGAGCATTGTCGAAAGCAAGACATAGTGTGGCACTTCATTCTTTTTGGCAGCCTTGGCAAACTGCATTTGATAGTAAAAATCCACCAACCACTGTTGTTCCTGACTGCCCGCATCTTTACGGGTCGTCCCGAGACAAGCAAATAATACATCGCCCGTCACGGATTTTGCCCACATTTCCGGATTGTCAAAATCGATAATATGAGTAATCAACTTTTCATGGATAATTTCCGGATCACGACGCACAAAAATCTCAACAGAATCAAACATTGGATTTGCCAATACCAAATCTAATAAATCGCGGCCTGTCGCCCCGGTTGCCCCCACAATAATAGCCTTCATACAGCCTCCTCATCTACAAACATGTGCAATTACACATTATGCACTATCTATATGTGATACATCATGCCATACACAATCTATACATGATATACCACATTCCATATACCGACACAAGCTTTATTACGTAAAAAAACTCAAATATTTTGCCGGTTCATTATTTTCATCAATAATAATTGATATCTTTTATCATTTTAATCCATCTAATTATATCGATATTATGTTATAATCAATTATAACGTATTTATATTCAATAGTACATTTTATTAATCATTGAAATTTTGAATAAATGAACGAAAAAAGGAGGATTCTCTATGTTTCCGGACAAATTCTTTGAAGTATTAAAACACGAAGGTGTGATTTCCATTACGACTTGGAGTGATAATGAAGCTCATGTAACCAACACTTGGAATTCCTATTTAAAAATTAAGGACGACACAATCTTAATTCCGGCTGCCGGCATGAATTCCACTGAAGCTGACGTTGCCAAAAACAATCGCGTTATCGTAACCATGGGTGCTCGTGAAGTAGAAGGCTTCAACGGCTACCAAGGTACCGGTTTCCGCGTAGAAGGTACAGCCAGCTTCATCAGCGAAGGTCCTATTTATGATGAAATGTATGCTGAATTCCCATTCTTAAAACGCGTTTTGGCTGTAAAAGCTGAAATGGCAAAACAATTATTATAATTCCAATTTAATACATATATTTGCATTACTGTATATATAACTCCATGTATATAACTCCATGTATATAAATGTATGCATATACTATCTAAGCCCACTCCGGTGGGCTTTTTTCATGCAATCATTCACGAAATAATATAGGATACTTATTCAAAAAAACATCGACACTTCGAATAAATTCGATGTATTATATATTAGTCCCTTGATGGACTATTAATATTTCAGACTAAATGGAAGATATACTAATTTGTTAATTAAAATTTACTGAATATAAAAATGATGGAGTGTTTAATGAAGCAAACAATACATGAACAAATCGCTATGTACTGTAACTTACTGAACGAATGGCAAGTAGCCTATGAAGCCTATGCTAAATCTATGGGTCTATCGAATACGGCGTTGGATATATTGACTACAATTTATGAAAATCCAAATTGTACCCAGAAAGAAATTGCAGACAGTATTTTTTACCAAAGCAAACTGTAAATGCTGTTGTAACTACTTTTTTAAAAAACGGCTGGGTTAAGTTGGAAGAAGTACCGGAGGATCGCCGCAATAAAATGGTCTACCTTACTGATGAAGGGCTCTCCAAAGCTCGTGAAATCATGGACCGAATTCACAGTTGTGAAATATCTGCCATGAAACAATTAACTCCGGAAGAAAGGGAGACCTTACTTACGTTAACTAAGACATACATTCAAAGTTACAGTCAAGCAATGGCTGATAGTTTAGAATAACCGACGAACAGCATTTGCAATGTTAAACAACTATTACTCGTTGAGAAAAGAGAGGAATTCATATGACAATGTGGTTAATACTTTTTGGCAGCCTGTTTCTTCTGGGGCTCGCCGAGATTTTGCGTGTCCTGGCTATGAAGTTTGATTTAGCTACAATTTCCCGCTCCGCAGCTGCTCTTGTGGGCGTGCTCGTTACTGTAGTATACCTCGGTGTAGGTTGGTATCAGGCTCATCATGTAGCTCAAACCGAATACACTGTTACCACTGATAAAAAAGTCGGTAATTTACGCGTAGCCTTCTTTGGTGACTCCCACTTAGGTTCCACCTTCGATGCAGACGGTTTAGCCGAGCATTTGAAAACTATTGAAAAAGCTAAGCCGGATTTACTTGTCATCGCCGGTGACTTCGTAGATGAACGAACCACTAAAGCAGAAATGATTAAAGCCGCTCAGGCTTTGGGCGATGTAAATACCCCATACGGTGTTTATTATGTATTCGGCAACCATGATAAAGCCCTCTATCAGCCTGGCATTCGTGATTTTAGCGGCGATGATTTAGTAGCCGAACTCGAAAAAAACGGTGTAATTGTACTTCAAGATGAAAGCATCTTACTGGACGACCGTTTCTATCTCGTTGGTCGCCAAGACGCCTCTCAAGAATTTGACTTTGGCGGATCTCGCGCCTCTATTGCCGATCTAATGGCACCACTCGATCACAGCAAATATACTATCGTACTCGACCATCAGCCGCGCGATTATGCAGCCGAAGCCAAAGCCGGTGCCGATCTCGTATTATCCGGCCATACCCATGGCGGTCAAATGATTCCACTCATGCAAATCATTCAGTGGTTTGGCATTGGGCAGAATGACCGTCTTTATGGTATTGAAAAACGTGACAATACGAACTTTATCGTAACCTCCGGCATTTCCGAGTGAGCCATTCAATTCAAAACCGGTACCAAGTCCGAATATGTAATCGTTGATGTAAAAGAACAGTAATTGAAAGATTAATAAAGAATAAAAATATAGTAAGTAGTAAAAATGGCTACCATGAAAATGCATAATCCGCATCTTCATGGCAGCCTTTTATTTTTGTACATCCGAAATTCATGGAGCTCAAAATTTCAACCTTTTTCTTCTACATTCTTGACGTTTCTTCTAAAATCCGCTAAAATAACTAAGTAGTCATGCCGGCATAGCTCAGTTGGTAGAGCGGCTCATTCGTAATGAGTAGGTCGTAGGTTCAAGTCCTATTGTCGGCTCCAAACCATTTTTGAATTAAGAGGAATATTTCAAACTGCTGATAGCACCAGTAAACGTAAGGCTTTATGCCTTTACACAGCATTTTGAAATATTCCTCTTTTCTTTAATTTTGTCCTCATTTTTTGTCCATTATTTTTGCCCCCTTACGTATAAAACAAAAAGGGGATAAAATAACATTACGATTCAAGCTGTCTTTTTCTATAATTTTCCTTAAAATCGGCAACAGAAATCCAGCCATTAATTTCAAACAAGCTGTCTTCTACCTCGATGAATTTCATAAATCGTTTTTTCTGTATTTCTTTATATTCTTCTGATTCTATCTGCTTCATAATCTAACCTTCTAATTAACGGACGCCATATCATTTCCTTACGCAAACAAACAGCAAGGAAGAATATGGCGTCTTTTTTATTTTCCTATTCTATTTTTACTGAACTCATAAAAAATCACTTTATTTTTTACCAGCCTCGGCCGGCACCACCGCCACCGCCGGAGCCGCCGCCAAAACCACCGCCGCGACCGCTGCCGCCGCCGAACCCGCCACGACCTCCGCCGCCACCGCCGCGGAAGATGAACATGGTGAGCAACATGCGTGTCAGTTCACCGCGAAAGAGTGTCATATCAATCAATAGGAATATAATAATCCCGCCACCGATGAGCAATATCTGCCACCAAGACAACTCAATCGTGTTATCATCCTGCGTCTGTTGTGGATTCTGATTCTTTTTACCGATGTCCGGATATATGATTTGAGCCGTTTGCCATACAGTTCTCACTATGCCCGCTCCATATTCTCCCTGACGAAAGCTCGGTATGGCATAGGTGTCCAATAATTGACCGATTTTGGCATCATTTAAATCGCCTTCCAAGCCATAACCTACGGTGAGAAATATCTTCTTATCTTCCGTAGCTACAGCCAGCACAAAACCATCATCTTTACCGCTGTGACCTACGCCCCAACCACGCAATACATTAAGGGCATAATCTGATGGTGCCGCATCACCGAAGCTTGGCACTACGACGACCGCCAACTGCCCTTTACCGGAACGATCAAGCTGTGTGCCGATGGCATTGATAGTTTGTATCTCTTTCGTCGACAATACTTTGGACTGATCGACTACATACTGGCCGGCCGGCGGTTTAGCCGGTATATCGGCTGCCTGAACTACCAACGCATTCAAAGCGACAATGGCCGTGACCATTAGCATCATGATGATTCTCAAAATGCTGTTTTTACGCATTATCCTCGTCATCACGTCCTCCTAACCTGCCGTTTTTCATACAATCGCTTGTCCTTTTACTAAAGAATTTTTCAAAACATTCTCGATAAAAGTACATTAGAATTGTACTTTAGGTGCAGCTTGTGCACTCTGGTCAGCCTGGAAATAAGGTTTCTGTTGGAAGCCTAACATGCCGGCATACAAGGATGTAGGGAAAGTACGAACCTTGGAGTTATACACATTAACTTCGTCATTGTAGTCTTTGCGAGCTACAGCAATACGGTTTTCAGTACCGGCTAATTCATCCTGCAAAGCACGGAAGTTCTGATCCGCTTTTAGGTTCGGATAGTTTTCCGTAATCATAAGCAAACGACTCAAAGCACTGGATAACTCACCGTCAGCCTGAGACATTTCTTCTACCGTACGAGCACCGCCCAATTTGGCACGGGCATCAGATACAGCTTGAATAGCAGCCTGTTCATGGGAAGCATAGCCTTTAACAGTGCTTACCAAGTTTGGAATCAAATCATTACGACGCTGTAACTGTGTTTGAACCTGCGCCAATTTATTATTAACACCTTCATCCATGCCTACCAAGCCGTTATAGCCGCTTACCACCCAAGCGCCAAAAACTATTACAACAGCAATCAAAATGAACCAAGATTTTTTCATTAGTATCCTCCTCATAATAAAAAAGTCTGCACCTGACCCAATCCATGGGCCGCGCAGACATACATACATTAACTTATAAAAAGTCATTTTTCCAAAGGAATATGCCTACAATCAATGAAAGTACCACAGAAATACCGATTACCAACGGGAAACCTTCGGCTCCCATTTCTGCAAACGGCACAGGTACGTTAACGCCCCATAGGCTGAAAATCAATGTCGGTACTGATAAGATAATCGTTACACCGGCCAAGAATTTCATAACTAAGTTCAAGTTATTGGAAATAATAGATGTAAAAGCGTTCATCATATTCATGAGAATATTCGAATACATTTCAACCATTTCAATAGCCTGTTTATTTTCGATAATAACGTCTTCCAATAAATCTTCGTCTTCTTCATACATTTTAAGCAAATGACGGACATCTTCATGACTACGAAGGCGCAAGATACGCTCCATTACCGTACCGTTTGTTTTCAAAGCGGAGGTAAAATATGTCATGGATTTCTGTAACTCTAAGAGTTGGAAGAAGTCTTTATTTTTGGTCGTATGGCGCAATTGAATTTCAATGTCGTCTGTACGGCGGTTGATTTGTTGCAAGTAACGCAGGAACAATGTAGCCGTGCGATACATGATTTGGAACAAAAAGCGTGTTTTTTTAAAGGTATAAAACGTCGCAACTTGATTATTTAAAAACGGATATAGCACATCCGATTCTTCAAGACACACGGTGATGAAGAAATCCGGTGTCAAAAATATACCGAGCGGCACTGTGTCGTAACTGTCACTGCCACGCAAGGCCGGAATATTGATAACAACAAAAATATAATTTTCTTCAATTTCCACGTGCGAACGTTCTTCCATATCTAATGCCGTTTTCAAAACGTCCGTAGGGATTTCCGTCATGATATTGACGAGCGATAGCTCATCGGGGTCAGGATTCACCAAATTAATCCACGAACCCTTGCCCGCATCGGCTACTGTTAAGTCCGATACAAGCTCGCCTTCTTCATGTATATATACCGTGAGCATACGCCACCTCCCATTCATTAGCTTATACTTCATCATATCCAACATCTAAGAGGTTCGTCAAGTCTATAAACGCGTAATTTAGAAGAAAAAATCGCTCTTGATAGAAATAGACGATTTTGTCTTTTCCCAAGAGCGATTTTGCCATACGAGGCGTTCATTTCAGTTTTTCAGCAGAATTTGAAAACTTTATCATTTTTGATGCATACTATACATCCCTGCCCCCTGTAACCAGCCAATCATTATTTTTTGTACAAAATGCGGATGGAGTTCAAAATACATAAAATGGATACACCCGTGTCGGCAAATACGGCCACCCACATGTTGGCATAACCGAAGAGGCCCATAATCATAACCAGGATTTTTACACCTAAGGCTACAACAACGTTTTGCCAAGCGATGGCAATCGTACTGTTTGCAATACCGATAGATTCAACTACAGAACTGATGCTCGGGCGCATATATACTACATCGGCTGCTTCAATTGCCGCATCGGCACCGCTACCCATGGCACCGCCCACATCGGCACCGGCCAATACAGGCGCATCATTGATGCCGTCACCGACGAACATGGTGGAACCGTACTGTTCACGAAGTTCTTTCATAACACTTAATTTATCTACCGGTAATAATTCGGCACGAACGGCTTCAACACCGGCTTCTTTAGCCATATATTCAGCACCGGCTTTGGTATCACCGGTAAGCATAATCGTATGTAAACCGCGTTTAGCAAGTTCTGCTACAGCAGATTTGGTATCTTTTTTCAAAGCATCGGCAATCAAGATTGTGCCTGCATATTGACCGTCGAGAGCCACTAAAACTTCACTGCCGTAGCTTGCCGGTTCACCATAACCTGTAATTTGTAATTCATTGAATAAGCGGCGATTACCAACAGCTACTTTGACACCGTTTACAACGCCGGTCATACCGCGACCGGATAATTCTTCGAGTTCAGCCACTTCAGCAAGTGTTACATTACGTTTTTTAGCTTCGTTAGCAATACTTACGGCTACCGGATGCGTAGAACGCACTTCCAAAGCAGCAGCTTTAGCCAACACATCGTTTTCATCAAAACCTTGAACTGTCGCAATAGATTGTACCGCGAATTCACCGGTGGTCAAAGTACCTGTTTTATCCATAGCGATGGCTTTAATATTGCGCAAAGCTTCCATGGATAAACCACCTTTGAAAAGAATACCTGCACGGGAACCGCGACCGATACCGGAGAAGAAAGCGAGCGGTACGCTAAGCACCAAGGCACATGGACAGCTGATTACCAAGAAAGTTAAGGCTGTGTACACCCAGTAATTCCAGTTGCCTGTAATTAAAGAAGGAATTACGGCTACCAAAACAGCCAACACAACTACGATTGGTGTATACACACGCGCGAATCGAGTAATAAAACGGTCGATACGTGGTTTAGTGGCTGCTGCATTTTCAACGGCATCCAATACACGCGTAACCATGGAATCTTTTAATTCTTTATCGACGCGCATCAAAATGCGGCCGCTTTGATTAATACAACCGGATAAAATTTCACTGCCCGGTTTTGCTTGAACCGGCACCGGTTCACCTGTTACAGGCGCGGTGTCAATTCGAGTGGTACCTTCGATTACAGTACCGTCAAGCGGAATACGTTCGCCGGCGATGACTTCGATGGTCTGACCGATGCGCACTTCTTCGGGGCTTACGACTCTAGAATTACCGTTTTCATCTACTACGCGAACTTGTTCCGGACGCATATCAACGGCATCCATAATAGCACTGCGGCTACGAGCCGTTGCTTTTTCTTCAAAATAGGTACCGATACGATAGAAGAGCATAACGCCTACCGCTTCCGGCATTTCACCGATAATTACGGCCCCCAAGGTAGCCACACTCATAAGGAAGTTTTCATCAAAAATCTGACCGGAACCGATATTTTTAATCGCATTCCATAAAACGCCCCACCCGAGCAATAAATAGGTGGCAATAAGCACTCCGAATTCAATCTCTTCCGGAATACCATCTACAAAAGCATGCACGAGCATTACAACGATACCGATGATAATGCTTACGAGCCCACCGCCGTGAGCATGGTCGTGGTCATGATGATCATGAGCACCTTTAGCCTTACGTTCGTAAAGCTGTACGTCAACACCAGCTTCAATGGAATCACAAATTCCCTGAATTTCGGTAATCAAATCATTGGTGTCAGGCACCGTCGATGTGATTCGAAGTTGTTGTGTCCCTACGGAAAACGAAGCCTGACTGACTGTTTCCAACTTCTTAATCTTGTCTTCGATTTTAGCGGCACAATTCGCACATGTTAAATTTTTGAGTAATAAAATGCGTTCCATTGCTGTCTCCTTATATCTTTACAGACTAAATTAATGTTAATCCCTTTGTATACGTTGCTCATCGGTCAAAGAATTCGCCTTCTTTTAAGCATCATATATCGCTCTAAATACGTCTTTTATATCGCCTTATTATTATTCGACACAACATATGAACAACTATTCATATGTTTCTATAATTTAATTATAGAGTCTTTGGAATCGCTTGTCAATATAAAAATAGAAGACTATAACTATTAGATATATTCAGTAATTAATACTGAAAAATATGCATAGGCACTTATTTTACTCATTATCTCTAAAAACAAAAAACACAGCTTAAAAAGCCGTGTTTTAACGTGTAACCACTTTTGTTGGAATGCAGTGTTATGTTACATTATACAGCTGAGCAACCTCGCCCTTACGGTCGAGCGAGGCTCTCAGTTATATACTATTATTAGTTTAATTCGGATATTGCTATTCGCTTATCCGACTAATGCAATTAGTCTTCTTGACGATAAGGTTCTTGACCGATTTTGTAGAAGTCATTACCTTCGCTGTCGATAACAACGATGCAAGGGAAATCTTCAACAGTCAA
Source organism: Veillonella seminalis (assembly GCF_003992065.1). Taxonomy (GTDB): domain Bacteria; phylum Bacillota; class Negativicutes; order Veillonellales; family Veillonellaceae; genus Veillonella_A; species Veillonella_A seminalis. Next base: position 84,680 of record NZ_RQUZ01000008.1, read on the forward strand.
TTCAGCCAAAGCTTCAGGACCTAAGTCACCGTAAGCAATAACTTTATAGTCTTTAATGGATTTAGCAATCAAGGAAGCGGCGCCACCAACTGCTGCGAAGTAAGTTACACCATTTTTCTTCATGGATTCAACTACTTCTTTAGAGCGGGAACCTTTACCTACCATGCCTTTAATACCCTGATCGATCATTGTTGGGGTGTAAGCGTCCATACGACCGGAAGTTGTAGGGCCGGCTGCACCGATTGGGTCGCCTGGTTTTGCAGGGGATGGTCCAAGATAGTAAACGATTTTGTCGTGCCAATCGATAGGAAGTTCTTCGCCACGTGCTAAAGCTTCAGTCATAACTTTATGAGCAGCGTCACGAGCACTGTAAATTTTACCGGTAATTAATACGCTATCGCCGGCTCTTAATGTTCTGGACACTTCTTCAGTTAAAGGTGTCGTAATATGAATAGTTTTTGATTCAGCCATTGTTATCTTCCTCCCCTTGAATTAAATGATTTCTTCGGCATGACGGCTTGCATGGCAGCAAATTGTCACGGCTACAGGAAGACCGGCAATATGGGTAGCGGCCCATTCGATGTTAACTGCTAATGCTGTAGTGGTACCACCAAGCTGAGGTCCGATACCGGTTTTGTTGATCATTTCCAACAATTCTTCTTCTAATTTAGCATATTCAGGCATATCGTTGCGTTTTTTAGTGGAACGAAGCAATGCTTTTTTGGAAAGTAAAGCTGCATAGTCCATAGTACCGCCGATACCTACACCAAGAACCATTGGAGGGCATGGGTTAGGACCTGCTTTTTTAACGATTTCCATAACTGCATTTTTAACGCCTTCAACGCCGTCTGCAGGCACCAACATTTTTACGCCGGATTTATTTTCGGAACCGAAACCTTTAAGTTCCATGTCGATTTTAACTTTGTCGCCCGGTACGATGCTTGTATAGATGATACAAGGAGTGTTGTTACCGGTGTTTTTACGGTTAAATAAAGGTTCTGCCACTACGGATTTACGTAAATAACCTTCTACATAACCTTTAGCAACGCCGTCTTGAATAGCCTGCTGTAAGTCCCCACCTTCGAAATGAACGTCCTGACCTACTTCCAAGAATACGATAGTGTAACCGGTATCCTGGCAGATAGGGCGATCTTCTTCACGAGCGATTTCAGCATTTTTAATGATTTGGTCTAATACAACACAACCAACCGGAGATTTTTCTGTTTCACGACCGGCTTTTAAACCTTCATATACGTCTTGTGGTAAATAGTAAGCCGCATTTTTACACATTTGGGCTACTGTTTCCGTCACTTTTGCTACGTCGATAGTACGCAAAGTAATCCCTCCTCAACTTAAAACGAGATTTTCTGATGACTTAATCATAGCACACATCAAGAGTGCTTTCAAACGCAGTCTATGCAGTTTAATCAAGTATTTATGTATAATGAGAACTATTCACAAAATCTTAAAAATTACGATGATTATAACACTTCAGTGACATTCGATATAGATAAAGTACACTTGTTTTGTCATATTCAGGTATTAATATGCATAGAATATACATTTAATAACGGTCGAAAATTCCCATCCGCATAAACATTAGTCTTTTATATACCCCCTCTTACACTCTATTGCATAAACCTCTATATTTTTGTGTTAAGCACATTCGTTTTTTCTGTACACACCCATAATTCAGAGACGTACTTTTTGTACTAAATAATTCCCTTCTATTAATTTTTCTAAAAAATCAAATTTCACAATTCCTATTTACGCGCTTCTATTATTGATAATAATTACCAATTATATATTTTAATTTCTAATTTTTGACGCTCAACAAACAAAAAATCCGAACAATCCGCCCTATTTTTTGACGTTTTACGGACACCTATACTCAATCGGTATAACCTATTCACTAAATTAATCATTAAATTAATAGAAAAGAGGCCCCCACACAGAGGACCTCCAAGTTTTTTACTATATATAACTATATACGTATTATAATATCACACATTACTACCAATTCTTAGCGCCGGCGATATACGATAGCGCTGCGCCACAAATACAAGAACGGGAAGCTCAAGCAATGTACCAAACGACTGAACGGGAAGATAAAGCAAACAGCCATCCACGAGAACATGTGCACCTTAAACATAATCGGTATATTGTTCATCAATTCCGGCTGCGGATGCATAATAAGCAAACTGCGGAACCATGGTCCGATATACTCACGATAGTTAAAAGCGCCGTCCGCATTAAGCATTGTACCTGCAAATCCCGTCAAAATAGTGAGTCCCAAGAATAAGAAGAGCCACACGTCCATGGACGATGTATTGACTTTCATATAAACGGACGTAAAACGACGTTTCATAAGAAGCAAGAAGCCTAAGATTAATAAAATCCCGGCCACACCGCCGATATAAAGAGCACCCATATGATAGAGATGTTCGTTAACACCAAACATTTCCGTTACTTCTTGAGGCACCAAGATCCCGCCTACGTGTCCTAAGAATACGAGGAGCAATGCAAAATGGAATAAAGGACCAGCAATGCGAAGCTGTTTTTTCTCTAAAAACTCACTGGACTTCGTAGTCCACGTCCGCTCCGACACGGTATAACGAACGGCCGAACCGAATACTAAAAAGGTAAACGCAAGATAGGGTAAGGCAACCCAAACAAATTCACTCATCCTAAAGTTCCCTCCCAACGTTCTACAATCTGTAATACTACATCAAGCACAAAAGCATGAACCTGTTTACCGTCAATGAGTCGCTGACGGAGTGTTGTCAAAGCTTCTTTGCCATGTTGTAAAATTTCCAAAGCCTCAACAGGTTCTAAGGTACTGCACAACTCGAGAAGAGCCGGCACATAATCCGGCAACTCCCGAGCAATGTCATAACCGTGTTTTTGAAAAAATTCTTTATACACTAATAATTCCGACGCCTGTTCCTCCGTATTGGTAGCATCATAAGATGTTAAATACATATTGGTATTACCGCTGAAGTCAAAAACGCGTACATATTCATCTTCATACTCACGAGGCTGTTCATTGAGGATATAATCAAGCACGGCACCGAGACTTTCTTTTAGAGGGCTGTCCGTCCAAGCACGCCAGGCCGTTTGCACGTCCGGCAAGGCTTCGCGCCATTCTGCGGAAGGATAGCTTAACAAATAAGCACTCAATTGCAAAGCTTCTTTATCTAAGGTAGTTTGATCCGGCACAACTTGATTCATTGTTTCCATAGTCTTACTCATGGCCACCTCCGGCACAACCGTTGCAACCGGAAGCACTCGGAGCGGAACCGCCGCAACCGCCAAAGGCACAATCACTGAAGCCCCCTACGCCTTGATGTAAGCGCTTTTCTTCCTGCGAAGCATTAACACCGGCCGGAATACGAAAACGATCGCGGTATTTAGCAATACCGAGCAAGCGATACATATCATATAAAGTATGTTCACCGTATTTAGCTTCAAACTCAGCGGTTTCTTCACCGTGCGTACGCATTTGCATATAACGACGTAAATCAAGTAAGGTATCCAGCACACGGCGAATAACCGCTTCATTACCCGCTGCCAATAACTGGGCCAAATAAGCCACCGGAATACGCATAGCTTCCGCTTCAGGGAAATGCACCGAAGCAGCCTGTTTGTGTAAAATCGGACTCATTGGCGGCACGTACCAAACCATCGGTACCGTACGATATTCCGCATGGAGCGGTAACGCAATTTTCCACTCTTTAATGAGGCGAAACACCGGTGATTCTTTAGCCGCTTTAATCCAATTATCGGGAATCCCCTGCTCTTTTCCTGCTTTAGCAACTGCAGGATCATGCGGATCGAGCAATACATCGAGCATATTGTCATAAATATCCTGCGGATTTTCTGTAGAAGCTACCGCTTCCACTTTATCCATATCATAGAGCAATACACCTACATAACGCATGCGGCCTACGCAGGTATCGGCACAAATCTGAGGCAAACCGTTTTCCAAACGAGGATAACAGAATACACATTTTTCAGCTTTATTGGTCTGCCAGTTATAATAGATTTTTTTGTACGGACAAGCAGGTACGCAATGGCGCCAGCCGCGGCACACATCTTGCGAAATGAGGACAACGCCGTCTTCGTCACGTTTGTAGATGGCACCGGACGGACAAGAAGCCACACAAGCCGGATTCAAGCAATGATTGCAAAGAAGAGGTAAGTATTTCATAAAGATATCGTGGAAGTCGAGGGCGATGTTTTGACCCATTTTTTGCAGGTTCACATCGGCACGAGCCGTATTACCGCCGGCCAAATCATCTTCCCAGTTAGGGCCCCATTCAATTTCCATTTTTTCCTTCGTAATCAAAGAGCGGGGACGTGCCACCGGCTGATTGTTTTTACGTTTGGAGTGAATTAAAGTTTCATAGTCATAGGTCCATGGCTCGAAATAATCTTTTAACTCCGGTTGTTCCGGATGGAAAAAGAGTTTCATCAGACGATTGCCTTTGGAGCCTGTTGCCAATTGCAACTTGCCGTCTTTTAAAATCCAGCCGCCTTTCCAATGATTCTGGTCTTCCCAATGTTTCGGATAGCCGATGCCCGGTTTTGTTTCTACATTGTTAAAATACATGTATTCCGCACCTTCGCGGTTTGTCCACGTATTTTTACAAGTAATCGAACAAGTATGACAGCCGATACATTTATCTAAATTCATGACCATCGAAATTTGTGCTTTAATCTTCAAGCCAATCAACCTCCTTCATCTTACGCACTACCACAAGCATGTCGCGCTGATTACCGGTAGGTCCGTAATAGTTAAACCCATAACTCAATTGACCGTAGCCCCCAATCATATGGGTTGGTTTCATATGAATACGTGTCGGTGTATTGTGGGTACCGCCACGACCGCCTGTAAGCGATGTGCCCGGTACATTAATGTGACGATCCTGCGCATGATGCATGTAAACGAGACCGCGCGGAATACGCGGTGTTACTACGGCACGGGATGCTACAACACCATTGCTGTTATATAATTCAATCCAGTCATTGTCGGCCACGCCGATTTCATTGGCATCATCTTCATTGAGCCATACGGATTGACCGCCGCGGAACAAGGTCAACATATGCGGCGTATCAAAGTACATACTGTGAATACTCCACTTGTTGTGCGGCGTTAAGTATTTAAGTGTAATTTCACGAACACCGTCATTCGGCAAGCTTTCACGCATAGGTGCATAGGCCAAAATCGGTTTGAACGTCGCCATCTGTTCGCCCCATTCCGCCATGATGTCGTGGTCAAGGAAGTAGGACTGACGGCCTGTAATCGTACGGAACGGCATGAGCAATTCCACATTATTGGTAAACGGCGTATAACGACGATTATCTTTGCCGTTACCGGTGAAAATAGGTGTACTGATAACGAGTCGCGGCTGCGCTACGATATCTTCAAAGGTAATCTTTTCACCGCTGCGACCACCCGTCATTTTCGTTAAATCTTTAAGACCGGTGAGCTCTTCCGCTTTCGCCCAGCTCTTATGAGCTACGGCACCATTCGTTGCGGATGACAAGGTCAAAACAGCCTGACAGGCATGGTATGCATCTTCAATAGAAGGACAACCGGCGCCTACATCATCAGTCGTGGAAATCACACGACAGGCACCGTCGGTAGCGCCCTCAGGAGCGGTAGAGCCTTGAGCACGGCTGCGAATAACACCATTACGTGCTTTAAGTTCTTCGTATTGTTCAGCAATGTTAACGGCAATACCGTGAGCACCGACTGTACCGTTAGCCAAATTAGGTCCTAAGGAACGTTGTTTTTCAAAAATACGCGTATAATCGCGTTCCACTTCTACGAGTTGCGGCATGGTTTTGCCCGGAATCGGATCACATTCACTGCGGCTCCAGTCTTTAACAACGCCGCCCGGCTGTGCCAATTCGGCTTCCGAGTCATGCCCTAACGGGGTAGCTACCATATCGCGATATACCGGCATATTCACTTCTTTAGCAAGCTTAGAAACAGCTTGGCCCAAAGTTAAGAAAATATCCCAGTCCGTCTTAGCTTCCCAGCCCGGATCTACGGCCGGCTGGAACGGATGCACGAACGGATGCATATCGGTAGAGGATAAGTCGGTCTTTTCATACCATGTAGCGGTAGGAAGCACGATATCCGAATAGAGCGCCGAACCGGCCATACGGAAATCCAGGTCAATGAGCAAATCGAGTTTACCCTTACCTGCTTCTTCACGCCATTTAATTTCGGTCGGTTTAACAGCCGGCGTGTCCGATTCAAGGAGCCCGTCTTTCGTACCGAGTAAGTGTTTCATAAAGTATTCGTGGCCCTTGGAGGACGACGTAATAAGGTTGGCACGCCATACGATAAGGTTGCGTGGGAAGTTTTCCGGTGCATCCGGGTCCTGTACGGCAAATTCCAACTCTTTATTTTTAAGCTGTTGTGCTACGAAATTCTTCACATCGCCAAATTCGGTGTAACCCGCTTTAGCCGCGTTTTTATAAATATCGGCACTGCTAGTCTTAAACGTAGGATAGGATGGTAACCAACCCAAACGAGCTGCCAATACATTGTAGTCACCTACATGACAATAACGTGGTTCTACAAGAGCCGATGTTAAATCGTTAGTATCCATTTCATCACTACGCCATTGGTCGGTGGCGAAATAGAAGAAGGATGTACCGTTCTGCAAACGAGGCACCGGCTGCCAGTCTTTAGCAGTCATGATAGCGCCCCAACCTTCGGCCGGACGCAATTTTTCCTGACCTACATAGTGAGCCCAACCGCCGCCGTTCTTACCTTCGCAGGCACAGAAAAGCACGAGGTTCAACACGGCACGATAAATAATGTCCGCATGGAACCAGTGGTTAATGCCGCCGCCCATGATGATGAGGGAACGACCTTTGGTCGCAATGGCATTATCGGCAAATTCACGAGCCGTATGAATCACCATGTCCGGTTTGATACCGGTATATTTTTCCTGCCATGCCGGCGTGAATGGAGTATCACTTTCATAGTTAACATTCACTTCACCGCCGAGACCGCGGTCAACACCGTAGTTAGCAAGTAATAAATCATAAACAGTCGTTACATATACTTCGCCGTCAGCCGTCTTCATGCGTTTTACCGGCACACAACGGGATAAGGTGGCCGTATTGTCCAAGTGACCGAAGAACGGTAAGCTGACTGTTTTCAAATCATCCTTTTCATCAATGAAGGACAATTTAGGGCTGATAGGTTCGCCTGTTTCACTGTTTTCGAGTTTTAAATTCCATTTTGTCTTGTCGCTCCAACGATGACCCATTTGGCCGTTAGGGATAACTAATTTATCGCTCTTTTCGTCGAGCACATAATATTTAAATTCGCTATGTTTCGACAAATCGCCCATGACTTTAGCCGTCAAGAAATGACCGGCCGTGAACTTGCCGTCTTTTTCATCCAAGCGAACGAGGAACGGGAAGTCCGTATAACGTTTAGCGTAGTCGAGGAACATTGGAGTCTGGTTATCTACATAGTATTCTTTTAAAATAACATGACCCATGGCCATAGCGAGTGCCGCATCAGAACCGGCTTTTACATTAAGCCAAGTGTCGGCAGCCGTTGTAGATTCAGCATAATCCGGTGAAACGGAAATAACTTTGGTACCTTTGTAACGCACTTCCGTTAAGAAGTGAGCATCCGGTGTACGGGTCTGCGGAACGTTGGAACCCCAAGTAATGATGTAACCGGCATTGTACCAGTCACTACTTTCCGGTACGTCGGTCTGTTCGCCCCATACCTGTGGACTGGCCGGCGGTAAATCGGCATACCAATCGTAGAAGCTGAGGCAGGCACCTCCCATGAGGTTCATAAAACGAGCGCCGGCAGCATAACTCAACATGGACATGGCCGGAATCGGCGAGAAACCGAAGTTGCGGTCGGGACCATAGTTCTGTACCGTATAGAGCATGGATGCAGCCGCAATTTCAGACGCTTCATCCCAAGTAGAACGCACAAAGCCACCCATACCGCGGGCGGACTTATAGCGTTTGGTTTTTTCAGGATCCGTAACGATAGATTTCCACGCTTCTAACGCATTCGGATGTTCTTTTTTGGCTTCACGCCACATATCCGCCAATTCACCGCGAACATACGGATATTTTACACGCAACGGGCTGTACATATACCAAGAGAACGAAGCACCACGCGGACAGCCGCGCGGTTCGAAATCAGGCATATCGGGACTTGTTTCAGGATAATCATGATTTTGATTTTCCCACGTCACGATACCGTTTTTGACAAAAACATTCCAACTGCAGGAACCGGTGCAGTTAACCCCATGTGTGGAGCGCACCACTTTGTCATATGACCAACGGTTACGATACATGGACTCCCAGTCACGGCCGCCTTGATACACGGCTTGATGGCCTGATTCACTTTTATTTTTAGGTTTTAGATAGGAAAATTTTTTAAAAAACGTATTCATGCGTTGTCCCTCCTTGTTACTTTCAGCATACCAAAGGAGACACGGTTTATATGTGATTTAAATCACATATATTTATAAATTTAATCCAAAAATACATTAAGCACTTATAACTATCAAATTATCTTGATATTTATAAAATTTTAATATCAATTAAAGCATCATATTTCTGACATCAATAAAAATTCTGTTCAAATTAAATAAATAGTAAATCACCCCAATAATTTGAATTTCTTTGGAATTTATACAACACAATTCCACTCTTTTATGTAGATTTTTCATACGAAGGGAAAATTGCTTGAAAGACTGATTTTAGAGGTCTATAATAGCAACGAAAGGAGTGTTCCTATGAAAACACCAACGTTTTACAAAATACACAGATATCTCAGCATATTTTCTTTCCTCTTTTTCTTTATGCTCTGTATCACCGGATTAATCTTATTATTCAGAACAGAAATTCAAGGTAATAACCACGCCATGGGTGCGGCGCCTATGAATATTAACACTCTCTGGGACGGTGCCGATCAAGGGGCTGCCCAATTTACTCAGAAATATCCGACTAAAGAAATCTTGAATATTTCACCGGCTATGGGCTCTCATCTGTTGCGCTACCGCATCATCGATAAAAACAACACCCATGAACCGCGTGCCCGCATGGGGATGGGCGGTGATTATATCATCTATAATCCGCACAGCCAACAGTTGATGCAACCGCAAAGCGGCAAGGTTACCGTTACACCGATTCGTACCGTAATGCATGCGCTCCATGAATTACACACGCGCTTAGCTTTAGATAGATTAGGCTTATATCTCATCGGTATTATTTCCTTAATCTGCGGTTTGGCCGTCGCCAGTGGTGCTTTTTTATACGGACCATTCTCCAAAGCAGCGAAATTGCGTAGAGCTATGTTGCAAAATCAAAAAGTTAACCCTGTTGCAGCCAATACCGCCGGTACAAATACCGACACCACCACTACCGCAGTAACCGACAATACCGCAAAACCTCATTCTTTCAAAGAGTCCTTGCGCAGTCGTTTTGCCAATTTGCATCGCGAGTTAATGATGTTAACCGTTATTTTCGGTTTTATTCTCAGCATTTCCGGTACCGGTATTGCCGCCTTCTTTATCTTAAACGACAACTATAATAAGGATGTGGCCTACAATGCCAAAATCGAATTGAGTACTCAGAAATCTGATATTTTAACACCATCCGAAGCAATTTTCCGTGTACAAGCCAAATATCCGGGCCAGCTCTTGATTTCCATGGATTATCCGTCCCGATTTAACGGACAGCATTATGCCTTCTATTTAGGTCGTGAAAACGATGAAGATCCGGCTTTATTCTTAGGGCAGCCGATATACGCCAACTTATATAAAGACGGTCAACAAGACCATTTCTATTCGCAACCGATTCCATGGTACTTCACCGGCTTAACAACGCTCATCAATTTACATATTCATAATCACAATACGATGGCCCTAAAAATTGTTTGGGGCATTTGGATGGTTGTGTTAAGTGTGGCTTCCCTATTTGGTGCCTTCTTAACCTTCCAACGTTGGGGCAAATGGACGTCTTGGCTTAAAACTCAATCGGCTCCGTCCAATACCAATAAAGTTTCCGCGGCAACAACTGTTATCAGTACTCAAACCAACACATGGACCCGCCCGATTGCCTGGTCTGTCTTAACCATCATCGGCATGTGGATTCCATTGACGACTATACCGTATCATAACGAAATTGCTTTAGTAGCGATGATTTTACCACTATTGGATATGGTTTATATCTTGATAAGAAGATAATATTAAATACATCAAAAATGCAAACTAAAAGAGCGACGAAAATTCGTCGCTCTTTTTACATTTATTTAAGTTATCCGATAAAACAAGTAGATTATGCCAATGAATCGACCGGTGCTAAAATTTTAAAATGATTTTTTTCAAATTCGATCAAACCGTCGTCCTGCATACGCGACAGCTCCCGAGTTAACGCACTGCGATCTACACAAAGATACTCACTGAGTGCTACACGGCCAAGCGGCACATCAAATTCCATGCTGCCCCAGGCTTTTGCCATATAGGAAAAGTAAGCCATCAACTTATCACGCAAATTACGCTTGGATACAATTTCCAACTTTTGCAAAATTCGCACATTTTTATCGGCAATGAGTGTCATAATATTCTGCACCAACTGACGATACGCGCCGGAATCGTTGGCAGACAGTGACAATAATTTATCGAACGGAATATACAGTGCCGTCACATCGGAAGCGGCGTAAAAGTTAACCAGTGACACTTGATGAGAACTGCAGGCAAAAGATTCACCGAATAAATCACCGCGATTCATAAACACCAAAATCGACCGATTCCCCCAAATATCTTCACTCATCATGTGGACCGTACCTTTTAAAATCACGCTTACGCAGCACACCTCTTCATCGGCAAGCGTTATATAGGCTCCTTTTTTAGTTTTCTTGGTAAAAGCACCTACAGTCTGCAATAACGTCTTAAATTCCGCTTCATTAATACCGCGTAATACCCGCAGATCCTGTACCATATCAAACGTATACTTCATACGTAACACCTCAGTTGTAATCTATTCTAAAAACGCCTTTTCCCTAAAAGCATTACCTATTCTATTATAGCATACTATATATCTAACGTTATATATTTAGTGCCTCATGACAGCCTTTTTTAACGGATTCTACAAAATGCACAATTTCATTTTGAATTCCATACTCCATAGACTCAATCAAATTTGATTTCCACTCAGCAAAAAACATTCTTTTTCACAGAATCTTACTTTTCAGTGATATTTATCACATACAAAATTGAATATTTTTCCTATACTCCAATTAGACACACTTTATACCCCACGGCTGTATTCCGAAATAAATCGACTTGATACACCTCGGTATAAAGCCAACATCGTCATGTTGATAATAGCCGCATTCTATATCACAAGTTAGGATACCGGCTGCTTTCTGCATTACTGTAACAAAGGAGTGTACGCATGTCAGCAACAACCGCAAGCCCAAAACTGAGCCGCCGCGAAATATTGGCTCAATGGAATCCGGAAAATGAACAGTTTTGGAATCAATATGGTAAAAAAATCGCAAATCAAAATTTAATCGTATCTACTATCGCCTTGACCATTTCGTTCTGTGTATGGACATTATGGTCAACAATTGCCGTAAAGCTTAACGCCATCGGCTTTCACTTCACCGATGAGCAGCTTTTCACTTTGGCCGCCATGCCGGGGCTCGTAGGTGCTACGGGGCGACTCCTATATACCTATATGCCGGGCATCTTAGGGGGCCGCAACTGGACCTTCATCGCTACGGCGCTTCTCTTAATTCCTCTATGGGGGCTCGCGCAGGCTTTACAGGATCCGACTACATCGTACGAAACCTTCTTCGTCTATGTACTCTTACTCGGTATTGCGGGCGCCAACTTCTCTTCGTCCATGGCTAACATCGGTCACTTTTTCCCACGTTCCAAACGTGGCACGGCCTTAGGTATTAACGCCGGTATCGGTAACCTCGGCGTTTCCATTATCTTCCTCATGGCTCCGATTGTAATGGGTATGACCATCTTCGCCCCGCTAGTAGGTACGCCGCAAACATTAAATGATGGCACTATCATCTTTTTGCAAAACACTTGTTATGTAGGCATTATTCAAATTCTCATCACCTTAGGACTCATCGCAAAGTACATGGATAACTTGCCGTTGCCAAAACAAAGCCCGGCTTCCATGATGAGTATTTTCACCAATAAACACACCTGGCTCATGACCTGGATTTATACCTGCGGCTTCGGTTCGTTCATCGGTTTCTCCGTTGCTTTGAGCCTGTTAGTAAATAAGGAATTCCCTGAAATTCCGTTCGCTTACGGCGCATTCTTGGGACCGTTCATCGGTGCCGGTATTCGTCCGGTAGGCGGTTGGTTATCCGATAAAATTAACAGCGGCACCAAGATCACCATGCTGTCCCTCATCGGCATGTTCATAGCCGCCATATTTATCATGTTCGGTATAACTACCCACAGCTTCATTATTTTCTTCGCAGCGTTCCTCTTCCTGTTCTTCATGACAGGTTTTGAAACGGGTGCCTCTTTCCGCATGATTCCGTACATTTTTACCGACGGCATGCAATCTTCGTTAGTAACCGGGTTTACCGCCGCTATGGGCGCATACGGGGCCTTCTTTATACCTAAGATTTTTGGTTGGTCCTACACTACGTATCAGACGGTAATGCCTGCGTTCTATATAATTTTAGCCTTCATCGCCGTGACCATAGTCATCACCTATTGGTTCTATGCCCGCAAGGGTTCCGGCATGAAGTGTTAATCTCCTATACCTTTTAAATTTGTACTTCAAAAAAGGGGCTGTAACGAAATTGAGTTTTTTTACTCACATTTCAGTTACAGCTCCCTTTTCAATTAAAACAAGGATACTTTCGGAATCAATAGTTCTGAAAATATCCTTGTTTTTTGTTTTTTTAGCGCACTTAAATAAGCCTGTGGCCTTTTAGTTTTAATTACGCAACAGAATTAGTTTCGAATAATCGTTGACCTAATCTCTTTTTCTGTATTCGGTTATGCAGTTTCAAGAGATTGTATCCAAAAGCTAGCAATAGCAAATCTTTTTCTACGTTATCTTTACCGCGATGTCTGAACCTAGTGTACTCAAAATCTTCTTTTGTTATGCCAAATGCACCTTCCACTTGGATAGAGCGGTTTACTCGCAATTGTAGACCATAGTCACTTTCAAATACAGCCTTGTTTTTGGCTAATAATTCACGGTAATCAGTAGCAATATATATCGCCTTATTCCCCTTAGGAAGTGTTCCGAACTTAAGTTTTTGACATTCCTTACGTAAGCCACAATAATTGCAGTTTTCACACCGGTATACTCGGTTTTGCTTAATGAAACCGGTCTTACTTTTGTTTCTGCGTATGTATTGAAATCGTAATGTACGACCTTTGGCACAGGTAAAGGTATCGGTTGCCTCATCATATAGCATATTATCTACTCGACCAATATCCGTCTTATACTTTTTTGTTTTACTCACTTCATACGCACTGGGCTTAATATAAGTTTTGTAATTATGTGTCCATAACCATGCCAGATTTTCATTGCTGTCATAACCGGCATCAGCTACCACATATTGGAAATGTTGCTTGTATTGTCCTTCCAATTGTTGCATAAATGGGATTAAGGTATTTGTATCTGTAGGATTCGGAAATACGCCAACTCCCATAATATATTCACTATGAACAGCTAGTTGAACATTGTATGCCGGCTTCAATTGACCGTTTAACATGTGATCTTCTTTTAATCTCATAAACGTAGCATCATGATCGGTTTTAGAATAACTGTTACGAGATCCTAGAATAGCTAGTTTTCCATCATATTCTTTTCATTTGTCACGTAATGCCAAACAAGATTCCAAGGCTCTTTGTAATGGATGTTTTCGCTTACCGCTACCGCGTACAAACTCAACTTGTTTTTCGAGTATAGATTGCTCCAGCAAAACCAATATTTCATCCTCGGTCATATCTGAAACATCTATGCTTAAAAGCTGCTGTACTTCACTTTGAATAGACAGTAATTTATCCGGTAATTTAGCATAATTCTTAAGAATTGTTTTCTTCCAGACAAACGTATATTTATTGGCGTAGGCCTCCCATTTAGTGCCATCGATGAATACTTCCGAAAAATCTAAACTGTCAATTTGGCTCAAAATATTAATGAATTGAGAGAGTAACTCTCTAAGTACATCAACGGTTAACCGTTTGAAAAAGCGATGGAATACCATATGAGATGGGGCCGGATGGCCTTGTAAGAGCCACATATAATGGATATTTTTGGTGCATTGATCAGCAATTTTTTGAACAGATACAATGCCTTCGGTCATAGCTAATACATAGACTTTAAACAAAAGATGGGGAGGTACTAAAGATTTTCTTCCTTTTGAAGAATATAAATGCTGCAACCTTGTATAGTCCAGTTCCTCCAATACAGCATCCAGTAATCTCACCGGTTCTTTTGGTCCGATCTGAAAGCCATAATCCAAAGATAAAACTACTTGGCGAAAGCCAGAAAGTTTAGTATAATTGCCTTGTTGGATATGGTTTTTCTTCATAAATTAATTATACCAACAAAGAAGGCCCTTCGGGGCCTTTTTTCTTATACAAATATAGCAAGAATGCGGCTTGAAGACACTTTCGTATCTTCAAACCGCATTCTTGTTTTTAGGGGTGTATTTCGTTACAGCCCCTTCCACTTTAAAATTGAAATCTACTACTTATCTTCTATTTAAAAACAACACTGGTCGGACTACCGGTTTCTACTGTTACACCGGCAAACGTCACCTGACCATAATCCGCATCAATATCAAAAAGCTGCAATGTATCCGAATCTTCGTTGGCAATTAGCAACTGCTTCCCATTTGGCATAAATGTAAAAAACCGAGGTGTTTTACCCAAAACGAACGTAAATCCTATATTAGTTAAAAATCCTGTTTCTTTATTCACCCGATATATGGCCACACTCTCATGAATACGAGTCGTTTCATACAAAAACTCTTCATTTGGACTAAGCAAAACGGCACTGGCTTGACCTTGGCCTGTATATGTTTCCGGCAATGACGGCACTATTTGTAAAGCCGCCAACTTACCTGCTTTATCATCAAAATCATAGTATGTAACGGAATTCCCTTTTTCATTCACCACATACACACGGCGATTATCCTTACTTATCGTCAAATGACGCGGTTCAGCATAAGTTCTGGCATCAATGTGAAAATGCTCTGAAAGCCCACCCGTTGCAGCATTAACCTTAAATACATAGATCCGTTCATAACCTACATGTCGGCCTTGCGTTGGCACCAGTAGCCATTGACCGGTTCTATCCAATACGCATTGATGAGCCAAAGATACAGCATCATCAGTAAGACCTTTAATTCGAGCAACCGAAGTAGCCTGCCCCAAACTTCCGTCAGATAATCGCGAAATCGTTGTTATCGTACCACCTTGCAACGTCGCTACGTATAAGAACCGATTATCCGGTGATATCTCAATATATACCGGATTTTTGCCTTCACAACTCACCGTATTTAAAAATGTAAGCGACCCGTCGTGCTCTACTTTAAAAGCACTTACTTCTTCATAATCACCGTGAACTGTATATAAATAATCTTTGTTTTTATCAAAAGCCAAGTATGACGGATTTTCTAAAATAGGCGTAATCCCCAGCAATTTCCATCCTTGCTCCGTAACTTCATATGCTGAAATTCCCTTACCGCGCGCATTACGGTGCTCTGTTGTACGACAGCCTACATATGCAAACATACTTCTTCCTCCTAGAAATACCTATAGTTAATACTTTTATTTTACACCATAAATATTCTTTCACCTACCCCACCAGTTTTTGCTACTGATAGCAAAAACTCGTTAATTTTACACTTTTTTACTATTAAACTTTAAAGAATCATCTTTTCAAAACAAAAAGCCTCCGAGCATTTTCACCATCGAAAATACCCAGAGGCTTATTTTTATTTAATTGTCAGCTATAGACCATTTCAGCCTATAGACTCTTTGACCCTAAAAGTCCTGATCTTCTAATCAGTCAAATTTGCCCAAAGCAGGAATGCTTTCCTGTTTCAAATATTCAGCATATTCTTTAGCATGTTTAGCAACATCTTCATCACTCATAGTGAGCGTACCTTTTACTACAAACGGAGTTAAGTAGGTCATGCCGCAGAATTCAGCCATAGCTTGGAACGGACGAAGCAATTCGGTAGCAGTATACATACCAGCTTCATGAGTATAGTTAGGTGCGCCGGTGGACACAGCCAACAACAATTCTTTGCCATGTAAAGCTTTACCGGTGCTGCCGTAAGCCCAACCATAAGTAAGCACTTTATCCTGCCATTCTTTTAACAAAGATGGCGAGTTATACCAATACATTGGGAACTGCAATACGATACGATCTGCTTCCGTCAAAGTAGTCTGTTCCATCATAACATCTACTTGGTTATTCGGATACAATTCATACATATGACGAACGTTAACATCATCGGCAATAGCCTGTTCAAAGGCTTTATTAATGCGGGACGCTTCAAAATTTGGGTGGAATAATAAAACAACGGTTTTCATAGGATACCTCCTATTTTCTTATGTAATAATATATTAATTTAAGAATATACAATGTAACTATATTGAATTTTCTATATCTATTATACATCAAAAAATTTTGATATGCCATACTAAAATTAAATATTTTACAAAATTTAATTTCACAAAATAAAACTGTTGTTTTTCTAACCGAATTAATCCGCACTGCCACTGTTTGCTCTGATTGTAATGATTACGCCAACCCTTTAATCAGCACTAACCGTCACGATTTCACCGGTGCGCAACGAGGTAAAAACTACTCGACGTGCCCGTAACTCATAAGTCCGCCCCGAACGTTCATTGCTATACAACGCATCACCCACCAGCGGATGACCCAAATGGGCCATGGCTACGCGAATCTGATGGGTTTTCCCCGTATAAAGTCTAATATCTACGGTCGATACCAATTCAGCCTGTTCCGCTTCACTCATGGTTGCCAATTCATCGGCACTCACTTCGCGATAAGAGGTGGACTTAACATCACCAATCTCATCACCTTCGACTTCTTCAAACACGCCGGTGCCGTTATAAACGGTACGCGTCGGTTTGCCGTCTTCGCGCACTTCATAATGAATGCCGTCATCCCCACGGGCCATTGGTAACTCCACAATATTAGTATCTGTCAAAACACCTTGAACAACGGTAGAATACCACTTTTCAAAGCGTTGATCTTCAATTTGTTGTTGATAAAAACTCTGTGCCAAGGCACTTTTGGCAATTACAATACAGCCCGACGTATCACGGTCAAGACGATTCAAAAAGCGCACTTTGCGTTTAATTCCATTGTCCAAGAAATATTGAGCCACGCCGTTAGCCAATGATACTTGTCCCCGTGAGTTCACTGTAATGCCTACCGGCTTATCCAAGATAAGCAATTCCTCATCTTCGTAGAGAATAACAAGCTCCATCGGCACCGGGTCATAATCCAATTTTTCCTTCGGCATCTGCAAACGCAATTCATCATTGAGCGCCACAGTTTCCTTCGGATTAGTTTTTTTACCGTTCAGCAATACCAATTTTTCTTGAAACAATTTTTTCATGACTGAACGAGCCATATGCTTTTCATCGAGCCATGCACCGACCGTTTCAATTCCGGCCGCTACATCTTCGGGACGCAATAAAAAACATACATCATCAGGGCGATATGTTTTTCGTGACATAGGCACCTCCTTATTCTCTGATAACATCAGCAGGCAAATATTTTAAAAACTCACTGGGCTTTACGTCACGACCGCGACTATCGGTAGTCGAGTAGGAAATAAAGAGTCGCTCTTTTGCCCGTGTAATCGCCACATAGAAAAGCCGCTGTTCTTCCGATAATTTACCTTCTTTGAGTGACAGGAAGCTTGGAAAGAGACCGTCCCGTAACCCGGCCAGAAATACATAATCAAATTCGCTGCCCTTTGCCTGATGGACAGTAATAATCGGAATACGGTCATTATTCTTAAGTCGTTGATCCGGTTCACCGGCCGTCAAAGCCGCTTGTTCCAAGATTTGCTGCAAACAAGCTCTGCCGGTTAAATCGGTAGCCTGTCCTTCCAAATCGACCATAAGGCGATACAAGTCGCGAATATATTCGACACGCTCAGGCTCTTTACGTTCTTGATAGTATTGAAGTACGCCCATATCTTTCATGATATACGCCAACAAAGCCGACGGCTTATCCGTCAGAATCTTACGTCTGAGTGTTGCCATTTGCGAAGCCATCGTAGCAAAAGCGTCTTTAAAATTACTAATCAAGGCGCGGCGCTGATCCGCTGTAGGTCTGATATTTTTGTCAATCGCATAGATTAAAAGCAATGCCGTTGCTCGAATATCATCCATTGCATTATGCGTCGGTTTATGATCAATCGGGAAGTAGTCACTCAAGAATCCCAACTTGTGATTAGGCAGGCGCGGATAAAAACGGCGATAAATATCGAGCGTATCGTAAACGCCGGCGAATTCGGGTCTCCCCAGATTATGACGGGCCAATTCATTGGTAAAAATACTGATATCGTAATTTACATTATGCCCTACGATAACAGCACCCTTTGAAAACTCTTTAAATTCAGCCAATACAGCAGCCGCCTCTTCACCGATTTCAGCCAATTTTTCATCGGTAAAACCGTGTACAGACGCCGAGTCGCCCACTGATTTTGACGGCCGAATATATCGCTCAAAGATTTCGCCTTCCGAACCGTCCGGATTAAGCTTGCACGCCGCAATTTGAATAATTTCATCACGTGTTGTGTCTGTACCCGTACTTTCCACGTCATATACGACAATATTACCGGCTACCAGGCCTTGCAACAGTCCGTCATAAGGCTCGCGCTCAAAAATCTGCATATCCACAAAGTCCGTTAAACGAAGCCCCATGGTCCGCACATTTTCACTTTCAATCTGCCGTATGCGCGCCTCACCGATGCCCTTAACATAACGTTTAATCAGGCGTTTCGCACTCACCGTGTCATGAGGGTTAAGAAGCAATTTGAAATAAGCCATTACATCTTTAATCTCTTGACGTCGGAAAAATTTAAACTCATCAATAATCATAAATTGACGCTGTTCTTCCGCCGGCAAATGTTCATTGCATCTTGCAAAAAGACTGCTTAAATACCGTGCCTGATTATTGTTGCGAACCAACACGCCGATTTTCTTATCTTTCGGTACCGTTTGAATGGTATCAAAAATATAGGCCCCCTCTTTCCATTCCGTCGGAGATTTATGGACCACAATAGGCTCGCCCTTAGTCTTGCTGGCAGCAAATGGCCGTTCCTTATAGAACTGACCGATTAAGCGCGGAAACATATGCTCTAACACGCCAAACGACGCATCAAACAAATACCGATTAGCACGATAGTTTTCATAAAAAACGATTACATCCGGTGAAAATTCCGTCTTATATTCCGCCAAAAGACGTTCTGGATTGGAGCCGCGCCATTCATAAATTGTCTGAAAATAATCGCCGCAAAGAAGAACATGATTGTCTTGCCACAGACATTTCATAACAGTACCTTCCAAATCGCTGGTATCCTGCATTTCATCCACGTTGATATAACGATAGCGACTGCGCCAACGCTCCCGTATGGTCTCATCCTGAAACAGCCGGTGCACCAACGTAATCAAATCGGTAAAATCCACACCGTGAACTCCGGCCAAAGCTTGATCATACTCAACCAATGACTCATAACCCTTGGCACGAAAATCGGCCAAGTCGGACATATTGAGTTTTTCAAAAAAACGTTCCATCGTAAGGCGCTGTTCTATGAATAAACGATCGATGGTTTTTTCATAATCAGCCGCATTATCATCGCTGTAATAGCCCCACAATGAACGATATTCCTTCACATGTGCCACCAAGTTCATAAACACCGCCTCACGCATATTCGGTGGCACCAAAGGGGACAAAAGTTCCTGACAGTCCACTTCGTCATAAATCGTCATGTCAAAATACAGACTGTCATTGCGCTTACTTTCCTCCTGCAGGATTTTATAACAAAAGCTGTGAAAGGTGCTTACCTCCACAGCTTTGGCTGCCGGCCCTGCCATAGACAGAATACGATCCTTCATTTCACGACAGGCCTTATTGGTAAATGTCATGCAAAGGATCTCCTCACCCTTGGCTGCGCCACTTTGAATAATATGTGCCACACGGTAAGCCAGCGTATTTGTTTTTCCCGTACCTGCCGAGGCTAGTAACAGTATGTTGTTCGTCAACGTATTCACCACACGTTGCTGAGCTTCATTTAACTGAGCCATACTGACTGCCTCCTTTTATTACATGCCGTGCATCAGAGCCACTACGATTACCGGAATCGGCCCCAAAACGGCGGTTAAAAACCACATGAGTACGGTCATATCCACAGGAATATGCAAAAAGTTCACACTGATATAATAAGCTGCATAGCCTAAAATCAAGTGAATAGCAACTCTCTTAATTGTATAAAATGCTACTTTAAAAATCATATAAATAACAACGACTGCCACAGCGGCAGTTACTACTAAATCCATTCAAAAGCCTCACATTTCCCGGCGATTCATAACCGCCCCGCCGATAGTCAATTCATCGGCATATTCAATATCTCCGCCAACCGGTACACCGCGTGCAATGCGAGTCACCTTAATACCGATTGGTTTTAATAAACGCGCCAAATAAAGGGCTGTTGCTTCCCCTTCCGGATCCGGATCGGTAGCCAAAATGACTTCCTTTACCGTTTCATCGCGTAAACGATTCAATAATTCCTTAATGCGGATATCTTCCACACCAATGCCTTCCAACGGCGACAAAGCACCTTCCAGCACATGATATACACCTTTATAATCGCCGCTTCGTTCAATCGCTACCACATCACGAGAGGTCTCTACCACACAAATGGTACTATGGTCGCGCATTTCATTGGCACAAAACTCACAAGGATCCTGTGCGGACAAATTAAAACAAACGGAGCAGCGTTTGGTGGCCGCTTTGGCCTGTTCAATCGTATCAATCAAGGTGGCCACTTCATCAGCCGGCAATTCAACCAAATGATAGGCCAAACGCCGGGCCAATTTTGCACCGATGCCGGGCAAACGGCGCAATTCCTCCACTAAGCGTTCTAACGGATTGGCCATCTTAGAACATACCCGGTAATTTCATGCCGCCCGTTACTTTGCTCATTTCCTGTGCCATCATGTCATCTACTTTTTGACCGGCTGCATTCACGGCGGATAATACTAAATCTTCCAACATTTCCATATCGTCAGTATCTACTACGGAAGGATCGATTTTAACGGATTGAACGATTTTTTCACCGTTCATTACGATGGTTACAGCACCGCCACCTACAGAAGCGTCAACTGTTTTAGTTTTCAATTCTTCCTGCATTTTCTGCATATCTGCCTGCATCTTCTGTACTTTTTTCATCATACCTTGCATATTGCCCATATTTGGCATACCTTTACCGAACATTATTGTTCCTCCTTTAGTAAAAACACTCTTTATTTAAATACCATATAAATATAATTCACCAAATCTATTCTTGAATAACAGTATGATACTCATCGACTCTATTTTTTAGCATCCTTATGAGGCTCATCGTCATCAATAACTTCCACGTAAATATCATTGCCTTCAGCCGCCGCATTAATAAGCGCACCCATTAAAATGGAATTGGCACGCTCTTCCGGCGTAGCTTTACTTTCATCCCATTTAGTAAATTTGCTTAAATCACCGGGAATTGCAGTTTTTTTTTGCGTTGACGGTTCAATTTCACCATCACCGAATTCTTCTTCAGGTGGTGGCGGTACGTCAAAATCTGCTGCACCGAAATCATCAATAGCCGGCATACTTGCCACGTTGCCTGCCACAGCACTACCTGACCCGCCGAAATCATCAACCGGTGGTGCACTTGGCGATACAGCATTAGAAGCGCCAAAATCGTCAACTGTGCCGGCACCAAAGTCATCCACCGCTTGTGGTGCTGTACTTTGTGGTGCCATCGGTTGAGATGAACTTGGTTGCGACGGTCCCTGTGGCACATTATGTTGTGTCACCGAATTAGAGCGTTGCTGTGCTTGTTGTGCCGGTCGTGTATTAGCTGCCGGAGCGTTAGAACTTCCCGCCGACTGACCGGTAAGTATAGCCTTAGCCGCATTTCGATAGTCCATAGCTGCACTATCACTCTGGCACAATATTTGTACCATTACATATCGTCCTAAAGCTTGATACAAACTCTGTTCCAATTCATAAAAACGATCTTCCGTACTGCACATATCAACCAGAAGCGGATTGCTGAATACGAATACGGCTCGTACTTCATCTATATATATTAAAAAAGCTTGGTTAAAGAAGTTACTCGTATAATTCCAAGAACGGCTGGCGGCATAACGTAACGTATCCTTCTTTATTTTATCATAGTTCCTAGGATTTTCGATATGCTGGCCTAAAATTAGTGATGTATCCCCCATAACAGACCGAATCCGTGGTTCTTTATTACTTACGCGACTCGAACCGCCATTATGACTTTTAGCCGGTGCTTTACGCTTATCGGGTGCCTTACTCCGCGTCGGAGCCGGCGCAGCTACGATTGCTGGCGGTGCCATTCCCACATGGGGTGTCATCCCCGGCGGTACCGTTCCCGGTACGCCTGCATTCGGCACCATACCCCCGGGCATCGTTGATCCCGACATATCAGCTCCCGGCGGCATACTGCCTTGAGGTGCCGCACCTTGATAAGCCGGCATTCCTTGATTCATACCACCCGAACCGGCCATGACTCTGGGCTCTGATTCCAATTGAGCCAACCTTGCACTCACTTGATTATCCGTTTCATCCAAACGATGTTCTACAGCTGCCAATCGCTGTAAAACATCTTCTTCGCTGACCTGTGCTCGGGCACAAATTCCCAATAAGCCCATCTCAATAACGATGCGCGGATTGTCTACACGTTTAGCATCATTCAAAATCTGTTGTAATTCTTTGACAAAATAATTGAGTTCATCCACCGACAAGAACTCAGCCTGAGCCGCAAATGCGTCCTTAAACGGTGCATATAACGCCAATTCTTCCGCAGTCGGCATAACTTTTTCAATCAACAAGGCTCTCACATGTTGAATCAAGGCCTCAATGATTTGTTTACTGTCACGCCCTTCACTAAGTGCCTGTTTAGACGCTACCAAAACAGCAGCCCCATCACCACGGCGCAAATAATCGAGGAATTCCATGATCCATTCTTTGCCTACGAGCCCGATCATAGTTTCCACGGTCTTCGCCGTAATCATATCCTTTGTCATACCGGAGCATTGATCCAGAATACTGAGGGCATCACGCAAACCGCCATCCGCATGAATCGCAATGAGCTGTGCCGCATCCGGTGCAAGCTGAATATTACTTTCCGTAGCCACATGCAACAAATGTTCAGCAATATCTTCCGCCGTAATACGTCTAAACGTATAACGCTGGCAACGCGATAAAATCGTAACCGGCAGTTTGTCCACTTCCGTAGTGGCAAAAATAAACATAATATGAGGCGGCGGTTCTTCAATCGTCTTCAAAAGCGCATTCCACGCTTCGTTCGTCAACATGTGTGCTTCGTCAATAATAAAGATTTTTTTACGACCTTCAACGGGTAAAAATTTAACACTTTCCCGCAAAGAACGAATTTCATCAATACCGCGGTTCGACGCCGCATCTATTTCCAAAACGTCCATGGATTGGCCGTTCAAAATTTGTTTACAAGAGGTACATTCGTTACAAGGATGATCGGTCGGGCCTTTTTCACAGTTAATGGCTCTGGCAAAAATTTTAGCTACACTCGTTTTCCCCGTCCCACGCGGTCCGGAGAACAAATACGCATGCGCTACTTTATCTTCACGAATGGCACGCATTAACGTTTCACTGACTTGCTTTTGCCCCACCACGTCCGTAAAGGTCTGCGGGCGCCACTTCCGATACAACGCTACATAACTCATAGGATTCCCTCCTTTCTTATAAACAAAAAAGCCGTCACAACACTCGATTATGACAGCCTTATAGGTTCCCTCGTGGCACATGAAAGTAACCGCTTAGTGCTGCTATCTCTCGATCCTGACACGATTCACAGGCTTCCATTGCACGAGCCCCACAAGACTGCCATAATCCAGTCCTGCATTACGGCTAGCTATATTATTATATACTACTAAAGGCAAAAAAACAAGTCGCCCCCGACCAATCAATTTATACAGAATACAATATACATTTTGTATAAAGTTCCTAAGAAATGTATACGACACACTTGGAATATAGTATAATATTCCTAGATATATTCTATAGAGATGTATTATTTTTTTCAAAAAGCAGGAAAGGAATTTCATTATGGACGCTTTTAACTCTTTCATCGGAACTATAACCGGCTTTCTCTGGGACTACATTATTATCATTTATTTAATTTTAGCCGGCTTCTGGTTCACCTTCAGCACCGGATTTATCCAGGTACGCGAACTCAAGGAAATGATTCGTCTTTTAGGCGAAGATGTTGGTAAAAAAACGGAAGGCAACCGCATTTCCTCATTCCAAGCATTCTGCGTAAGCTCCGCCTCCCGCGTTGGTGTGGGCAACATTGCCGGTATTGCCATCGCCGTTGTACTCGGCGGTCCGGGTGCAATCTTCTGGATGTGGTTCATCGCCTTATTGGGCGCCGCAACCGGTTTTGTAGAAAGTACCTTGTCTCAGATTTACAAAGTACCTTCCAGTAAAGGCGGTTTCCACGGTGGTCCGGCTTACTACATCAAACGAGGTTTGAAAAACCCGGCATTCGCATTCCTCTTTGCCGTGCTCATCAGTGTAACCTACGGTTTGATTTACAACTCCGTACAGGCCAACACGTTAGCTAATGCTTTACTTATCGTAAACCTTGATCCTCAGGTAACAGCTATCGGCGTTGCTATTTTGACGGCCCTTGTTATCTTCGGCGGTATCGCTCGTGTTGCTCGTTTGAGCGAATGGCTCGTACCGATTATGGCCGGTTTATACATCTTAACCTCCATTTATGTCGTATTGGTTAACATTACGGAATTACCGGGTGTAATTTATACAATTTTCACAAAAGCCTTTACCTTTGACGCCGCTGCCGGCGGTTTCTTCGGTGCTGCTATCATGAACGGTATCAAACGTGGCTTGTTCTCCAACGAAGCCGGTGAAGGTTCCGTCCCGAACGCTGCCGCTACCGCTGATGTAAGCCATCCGGTTAAACAAGGTCTCATCCAGGCCTTCGGCGTATTCGTAGATACCTTCCTCGTATGTTCCGCATCCGCGTTCATCGTATTGATCTCCGGTAACTATACAACCACCGGCCTCACCGGTATCGCCCTCATTCAGCATGACCTTGCAATGCAACTTGGTAGCTGGGCTGCCCCTGTAATGGCTATCTTTATTTTCATGTTTGCCTTCTCTTCCATCGTAGGCAACTACTACTATGGCGAAATCAACATCGCTCATTTAACTAAAAACCCTATTTACTTAAACATCTTCCGCGTATTTGTAGTTATCATGGTTTACTTCGGTTCCATCGCGTCCCTTAACCTCGTATGGAACTTGGCTGACTTATTCATGGCCTTCATGGTACTTACAAACTTAACGGCTATTCTTCTCTTGTGGAAACAATGTAAAGCTGCTATGCTCGACTATTTCAAACAGAAAAAAGCCGGCATTGTAGAACCTACATTTGACAGAAGCGTATTGCCTACACAAGAAGGGATTGTATGGTGGCATAAAGACGCACAGCATAAAGATTAGTAAAGGTATGCATGCTCTGAGATACATTTATAAAAAAAGAAAAGAAGTCCTATTGTCTCTATGCGTGTAGCATTAGGACATATAAAATCAAGACATTAACTGCCACGTGCGTGTTACAGAAAGCATGATGGCCCTATCTCCTCTCTCCCCTCCTAATATTCAAGGCGCAACGGAAAGGGCAAGTAAAACTTATGTGCTCTGGAGTCATGCACGCAGAAAAAGGAATAAGCCCCTGTTGAACGACCTTTCGAGCTTGACTCGCCGGGAGGAGACAGGGGCTTATTCCTTTTTCAACACACATACATAGAGTACTTAATTTTACTTGCCCAACGTCGACCTCGAATATTTATAATTTTATTGTTGATATTTATACATAAAAGGTCTATAATATGCATATAATTGATTTTGAGTTTTTAAGAGTCCTTGAAGTTTTAACGTAGGGGGAAGTAATTATGTTTAGTTCACTTAAAAAATTTGCGAGCAAAAAAGTTGTGCTCACTTTAACAGCGGCTTTGTTGACAGCCGGTTTAATTGCAGGTTGCGGCAGCACCGGCGGCGACAATCAAGAAAAAGTTCTTAAAGTAGGGGCCGAAACCACGTTCCCTCCATTTGAATTCACCGAAGGCGACAAATATGTAGGTTTCGATATTGACCTTGCTGATGCTGTTGCCAAGAAAATGGGTTACAAAATGCAGTTCAAGAGCATGGGCTTCGATGCTTTGATTCCTGCTTTGCAGAGTAAAGATATCGATATGATTGCATCCGGTCTCAGTGCAACTCCTGAACGTGAAAAAGCTGTTCTTTTCAGTAATCCTTACTTTGAAAAAGGCGGTTTCGTAGCGATTGTTAAAAAAGATGACACTGCTACAAGCATGAACGATTTAGCCGGCAAACGTATCGTTGTTCAAATCGGCAGCGTGGCCTTAGACGTAGCTGAAAAAATTCCTAACGCACAGGTTAAATCCGTTGACAGCAACTCCCAGTTATTCAATGAATTGAAAGCCGGCACTGCTGATGCCAGCGTATTGGACAACGCAGTTGCTCTTTACTACTTGAAACAGGGTGCTGATGCTGATACCAAGATTATCGGCGAACCTGTAGATCCGGAACCATTCGTATGGGCATTCCGTAAAGACGACAAACAGTTGAAAGAACAAGCTGATAAAGCTTTAGCTGATTTGAAAGCTGACGGTACTTACGACAAAATTTACGAAAAATGGTTTGGTCCTGCTAAAAAATAAGCTGACGCTTATGTAATCATTCACCGTGAATGACGAAAATTAAAAATTAAACAATGTTACCTAAAAAGGAGTTATCCCTTGAGCAAAAGCTGAGGGGATAACTTCTTTTCTTTTTCAATATTTGATTAGGTACTGCTAACTATATGATTAGTTGCTTCAAACATTCTAGTCATAAAGCATTGATATTCGCAGGCATTCACATGTACTCATAGGTGCTCACAAGTTTCTATCACTCTACCGGTACAGGTACCGCATCATTCAAGCGGAACGAATAAATATAGCGTTCTTTAACTTTTTTACCCGTCAAACGCTCCAGTGCTTCGCTATAAATGCGTAGCTGTACGGCATAGCGACGAACTAATTCTTCACCGGATTTAACGCGGTCCGTCTTATAGTCCACCAATACCCATTGGTCATCTTCTAAAAACGCCGTATCCACAATCCCCTGAAGGAAGAGTTTTTCACCCGGTTCCACTTCCGGATACACATCATGCCCTTCAATGAGCATACTGAATGGCCATTCACGAGCTACTTGTGATTGGTTCCCACTGTCTCCACCGGCACTGCCGGCACTCGACGGCGACTCGTTTGCTTTCAGCAACCGCTTGCCTAAATCCGAATTAAAGAAGCGATATAAAGCTTTATCGTTCAAAACATGACGTTCATCCTGCGTAAAATAGCCCGACAAAGTCAGTTGATCCAACTTAGCACTTAAACTTTCTTGCGTATACGTTTCCAACGGCAACCACTGCATAGCCTCATGCATTAAAGTCCCCCAACGAGCACCGGTGCTTACTTCTTCAGCAGCCTCCAACGCCTGCGGTTTAATACCAAACGGGCCCAAGTCCACTGCAGTTGAAGCTGAAGTTAAAGCTGGATTTAAAGCTGAAGTTGAAGTGTTATTTGATGCTAAAGTTGAAGTAGCCGCCGCTGTTGCTGTGTTTACGGTAGCTTCAGCCGTTACTGTATTTACTGTAGCTTCAGCTGTTGCTGTGTTTACGGTAGCTTCAGCTTGTGCTACAGTCATTGGGTTTTCAACCGGATTCACAAGGATGGCAGCCTCTTCTTCCTGTTCGGCAAAACGACGCTTCAATTCACTGACGGAAATTTTAGCGGCACGCCCGACGGCTCCCATATACAGATAGCGGAAATCAAAACGTGCAACCAAATCAGCATCAAGCGGCTCTGCCGAAACAGGATTTAATTTCTCAACAGCCTCCAAAATAGCCGATTTCTTAGTAGTGCTTTTTTGTAAAGTCGTATATTGGCTGCCATCGTGAATTGTTACCGTTACACGGCAACTCTTGTCTTTCAAATCCATGGACGCCACATCTTCTACTCCGCTGTACTGTCTTATAAGATTACCGCCGTCCAAATGACGACTGAGCCCCATAATAAACCAATCCAAATATGAATTTGCCTTAGTAATTAAACTTTTGCTCAACGTCTGTGTATCTGTTAAGAGTGCCGATGCCGCCATTTTAGCGCATAAGCCGGGAATATTTTTTTCAAAACCGGTAATAAACAGCTTATCACGAGCCCTGGTAAGTGCTACATATAAAACACGTTCTTCCTCAGCCTTAAGAGCCAGCAAATTCTTATCACACACAAAGCGCCATGGTAAGGAACCATACAGCACCCGATAGTCTTCATAATAGCCTTTGAGACCTATACCGCTCTCACCGTGGAGTTGCATAGCCTTTCTCATATCCTGCATATTAAAGCCTTTTTGTACGGCACTTAAAAATACGATTGGGAATTCAAGCCCTTTACTCTTATGAATACTCATGATACGCACCACATTATCCGCCTCACTCACGGTTTTACCGATACCGAGATCTTGATCGGCAGCCTGCAAGCTTTCCAAAAAGCGTAAGAATCTGAAAATACCGCGGAAGCTCCCTGCTTCGTACTGCTTCGCCCGTTCATAAAGAGCCATTACATTGGCGCGACGTACGAGACCATTCGGCATGGCACTGACGTATTCCAAATAGTTCATATCTTCGTATATGGTCCACAACAAATCGCTCACACTGTGATGGCGTGAATAAGTTCGCCATTTTTCAAAACGAGTGACAAAAGCTTGAACCGCCTCATTTTGTGTATCATCACCATAAGCAGCCAAAAGTGACCACAACGAGCCGTCACCGCTCATGCGAAGGTGCCCCAATTCATTGGCATCAAGGCCGACAAACGGCGAATTGAGTACCACTGCCATCGGCAAATCCTGTTCCGGGTTGTCGATAACTTGCAATAGCGAAAGTAAAAGTTTTACTTCAATAGCACTGAAATAGCCCGTGTTTTCTTCCGCATATGCCGGAATACTCACTTGTCTCATGGCTTCTACCATACGACCGGCCCGCACCCTTGGCGAACGCAACAAAATTACTATGTCGCGCCACTCCAAAGGCCGAAACGAGCCGTCCGGATTCTGTACGACCTTGTCGGAATTTTTTAACTCTTTTATCTTTTCAATGATGAAGGCCGTTTCTTTTTCATCATTTTCTAAATCCGCGTCATCGTCATCATTTGCCTCATTGCTTGAAGTATAACCGGAAGCAGCAGGCTTCGAGTCACCGGCAGACGATGCCTCGCCGGTCGCTGCATCTCCGGCACCGCCACCGCTAAACGTAGACGTTTTTTCAGTGCCCACATCCAAAATATGAAGCTCTACCGGACCGCCCACCCAATTATCCGGAGCATCATCGGTTACTCGCCCCGGATTCAAAGCTTCCGCATCACCGTAATTAAGTTCAGCTGCTTCTTCTGTCATAACTTGGCGGAAGAGAAAGTTGGTAAATTCCAAAATATTTGCATCAGAGCGGAAATTCTGAGATAAGTCAATCCGTCGTTCTTCCGCCTCCACATTTTGCTCGAAATCATGGTATTTTTTCATAAAAAGGAATGGATTGGCCATACGGAAACGATAGATACTTTGCTTCACATCGCCTACATAGAAGCGATTATCCTTACGCGACACCAAATTGACGATTTCTTCCTGTACACCGTTGGTATCCTGATACTCATCGACCATGACTTCTTTGAATGTACCTTGCAACTCCAACGCTACTTCTGACGGATACCATTTGCCGTCTTCCTTTTTTTCTCGTAAGAGGGCCAGACATAAATGTTCCAAATCTGAAAAATCCAGCATCCCCAATTCTTGCTTGGCCGCCTTAAACGCTTCCATAAAAGCTAAAGTTAAATCAACAAGCCCCGTCACATACGGCAAACTCTGTTTAATTTGTTCCTTGAACTGGGCTTCGGTAATTACGAAGGAGCCCTTTAGCATGTCCTTTAATGACTCACGAACCCCCTTTATTAACCCTTTCGCCTGTGACAATAATCCGTCATCAACGAGGTCCGCATCTTTTTTGGCCGGATTCATATTAAGTCGCTTAAACTCATGATTCCCGATTAAAGCAACCGCGGCAACCATGTCATCCCAAGTTTTGGCATCACTCAAAGCAGCCATAATATACTGCAATTCATCAACAAATTCCGCACCTTTTGTAGGCCCGCCCGGACTATTCAAAATACCCGTAAAGCGAACTAAACGATTGTCTATATCCTCGATTAACGTTTGCTGCTCCGCCATAAAATATTCGCCCCAAATTGTTTCGGCCAGAGATTTTGTGAGAGCCTCTTCATAGCGCTGTTTAGCCTCCAAAAGCCATGCGGTAGGATCGGACTGTGCCACGGCGAACTGATACAAATCTAAAATCTGATTCATAATTCCTTGATCAGACCGCTCGTTCCCGAACATATCGGCAATCTCAAAAATATGGTAACTGTTCGCCTCATAGGCCTTAATAAGTAACTTCTCCAACACTTCGGTTTTCAGAAGCAGCAATTCCCCTTCATTGCCGATGCGATAGGACGGATCGATATCAAGGCGATAAAAATAGCTGCTGATGACCCATTGGCAAAAGGAGTGGAGCGTTGATATGTGAGCCGACGGTAACAAACTAAGTTGTTCTTCCAAATACGAATCACCGGTCTGATTAAACTCCTCCGCCAATTTGGCGCCGATACGGGCACTCATTTCGGCTGCAGCCGCTTTAGTAAAGGTTACAACCATGAGCTCTTGGATAGATAGAGGATTGTCTTTTGATTTCAACCGTTGAATAATTCGTTCTACCAAAACGGCGGTTTTACCGGAGCCGGCAGCCGCCGCCACGAGCAAGGTTTGCGAAGATCGTGAACCCGGCTTGGGCGCATCAATCGCCGCTTGTTGGGCGTCTGTCCACTTCATATACATCGTCTCCTTTCGCCATTTTAGCTAACACATCTTCCTCTTTCATTCTTTCTATATAACGATAATTATTGCGAGTATTTTCAAAACGGCATAGAGCCTGATACTGACAATACGAGCACGGAATATATTTATTTAAATTAAACGGACTTATCGGAAAGTGACCGGCCAAAATGTGCTTGCCGGCCTTACTCATGACCTTTTCCGCATAATTAGTAAGAACTTTAAATTCATTGTCCGACTTAGTTTTCTTTTTATCTTGACCATGAATCAGCCCCTTGCCGGTAATACGAATCGGTACATACGGCGTGGATTTACCCGACGCAACCGTTTCATCCAGTTTTGTCAAAAGTTCTACATTATCTGTAAAATAACCGTCATTTTTAAGACCCGTATCATTCTTCACCAAGTCTGCCGCCATGTCTTCCGTCAACATATCGCTCTTACTGATGCGCGGATTTTTAACATACGTATAAACCAAAGCGGCCGGTTCAATTTTGTCACTCCGTTGAGCTCGTTCCAAGGCTAACAAATAAGTTACAAGCTGCAATTTGAGTCCATAATACACATCAGCGGCTGTTACCTCGGCATGACCCGACTTATAATCTACCACGAGGCCATAAGTTTTGCCGTCTTCGCCTTGCCACTCATCGACGCGGTCAAGCTGGCCGATAAGCTGAATGTATGATTCATTGCCCAGCGAAATTTGAACAGCCGGCCATTGGTCGCTGCCGCCATAACCGCCGAAACTTTTTTCCAAATAACGCGTATCAAATTGACTCTTCTGTGACCAATCACTGAGACGATTTACTGTGCGTTTAAGCGTTTTTTCAAGGCGATCCCGCAATACGGTCTCATACACATCGCCTTCTTCGCCAAGCTGCAATTCCTTACTGATATCAGCCACTACCGCTTCGCAAAGCGCCGCTTCTTCATCAGGATTTATATCACGCCACTGCCGTTGTCCTTTTAACAGCTGCATCCCCAAAGCACGCAAACTTTCATGGAGGAATATACCAATTTCCGGTGCGCCGAATTGTTTAACCGGTCGTTCTTCCAGTTTTAAACCGTAACGGGCGTAAAAAGCGAACGGACACTGCTGATATTTTTCTAAACGAGTCACGGAACCGGTTAACGCATCCTTATTAAACAATAAAGCCTGCACAACTTCCTTTGACACGACCGGCACATCATTATTGTCCGCAACACCACGCGTTGCTACGCGCAAAGCATCACGGTATTGACCCTCAAGGCTCCAATCGTAAATACTGCGCCAAATCGGAGCCAAATCACCGTCTTGTGCCACCGTCCCCATCTGACCGGCCAGTAAAGACAGACTTTGCAAAGGTCGCCAAATATAGGCCGGTTCCTGTCCGTCCGGAATCGTGAGCGGTGCGCTCTTAGTTCCTGCCATATAGCCCAGCTGTTGCCAACGTCTGATAGCCAAGGCACTTTCCATAGCAGCCCCTTCTTCATCGGAACTCGCATAGGACACATGAAGTTCTTCACGTCCTCGGGTACAGGCCAAATAAAGCAAAAAGTTTTCGTTGAAGGCACGCACCAAGGCGCCTTCTGCCAAGGTAATGCCGGCTTTTTTCAAAACCTCGCGCTCCGTATCTTTTAATAACCCTTCGTCCCCCATATGCTGTGGGAATACACCGTCATTAAGACCCATTAAAAAGACGATATCGCTTTCATGAGTGTAGCCGCGTTCCACCGTCGTTACCATAACATGATCGAGACTCGGCGGCACTAATGAATAAGATACTTCCGACAAGCCCTCTTCCAAAAGCAAGCTTATTTCGGCCGTTGTCATAGTATCCGGCAATTTTAAAGTCATAATCTCATCAAACAAGGCTATGACGCGTTTATACATCTGTTCGTGAGCTGCCGCATTTTCTGCATCACCCACTGTTTCCGCATCAGCTGCCCACTGTGCCAAACGAGCCGGTACACCCACCTTCGTCATTAAGTTGAATAGCTGTTCACACCATTCATATCCGGTATGTTCTTCCTTGGCAAATTCCCAAAAAGCACGCAAGTGCCCCATAATGAAATCATGAGCCGCATTGACGCGCAATCTGCGAGCTGTTTCCGTGTGCGCTTCCATGAGTTCCGCCGGGATGATATTATCGGGTGCAAGTACAGTGGTGGCAGCGTCTTTAACCGCATCAGTATTCTTCGTGCCTGTTGCTAATCCCTCGGTCAAGGCAACATCTACATTGGACATATCGGTTGCGTTCACATCGGCAACCGCTTCGATTTCATCGGCTATTTTTTCATCATACGTATCGTCATCATCGCTACTGTCAAAACGATTTTTTCGTTCATACGGCCAGCTGTCTTTGAGCCACATAAAGTCACGAATACCGAACTCGAGACAATAGTTTTCCAGTTCATCCACCGTAGACCGGCTTAACGGCCAGAAATCGGTTTTTAACAAACGGAATATGGCATCATGGTCAAAATTCCGGCGTACTACTGCCAAAAGGCCCAACAGGAATTCGCCTAAAGGATGACTCACCATCGGACGACGTCGATCCGAGAAAAACGGAATCTCATAACGTTTCAATGTTTTTTCCAAAATATCGCCATACGTTTCCGACTCACGGAGCATAATCGTAATATCACGCCAACGACGGTTCGGTTTCTCCATAGCCTCTAAAATTTGGCGACACACCGCATCAGCTTCACGAGCCCGGTTATAGGCCACTGTCACCGGCAAGGTCGTTTTAACACTATTTTGTTTAATCGGCGAATTAAAATATCGATTTGCTAAACTTTCCAATAAAGGATCCTTGAAGCGCTGATTAGCATCAAACGTTCGCACCGTAAGATTAGAGCCATAGCGTTCAGACACATCCGCAAACACGGAATGCGGACGACCAAACAAGCGCAATTTTTGCGGCGGTACCTGTAAATTAGCCAGTTCCGGCTGTAAGGTAATGGTTAAAATGCTGTCCTTGGCCAAATCAAACAAGGTATATAAGAGCTCCATTTGGAGCGGCGTAAACCAATGAAAGCCGTCCACAATGACGTGTGCCTTATGAAGTAACGGGCTTTTTGGCAACACATCAATGAGCTCTTCGATGCGATTGCTCGTATTAATCCCTGTCGTTGAGACGAGATTTTCATAAGATTCCATAATGTGCGCCAGCTCTTGAAGCTTACGCTGTAATACCATAGAACCGACCTTATCGGCACCCACTTTCAAATCGTCGGCGCTGACACGGAATGAATTACACTCGCTCAAAAGGCCCTGCAATACATCGGCAAAATGAGGTTGCTTGGCAGACTGCCCCAATAATTCAAGCTTGCCCTGCTCCCGTTTCATAATTAAACGAAGCAATAATTTTTGACCGATGTCCGATAAACCGGTTTCACGGACCATACCTACCGATTGGAAAACCTGGTACACCAACCGATTAAAACCGACGACACGAACCGTGGTAAAACCGCCGTTCGGCATAAACTCCGCCAAACTGCGTTCAATCGTATAGGTGGCCGGCTCCGGTACGATATATAAAATAGGCTCGCCCGGATTGTTTTCGATGACCTGCTTAATATATTCAAAGCAAGCGTGTGTTTTGCCTGTTCCGGCCCGTCCTACATAGACCGAAAGTGCCATACTCCCACTCCTTCCTACCTGACTATCCCTCAATAAGTGAAGATATATTTCATCTAGATTATCCATTGCTATAATTATACTCTTACCTATAAATATAACTCTATACTCTTGTATATAAATATATCATAGAATCGACCAAAGGATGACAACCAAAAATCAACGAGCCATAGCAATTTTAAAACAGAGGCGATTCATCTAATGAACCTCCTGATATTGCAACTTTCCCTTAAAACAGAAACTGCACGAACATGGGGCCCCAATGCCCGTTCGTGCAGTTTCCTTGGAGGTTTTACTACATTCTATCTAAAAGATGTGTAGCCATTATTGTTTTGGTGCCAAACTTTCTTGCATACGTACGTAGGATAAACGACGTTCTTTGGCATCCTCTTCTGTTTTGGCAAAGAGTTCTTCCGCCACTTCAGGGAATGTCTGTTTAAGCGATGCATAACGCACTTCGCCCATCAAGAAATCTCTAAAGCTTTCAGTAGGTTCTTTCGAATCGAGGCTGAACGGATTTTTATCAGTGCCACGTAAAGCAGGATTGTAACGATACAAATCCCAATAGCCGGCAGCTACGGCGCGACGGGATTCTTCCTGCGTCGTCCCCATACCGGATTTAATACCGTGGTTGATACATGGTGCGTAAGCAATGATTAAGGATGGACCAGGATATGCTTCCGCTTCCGTCATCGCTTTGAGGAGCTGATTCTTATCGGCGCCCATAGCTACCTGTGCCACATATACATAACCATAGGACATGGCAATCATGCCGAGGTCTTTTTTCTTCGTACGCTTGCCGCTGGCTGCGAATTTAGCTACCGCTGCGGTATGCGTTGCTTTGGAGGATTGACCGCCCGTATTGGAGTATACTTCCGTATCAAATACGAGGATGTTTACATCATCACCGGAAGCGAGTACATGGTCGAGGCCGCCGAAGCCGATATCGTACGCCCAACCGTCACCGCCGAAGATCCATTGCGAACGTTTGGCGAGGTATTGTTTTTCGTCTAAAATAGCCGTCATAGCTTTGGTTGGGTTAGCCACTTTTTCAAGAAGTGCTACCAAACGAGCTGACCGTTCGCGCGTACCGGCACCCTGTTCGCGATGTTCGTTCCAATCGGTAAGAGCTACTTTAAGTTCAGCTTGTTCTTCAGTACATTCGCCGATAGCCGTTGTTACATATTCGCCGATTTGTTCACGAATCTTCGTAGTACCTACGCGCATACCATATCCAAATTCCGCATTATCTTCAAAGAGCGAGTTTGCCCAAGTAGGACCTTGGCCTGCCTGATTAACTGTATAGGAAGATGTCGGCATGGACCCGCCCCAGATAGAGGAGCAACCGGCCGCATTGGCAATCATCATGCGGTCACCAAAGAGTTGCGTTACAAGGCGTGCATACGGTGTTTCACCGCAACCGGCACAAGCACCGGAGAATTCGAGGAGCGGTACTTCAAATTGACTGCCTTTAACCGTTTCTTTCTTCATCGGATTAGCTTTAGTCGGCAAGTTTACACCATAATTCCAAGCATCCGCCAAGTGTAATTCGTCATCGATTGGGCTCATGGTAATAGCTTTACCCTTAGGAGCCGGACAAATCTGTACGCAGTTGCCGCAACCGAGGCAATCTAACGGCGATACGGAGATACGGAACTGTAAGTCGCCGACGCCCAAAGCAGGAATTGTTTCAAAACCTTCAGGAGCTGCCGCCACTTCGTCAGCCGTAGCCAATACCGGACGAATCGTTGCATGCGGACAAACGAAAGCACACTGGTTACATTGGATACAATTTTCTTTGTGCCAATGTGGTACGAATAAAGCAACACCGCGTTTTTCATACGCAGCCGAGCCGGCCGCTAACGTACCGTCTTCGTAGCCCATGAAGGTGCTTACCGGTAAATCATAGCCTTTTTGTGCATTGATAGGGCGGCAAATGTTTTGTACATATTCAGGAATTTCCTGAGTATCTTTTGTTTCAGCATCCACTGCATTGGCCCAATCAGCCGGAACAGTTACCGGTACAATGGCGTTGACACCTTTATCGACCGCCATCATATTCATATCGATAACGGACTGACCTTTTTTGCCGTAAGTAGCGACGATGGAGTCTTTCAAATGCTGTACAGCTTCTTCAATCGGAATAATATTGGCCAATTTGAAGAATGCGGACTGACAAATCATGTTGATACGACCGCCAAGTCCGATGTCTTGAGCAATCTGAGCCGCATTAATGATATAGAATTTAAGATGTTTGTTGGCAATCGTCCGCTTCATGGCAGCCGGTAATTTTTCATTCAATTCTTCCGGCGTCCAAGTGCAGTTCAATAAGAACGTGCCGCCTTCTTCTATGCCTTGTAAAATATCGTATTCATTTACATAAGCCTGACGATGACAAGCTACAAAGGTAGGACGTGTTACCAAATATGGTTTATTAATCGGCTTTTTACCAAAACGCAAATGCGACATGGTCACGCCGCCGGATTTTTTAGAATCATAGTCGAAGTAAGCCTGCGCATACATATCCGTGTTATCGCCGATGATCTTAATGGCCGTCTTATTGGCGCCAACCGTACCGTCGGAACCGAAGCCCCAGAACTTACAAGCCGTAATGTGAGAGGCATCAATCCAAACATTATCCGGACGCGGTAAGGATAAACCGGTCACATCATCCACAATACCAAGCGTAAATTCAGCTTTAGGTTCAGCCGCAGCCAAATTATCAAAAGCGGCTACGATATCAGCCGGCACCACATCGCGTGAACCGAGGCCGTAGCGACCGCCCACAACGGTAATATCCAATTTAGCACGAGCAATGGCTGCCTGCACATCGAGGAATAAAGGTTCGCCCATGGAGCCCGGTTCTTTCGTGCGATCAAGCACAGCAATACGTTTAACCGTCTTAGGCAAGGATTCGATGAAGCGATCCATAGCAAACGGTCTGAAAAGATGCACATTAACGGCACCCACTTTGCGACCTTGAGCCAATAAGTATTCAACCGTTTCATTGGCTACCTGAGCGCCGGCGCCCATTACAACGACGATATCGGTAGCATCCGGTGCCCCTTCGTAGTTAAACAAATGATATTCACGGCCCGTCAATTTACTGATTTCAGCCATATATTCTTCAACAATGCCCGGAATATCCAAATAGAACGGATTGGACGCTTCACGATGAGTGAAATATACGTCAGGGTTTTCCGCCGTGCCGCGTGTTACCGGTGCATCCGGCGTGAGGGCGCGTTTGCGGAACGCTTTTAACGCATCCCAATCGAGGAGCGGTGCCAATTCATCATATTCGAGCACTTCAATTTTTTGAATTTCATGAGACGTTCTGAAACCGTCAAAGAAGTTGATGAACGGCATGCGGCCTTTGATCGCCGATAAATGAGCTACCGCACTCAAATCCATAACTTCCTGAACGGACGATTCGGCGAGCATAGCACAACCTGTAGCACGGCAAGCCATAACGTCTTGGTGGTCACCGAAAATCGACAAGGCATGAGTCGCTAAAGCACGCGATGCCACCTGGAATACAGCCGGTAATAATTCACCGGCCACTTTATATAAATTAGGAATCATCAAGAGCAAGCCTTGTGCAGACGTATAGGTAGTCGTCAGTGCCCCGGCCTGTAACGAGCCGTGTACGGCACCGGCTGCGCCGGCCTCCGATTGCATTTCTACTACCTTAACAGTGTGTCCGAACACATTTTTGCGACCGTTCGCTGACCATTCATCCACATGTTCCGGCATCGGTGATGACGGAGTAATCGGATAAATCGCAGCTACTTCGGTGAATCCGTAGGAAATGTGTGCGGCGGCTTGGTTGCCGTCCATAGTCTTCATTTTACGCATAGTAAAGCCTCCCGGTATATACTTATATATTTGCGTCTGCATTTTTCATAATGCAGTTGTCGCTGTTGGAAACTGATTTCACGCTAAACAAAAGCTCTCTCTTGATTCGGTCCTGCTATTTACTGCTAATTTACTGCTTTTCTCACTAAAACTCCTATGACTCAGTACTTTTTAGAAAAATGGGGAAATACTGAGCAAGATGCCGGCTGCTACGATGAACATAAGGGTCGGACTTCTGAAACGAGCCAAGAAATCCAATTTATACACCAAATATGTCGGTATAAAGCAACCAATAATCCCCATAATCGGACCCATCCATGTTAAGAGACGAAGTACGGGAATGTTCAAAATAATGGCGCCCCAGGCTACCAATAAACAAATAACACCCAACCCGTAGAAGGGATTATCTGACAAAATCGTATCCGTTACATTAAAAGAGTATAAGAAGGACGCACTGTCATTTGTTATCGCCGTGGAATACACGAAGATACTGATGACAATCATGACGAAATAAATCGCCCCTAAGAAAATATCCCAGTTTTTACCCAACTAGTGGGAAATAACGGGCGGATAATCCGTACATTCCGGCGATACCGCCAACGTATTGACGAATAAACGCTGGAACAAATACAAGGCCGGATACCCCACGGCCGCTGCCAACAAGTACACCCACACCCCTACAATACCGACTTGAACCGGTAAGAACACGATACCGGCGCCAATAGCCATACCGATACTCATGATAATCCAACCCCAGTCAGTACTGTCAAAACGGGTGGCTTCACGCCACTCGGCTTCGCTCATACCGGCCCGAGCCGCTTTACTCATCCCTGTAGTAAGCAGTTCGTCTGCCACATCAAGCGTCGCCTCAACTTGAATTTCCTTATTCATGAAAACCTCCTCTACCTATACATTATGACATATAAGTACATTTTCTCATAGTATATATTCTGTTGTAGCATGGCATTTTTTTGATTCCCTGTTACAATAATAACGTTATATAATTTACCTATTCATATAAAACAGTAATATACTTTTATAAATGCCCTATATCCCTATAGGTATCGTAATCCCTAACTTTTTATAGTTAACTATTCATGATGCGAAGCACCCCTACGTCTAAGGCTGCTTAATATACGTTCAGCATAACATGATAAAAATAGGATTGTGAAATATTTAATTAAGTGCTATTACTATAGTTTAAAACTATGTTCCTTGGGAGGCGTTTTCATGACCCTACAACAATTGCGTTACTTAGTCGAAATCTCCAAATGTCAATCCATTACTATCGCGGCTCAGCGCCTGTACATTGCGCAACCGAGCCTCTCTAAATCCATTAAGGATCTGGAAAAAGAGTTTGACATTACCATCTTGGAACGGACGCGTCACGGCGTATCGTTCACCGTAGAAGGGCTCGAGTTCTTGGACTATGCTCATCGCATTTTGGAACAGGTCAACGGCCTCCACAACTACTTCAATCAAGAGAGCATCAACAACCGGCTCACCCTCACCGTGTCCGCTCAGCACTACATGTTCTCCATCGATGCGCTTACCAAATTTGTGAA
Organism: Veillonella seminalis; assembly: GCF_003992065.1. Classification (GTDB taxonomy): domain Bacteria; phylum Bacillota; class Negativicutes; order Veillonellales; family Veillonellaceae; genus Veillonella_A; species Veillonella_A seminalis. The sequence goes on from NZ_RQUZ01000008.1 coordinate 125,081, forward strand.
TCGTTTGAAAAAATCCACCGATTATACCATCGTATTCAACGAATGCCGCACCTCGCAAGTTATCGATGATGTATTGCTCGGTCAAAGTCAGCTCGGGATTATCTATCTTTCGCGAGGCACCAATAAATTTATGAAACGTTTATTGGCACAAAAAGGCATTGAATTCACGCCGTTACGCCAATTCCCGCCTTGTGTCTACTTGGGTCATAATCACCCGTTAAAAGACGCTAAATCACTCACTATCGAAGATTTACAGGAATATCCGTACATCAAATACTACCAGGGCAATGACTCCTATCAATACGCCGAAGAAGTGAGCGTTCACGGTCTGCAAGATAATCGCCCCCTCGTCGTTTCCGACCGCTCCACTATTTTACGACTCTTATCCTGTACCGACGCTTTTACCATCGGTTGCGGCTGTTTATTGCCGAATATTACGAAAAACCGAATCTTGTCTATACCGTTGGAAGGTGCCTTTGACCTCATTAACATCGGCTGGATTCGTCTGAAAAACAGCAATATGACTCCGGCCATGATGGAATACGTGGAGCTTTTGGAAAAATCTATTGATTTCCTAAGCCATCCGTCGTTTTAACAATAAAAGTACCGGTAAATATCATATGAAACCTGATTTAAAGCTATGCCATCCTCATGCCGGCATAGCTTTTTTGCCAACAATAAGCTGCTACCGTCGCCCGGTAAGCTCCACCCATCTATACATCAATTAATTTAGATATGGTTTTAATGCATGGCAAATCCACTCCAAGCGATATTATACAGCATTAAATATCCATGTTACACTGACCTCAAAATAAACGGTGTTCCCAATAACAAGTCCGTTTTAGAAAGACTTAACATTTAGGAGGTATTTAACATGGAAGATTTAAAAAACAAGGGATTCTCTACCAAAGCAATTCACGGCGGTGCTGCGCCTAATACATTCGGAGCTTTAACAGCCCCTATTTACCAAACATCAACCTTCGTATTTGACTCCGCCGAACAGGACGGTCGTCGCTTTGCCCTCGAAGAAGGCGGCTACATCTATTCCCGTTTGGGCAATCCGACCAACACTCAGCTGGAAAAAAAATTGGCTCTTTTAGAAGGTGCCGAAGCTTGTATGTCCACCGCATCCGGCATGGGTGCCATCTCCGCCACCTTGTGGACGGCTCTTAAAGCAGGCGATCATGTTATTGCTTGTGACACCTTATACGGCTGTACTTTCGCCCTCCTCAACCACGGCTTAACACGCATGGGCGTTGAAGTTACTTTCGTAGACATGAGCGATTTGGACGCTGTGAAAAAAGCCTTCAAACCAAATACTAAAGTGGTTTATTTGGAAACACCGGCTAACCCTACGCTTAAGATTGTGGACATCAAAACGATTGCCGAAATCAGCCATGCACAGGCCGATTGCCTCGTTATTGTCGACAACACCTTCTGCACACCTTATATTCAACAGCCATTGTCCTTAGGTGCCGACGTAGTTGTTCACTCCGCTACCAAATACTTGAACGGTCACGGCGACGTGATTGCCGGTTTTGTATGCGGCTCCACCGACTTCTTAACTCAAGTTCGCTTATACGGTATCAAAGATATGACCGGTGCCGTACTCAGCCCATTTGATGCTTTCCTCGTAGCACGCGGTCTTAAAACCTTGGCAATCCGCATGGAACGCCATTGTGCCAATGCTATGAAAGTGGCTCAATTCTTGGAAACTCATCCGGCTGTTAAATCCGTTAATTATCCGGGCTTACCAAGCTTCCCGCAATATGAGTTGGCTAAACAGCAAATGGCCTTACCGGGCGGCATGGTATCCTTTGAATTAAAAGGTGGCGTTAAAGAAGGGGCCGTTGTTATGAACAGCGTTAAACTCTGCCTCTTGGCCGTTTCTTTAGGCGATGAGGAAACACTTATCGAACATGCAGCCTCCATGACACACTCGACTTACACCAAAGAAGAATTGGCCGCTGCCAATATCAGCGAAGGCCTTGTGCGTTTATCTGTAGGCCTTGAAGATGCAGAAGACATCATTGCCGACTTAGCTCAGGCTTTGGACCAAATTTCTAAATAAGCAAAACTGCTACTTGCCGATTCTCCCCACTTGTCGGCTTAGTGAGCTTATCTCCTACAATCCTCACTTAATAACTTCAAATGTAACTTACTGCCTTTGTCAGAACTTCACGCCTCCTTATTACACTTGCTTACAAGGTCGGCACCGGCAAATTGCCGACCTTAACGATGCGTGAATTTTGATACTCCTATCCACTCATTATATTTAAGAACTAATAAACTTATTTCATTAGCCCATATATAGTGGATAGAAACTCTCATTTACTACAATGCCCTTGCCTGTAACCTTTACCATTTCAGGCAGGGGCATTATTAATTATTTTTCATATCAAGTTGTTAAATTAAGCTCCAACTATTTATATTTTGAATATCTATTATAACATATTAAAACCACTGAATTATTTGACTTTTCACATCTAAAGTTTTAGTATATAAAAGCAAGATAATCAAATTTTTAATAAGGAGGTACCTTGATATGTTAGGCAACTTAGGTGAAAAAATAGAGGAAAAGGCAATGATTAGTTTCTTAAAACGATTCGATGCCAATCCTTTTAAAGTAAAATTTAAAGATAATGAATATATAATTGGCGAAGGGGAACCTCTTTTTACAGTAGATATGAAAGAACCGATTCCCGCAAGCAAACTCATGACGAGTACATCCATTGCTCTCGGCGAAGCATACATGGACGGCAATTTGGAAATTGAAGGCGATTTATACTTCGCGTTGAACCATTTTCTCGGTCAGATGGATCAATTCTCCACGGCCGGTGACGTACTCACGAAATTGACACATAATCCGCTTACCAAGAAGCATCAGGCCGAAGAAGTGCAGAGCCACTACGATATCGGCAACGATTTCTACTCTCTTTGGCTCGATGAAACCATGCAATATTCCTGTGCTTACTTCGAAAATGAGAATACGACTCTTTACGAAGCTCAGATGAATAAAATCCATCGTATTTTGGAAAAATTGTATTTAAAAGAAGGCATGCGCCTCTTAGATATCGGCTGCGGCTGGGGCTATTTACTCCTCGAAGCGGCTAAAAAGTATAAAATCAAAGGCACCGGCATTACGCTCAGCCATGAACAGTATGAAAAATTCCAGGAACGCATTAAGGAAAATCATTTGGAAGATTACCTCGAAGTTAAACTCATGGACTACCGTGATTTGCCTAAATCGGGCTTAACATTCGACCGTGTTGTCAGCGTCGGCATGGTAGAACATGTAGGTCGTGAAAACTATCAATTATTCAACGACTGTGTAGACTCCGTCCTCGTCCAAGGCGGTGTCTTCCTCCTTCATTTCATCAGCGGCATGGATGAAAAACCGGGCGATGCTTGGATGAGCAAATACATCTTCCCGGGCGGTATGCTACCCAGCCTTCGCGAAATGATTTCCGATATGACGGACGATAAATTCCATATCTTAGACGTGGAAAACCTCCGCATGCACTACAATAAAACATTGTTGGAATGGGATAAAAACTTCCGTGCCCAATTGCCAACTATTCGCCAAAAATTCGACGAACGTTTCATTCGCATGTGGGATTTATACCTTAACGGCTGCGCCGCCGCTTTTGCTAACGGCATGATGGACTTACATCAGATTCTGGCTACTAAAGGTATCAACAACGACTTACCAATGACTCGTTGGTATTAATTAAACAGGCAATAACTATCTAAACTGAGCTAAACTTAATTCAATTTAACTAAAATTTAACCTGACACAATAAAACCCCGATTCATCAATCGATGAGTCGGGGTTTCTTTATATATTATATTCGTGCTGTTATTCCAGAAATGATATTAGCTATATTAGAAATCTCTTATTTATGAGACTCAATCATGCCCATAACTTCTTTATAGGTCGGATCATTATCGAAGTCAAAATCTACTTTTTCACCAACCTGCCAGCGAATCCAAACGGCATCGTCTTCCATGATTTCAACGCTCAAAGGCTTAAAGAGAATCGGCTGGTCTTTGGTAATACCCGGTTTGACCATGAAGAGGGTCTGCGTGGTTGTACTGCCGTCAGCAGCCGGTGCAATCACTTGGCTCACTTCGTCGACGAGACCGGCTTGGAGGAAACTCCAGTTAAGCACGGCACCACCGCCGAGCATCATTTTTTCGACGTGAAGCACATCTTTAATCTTTTCACAAGCAAGAGCCAAATCAACGGAATCCTTACCGCAAATTAAATAGCTGATGCCTTTTTGACGAAGGAAATCTTTATAACTATTCGGCGTATCTTCTGTTAAGATAGACACCACATGAGGCTTCATATCGCCATCTTCCGCCGTGTTATCCTGCCATGCCAATTTACCCTTACTGTCAATGGCAATCATGAACTGGCCCTTGGAAGCACCTTCAGCGATAAAGTCACCGGCCGGAACCTCAGGCCGCTTCATTCACCTGTGGCGTTTCATAATACGTAAAGTTATCATCAATTGTGGTACGGCCCAAAATAAGAGCTTGGTACTGATATTTCTGATGTTGCACTAAATCAAAGGAATCGCCTTCATCGGCAGCACTTGGGCGCCAAAGGTATTTCCCCATAATCTTACCGTCTAAACTTGTTTCCATGTGGCAAAAAATAAATGGTTTGTTCATCACACTGTTTCCTTTCCTTACTTTACACACGAATTATCAATGTCTATATCTATATTCTAACCCTTGAAGTTGACTTCAAGTCAAGCAATAAAAAAACTCTGCCGTAATTTACGACAGAGTCTATATTTTAATTAAAACAAAATCAACTATTTAGTTATCTCACGACTCGGCATTCCTTACTGCCAAACTATCCGGCAACACATATAAGCAAGCCTGAACCGAATTAACTTACAGCCACGCCCAAGCCGCTGCTATCACGAGCGTCGGTAGCATATTGGCAATGCGGAACCGTTTATTTAAAAGCAAGCTGACACCGATTAAAAAGATCATCAACGAGCCTGTGAGCGATATATTACTGAGTGCTTGATCCGTTAACCACGGTGCGATGAAAAACGCCAATAAGGTAACGAGCCCCTGCACCACACCGACCGGAATGGCAGCATAGATACAACCTCGTCCCATAGTGGTCGTCATAATCATAACTATAATTGCGTCCATCATAGATTTTGCCAAAAGAATCGACGGATCGCCTGTAGCATCCTTAATAGAGCCTATAATCGACATAGCACCGATACAAACCGTAAACGAAGCGGCTAAAAAGCCTTGCGTAAAACTGCCTTCGCCTTCTTTTTTACTTTTCACGCGTAACCACGCGCCAAACTCCTCTAATTTCTTATCTAAATTTGACATTGATGTACGTCCTTTTAAGTGAATTTTTGATAAAAGTGTTTTAAAATGAATTTTTGTTTTTTGGGTGCTGTGATTGAGGGGAACTAACCTCACAATCGGTTACAGTACATGCATTATGAAATCTCTTAGCGATTAATTTGGCTTAAAATTTCCTGCATCTGTTTTTCGAGCGCTTCGATACGTTTAGTTTTAGCTTCATTATCCGCTTTGCTAGCTTCATTGTCGGCTTTAACTGCACTGATTTCCGCTTGCTGGCTAGAGATTACGGAGACTAAATCAGTTTTGGAGTAGTTAGAGTATTCACTACCCTTACCGAATTTAATGCTCACACCGGCGTTAAACATGTTTTCACCGCCGCCCATGCTGGTTCCTACGGAGAATAACAAATCATTCGTCGGACGATAGAATGCACCGATAGCTACTGCATTGGCCGATTTATAGTTGCCATACCCGGCCGCAAAATCCCACTTAGCAGTCGGATCATAATCTTGCGGATGTAAAGCAGCTAATGCGGCGGCACCGGCACCGACACGATTAATTCGATTATCCAATTTATTAACTTGGCTATTCAAGCTGGTTACGTTGTTGGTAATGTTGCTTACTTCATTGGAAATGGAGGTAATATTATTACTATTCTGCGTAATCTGAGTCGTATTGGCCGCTACTTGGCTATCCAACGCAGTCAAGTTTTCTCCTGCAGATTTAGATTGTTTAACATAAGTGCCATCTTTGGCTACACGGGTTTCGTTGTAAACGGTACCGCCATTAACAACACCTTTATTATCTGCAACTACCTTGCCATCGGTGTTAACTTTGAGTTGGTATTCTACACCATTAAATTCATTTACGCCTTCAGCTTTTTCAATCGTAATGGTATTGTCACCATCAAAGTTAGCTACACTATTACGAGTATTAATAGAATTGGCTAAATCAGATATTTCTACACTGCCTGTAATAAAGTCCTTACCATTCGAATCTTTAATAGCTAAGGATAATTTATTGTCTTTGTAACTCAAAGCATTGTTACTTTCTTGTAAGCCTGTGCCGGCAGCATCTACGGCTGCTTTAAGTTGAGCCACGTTAACAGCATCAGTATCATTTGTGCCGGCTGCTACATTAGTAATTTGACGAGTTATTCCCGCTTCACTGTCGCCTACGGAAACAGCAGCAGCATTTGATTGCCATGTAGAAGTTATCTTATTCTTTTCCGATACAGCGGATGTGTAAGCTGTATTAGCAGTATTCATAACAGTTTCAGATGTCTTCATTGCTGTTTCAGCTTCATCCAACGCGGTCTTCGCGGCATCCATTTGTTGTTTATATAATGCTTGTTCATCTGGTCCCGCTTCTGCCAAGTGGTAATATTGAACTAACTGAGTATATTCTTCACTCTTTGTCAGATAATCATTGAATTTACCTTCATAATCAGTTTTTACCGTTGAAAAAGCCAATTCTAAATCGGGTATACTGCTATTTAATTCGGCAAACCAATCTTCTTTGCCGACAAAGGCAACAATAGCCCCTTCACTCTCAAAAACCTTACCGATAGTCGGGTTATACCCAAGTACCCCTTTGTCGACAGAAGCAACAGCATTGCTACCGAGGGCAACGCCACCATCATGCTGTACATCCGTATTATAACCGATCATGACGGCATTGCTAATGTTTTCCGTATGAGTCTTTACTGGTATTTTTACTTTTGTCGCATAAGGAACAGAGGCACCAGGAATACCTGTCTCTAGAGTAAATAATTGTGTCGTAACTCCATCCCTTGCTTCCATTGCCCCGAGAATAATGTTATTACTCCCTCCAGACAATGTATGGTAATCACCGATGACAACATCTGTCGTCTCATCACTCAGTTTATTGCCGGTCCCCATGACAGAAACATGATTCACATTAGTGCCGGTATTTTTATAACCTGCAATGGTGTTGTAATCACTTACCGCATTTTCAGTCCCCTTCAAAATATTATCCGATCCAATGATAGAGGATCTTCTAGCATAATCCAATTTGTTGCTATTTCCCATAGCAGAAACAGATCCGCCATAAAGAGAAGCAAAGTCACTAAATATCTCGGACATATGGTCTGAGTATCCATCATTCGTACTGCCATGTTCCATAAACTCTAGAAAACGGAAATCACGAACAATATCAAAACTATCTATGTTTTCTATATCAACCATACTACCATAGGAATTCGTCACCCAGTTCCCTGTGCCCCAAACCATAGAATTTGACGAAATATCAACCTTGTTCATAGTACCGAAAGCCCCATTTTCCATAGTGAGCCCAGAGTCTAAACCAGTAATTTTATTATCAACACCATAAATGGTTGACCAGTTAGCATTTTGTGTGCTAACAGAATTGAATCCCGTAACAGTGCCATAGACCCCTAAGCTAATGGCCCTATTTCCGACTACAGTGCTTCCGGATACGCCCTGTGCATAATTACCAACGACAGTCATACTCAATCCTCTAACAGCATTATATACAGTCTTCTTTTCTTCCGGTGTTAAGGAACCAATAATAATTGAATCATTAAAATCAGATTTTGTCTGATTATCGCCGATAACAATACCGTTAGTCGGAGCGATAAAAGTATTATTATTACCAATAACAGTCAACGACTCCCACGCTTTAGGCCAACTAGTTGTACGATTAATAATATTACCATTACCAATAGTTAAATCTGTAATATTTTCATCTCTATCCTTATGCGTTCTATTGGTAACTTTATTATTATTGCCTACCACAGTCTGACTTTTACTGTTGGTAACCGTATTTCCATCACCAATAACCGTAGAATTATCAGACTCTGATACCGTATTAGCTGTTCCCGTGTCATTATTAATAACAAGTGGATCTGCTGCAAAAACCTGTCCCCCTAATAACAAACTCAATAAAACAGCACTGCTCAACGATGTTTTAATCACATGACGACCATTTTTCTTGATTTTCATACCCAATACTACTCTCAAAATACGTCCACTAACTAACGTTTTGAAAACAGTTGAATTGATTATTACCCATCCCAATCAATTCATCACCACTTCATCTATATCTAAATACTATCATATTTGTCCCCCCCGCAAGACACCTATTCCTTGCTTTTATCACTGTTTCTCATAAAACATAAATCGACAGTTAAAAATTATATTTCAAATACGTCCGTTAAAATTTCATTAATTCTTTATTTTAATCACAATTCATCGCATTAAACACAAAAAGACCATAGTGTAACAACATTATGGTCTCTTCATAAATTTTATCAATAAATAAATATTCTATTATTTAGTTTATCCTTTGATTGCCCTGGTTTTAGCAATCATTTCACGAGCCACTTCAACGGCATCGCCTACGATACCGTAGTCGCACACTTTAAAAATGGATGCTTCCGGATCGTTATTAATGGCTACAATCATATCAGAACCGGTAATGCCGGCCGTATGCTGAATGGCACCGGAGATACCGAAGGCCAAGTACAATTTAGGCGCTACCGTTTTACCGGTCTGACCTACCTGACGACTCAACGGATACCAACCTTTTTCAACAATCGGACGGGTTACACCGAGTACACCGCCGAGGGCATCTGCCAATTCTTCCAAAATCTTGAAGTTTTCAGGAGAACCCATACCGCGACCGCCGGCCACGATGATTTCCGCTTCTTCGATATTAACATCGTTCATGTCCACCTTAATCATTTCTACGAAACGATTGCGAATGTCCGCATCAGTGAGCTGAACTTCAACCTGGTTGATATGACCTTGACGACCTTCTTGGCGTTCCGGCATTTTAAACACGTTCGGACGAACGGAGCCCATTTGCGGACGATGTTCCGGACAGATAATTTCCGCCAAAATGTTACCGCCCAAAGCAGGACGTGTCCATTCAACGAGGCCGTCGGATGTGCTTACGGACAAAATCGTACAGTCGGCTACAACGCCGTTTTTCATACGACCGGAAATGCGCGGTGCCAAATCGCGACCGTCATTGGTAGCGCCGATAAGGATAACATTCGGTTTATCCTTGGCAAAGAAATCGGTAATAACCTTGGTATAACCGTCGGTATTGTATCGAGCCAACAAAGGATGTTCAAATACGTGAACGTAATCACTGCCGTATTCCACGAGGCTCTGGGCTTCCGATGCTACGTTGGCACCGAGAAGCAAGGTATGAACATCTTCATGCAACTGATCCGCTATGAGGCGGGCCTGACCAATTAATTCGTATGTGACTTTGCGCACCTGACCGTCGAAGCAGTCAGCAATGACATAGACACCTTTGTATTCTTCAAACACCGTAATTCCTCCTTAGCTATCAGATAAGTTCTTTTTGTTTTAACACATCCATAACCATTGCCACGGATTCCGAAACCGCACCGGTGAGCATGGTGCCGGCGGAGCGCATAGGTGGGCTATATACTTTGCGTACACGTGTTGGCGAGCCCTGTAAGCCGAGGCGTTTAGGGTCTGTCGTCATGTCTTTAACTGTGATTGTTTTCACATCATATTGCGTAGCGCGAATGGAGTTGTGGAGCGTTGGATAGCGTGGTTCGTTAAGCGCTTTTACCGCCGTAAGAAGCATCGGCATTTCCGTATCCAATACTTCGAAACCTTCTTCGTGTTCACGTTTCGTACGAACGATATTGTCGTTCACTTCAATATCGCACACGTAAGTTACCTGAGGAATGCCCAATTCTTCCGCAATCTGCGGACCTACTTGCGCCGTATCGCCGTCGATAGCCTGTTTACCACAGAAAATCATGTCGAACGGTTTGCCCTGGTCTTCCTGCACTTTAGCAATAGCGCAAGCGATAGTGTAGCTGGTTGCCAAGGTATCGGCACCGGCAAAGGCACGGTCCGTAATGAGGTACGCGTCATCGGCGCCCATGGAGATACATTCTTTTAACGCCAACGTTGCTTGTGGCGGCCCCATGGTAATCACGGAAACCCGTGTACCCGGATATTTATCTTTAACGTCGAGCGCTGCTTCCAATGCATTCATGTCAAACGGATTTACAATACTTGGCAGGCCGGTACGAATTAAAGTGTTCGTTTCCGGATCGAGCTTGATTTCAGACGTATCCGGCACTTGCTTGATACATACGAGTAATTCCATAGTCAGCCTCCCTATTAGCCTTGACGAAATTCAATACCCTTAGTGTCGTCCGGGTATTCCCATTTAGTTACAATCGTTTTGCCGCACAAAACTCGACAAGTTCCACATTCTACGCAACCGGCGTAGTCAAATGCCAAGGTACCGTCGTCGTTTAAGGTATATAAACCGGCCGGGCAGGCATTGACGAGTTTCATTTTTTCCTTCATATCCGGATAATCATGAATGATTTCAATGTGCGGATGACCTTCGTTTACGTAATATTTATTAACGCCTAATTTTTCTTCTAAGTTTATCATAGGGCACGACCTCCTTTAAGAGCATCTATAGCCAAGTTAACAAGGCCTACACCGGTAGCCCGTTTCAATAATTTAGGAACAAGCGGTTTCGCGCCGTCACCGTTAACGGTGAATACATCGGACATGATGCCGTTGACCATACCCGGATATTTCTGGAAAATTCGCGGATTGTTGAGGAAGTCAGGGAAGTGACGATAGGTTTTCAAATCTTTACCTACGAAGCTATACTCAATCATAATATCGTAATAACGTAACGCGCCGGCAGAGTAATCGCCCAAGCATTTCGCTTTAATAATCGCATCGGCTGCGTACATACCGGACGCAATGGCAAAATCCATGCCGCGTACGGTGTAGCCCATGTTGATACAGAAACCGGCCGCATCACCGACGATGATAAAGCCGTCACCGCTCAAGGTTGTCACCATTTTATAACCGGCTTCCGGAACCATGTGACCGCTGCGTTCAAGGAGTTTGCCGCCTTTTAACAAACGAGCCACAGTCGGATAGGCCATGAATTCATTCATCATATCTTCGATGGTAGCGTCCGATTCACCGATGTGTTCAAGACCTACTACCACGCCGATGGAAAGGCTGTTTTTATTGGTATAGATAAAACCGCCGCCCATGAGACCATGCGTAATATCGCCCATGAAAAGCCAAGATAAACCGTCATTTCCGTCAAGACCGAGGCGTTCTTCCAACACGCCTTTATTAAAGCTGTATACTTCTTTGGCACCAACGGCTACTTCAGCGGCTGTAATCGGAGCACGTAATCCGGCTCTTTCAGCCAATAAGGAGTTAACGCCGTCAGCCAAAACAACCACATCGGCACGCAAAGTATCGTTACCGCAACGAATGCCAACCACTTTGCCGTTTTCCTTAATAAGGTCGCTGACCTGAATCCGATTTACCACAACCGCACCGGCTTTTTCAGCCTGATCAACCAGCCATTTATCAAAAACGCCGCGCAATACCACATAGGATTCGTCTTTTGGCTGAGCCGGTTCCGCTTCATATTCAACGGTCGTTGCTTTGCCGCCTTCCAAGATGGAGATACGCTCCTTCGTTACTTTACGTTCTAACGGAGCCGTTTTTCTAAAATCAGGGATTAACTCTTCTAACGAATGCGTATAAATACGACCACCCGTCATATTTTTAGCGCCCCCATAACTCCCTCGTTCAACCAATAGCACTTTCACGCCCGCTTTGGCCATTCGGTAAGCAGCTGCCGCACCTGCTAAGCCACCGCCTACAACAATTGCATCAAATTGTTCCATGCTGTTCTCCTTGTGTAATATACTGTATATTTTATACATTGAAAAACAAAAAACAGTTACGTCCCACCTCGGCCTTTTACGACCCACTGTAGGTAAACACAGCTTAGAATTTTGCAAAATACCATATCGATATTTTACTTTATACTCATTATTATATATATTCTAAGTGAATTTATAAAATACCTCTTTTGCATTGTAAAATATATTCTATATATTAAAATGACTCCCAAATGAGTGACTATTCAAATTAAATAGATTATATATGTTAAAAACGTTTTACTTTGAACATATTCCTGATTGAAAAAAGAAAATGACGGTGTATTTCGACGGATATAGGACTATGCGAATAAAATATATGTCGCTCAAAATCAATCAAAATTGCTCAAGGCACGAGTCGTATGTCGGCAATAAAAAAGCAGTCACACAGTAATGTACTGTATGACTGCTTTAATTTATATTCTGATACTCTTAAATCGACCAGAAGGAATCATGGAATATGATTTTACGGTATGTTTCGAAACGGAGCCATTTATCATGCCATGCACCATCGTGCTGCAACGCATCATCGGAAGATTCAGCAATGAACTGTTTTATATCATCCGCCGAATTTACCTGAATCGCAAAACCGCGGCCGTTCACAACCGGTACGTCGTTGTACACGTATTCAGACAACGGTACGATATTCACCAATTTACCGTCGCGCACTTCGATAGCCACTTTATCACGGACAACCAAGATATCAAAGTTAGCCGGATAGTTGTAGCTGGCACCGGCAAGCGATAAGCTGTCGCCTATATTAAAGGTCGTGCGGTTAGGACGGATCTTATCTACTTTGAGGCCTTCCACATTGTAGTAGAATTCGTCAAATACGTCACCGTGCGCTTTCAAGCCATTGCCTTCAAAGCTATGCTGTTCCGCTGTAGTCCCTACAGCTTCTACAACGCCGCAAGCAGAGGTCATATTGCTTACACGGTTGATAAGAATCAACTCACCTAATGTCTTATGACGACGGAATTCATCCATAACCACCGGGGTCTGGAAATGCAAGGTACAAAGAGCAATGCTGTTTTTGCCAAGTTCAGCGGCCGGCAAATGTTCCCCGCTGTTTACATCGATTTGGTACTGAATGTCCGTCACCGTAGCCGCCACCTGTTTGGTGCCGAGGCTTACGAGGTATTCGTTGCCCACTTCAAGCGGTTCGTCATCTATATATAATAGATAAGATATATATGTATTTGGCTCATCAATCATTTATCTTTTCAAACTGCTTTGTATAAGCCTGTTATTTATTAAAAATTTGCAAAAAAATAAACATTGAAGAACGCATTTCCTCAATGTTTATTTTCTTTTTATTCAGTTGTATGTATGTTAATTGTATTGCTACTAATATTGTGTGTTGTTTAAATTCAAGTCTTATAAATTACGTTTAGCCCATGCTTCGACAGTTGCTTTTGATTCCGCTGCTTCTGCGCCATGAATAGCTAAGCCTTCACCGACTTCGGCACCGACGCAATATTTACGTAGTGCCACCGGACTGCCACCGATACCACTACCTTCATGTGTCATAAGCGAAAATACTTTTTTACCGATAAAATCTAAGCCTTTGAGCTGCGTAAATACAGCCATAGGGTATGTGCCCCACCAACATGGTCCGGCCACTACGATTGAATCATAGTCAGCCACTGAATCCAATTGTTCAATCAGTTCAGGAAATACCTGATTCTTAATTTCTTCCTTTGCCTCTTCGGTGCATTTACGATAATCTTCCGCATAGGTTTTCTTAGTTTTCACTTCAAAAAGATCGGATCCCACCGCATCGCGAATAAATTCAGCCACAATTTCTGTATTTCCTTTAGGCAAGTTCTTAATGGATCCATTCACGTAATTTTGACCTTTACGAGAATAGTAAATCACTAATGTTTTTCCCATTTACCTCACTCCATTTTTTCTCTCTCAATATATTATTACTATTATAGTGTTTGTTTTTTAGTAATTACAAAGTGTTGATCACGTTCAGAGATTTTCCATTCACCGTTTACGCATACTAATTTATCAGTATAACGGATATAGTTGTCGGAAACAACGTCATGACCGTCTTCTTCAGTTACAAGTGCAGCACGGCAGTAGTGAACATCAACAGCTGTATCACCATCAATTGTGATTACTTGCTGACCATTCATATGATGAGTTGCTTTAATTCCGCCGGTAAAAGCACTGAACTGTTTTTCGAGTTCATCACGACCTTTAATATCCATTACCAATTTACCGCCCATATGCACCATTACGTGCGCATCTTCGGTAAAATATTTCATTTGTGCCGGTACATCGATTTCTAAGGTTGAAAACATATCAATTACTTCACGGATTGCTTCTTTTGCTTCTAAAATTTCTAATGACATAATATTGTCTCCTTTCGTACATTCCCCTTGAGTATTTAAGTGTTAATAGTGTGTCTTATGTTTGTCGTGAATTCATATTGAATTATTTCGATTATTTAATTATAGCGGGTTCTGATTAAATTTTCTAATTGTAAAGTTTAATTATTGATAAAAGTATTTTATTAAAGGGAAGATAGGTATAAAAAAACACCCCGGAGGGGGTGGAGAGAGATTATCTTATTTAGAGTTTTAATGGGCTAGAGGGAGAAAGCTCTATTTATGTAGCGCGTGACCGCGTTGCTTTGCTCGCTACTCTAGATGTTAATTAGTATGCGCTGAGGACTACGCACCTGTTCAGCGACTACCTATGTGTTCCCGTCTGTGGATTCTTCTTCGAAGAATCTTACGCCGGGAACTACGCGATTCACTCAAGTTTGTGCGTCACTTCGTTCCTTCAAACTTGGTTCTCTGCGTATCCCAGCTCCGCTTCCTCGTTGTGCTTCTAAGATAGTGAATACTTGTACAAGATTGGCTGGAAGCTCTCAGAGTCCGGTGTCATTTGCGACTACCTTATCTGTTCGACAGCTGTGGATTCTTCTTCGAAGAATCTTACGCTGCGAACTAAACGATTCACACAAGTTTGTGCGTCGCGTTGCTCCTTCAAACTTGGTTCTCTGTTTATTCCACGCCGCTTATTCTACCTTGTACTTCCTGCATACCTCTACAATATTGGCTGGAAGCAGACCTGATGAGGCACGTAGTGTCTCATCAGTAAAAAAAGACGGCCATACCATTCGGTATGACCGTCTTTTCTTATTAATCAGCGACTACCTATCCTCCCAGGCCGC
>NZ_RQUZ01000009.1 GCF_003992065.1 Veillonella seminalis
AGCGACATTAATCATAACACAAATCGGTATTCACTATGGATTTTTTATATGTTCAATTTCAGTTTACAATTAACCATCATATTTTTTCTTTATTTTTATCCCCGTTTGTTCTATTTTCTTTTCTTCTGTATTAATTCTACTTTTATTAGAATCTATTTTTTCCGAGGATTGAGCTTTTAAATTATTTTCTTCTTCAGTTTTATCTACTTCTTTTGATTGACTACTTGAAAAAAAGCACTCTTACCAGCAGCCTCAAAGCTCTTATTTTTCTTTTTTGCCATTTTTTATCACCTTCAATAATTCTTTTAATACTCCTTCATAATCTGTGACCGCATTACATTTTTTATCATAGCTAAATATACTTTCTCTCTGTGCTTGTGCTTCTTTTATCGCCGTACACTCTCTAATTTTAAAATTAAATAATCTAGTATCCATTTGATCTGCAATTTGTTCTAATGCTTCTGTTAAATCTTGAGAGATAATGGTTCTTGGATTATATCTTACTAAAACAATTCCATAAATACATAGTTGAGGATTAGAGATTTTTCTTACATTTTGAGCTGTATTATAAATTAGGCTAATTCCCTGTATACTTAATATATCTGCTTGACCTGGTATTAAGATGCCTGTCGATGCCGTCATCGCATTAACCGTTAATATTCCTAATGCTGGTGGAGTATCAATAATTACAAAATCATACTCTTCCTTAATACCATCTAAGGCTTCTTTTAAATAATACTCTCTTCCCTTCATATCTAAAAATATATCAGCCTCAGCTAAAAGTGGATCACTAGCAATCAAATCTCCACGTTGAGTATACTGGATAATAATCATTTATATTTGGATTGTTTCCTGCTTTTTTGTCTTTGAAGTAATCACAAATAGTAACTTCATCATTATTTTTATGAAGTAAATAAGATAAGTTCCCTTGAGGATCTAAATCAACAAACAATACTTTTTTCTTTTTTAATTGTAGTGCTGAACCTATAGCATCAGCAGTCGTACTTTTACCTACTCCACCTTTTTGATTAATAACTGTAATTACATTCATTTATTTATCCCTCATTTATAATCTATATTAATTTATACATATCTTTTTATATGTATTTTACCATAATTATATCATACACATCTTTTTATGTATACAATATGATATGTATAAAATTTTTAATATTCTATCTAAAATTATTTTTTACTAATAACTTATATTTTTATATCTATTTTATAAACCAAAATTATTATTATTAAATAAATTAATTTTTTATTACATATTTTTTCAAGCTGTGTATATATTATTTTTTTATAATGGATATATTTATATTTTTCTTATTATTTTATTTCGTTTTTTTATAATTGACAGCATTAGTGTTTTAATATATATTATATATGTGCTTATTTTGTTCATGGTTAGTGTTAAAAATGATAATTTATTAGAGTTAAAGGGAGGATTGTCAATGAAAAAAAGTAAATTTATATTAGCAAGTGTATTAGCAAGTGTATTAGCAAATGTTAGTATAGGAAATATTGTTTTAGCTGCAAGTAGTTCTATCAACATTGGAGGGGGGACCGTTATCAATGGATCCACTAACACTCTTACAGACAATGGTACAGTTGCTATTGGGAATAAAGTAACTGCTGCAGGAACTTCCGTAGTTATTGGTACTGAAACAACCGCAGTTAATACTTCAGATAAAAATAATAAAGCCTTTGCTACTGTAATAGGCTACAAAGCGCAAGGAACAAACTATGAAGCTGTTGCAATTGGATATGCTTCCAATGCTTCTGCAAAAAAATAGTACTGCTTTAGGAACAAAAGCTACATCAAGTGGTTATAATAGTTTAGCCGTAGGTAATTATGTTTTTGCAACTGGATCTGATTCTGTAGCAATCGGATCAAATACTACAACAAGCAGCTATGGTAGTACTGCTGTTGGTAATTACTCTAAATCTACTGGCCTAGATGCTACCGCCTTAGGGTATAACTCTAGATCTACAGTATTTGGTGGAACAGCATTAGGTGCTCTCTCTGTAGCTTCAAGAGAATCTGGTTATTTTGGATATGATCCAACTACAAATACAAATTCAACCAGTTATTCAAATACCTGGCATTCAACGTTAGGAGCTGTATCTCTTGGAACCGATAATTATAAACGCCAAATTATAAATTTAGCAGCAGGAACTGAAGATACAGATGCAGTAAATGTAGCTCAACTAAAAGCTGTACGGACATATGCAACTTATACTGCTGGAGATGCAGTTTCTGTTACTGATAATTCTGATGGATCTCATATTCTATCTGTCAATTATGGTGATGGATTACATCTTACTTCTGACAATAAATTAGCTGCAGACGTTACCGAATCAGATATTAATACTATTAATTCAACAATAACTAATATAGGCAGCCAAGTAACTACTAATACTAATAATATTAGTAGCTTAAATACTACCGTAACTAATATTGGTAATCAAGTAGATACAAATACCCAAAATATTGCTGAATTAAATAAACAAGTATCTACTAATACAAATTCTATCAATAAATTAGGACACGATATTACTCGTGTTGGCGCTATGAGTGCTGCATTAGCAGGGTTACATCCAATGGACTTTGATCCAGATAATAAATTTAATGTAGCAGTTGCTGGCGGTTTCTACAAAGATAAACAAGCGCTAGCATTAGGTGCATTCTATCATCCTAACGAAGAAACTATGTTTAGTGTAGGCACTACTGTTGGTAATAACGATAATATGGTTAATATTGGGGCCTCTTTCAAAGTTGGTCAGACTACTACTGAACGGAAATTCAAAGAACAATATAAAACAGCTCCAATCAGTACTGTTTATGTATTAGAAGATAAGGTTAATTCTTTAGAAAAAGAAAATGCTGAATTAAAAGAAACTGTTGCTAAATTAGTCGCAAAAGTTGGTTTATAATCAATTTTCAATAAAAAACATATAAAAAAATACACATAAAATTATAATTGTAATTTTATGTGTATTTTTATATGTTTAATTAGCAATGTTTAAACAACAATAAGGACTATTTATATTTTTTTAACTGAAATCTACCGATTACTTATCATCTATATGCCAATATTTGTAAACTGTCATTTTAGATAATCCCGTCTCTCGTATGCATTGTGCTTTTCGTCCCTCTGGATTTTTTAATTTCCAACAAGTAACGATTTTTTCTTTAGTTCCACTACCAATAGGTCGTCCGTTACCTTCACGCCAATCAGATTTACCAGAAAGCTGAATTTTTAGGTCTCTAATCCCTCTGGCAATAAATAAATGATCCTTTTGTTTCTTATAATTTCGTTTATTACGTTTTATTTGAATTCCAGCTACTCGTTCTATAAAATCAATAGTACATGTAAATGCTCTAGTTCTATAGCCTTTTAAACCAGCATCTATATCATCCATAGAAAAATGATTAGATTCGTCAGTAGTTCTTTTATCAAATAAAGGTAGGAGAGCTTCAGCATCAGCTTTTAATTCATCAAAGGGTATGTTACATTTCATCGCATAAGTCGCCAATGTAAAAATACCATAATAACGATGCCCTTGCCGTGACTTATTTTTTATTTCACGTAACCACCAATCATATAAATCCCTTTTTACAATCCAATGCCCAGGAGATGCCCTCTTTACAATTCTATTTTCATACCAAATTGGCCATAACTCCTTAGCTTTATCTAAGGGAGTATTGGATTTACCTATATCAAATCTAAATTTATTAAAACGATCATCACCTTCAGGATAATATGACTCTAAGTCATTTATTTCCCATCTAGGTCCAGTTTTCCAAGCTCTTACGGGATAACCCTTACCTAGCTTAGAAGCTGTTCCTACAACGCGATATCGTTAAATTATCAGATTCCTGATACATAATAAGCAGATTGTTACTCTTAAGCCGGGTGCTTATCACGCTGCTATGTGTTGTGACAAAAAGCTGGAAATTCTTTGCAAACGCTACCTGCTGAACAAGTCTCCGAAAATTTACAGGACTTAAATGATTTTCTGGTTCTTCAATAAAGATACCGTCTACATTTTCACCAGAACGCTGCTTTTTCCGACCTCATTATCACCAAGAAAATGCCCATATACATTACCACCATTCCATACCGTGCCGAAATCACTTCATCACCTTCTCCAGCAGAGATTTGCAGCTGTCTACCACATCGTAGATGATATTCCCGCTGGAGATCGCTTTGAAATAAATGTCCCTTAGACGGTGGATCTTTGACTCCTCACTCAGGCGAAGCTGCATCGAATTCATGGAGCCTTTTGTCTCGACTACAAAACAGATATGCTTTACCGTTTCTTTATAGAAAGCAATCAACCAGTCGGGATTACCTGTTTTGTGCTTATTCTGTGAAAAAGTAAAGTTTCCTTTTGACAAATAAAGCAGAGCTTTTCTTGCCACAATCCGAAGAAAATTGTAGGAGGAAAATTTAGACGATTTGCTCCTCCCCATTCTTTTTATATGCCAATCATGCTTGCTTATTGTTGTGGTATGAGGTTAGGTGAATGTCTGGCATTAACTTGGGATAATGTAGATTTTGAAAATCATATAATCAAGATTGAATTTAGTCAGTATGATAAAAAGAGTGCTCCTAAAAAAGATACACCAAAAAGTTTGACCTCTATTCGTTCTGTTACTTTTGGAAAAAAATTAATGGCTGCATTAAAGCAGAAAGAATTGCAACAAAAAAAAGATAGATTCAAAGCAGGAATTTTTTACACTAATGATTCATCGTTGGTGTGTACCGATAGTTCCGGAACAGGATTAACTTCTAATAGTCTTAGATATTTCGGTATTTGGTGTAAGGAAAATTTTGGAAAGGGTTCATTTCATGGTCTTCGTCACACTCATGCAACGATGTTAATTGAGTCCGGTATGGGGATTGATTATGTGAGCAAACGTTTGGGACATGCAAGTATGTATACGACGGCTAAATTTTATGATGATGTAACGCAAAAACGCGAAGCAGAGGCGATTGCATTAATGGATAGAATTCTCTAATAAAGATGCGCTTGATTTTGCCGATATTTAAATTCTTTTGCGGCAAAATATCGGCAAAGGTTTGATGCCCCTAGTATCCATGCGATTTTCAGATGTCGTTATATTATCGGAAGTAATTTTTTATACAAAAATCCCCCTAATTAAGCCCTAATCAGTGTTTGGGCTGTTTCTTCGGGCTTTCATACTTATTCTGTCTTTATGGAATCAATGGTATTCCATACTCTAAGTTTGACTATGTTATAATCATCTGACTAATCATACATTAGCTATATGTCAGCTAAGCTCATTTATATAAGGAGTGTTCTATATGCCGTCTAACAAGCATTTTTATCTGCGTGACAACGAAATACTCATGGCCAGCAGCAAACTCTCGGATAAAGCTAAATTAAGCATTTTATCCTCTAAATCAAATAATACGGTTGATGCTTATGAGTCTGACTGGGATGATTTTGTATATTGGTGTGAATCGCGCCATGTAGATTTTTTCCCGGCTACTCCGGAAACTATTGTCAATTATATTAACGATTTAGCCGATCACGCCAAAGCTAATACCATATCAAGACGCATCAGTGCCATTTCCGAAAATTTTAATGCCTCCGGTATGGCCGATAATCCTTGTAAATCTTCGCTGGTTAGTTCAGCTTTGCGTGGCATTCGTCGTCTTAAAGGGACTTATCAACAAGGTAAAACCCCTATCCTTTTAGAAGATTTGGAAGATATCTTTGATGAGATGGCTAAGCTTAATTTGCCGGAGATTCAATTATTACGTGATAAGGCTATACTGTTGATTGGGTTTATGGGTGCTTTTCGACGCAGTGAAATCAGTGCCTTGATGGTCGAAGACTTAACTTTCTCACCACAGGGTTTAGAAATTTTTGTACGATCCTCAAAAGCTGACCAAGAAGGCCAAGGCGCGGTTGTAGCTATCCCTTATATAGAAAACGCCGAATTTTGCGCTGTAAGGGCCGTTAAGGCATGGATCCGGTATACTGGTATTAAAAGTGGCCCAATTTTCAGAGGTTTTACGAAGAAAATGGATATCCGTAAAACGGCTTTGAGTGATAAAAGTATTGCCGACATCGTAAAGAAATATGTTGAGCTCATCGGTCTTGATCCGGCAATGTACGGTGCACACAGTTTACGACACGGTTTTGCCACGACGGCTGCATCGTTTGGTGTTGAAGAACGTAACATTATGCGTCAGACTCGTCATCACAGTGTGAATATGGTACGTCGCTATATTAACGAAGCCAATAAATTTGTCGACAATCCGATCAGTACTATATTCGGCAGCAGACGAAAATAAGCTCTGCAAGTATAAGGACTATGAGCTATATCTTCAAATACAGTTATATATTCAAAGTGCCGTTTACATTCATGACAGGTAAATTGGTTAAAATCCCTTTAAATCAATTATCGAACAAAAAGAGCTATCCAGCCGCCGGATAGCTCCTTTATATATATATTAAATTGTCAACAAAATTAGTGGCTTGGAAAATTCTGTTCGATATTATTATTACGAACAAATTATTCATTCTGAGCCAGGTATTCAGTAAACAGCTTAGCATTCTTTGTTTTAACGGTAGGTATTTTAAGTGTACGTCCCGGTTCTAAGTTGGCTGTTTCATCCAATTTATTTAATGTGCTTACGGCGTGAACCATTTCACGTACATCTATATGATCATTCGTATACTGTGAAGCAAGACCCCAAACGGTATCACCGGTTTTCACAGTTACGGTGCGGACATTTTGCATATCTAACTCAATGCTTGGCGTATTCATAAAATAACTTACAGTTAAAGTTAAGAACATACTGAAAACAATTAAAAAATCGCGTTTCATAACTATCACCTCATTGAACTGTACTTTCGACTTTGTATTTAAACGAACATTACTAACGGTATATATGTTTGTTTACATGCTTAGTATATCACGCGAATAAATGTTCGGTCAAGTGAAAATCGAACTTTTATTTGACAATATTTGTAAATACGTTCTATAATAACATTGAGATAGTTTATGTACGCCATTTTATAAATTATATTTAATAATATAATTTACGCTATATATTTGTATCATTATTATAAGTAAAGTATTTAATCAGTATTTTAGATTGTGAGGTTTTAACCGTGAGACGACCTGCTACCGATATTAACTCAAAGCAAAAGAAGATTTTGGATTATATTACCATGTGTTTGGAAACAAAATATCGCTGCCCCAGTGTTCGTGAGATTTGTGAGTATATGGGATTAAGCTCTACTTCTACGGTTCAGAGCCATCTCAATACATTAGAACGCTTTGGCTATATTACCCGTGATGTGAATAAGAACCGCTCCATTACAGTTGTAGGACTTAAGCCTAAAATGGCACCTAAAGTTGAAGTTTCCAACGATAAACAAGTAACCTCTTCTGAAACTTTTGAAATGTTACAAGCCCGTTTACGTAATGTTCCTTTAATCGGTACTGTGCAAGCCGGCCTGCCCGTAACGGCCATTCAAAATCAAGAAGCAACTGTTCCGTTGCCGTTATCTCTAATCGGTAATTCCGAATGTTTCTTACTTCGCGTACGCGGCGAATCCATGCGTGATATCGGTATGTATGAAGGTGATTTACTTATCGTTCGTAACCAAGAAACCGCCAATAACGGTGATATTGTAGTCGCTCGCATCGATGACGAGGCAACAGTTAAACGCTTCTATCGTGAAAAAGACCGAATTCGTTTACAACCTGAAAATAGTGATTTCGAGCCTATTTATACTGAGTCTTGCACTATTGAAGGAAAAGTTATCGGTTTAATTCGTGATCATATTTAATATCTGTTCTGTCATTTATATTTTAAATCAAATATATAAAAACGAACACTTGTTTGTCTTCCTTTATTTTGGCTTAAGAAACAAGTGTTCGTTTTTTATTTACAAGAGTCCGATTCATAATAATGAACCGGACTCTATTTTACAGTTAATATTTTATTATTTTATATAGGGTTTTATTGCTTCGTTAATAACAGCGATTTCTTCGTCCGACGGCTCACACATTGGTAAGTGGAACGGGCCGGCCGGTAAGCCTAACTGACGAACGGCATATTTTACCGGAATCGGATTAGTTGTTACAAACATAGCTTTAAAGATTGGAAATAATTCTTTATTGATAGTTTTAGCTTTGACTACATCGCCGGCTTCATAAGCTTGAATCATGGCTTGCATTTCATTCCCCACTACGTGAGAAGTTACCGAAATTACGCCGCAACCGCCGACTGCCAACATAGGTAAAGTCAAGCCGTCATCACCGCTGTAAATCATGAAGTCTTCCGGCAATAAATGATAGATTTCGGCTGCCACATTAATATCGCCGCTTGCTTCTTTAACGGCTGCAATATTGGGGCATGCTTCACGCAATTTAGCTATAGTAGCCGGCGTAATTTTACCGCCGGTACGTCCCGGTACATTATATACAATCACCGGTAAGTCAGTCGCATTCGCCATGGCTTTGAAATGTTCGAATAAGCCGCGTTGGTTTGGTTTATTATAATACGGTACAACACCCATTACGGCATGAACACCGGTTTTAGAGGCAGCTTCCGTAAAAGATACAGATCTTTGGGTATTATTGGAACCTGTATTGGCTACGATAGAACCTAAATGGCCACACTCACGGGCAATTAATTCAAATAGCTTGAGCTTGTCCTCATTATCTATAGTAGGACTTTCACCGGTAGTACCACATACAATAAGACCGTCAGATCCATTGTTGAGTAAATGTTTAGCTAATGTGACAGCTCCTTCAAAATCTATTGAACCATCCGCGTTAAACGGTGTAATCATAGCAGTTAATACGCGACCTAAGGTTTTCATAATAACCTCCTCTAAAACTATTCTTTAAAATGATTGGTTGGTCACCAAATATTCGGCAATCTGCAATGCATTTAAGGCGGCTCCCTTGCGGATCTGATCGCCTGCAATCCAGAAATTCATGCCTTTATCGTTATATAAATCTTTGCGAATACGGCCGATTTCACAATCATCCTTGCCGGATGTATAAAGTGGCATCGGATATGCTTGTTTCTGTGGGTTATCGTTCACTACAAGGCCCGGGAATTTTTCGCAAGCAGCTTTAAAATCAGCAACGCTCACCGGAGATTCTGTTTCAACCAATACAGACTCGGAATGGGAACGATATACCGGAATACGTACTGTAGTCGGAACGACTTGGATAGAATCATCATGCAAAATCTTTTGTGTTTCATTCACCATTTTCATTTCTTCTTTTGTGTAATCATTATCCAAGAAGACATCGATTTGCGGAATAACATTGAACGCAATCGGATAATGCTTAGGTGCCGAGGCACTAGGTAAAATATTCGCTTCCATCGGTTTACCTTCAGTATGAGCTTTTACTTGATTGTCCAACTCATCAATGCCTTCCTTGCCGGCTCCCGATACAGCCTGGTAAGTGCTGACAACAATACGTTTAATCGGCGATAAATCGTGAAGTGGTTTAAGTCCCAAGGCC
This sequence comes from Veillonella seminalis, assembly GCF_003992065.1. GTDB lineage: Bacteria > Bacillota > Negativicutes > Veillonellales > Veillonellaceae > Veillonella_A > Veillonella_A seminalis. Next base: position 9,539 of record NZ_RQUZ01000009.1, read on the forward strand.
ATAATAATAGTGGAACAGTTCGGATTGGCAATGATACCTTTATGTTTATTGATGTCTTCAGGATTTACTTCGGGTACTACGAGCGGCACTTCAGGATCCATACGGAAAGTGCTGGAGTTGTCGATAACAATAGCTCCTCGTTTAACTGCTTCCGGAGCCAATGTTTTGGAAATGGAGCCACCTGCAAATAAAGCAATATCAATATTTTCAAAAGAATCTGCTGAGGCTTCTTCAACCACATAAGTTTTACCGCATACTGTTAATTCCGTGCCGGCTGAACGAGCGGATGCCAATAATTTAAGATTTTCAAATGGAAATTGGCGTTCCTCGATTAATTTGATGAATTCCTGGCCTACTGCGCCGGTAGCGCCTAAAATAGCAACATTTGGTTTTCTCATGTGTATCTCTCCCAATTTTATAATATTACCATAAAATAATTAAATTTAAAGCATTAATATGCTGAGATTCCATATAATATTTTAAATTACAGATAATGTTCTAAGCCGTATGTAAGTCCCGGTTTATCAACAATTTTTTTGCAAGCCAACACAACACCCGGCATAAAAGATAAACGACTTAACGAATCGTGGCGGATGGTCAGTGTTTCATCATAACCCCCAAATAAAACTTCCTGATGAGCCACATAACCCGGTAAGCGAACACTGTGAATAGTTACATCATCTACCTTGGCACCGCGAGCACCCGGTAAACTTTCACGTGTTAAATCTTCAGCTCCTACGGCACCGGCAGCTTGTTTTGCTTCATTAATGAGTTTTGCTGTTAAAACAGCCGTACCGGATGGTGCATCATATTTATGGTTATGATGTAATTCGATGATTTCCACATTCGGAAAATACGGTGCCAAATTGGCCGCAGTCTTCATCATCATAACAGCTCCTAAGGAAAAGTTTGGTGCTACCAGGCAATTGGCATGGTTGGCTCTGCCTATAGTCGCTAATTCTTCACGTTGCTCAGCGATAAGGCCGGTTGTACCGATTACCATATGAACGCCGGCACCTAAGACTATTTTGGCGTTTTCAAAAATAATGGCCGGACTGGTAAAATCAACAATCACATCCGGTTTCTTATCAGCCAAGGCAGCTGTCAAAGTTTCGTATAAAGGCAAACCCAAAGCCTCAATACCGGCAGCTGTACCGGCATCTTCACCGGCCTGTTTAGGGTCGATACCGCCGACAAACTGTAATTCCGGATCATTATGAACAGCCTTTATGACTTCGCGACCCATTTTACCGGTCGCGCCACATACCATCACTGTAATCATGTTCATTCCTCCCAAAAAAAAGACCAGCGGATAGCTGCCACTGATCTTGGTATGGTTACCTGAACGACTAAGTGGTTTATCATAAGTATATGACAAAACTACGATAGTCAGAACAATGAGCTAGCACTCCATCAAATGATGACAGTCATACACCTATTCGATGCACAACCAGCTGTGTTTGTCGGCACAAACAAGCTTCGGCGATTCTCCCTTTCTTCATATCTCACAGCCCTGCCCGGCTCCTTATAAATACTCTTAATCATCGCGCCTCTATCTCCGCATATTTAATTTAAAATTCAAAGTGATTACCAATAGTATACATTTATTTTGTAATGCCGTCAAATCGTATTCTGTATACATAGACATAATAATAAATGGCATAATCTGCTATTGGCAATTAAAGGTTTTAATGGTTCTTTTTAAAATGCTCAATCATTTCTTTAGCTGTAGCTAAAGCTGTGTGCGAGAAGTTCTGTCCGGACATCATACGGGCAATCTGCTCCACATGTTCCTCTTCTGTGAGCTCGGTCAAGCTCGATACCGTGCGCCCGTCCACTTCTTGCTTCGATAGATGATAATGATGCTTGGCAATACTTGCCGTTTGCGGCAAATGAGTGATGCAGAAAACTTGGGTACTGTTGCTGAGTTGCTGAATTTTGGCGGCTACCTGCAGGGCAATATCCCCACTGATACCTACGTCTATTTCATCGAACACAAGTGTTTTAAATGTTTTGGTATTGAAAACTGTCTTAAAAGCTAAGGCAATACGGGAAATTTCACCACCGGATGCTACTTTATGCAACGGTAACAAACCCTCCCCTGCATTGGCATTAAATAAGAGTTCAATGCGTTTGGCGCCCAGCGGCAGTAATTCGTCACTCTTTTCGATGACGAATTGTAATTTTGCTTTACTCATACCTAAATCTTTTAATTGTTGTTGCAATTGATCAGCGATGATGGCACTGTTTTTCTCACGAATGGCATCAAGTGCAGCCAATTTAGCTATCGCATCTGCTTCGGCCAATTGCACGGCTTTTTCCAAATCTTCTTTGGCATAGCTTTGTGCTTCCAATTCTTCCAAACGAGCTTGTGCTTTATTTTCAAATTCCAGAACAGCTTCAATCGTTTCGCCGTATTTACGTTTTAAACCGTAAATCAATGAATCACGTTCCTGGCAATAGGCGTAACGTTCTTCGTCATAGGAAATGGAGTCACGATAACGATCAAGACCTTGAGCGGCTTCTTCCAATTGAAAATAAGCGGAATTGACTAATTCAGACAGCTCTTTAAGTTCTCCGTCATAACGAACTAAATCCTGTACTTCAGACTTAATACTGTTCACGGCTTCCAAAATGGCATGACGGTCGCTATAAAAGGCGTTATAACAAGCGCCCAAGACTTTGTCTAAGTGTTCAAAGCTGTCTAACCGTTTGAGTTCGGCTGTAATTGCTTCATCCTCACCGGGTTTTAATTGGGCCTCTTCGATTTCGTCAATCTGAAAACGGAGCATATCCAGTTCTCGGGCTCGTTCGGCCGCCATTGCTTCCAGTCCGTCCAATTGAGCTTTAGCCGTTTTATAAGTCTTATAGGCTGCTACGTAAGCTTCAAAAGCATTTAGGCCTGCTTTTGTGAATTCATCCAAATATTTATGATGAATATCCTGATTTAATAAGAGTTGATTGCTGTATTGCCCGTGAATGTCCGCCAAATAAAGACCGATTTCTCGCAATGCTTTAAGCGGTATGGCCTGATCATTGGCAAGGATAGTTGACTTTCCTTGGCGGTTAAACGAACGCGATAAAATCAATTGATTATCTTCGACCAGAATATTTTTAGCTGTTAACAGATTTAATAGTTCGGTATCATCGGTTACATCAAACACGCCTTCAATGACGAAAGCGTCTTTGCCGTGACGAATAAAATCACTGCTCGCCCGCTCACCCAGCAGAATACTGAAGGCATCCATTAAAATGGATTTACCGGCACCGGTTTCACCGGTAAAGATGGTAATACCATCTGAAAAGTGTAAATTCATCTGTTCAATTAAGGCGAAATTACGAATTCCCATTTGTGTAAGCATAGATCACAAGTCCTTAATCCCTTACAGGTAATATCACATAAAAAAACTAAATTTGCATTAAAAGATGTAAAAGTAAAAGAAACGGATAATAAGCACTAAGCCTATACGTTATACACGCATAGGCTTAAGTACAGTATTATTAGTCTTTCATAAGATCGGAAATACGTTTTAAAATCGGCTGTACATCTTCAACGGAGTGAGCGATTAACAAAATGGTATCATCACCGGCTAATGTGCCGATTAATTCAGCCCATTTGGCATGGTCGATAGCGAATGCCACTGATTGTGCGGAGCCCGGCAACGTATGTAACACAATTTGATTCATGGTGAAATCAACGCGTGTAATAGATTCTTGGAACAGGCGACTGATGCGATTCCCGATAAGCAGTACATTCTCTTCCGGAGATAAAGCGTAACGATAGTGGCCGTCACCGGTAGGAATTTTAATCAGCATTAATTCTTTAATGTCACGCGATACGGTAGCTTGAGTAACTTCAATACCTTCCGCTGCCAAAGCGGCTGCCAATTCCTCTTGAGTTTCAATGGAACGCGATTGTACAATTTCTTTAATTTTATTATATCTGTAACGTTTCATAAGTCACCGTCCTTTAATAATATATAAAATGGGAGGTTTGTTGGCTTGGTTAATTAATTCCCAAGTAGCCGAATCGTACTGTTTTTGCGGTAAGCTTGTTAAAAACTCACGTACTGCCCTATTTTCCTGCTCACCTTCCGGTGTGCCCGGATATGTTACGACAGTAATCAGCCCTTTTGGATTTAATAAACCTAATCCCCCTTTGATAGCTTGTATTGTTGAACCGGCTTGCGTCATCATCGAATGATCGCTCCCCGGTAAATAGCCTAAGTTAAAAATCAGTAAGTCGATGGATTCTATAACAGATGAATCATCCGAGTCTTTAGCTGTATTGGCTAAGATATCTTCGTGCTTACCTTGAACCAAACAGTATTCGATATCGGTTCGTTTGCACTCCGTTTGCAATCGTTTAGTTGATGCCTCAATAGCCTCCGGCTGTTTGTCCAGCCCCCAAATTGTGGCACCGGGCCTGCAATGATTGGCCAGATACAGTAAATCATGACCATTGCCTGCCGTGGCATCGATAATTGTTTTGGCGCTTTTAAGTTGCTCGTCCCAAAAGATATGTTGGAACTGTACAACATGATTATAATTAATCATAAAAGTTCATCTCTTCGTGCCGATAATTTACGGAATAAGGTAGCAAAAAATTTCACGTCATAGAACCTGACATAGCGACTATAAAGAGCACTGGCCTCAATGTGAAGGCTGTCTTCATTACTGAATTGATAGTCGAACGTACCGTCAATACAAATATGAAGTTTCTCCTGGCGTTGCGGCATGGTTAAATCGATACGGGCACTTTCTTTCAGCACTAAAGATACGCTTTGCAACAAATGCGGTGCCACCGGTGTGACGATGATGGAATGATTGTCCGGTGCCATAATAGGGCCGCCGGCTGACAAGTTATAGCCCGTAGAACCGGTAGAACATGCTACAATCAAACCGTCGGCCGGATACATCTGCGTATAACCTTCATTAATAGATAAGTTAATACGCGCCATACGTCCCGGTTTTTCATGCGTAATGACTACTTCATTAATGACCGGCGTCAATTTTTTTACACCATGAGGTGTGCGAATTTCAGCGGCCAAATGGATACGATTTTCCACACGATACTCACCATTGGCAATCTTCTTGATGCGGTCTTCCATATCGACTAATTCGATTTGATTTAAAAACCCCAATTCGCCTAAATTGATACCGCAAATCGGTACATCGTATTCATAAATTTGGCGAGCCAAATGAATCAAAGTACCGTCACCGCCAAAACTGAACGCCATATCAAGATGCTTAAAAATTTCAGGTCGCGGCAATACTTGTTTAGTCGGCACGCCTAATAGTTCGGGTAAATTGAATTCCTCCAAATCCGAAGGCAGCCAAACCTCCATGCCGTTTTTTTCGCAAAGGCTTTTTGCCTCTTGCAAAATAGGAATAATATTCTCTTTCCCCATATTCGGAATAAATCCTACTCGCATACGATCACCTACAGTTCATGCGCGGCGGCTACTACTGATTCCACTAATTCAGGTGTAATCGCTAAAGCACCGTCCGTCGTCTTCTTAAAATATCCCAGAAATTCTATATTACCTTCAGTCCCCTTAATCGGTGAATAGGTTACACCGTGAAGATGTAAGCCTACATCTTCGGCTACATGTAAAATACGTGTCAATACTTCGGCATGAGTGGCCGGGTCGCGCACAATGCCGCCCTTGCCTACTTTCTCACGGCCTGCTTCAAATTGCGGCTTAATAAGAGCCACTAAAGAACCTGTATCTTTGAGTAGTGTAACGGCTACCGGCAATACCTTGTCCAGCGAAATAAACGCTACGTCAATGGAAATGAAATCAACGAGTTCACCCAACTGTTCCGCTGTAACGGTTCTGATGTTCTGTTTTTCCATGTTGATTACGCGTTTATCTTGACGCAGTGACCAAGCCAATTGATTATAGCCTACATCAATGGCAAATACCTTGGCGGCTCCGTTTTGAAGAGCACAATCGGTAAAACCGCCGGTAGAGGCACCGATATCAACCATAACCGCATCAGTTAAATCGATGGGATATAGTTGTAAGGCCTTTTCCAATTTTAAACCGCCACGACTCACATAAGGCAAAGTGTTTCCTTTGACGCTAAGGTCAGCATCAATCGGTACTTTGGTACCGGCCTTATCCACACATACGGTGCCCATAAAAATTTGGCCGGCCATGATGGCTGTTTTGGCTTTTTCACGGCTTTCAAAGAGACCGCGATTAACCAATAAGACGTCTAACCGTTCTTTCGTACTCATAAAGCTCCTTAGTTATAAAAAGTTATAGTAAATAATGGAAGCCACGGCATAGCCTAAAAAAGCACCGCCGAATACTTCAAACGGCGTATGGCCCAAGAGCTCTTTGAGCACGTGACCGTCATCCAGATAGACCGGAATATTACGCTTCTTGAAATGTTCCATTAATTGATTTAAAATTTGTGCTTGCCGTCCCGCTTCCCGTCGAACGCCGGATGCGTCGTACATAACAATAAGTGAAAAAGTTATGCAAATTACCGATAAATCGGAGGTAACACCGTATATATACGCTGTTGCCGTAGAAAGTGCTACTACGAGGGAAGAATGAGAGCTGGGAAAGCCACCGGAACCGATGAGCCGTTCCCATTGAAACCGTCTATATTGCAGTAACACAATGACAAATTTTAAAGCTTGTGCCGAAAACCACCCCAAGAAGGCACTCAGCGCAATATAATTATTGAATAATTCATTAAGAAATTGCATATCAATTCGTCCTATGTACAAGGTAGTCTACTAATGCTTCTAAAATAGCGGTATTATTTGATACCGTAGCCAATGCTGCTTTAGCGGCGGCTGCTGTTTCATCTGCTTTAGCGCGAGCACCGGCTTCACCTAATTCGGAAACATAGGTTGATTTATCTTGCTTTTCATCACTGCCGGGCATTTTGCCTAAATCCTCAATGGTGCCGGTTACATCGAGAATATCATCGGTAATTTGGAAGAGTAAGCCCAACTGATCGCCATAACTCATATAAGCTTTTTGTACTTCGGCTGCAGCATTACTCAAAATAAGACCAATTTCGATAGCAGCCAAGAATAAAGCACCTGTTTTACCACGATGGAGTACTTGCAGTTCCGAGAGCGGAATATGTCGTCCTTCCGATAATAAATCGAAAGCTTGGCCACCCACCATGCCTTCCGGGCCGGCCGCTTTGGCCAAAGCCAAGACGCATTTAAGATGTTGCTGCGGTGTAGCCGCTTTATTTTGACAGATTAATTGAAAGGCATATGTTAATAGACCGTCACCTGCCAATACGGCGAGTCCGTCACCATATACTTTATGATTCGTCAAATTGCCGCGTCGATAGTCATCGTTATCCATGGCCGGCAAATCGTCATGAATCAAGGAATAGGTATGAATTAATTCAATGGCACATACAATTTCCTTGTAAGGCTCCGGTGAAACACCGAGCGACTCCATGACAGCTTTTGTTAAGATCGGTCGGATTCGCTTGCCTCCCATGAGTAAACTGTAGCGCATAGATTCATAAAGTTTCTCATATTCTGTATTTGGCGAAGTTAACACTTCTTTCAAGAAATCTTCGGTCCATGTTTTACTCGCCTTTAAATACTCTTTTAACATATATCCTCCTGCCTCTGATTGGCCTGTTAAGTCAGCTTGACTGACTTGTTTGAATATAGTTATTATACATCATTTTATAGAATTTATACATAGATTATTGTGTAATTACACGGATAATTTGTATATTTCAGAAAATTTATTTCTGGCTTTCATTGCCTATACGGACTTCCTCGATGATTTGGCGAACTTCCCCTTCCACGCTTTGCAGCATATCGGAACATTCTTTGACGAGTGTGAGTCCTTTTTTATATTGGGTTAATAAATCATTAACCGATAATTCGTTAGCATCCAAGGTGCGAACAATTTCTTCCAAGGCTGCGTATTTCTTTTCATAGTTTTTAAGAGTATTAGCCATTTTTTATAATCTCCTCTACCTTGGCTGTTAATGAGCCGTCGTTCATAGTAATATTAACCGAATCCCCTACAGTAAGAGCCGTTACAGAATGAATCGGTGTCCCTTGATGTTCGATTTTTGTATACCCTTTTAAAAGTAAGTGCAAAGGATTTAATAATTCCAATTGTTGCCCCATGAGAAGCAGATTATTTTGTTTCTTACCTACGGCCTGTTGCACGGCACCGGTTAAACGATGCTCCAAATCATTCAGTTTAGAGCTTTCCTGATGAATTAAAGTTAATGCGGGAATGCCTAACTTTCTGTTAAAAATAGCTTGTAATTCTTGTTTTTTGGTTTCAATGGTTTGCTTCATGTATTGATGTAAGTAGGTTTCTTTGGATTCCAATTGTTCCAAAAGATAACTTACCGGAGAGACCGTAAGCTCGGCGGCATGACTCGGCGTTGCACCGCGTACATCGGCTGCAAAATCACATAAAGTATAGTCCGTTTCATGCCCCACTGCTGATACGATTGGTGTTTTACAGTTATATACAGCTTCTACTACCACTCTGTCGTTAAAACACCATAAATCTTCCATGGAACCGCCACCGCGGCCCACAATAACAAGTTCTACCTCTTTATCCGCATCGGCCCGTTCGATCCCTTTGGCAATAAGGGGCCCCGCTTTATCACCTTGTACAGGCACGGCAAACAGCTTAAATTGAACGAAAGGATTACGTTGCCGTGCTACATGTAAGATATCATGAAGTACAGCTCCCGATTCAGAAGTAACGAGCCCGATGGTAGCCGGCATAAGCGGCAACGGTTGTTTGTGAGCTTCGTCAAAATAGCCGAGCGCCGTTAATTCCTTTTTTAAAGCTTCAAAGGCTAACTGATACGGGCTTTTTTGACCAATCTCCATATCATTGCAGATTAAACTCAAACGACCGGTCTTTTCATAGAAATTAATCGTAGCTCGCATGGTTACAAATAAACCGTTTTCCAATTGGCCTACAAGTCCTTTTTTTTGCGCTGTACCGGCCCAAAGAGCTACATCTACGGAGGCGTCATCATCCTTTAATGAAAAATAATAATGCCCCGTGCTGTGGCGTTTTAAATTGGCAATTGTTCCGGCCACATAGCAATTTTTCAGTACATATTCCCGTTCCAAGACGCGTTTTATTAAATTGTTAAGTTTGGAAATGGAGAAAACATCCATATAATTCCTCCTCTAATCCCGGTGATTAACTGTTACATAAAACAATATCTATTTATTGTTTGTTGTATCTGACAAGGCCGCACCATAAGCTACACCGGTTGCATTATCGGAGCTGTACTCGGGTGGCGCAAACAGTACTTTAACTTTATGAGATCTGCCAAAATCAAGCAAGGATTGCCGTAAAAAACTATTAGCCATTACACCGCCCACCGCAATCAGTGTATCTGCGGCACGTTGTTGCCGGTGATAGGTCAACATCTTTTGTAAAGAGCGACTCATACAGTGGAATACATTTAGTGCTGTTTTAGCTGTATATTCCTCGTTAAATTGACCTGCATTTTTAGCACGATCAATACGACGCATAGTTTCGCTGCACGGTCCGCCAAAACTGATGGCTCCGTTTTTTACAGACACCGGCAGTATTCTAAATTTGTTGTCCCCTGAGTTTTCAGCATCGGAAACGGCTACCAGTCGATTAATTACAGTTTTCAAATCTTCAGGGTTCGGACATAGCGATTTAGCGACCCTTTCCATGTGCGGACCTGCCGGAAACGGTAAGTTCAGCGCAACGCCGACGCGGTCGACAAATTGACCGCCGTGTAAATCTAAAGCCCCATTTATCAGTTCTGCCGTAAAAAAGGTATCTTTAGCCGGTTCACAATACAAAAGTTCTGTAGTGCCGCCTGATACATGAAGTGCATAAAACGGTTCCTGCGGAATATATTGTAAAACACGCAGGGCCGCTAAAATATGATTTTCCTGATGTGAAAATTCATATACCGGTATATTATCCAGATGGCCCAGGCTGTGAGCCATTCCTCGTCCCACCAAAAAAGCAGGCATATAGGAATCCTTTTCACGGCGTGGAAACGCACTGACTCCAATGCCCGCTAGTTGGACACCTGACGGTAATTGTTTTATTAATTCGGGCAATGCTCGGGTATGTTGAAACACCATTTGTGATTGTTGCAAACCGCGAGCACCCGCTTTTACTTCTAATAATTTTCGAGCTTGGCCTATTAATTCGCCTTTTTCATTGACCAAAGCACAGGACGTCGTATAACAGCTCGTATCGAACCCTAAATAAACTTTCATAAGTTGCCTCACCGGGCCTTTACGTCTGATTTGACTTCAGATTCATTCTCAACGGCAACAGCCGGTGAATCCTTTTTTACCTGTTTTTCTTTGGCAATTGCATCTAATACGGCATTAATAAATTTATAGCCTTTATCAGAACCGAAGTCTTTGGCCAATTGTACGGCTTCATTGATTACAATACGCGGATTGATTGCTTCAGGTGATACGGTAAGTTCCCATGCAGCCAGACGCAATACATTGCGTTCTACCGCTCCTAATTGTCCTATTTTGCGCTTTGGCGAATGGGCCTGTAATAATTCATCCAAAATGGACTGATTAGCCGTTACGCCGTTAATAATAGCTTCTGCATAGGCAACATCCATGGCACCGTTAGAATTGGATTCTTCTTCCGGCATAATAACGGTCTCTTCCGGATTATGAAATTCCTTAGCATATAAAGATTGAAATGCGTACAGCCGTGCCTGGCGACGATTACGATTTTGCTTCATTAGTTAACTCCTCTGTGATTTGATTGGGATCGATTATATTTTCAAAATGAACGTCAATTCGCACTGAATCAAGGTTAACGGATTCTTTTAAATCCTTACGAATTTGTTGACGGATTTGCTCAGCCATGGTCATTAAGGGATATCCGTAAAGGACATTAATATATGTATTGATTTCAAGGCCTTCTTTACGATGTTTAACATTAATGCCGGGCAAACGTTTCTGACCGAAATTGCGAGCAATGCCGTCCACCATACCGGAGTAAAAATTACTGTTTAAGGAATGATATCCCGGAATTAAGGTCAATGCATGGTGCGCTATTTGTAAAATAACTTCATCGGAAACATCCACCTGTAATTGAGGATTAGTTGACTTTACATCCATTACGTATCGCTCCTTTCCCGTTTAAATGTATTTGACCCCCGTATTTTCAAAGGCAATATCCTGAATAAAGATATTAACACCCTCTACATGTGTACCGGTTAGGGTTTCAATCCCGGTCTTAACATGTTCCTGAACGCGTAAAGCCACATCGGGAATGCGATAGCCGTAGCGAGCAACCAAATATAATTCAATGGTTATACTATTATCGGATACTCGTTGGAGCCTGACACCTTCCCACTGACTTTTCATACCGATTAAATTGGCAAAATCATCGCCTGCAGTGGTACTCATGGAAGCGACGCCTTTAACTTCCAATGCTTTCAAGGAGGCAATCGTGCCATACACGTTATCGCTTATTTTAGTAACTCCTTCAAAGAACGTTTTATTATCACTCATAGTACCCTGCCTTTCTTTTTATAGCATAAAAAGCATTTGCCTCGAACAACGTACGTTAAAGACAAATGCTTTTGATATTAACTGATATTACGCACGTTCAATGTATTGGCCGGTGCGTGTATCGACGCGAAGAACATCGCCAACTTCGATAAACAATGGCACTTTAACAACATAGCCGGTTTCCAATGTAGCCGGTTTGTTACCGCCTGTAGCCGTATCGCCACGGATGCCGGGATCAGTTTCAACTACGCGAAGTTCTACTGCTACCGGTAAATCGATACCGATTACGATACCTTGGAAGAACACGATGCTAACTTCCATGTTTTCAAGCAAGAAGTTTTTAGCTTCGCCTAACTGTTCAAGGTTTAACTCTACTTGGTCATAAGTTTCGTTATCCATGAATGTGTAGGCACCGTCAGCTTCGTATAAGTATTGCATACGACGACGATCTACATGTGCTTTAGGCACTTTTTCACCGGCGTTGAAAGTACGTTCAACTACGGAACCGGTCTGCAAATTCTTTAATTTACAACGTACGAATGCAGCACCTTTACCCGGTTTTACGTGCTGGAAGTCTACAACCTGCCACACGTTGCCATCGAGCTCAATTGTTACGCCCGGACGAAAATCATTACTAGAAATCATTTAAATCCCTCCGTTTAACCTTTTACTTCTATTAATTCCTTCGAGGTATGAGTGAGTAGCTCATAGCCATCGTCAGTAACTATAACACTGTCTTCAATGCGAAGACCTATTTCACCGGGAAGATAAACACCCGGCTCAACAGTAACAATCATATTAGGCTCCAATACCGTATCGGAACGCGGTGATGCTACCGGTTCTTCATGTATGTCGAGACCTACACCGTGACCGGTACCATGACTAAAATAATCACCGTAGCCATCGGCCGTAATGCTTTCGCGACAAGCGGCATCTACGGTTTTACCCGTAACACCGGCTCTTACGGCGGCTAAGCCTTTCAGTTGTGCATCAAGCACAACTTTATAGAGTTTATGCTGTAATTCGGAGGCTGTTCCCATAACAATGGTGCGAGTCATATCCGAATGATAGCCCTGATATACAGCGCCGAAATCAAAGGTGACAAAATCACCGTCTTCAATAACTTTATCAGACGCTACACCGTGCGGCATACTGGATCTGTGTCCCGACGCCACAATAGTGTCAAATGATGGTTCTTCAGACCCTCGTTTGAGCATTTCAATTTCTAAAATGACACGAGCGTCTCGTTCCGTCATACCCGTTTTTAATTGCGGCAATAAAGCAGCAAATGCTTCATCACCGATACGGGCAGCCTCACGCATGAGCGTAAGTTCGTCAGGCCGTTTAACCGCCCGTAAAGATGTTAAATTAACGGACGCAAAACGACTTCCCACTAAAATATCGGAAAATGTTTGGTACGTGTCAACCGGTACATAATTACCTTCGAACGCACAAACAGATAATGTAATATTACGAGTTTTGACAATCTCAGCTATAGTTTCCCAAGTAGAACCTTTGTATTGAATTACTTCATAACCTTCACATTGATTCTGAGCTTGTTCCGTATAACGGCTGTCAGTAAGTATAAAAGCAGTATCCGGTGTCACAAAACCTACGGCTGTAGTTCCCGTAAAACTGGCAAAATATCTAAGATTGGTCTGGCTAAGCAAGAGTATGCCATCATACTGGTGCGCAGTCAAATAATCCTGTAGGCGTAATAAGCCGTTCATGATAAGACTCCCTTGCTATAAATTTTTTCATTTCATGATACCACAAAATGAGCGTTTTGACTATAGTTTTTCGTAGTCCGACGCATCCAGATAAACAAATTCACCTGTTTCGGGAATGTCCTTTAAGTCAAGATGACCTATAGTAAGACGCTTTAAATAGGTGATTTCGCCACCGGCCGCCCCTATCATGCGCTTAACCTGATGATATTTACCTTCTTCAATTATAATTTCGGCGCTTTTAAGCATAACCGAATCTTGAGTGCTTTCAGTTTCTTTATCGGTTTCAGAAGGCAGAATTATTTCAGCCGGCTTACAAACAGTGCCATCCCCCAATATAATGCCTGAACGGATGCGTTCTAACCTTTCTTCGATAAGCGTACCGCTATATTCAAAATAGTATCGTTTGGGAACATGCTTTTTGCCGTTTATAATACGATGAGCCCAGGCCCCGTCATTGGAGAGTAACAGCAAGCCTTCCGTATCTTTATCGAGGCGTCCTACCGGGGAGACCCCCATAGTGCGAAATTCCGGCGGTAATAATTCCATTACGGTCGGATGTCGTGAATCTTCTATGGCACACACATAGCCGGCCGGTTTATGAAATTTAACATAATATATTTGACGATTGTCTATAATTTCACCGTTAACAGCTATTGTTTGGTTCGGTATTTCAATGGGCATATCTTTTTTCTTAACCACTACACCATCTACCGTAACCAGTCCCTGTTTGATGAGATTATGGACTTCTTTACGACTGCCCAATGCTTTATTGGCTAAAAACTTATCTAAACGTAACTTCATGATAATCACGAGTAATTATAATTGAATGGATTCCAAATGTTTGGTGTAATTCAAAAGGCTCAAGGTATTATGGTCATCTTCCGTAAGACCGTAAAACTCTACGCGACTGATGGCCGTATTGCCTTGACTGAAGTTCCAAGCAAAATGAAGCGGTAAGTTGAGCATTTTACAAATTAAGGTACGATTGGTACCGCCATGAGCGACAACAAGAATAGTTTTGTCTTCGCCGACAGCTTTCATTTCATCAGTAACGGCCTGCCATGCACGTTCTTGTAAATCTTGGAATGATTCACCGTTTGAGATTTTTACTTTATCGGGACTGCGATACATAGTGTAAATGGAATGTGGCCATTTGGCTTCAATCTGATCGTAAGTAAAGCCTTCCCAATCTCCGAAATTAATTTCACGTAAACGTTCATCCGTTTTAAACGGAATCTGACGATTACCTAAAATCTTTTCAGCAGTAATGTGAGCACGATCTAAATCACTGGCAATAATGGAATCAAACTCGATTGATGCCAATTCTTTGGCTACCGCATCAGCTTGAACAATCCCTACCTGATTAAGCGGCACATTCGTATATCCTTGATAAAAACCACTGTTATTCCATTCCGTCTGACCGTGGCGAACTAAGTAAATTGTGTGCATGGGCGAACTCCTTTACATATGATATTAACAATTCATTATCGGTTCTATCTTTGACAGCAATTCTAAACCATCCTTGTCCCAGCCCGCTGTAGGCTTCGCAACTGCGGATTAGCAGCTGTTTGTCTTCTAAGAAATTCATAAAATCGGAAAGGCTCGGATTGGCAGGATGCCAATGTAAGAGCAGAAAATTGACTGTTGGCGGCAGTGCCGTTATAAAATCAAAACTATTGATAGCTCCGTAAAGCCATTCTTTTTCGCGAGCCACTACTGCTCGCGTTTTTTGACGGTATACTTCATCTTGAAGGGCCGCAATACCATATTGCTGAGCCAGATGATTAACCGACCATGTAGGTACCTGAGGGGCAATAGTTTTTAATATAGACGCTTGTCCCAATAAGAGGCCTAAACGTAAACCGGGAATCGCATAAAACTTAGTGAGTGAATGCAATATGATAATAGCCGGATACTCTGTCAAGTATGGTCGTAAACTATGAGATTCATTGGTGAATTCTATAAAGGACTCATCGATGAGAAGTAAACTGCGTGATGCTTCGGCCAGAGCCGCTAACTCGAATACTTCCGTTAAGGTTTGCAAACTGCCGTCCGGATTATTGGGATTACCGAGACAAATCAAGGTACGAATTTGTTCTTCGGCACAACGTTTCAAATGTTGCTTAAGGTCCTCATAAGGCACGGCAAAATGAGTAATCGGCTGATGTGTCTTTGAATTGCCGAAAAAGCTGAGTGATTGATGTAAAGACTCTATTTCATCGGATGCCGACATGGGAATCATTTCATATTCTAAAACATCTAAGCCTTTAGCACGAGCCGCTAAGGTATATTCCGAAAAACCGGGCGCCGGTACCAATACTTCAGTTATTTCCGGTAAAGTCATGAGTGCGTATAACAATTCGGCCGCCCCATTGCCTACTAAAATATTTTCATCAGGCACATCCAGTACTTCACTCACTTTGCTGCGAAGATCGGTGTATTCCGGATCGGGATAATGAATGATTTCATTCAAATGAGCTTTTAATGCTTCTTGACCTTTAGGGCTCATGCCTAAGGGGTTTATATTGGCACTGAAATCGGTAATGTCCTGTGGTGCTACGTTATGAGCGGCCGCCACTTTATAAATATTACCGCCGTGGGTATTTTTCATGTCTGAGCACCTCCTAACGCTTCATAAAAGTTATGCCTTCATTAGTTGTTTCGACAGTATCTAAATATAATAAATCCGGTAATTCCTGATGGACAGCCGCTCGGCAATCAGCCAACGGTGCGCCGTCAGATGGGAATAAAAGGCCCATAATAGTACCGCTGTG
The DNA here is from genome assembly GCF_003992065.1 of Veillonella seminalis. Lineage (GTDB taxonomy): Bacteria > Bacillota > Negativicutes > Veillonellales > Veillonellaceae > Veillonella_A > Veillonella_A seminalis. The sequence goes on from NZ_RQUZ01000009.1 coordinate 25,567, forward strand.
AGCAATTATCGTACCGACACTGTTAAAGTGATTGCCGATTTCATGCAGTGCATATAATAAAGGTTTGTGTAAAATACGCTGATTAGCAAAAGCACTTAAAGTAGCTGCCTGACCGATTAAGGACACATTGTGAGTTGCAATACCTTCTTTAAAAAGCGCTAATGACTCTTTGATATACGGTTCTTTTTCGGCAATTAAATCATGAAGCCCGTGTTGAGCATTAAAACTGACCGTATCAATTTCGCCACCTTCATCAAAAATCATAATTTTCATAGGCGGACACTGTCCCAACGGTTCAGTAATGGTTCCTTTAATGTAATCAAAACGAACAACGCCCGGATAAAATGAGGCATCACTTGGTTCAATACTTAAAGAGATATCTTTTAATTCCTCCAAGGTTAAAGCTCGACCGTATGCCAAGGCTGTAGCCATAGCGGCAACGCTGATATCGGCACTGCTAGATGCCATGCCTTTACCCTGAGCTATATCGGAGCGCACGTAAACAGGACTCCGCCAAGCTCGTTGCAGCGCTGCACTGATAGGTATAGATCCTTCCGCCACAAGCGTATTGACGACTTTTTGGGCTGCCAAGGCGGCTTTGGGTTGCAAGGAACAATAATAAGGCCTTAAAGGTTGTTTTACTCCGCTTAAGGCATAGGAATAGCGATTAATAGGACAGGTAACCAAAAAAGGTTGACCATCAATGGACCCTTGCAAAAATTCACCGCATGTCCCTGGTGCTCGTACATAATATGACACCTGTCGTTCCTCCATACTAATATACACAAAATAACACAAAAGAATGTAAATACTAAGTAAAAAGTTTGTTAGTGTGCCGTTACATTGTAATGCTTGTTGCAACAGCAGCCAAGACTAACAATAACTCTGACGTTTCAATGACAAAGCCGTACGTATCACCAGTTACGCCGCCCAAGTGTTTTGAAATATGGGAATTTAAGATTAAGTTAATTAAAATTCCCAATCCCATAAAAATGGCGTAAATCCCTTGGAAGTAAATAATCGGTAACAATGTAATGAGCGTAGCCCAAAGCAATGTAAGTTTAGGGGAATATACGGCAAATGCCTTCCCCATGCCTTCAGGGCGGGCATAATGAAAGAGTCGAATACTTAGTACTAGGGAGTAACGACTGATAATAGGCATAAAAAACAAAAATTGCCATAAGAACTCAGGATTTACATGTGCTATTAATTGCCATTTTAAGAGTGTTAAAAAGACAAACCCTACGACTCCATTGGAACCGACCCGGCTGTCTTTCATAATTTCTAATTTACGTTCCCTGTCACGGCCGGAAAAAAGCCCGTCACATGTATCCATAAAGCCGTCGGCGTGTAAACCGCCGGTAAAAAGAAATTCAAATACAACCAGTAATAAAGCCAATAAAGTAATGGATATATATGGTGCCAACAGCCAATAAATAAGAGCCATAAAGGCACCGATAACGAGTCCTACAATCGGAAAGATTACCACGCTTTTACCAAAATCGTGAATATCCCATTCCGTTTGATTGACTAGTTTTAAACGTGTCAAAAATTGTAAGCCGATAAAGAAAGACTTCATAATATCACCAAGATTCTAGTTAATACGGCACTGATCACAACACCGAGCAAAGAACAAACATACATCATGCCAATCGTTTTTTGAATGTGAACGCCTCGCATTTTTGTATCGGGGTCCCCCATATAGGCACGGAATGTCATGGTATCACCGTATTTATTGTAACCGCCGAGACGAATATGAAGAGCACCGGCTACCGGTGCTTCTGCATAGCCACCGTTCGGACTCGGATGTTTATGGGCATCACGAATCCCTATACGCCAAGCATTTCGCCAATCGTGACGTAAGACAAAGGCGGTCAGTATATATAAGAGAAATGTAATACGAGCCGGAATCCAATTTAGCACATCGTCAAATCTTGCGGCTATCCGGCCGAAATATAAATACTTTTCATTTTTATAGCCCAACATGGAGTCCATCGTATTGGCCGTTCGATAAAATAAAGCGCCCAACGGACCAAAAACGGCAAAGAACAGTAAAGGCGAGATAATCCCGTCAACTGTGTTTTCTGCCACTGTCTCAATGGTGGCCCTGGTTATTTCACTTTCATCAAGTTCAGTCGTATCGCGACCTACTATCCAGCCCACTTTACGTCGTGCTTCGGTTAAATCACCCTTTTGTAAGAGCTGAGCCAATTCTAAACCGGCTGACGCCAGTGAGCGTGGGCTGATTGTAATATATACAATAATAACCTGCATAGCATAGCCTGCCCACGGATGAATTGTTCCGGCAATTAAAACGAGTAAGAAACCTATAAGTGTAACCGTCAATAGGGTTAAACATACTGTTAAACCGCCATAGAAAAGCTTTTTTCCGTTTGAATCCCGTCTGCCATAGAGAAACTTCTCATAAAAAGAAATTACATCGCCGATAAGGACAACCGGATGAAAACGACTTCTGGGATCCCCTACAATACAATCAAGTAAAAAGGCCCATAACGGAATAAAATAATACGCATTATGTAAAAACCATTCCATTATGCTTGTTCCTCTAATAATTTATCGATATAGTCCATATCAAGATGTTTTTCTACAATATCGGCTAAACGATTATAAGCGGCATCTTTGTGTTCAAAATAGTGGAATACTTCATCCAACGGTTCGAGTCCCTTACGTTTACGTAAAGCATTCAGAATTTGACGACGCAAGCTGTCATTATCCAAAATACCGTGAATATAGGTCCCCATAACCAGTCCCGATTCATTTACAAAACCGTCCATAACAGCTACCGTTTTTTCACTGCGCGAGGTAATGGCAAAACAATCGGCTACGGCACCTACACCGTGAGTATCACCCATGTGGATTTCATACCCACGTAAATTTTCGCCCGTATAATCTATGCCGAGGAATGGCAATTTAACCGTGTTAAAAGAAACTTGATGCGTCATTTTCGTGCCCGTCATAGTGGTTTCGGTCGGCAATAAACCAAGGCCTTCAAGTTCCGGAATATCACCTTCCACACCATCCGGATCATGCAGTTTTTCGCCTAACATCTGGTAACCGCCGCACACGCCGAATACAGGCACACCCTTCTTGGCTAATGCTTTAATATCTTCCGCATAACCGCGTTCTTCCAAATATTTCAAGTCGGCTAACGTATTTTTAGAGCCCGGTAAAATCACCATATCCGGCTCGCCGATAGCATCACCCGGTTTTACGAAGCGCACCGATACATCCGGTTCATAAGCTAAGGCATCAAAATCGGTAAAATTGGAAATCTTAGGTGTTTGCATAACGGCAATGGTAATTTCACGATTAATAGTCGTATGTTTGCTTTCCAATGCTACCGAATCTTCTTCATCGATGTCGAGATTGTCGATAGCCGGAATAACACCCACTACCTTACGACCGGTCCGTTCTTCGATAAAATCGAGAGCCGGTTTTAATAAATTAATATCACCGCGGAATTTATTGATAATAATGCCTTTAACCAAATCTTGTTCTTCCGGTTCCAATAATTCCAAAGTACCTACGATGGATGCAATAGCACCGCCACGATCAATATCGGCAATTAACATTACCGGAGAGTTTGTCATCTTGGCAACACGCATATTTACGATATCATTGGCTTTTAAATTAACTTCAGCCGGACTGCCTGCCCCTTCAATGACGATCATATCAAAGTTTTTATCTAAAAAGTCTAAGCTTTCTTTTACTTTATCAAGCGCTGTTAATGAGTAATGAGTGTGATATTCTTTCGCACTGTAAACGCCGACAGGCTTACCCATAAGGACTACTTGCGAGGATTGATTTCCCGTAGGTTTCAGCAAAACAGGGTTCATTTGGACAATCGGATCAATACCGGCTGCTTCTGCCTGAGCAACTTGGGCACGGCCGATTTCATCGCCCCAACGTGTTACATAGGAGTTTAAAGCCATATTTTGGGCTTTAAACGGTACGGTTTTTAAACCGCGACGGTAAAAAATACGGCAAAGAGCCGTCGTTAAAATACTTTTACCTACATTGGAGCTGGTTCCCTGGAACATGAGTTTTTTTGCCATTATATATGAACCTCCTTAGCCTTTAGCTCTGTGGTAATGCCACTGATTGTAAAATATACTTCATCGGCCGCTTGGGCCACTGTTTGATTAATTAAACCTGCAATATCACGAAAGAAGCGGGCCATTCTGTTATTGGGAACAATCCCAAGGCCCAGTTCATTGGTTACAAATACAACCGTTTTATCGGCTGCATAAGTTGCCTCTATGACCTCTTTCAATTCAGCTACTAATGCATCCGCCAAAGCGTTGCATTCAGCCTGATTTTGAGGCTCTTTTTTTAGCATAGCATTAGTGGCATACATAGTCAAACAATCAACGAGAATAACATCGCATGCATCTAAAATCTTTGACCATGAAGCGGTTATGTCATAAGGGATTTCAAAATTATGCCATAAGTTACCGCGCCGAGCCTTATGTTTGGCTACACGATTTTCCATTTCATCGTCAAAAATCTGACCGGTGGCAACGTATCCTTTTCGTCCGGGCAAGGATAGAACGAGTCGCTCCGCAAATTCACTTTTACCGCTCCGAGCACCACCCGTGCATAATATAATTCGACTCTCTTCATTAGTCATGAGATATATCCTCTCCCTTACTATGTCTATTTAATCAAATTAAGTTGAACAAACCAGGTGAAGCAAATTAAGCTGATATACTTTAACAACTTTTAGATTACTTGAACAACTTAACTCTGACTTGCAATATTTTCTAAAATAAGTATACAATAAATCAAAGAATGATAAGGAGTGTATACCTATGGAAATGAAAAATTTATTCGTAAAGCTGATGGCTACTTTATGGGAAAATACGTACCGCATCGTCATCAATGACCAAAATGATCAATATGTGGCAACAGGTCGCGTAATTGTAAATATTCCCCTTAGCCCCGATGAATTGCCGCCCAATGCACCGGAAGTAGAACCACAGCTCTTGGTTCTGGTTGAAGACGGCGATCTTGATTCCAATAATCTAATTGAATTTGAAACCATTTTAGCCGCTAAAATCCGTGAAAAATTTAATTATGAAATTATGACGGTCTTTTTCTATTACCCAAGTCCCGAAGATGTACTGAATAAGGGCACAATCGATCAAGCTTAATTAAACAATCAGTCATATTTAATAGCAACTGAGAAGAAATTATCCAACTCCGATAATTTTCTCTTGCTGTTTCAATTTATTAAATCGTTTATATTAAAAGAATCTATATGCGAAAAGAAAAAGCTATGTTACGCGAATTGTTCGGTAACATAGCTTTTTATATTGATGACCGTATTCACGTGTCAAATCGTATTAAGTTACTGCCACCAACTTATAGTTCAAATTCGGCACGTGCTAACATATAGCAGCAATCGGACAAGCGATTTAAATAACGGATATCTACATCATGTACTGTTTCCCCCGATTCGGACAGACGCCATAATGCACGTTCGGCACGACGTGTTACAGTACGGGATTGATGTAATAAAGCGGAGCTTTTTTTATCACCCGGTACGATAAATTTAGTAAGCGGTTCCATTTTAGCATCATAGCTGTCAATGATTTTTTCTAAATTTTCGATGTGAGCGTCCGTAATGGTCGGTTCTTGGCCGAGACTTGCTACATCAGCCATGAGTTGCCATAATTCTTTTTCAATGTCGTAGATAACTTGTTGAATATCTTCGTGTTCGGAAAAGGCACGAGCCACACCTAAAACCGATTGCAATTCATCGATTGTGCCATAGGCTTCGACACGTAAAGACGCTTTAGAAAGTCGTTCACCGGTATAGAGTGATGTAGAACCTTTATCACCTGTTTTAGTGTATACTTTTGCACCCATACTAATCACCTCATTTGTTAAAAGAAAGATATTACGCTTTGAATTCAGGGAACCAAAGAGCAACTTCACGTTCAGCTGTAGCTACGGCATCTGATGCATGGACTACATTTTCGTTGATTTGTAAACCGTAGTCACCGCGAATTGTGCCGGCATTTGCTTTTAGCGGGTCGGTAGCACCGTTCAATTGGCGTACCGCTGCTACAGCATTGTCACCGCTTAATACCATGGCCAATACAGGACCGGAAGTAATAAAATCAATCAATTCCTGAAAGAACGCTTTATCTTTATGTTCGTCGTAATGGGCAGCGGCCAACTCACGTGGTACTTGCATTAATTTTAAAGCGCTGATTGTTAATCCTTTACGCTCATAACGAGCTAAAATTTCACCGCAAAGTTTCTTTTTGACTCCGTCCGGTTTTACGAGTACTAACGTGTGTTCCATAAAACTGCCTCCTAACGCATACGACTTGCAATTTCTTTTAATTTTTCTATACGAGATTCAGTACTTGGATGCGTACTGAATAGTGAGCTGGTAAAATCTTTAACACTTCCCAAAGGATTGATGATAAACATATGAGCCGTTGTACCAAGCTGAGATTCCCCGCCGGGCAACATACCATGCTTGGAATAATAATCAATTTTAGCCAAAGCTGATGCCAATGATAACGGCTTACCACTCATTTCGGCACCGCCCTCATCGGCTAAATATTCACGCGAGCGTGAAATGGCCATTTGAATTAAAGCGGCAGCAATCGGTGCTAAAATAATGGTAGCCAACATCGCAATCGGATTTGAACCTTCCCGATCATCACTGCGACCGAAAATGGCAAACATTTGCATCATATTGGCAATCATAGTGATAACCCCGGCAAGGCTGGCAGCAATCGTACTGATTAAAGTGTCACGATGTTTAACATGCGTCAATTCGTGACCCAAAACGCCTTCAATTTCATCATCGGTCAAGAGATTCATAATCCCTGTGGTAACGGCTACGGCCGCATGTTCAGGATCACGTCCCGTTGCAAACGCATTCGGTACTTCGGAGTTAATAATGTACACTTTTGGCATCGGTAAATTACCGCGTTGAGCTAAACGCTCCACCATATTGTACAATTCCGGATTATCCGTTGACGATACTTGTTTTGCATTGTACATGCTGAGTACAAGTTTATCACTATTCCAATAGCTGAATAGGTTCATAGCCATCGAAATAACAAACATCGTCATAAGACCGGCTCGTCCGGCGACCAACTGTCCGATTACCATCAATAACCCGGTCATCAATGCCAGTAAAACAGCAGTCTTAACATTATTCATATTGTTTTTGCCTCTTTCTTAATATATGTATCTGTTTGATACAAATAATATAACGCCATCTTTCAGATGGTCGGAACAAGCAATCATTCATCTTATAGTACCTATTTTTAAAGTTAAACTGTAAAAATGAAATATGTTCCGATGAGTAGTATTATATCATATTTTGATTAATATCTGCCCACAGTATAATTATATAGTAATTGCCATTATTTGGCAATTTTATGAACGTTTATCATACGTAGCGAGCCCCCATTGTATCGGCTTTAAGTACGTAGGTTCGACAAGGAATATTATTAGTATTGAAAACATCCCCCATTCGATTGGCTACTGTCTGGGCGGTAGAACGAGGACAGTACGCAATTAAGGTAGACCCGGAACCGCTGATAGTTGCCCCGTAAGCGCCGGCTTTAAGAGCCGCATTAAATACTTCGTCGCAATGAGGAATTAATGTTTTACGATACGGCACATGAAGATAATCCTCCAAGGCGATTCGCAAATAATCCAATTTATGCTGCAATAAAGCAGTGACAAACAAAGTAGCATGACTCACATTGGCTACCGCTTCTTTGTGAGCAATCATCTTCGGTAAAACACTGCGTGCGTACTCTGTAGATACAGATACTTCAGGAACCACAACGGCAAATAATAATTCTTCCGGTAAAGCAACTGTCGTATATAAAAGCTCATTAGGATGATTTACGGCACAGACCAAATTACCGAGTAATGCCGGCGCCACATTATCAGGATGCCCTTCAATATCATTGGCTAACACCAAAAGATCATGGGCGGTTAACGGCTTGGACAATAAGCGATTAGCCAAGAGTAAGCCGGCCACAATAGCCGTAGAACTGCTCCCTAACCCGCGTGAAGGCGGAATAACGGTTTCACTGTGGATTAAACCGTATACGGGTTCGGTATTTGCTTTTTGAAAAACAGCACCCATGGCCTGCCCCACTAAATTTTGAGATTGATCTTCTTTAGCCAAGGTTTCCGCATCGAACCCGGAAAAAGTATACTTGTTTACAGTTGCCGTTTCATCGGGGGTGAAAGTAAATATATTATAAAGCTCCAAAGCAAGCCCTAAAGAGTCAAATCCGGGGCCGCAATTAGCACTGGTAGCCGGTACTTGAACTGTAATCTTTTCCATACGTTTTACCCCCTAATCCGTCATGATCGGAATAACACTGCCTACTTCTCGAACAACGCGAAGATTGTTAAACGCGTTGATTACATTCGAAATATAGGAACGCGGGCAGGAAGATGTAACAATGGCTAAGGTCGATGTAGTTTCATTTTCATTACGTTGGGTCACCGCCTGTACGGAAATACGCTGTTCTGCCAATTTAGAGGCTACTTTCGCCAATACACCGGTAGAGTTGTCTACAAGAATACGAATGTAATAGGAAGATTCTATTTTACCGGATGCATATAAATTCTTTTCGAAATAGTAGAATGGCTTCAATTGGCCTAAATTATTGGTATGGATGTTTTTGGCAATTTCCATAATATCGCTCACTACAGAACTGCCGGTCGGCAAGCTGCCGGCACCACGACCGTAGAACATGGCGTCATCAATACCGTTACCTTTGACGTACAAGGCATTATAAGATCCTCTAACGGATGCCAGCGGATGATTGCTGGAAATGAAAGACGGATGCACATTAAGTGATAAGCCTTTCTTGGTTTCTTTGGCAATCCCCAATAATTTAATGGTATAACCGAATTCTTTACCGAAAGCAATATCCGTAGCGTCAATCTTGGTAATTCCTTCTACCGATACATCTTCAAAGAAAATGCGGCGATTAAAAGCAATAGATGATAAAATAGCTAACTTACGGGCTGCATCGAGTCCTTCAACGTCTGCTGTAGGATCTGCTTCCGCATAACCTAATTTTTGAGCTTCAGCTAAAACTTCCGCATAACCGGCCCCTTTTTCAGTCATATTGGATAATATGAAATTGGTGGTACCGTTCAAAATACCTACCACTTCCGTTATTTTATTGCCCCCCAATGATTCATATAGCGTACGGATGATGGGAATGCCGCCTAAAACACTGGCTTCATAGCGTAAATCTACACCGTTTTTCACAGCAAGGTCTAACAAATAAGGCCCCGCTTCGGCCAACAAATCTTTATTGGCTGTAACTACACTTTTCTTTGCATTCAATGCTTTTTCAATGCATTCGCGTGCAAAAGTGAGGCCTCCCATAACTTCAACAATGACTTGAATTGATGCGTCATCAAAAATCTCCGCCACGTCATTTGTAAAGTGCGTACCTTCCGGCAAAGTAATATGGCTGTATTTATCAATATTACGCACGAAAATCTTAGTCACTTTAATAGCAATACCGGTGCGGTTAGCAATTAATTCATTATTTTTAACCAATAACTCAAATGTTCCTTGCCCTACGGTCCCAAATCCCAATAAGGCCACATTAACTTGTTCCATCATCTTCTCCCTCTCTCTTATAGTGTAGCCCCGGCCTATTAAATAAGTCGGGGCTACGCCTTTTTATTATTTTTTATTTACAGCATCAATCGGAAACTGAACTTATCTTCAATATGCTTTATTAAGCTTGACCTAAGATTTCAACTTTTAAGATACCGCGAATGCTTCGAATATTATCCAAACATTCTTCCAATGAAGTGGATAAGTCTTTAGTTTCAAACGCAATAGTTACATTGGCAATTCCTTGAAGCGGAATATCTTGGTTGATAGTTAAAATACTGCCGTTACTATCGGCAATGGCACGTAAAATGCTCGATAACATGCCCGGATCATTAGACATAGATACGGTAATGGATACGATTTTACCTTGCGCAATTTCATAAAACGGGAAAACATAGTCTTTATATTTATAGTAGGCGGAACGGCTTAAATCCATGCGTTCAACGGCTTCATTAATAGTTTTAGCTTCCCCTAATTTTAAAATTTCTTTTACTTTAATGGTCTTTTTTATTGCTTCAGGAAGAATGTCTTCTTGAACCAAATAAAATTTGTCTTTCTTTAACTTAGCCAATGTTACTACCTCCATCTTTTTCCTGTTCATCAGTCATTACCGAGTCGGCAACAAATTGACGGCCATACAGTGTAAATACGGAATACATACCGATGAAAAACGGTAAATATTCAGCCACTACACGCCAGCCGACAGCAACGATGCCGACGGACCCTGCCGGTAAAAACGACTCAAACAAATAAACAAATAAACCTTCCGCTACGCCGGTTCCACCGGGTGTAGGGGCAAAATACAAAATAAGATTTAATAAAATCATGCGATTGAGGATTTCCACAATCGGTATATCCCATGTAAAAGCCATCATCAAAGCCGGTGCTATCGTATATAACGCCAGCAAACTCAAACCGGATTCGATGAAAACTACTATGGATTGAAACGGTCTTGCATAGATTAAGCTAAAACCTTCATTCAGTTCAGCTAATTTGGCCAACCAACTTTTAGGATTACCTTTATTAAGGCGTTCCGCCAGCATGTAAACCAATCTTTTCATTAAAGCTGTTTGCAACATATATAAGCCTGCGATTGTACAAATTATCATAAGTACAGATATTTGAATCAAGGCTGTATTGCTGATGTAAGGAATTGTTATGGAGCCGTGTAAAAATATAACCGGTAACATAGCAATTAAAAACAAAATAGAAAATACAGTTCGAATCAGTACAATCGGAGCCCCTTTCATGACGGGCACCCCGTAGCTTTTAAGAATTAAAACTTGAGCTACCGCACCACCGCTGGCACCGGGTGTCAGCATGGCCATAAAATAGTTACCGAAAATAACACGCAAAACAGCTTTTATCGGTAATTTGTAACCGCCCATTTGTACTAATCGCTGTAATCGTAAACCGTCAAAATACATTCCCACCGCCAAGGCAACCAAGGCTAATATAAGAGACGTAAAATTAAAGGTTTCCAGAGTTCGTAACGCTTTTAAATCAATGGTGAAATAAATAGTGAGTCCGGAAATAATCAGTAGCAAAAGACCTAATAATAAGCCTCGCTTCAGCATTTTATTCATTCACATTCACCATAATTAACCAGCTGAATTTGGTGGAACTTAATAAATTGTTTTACCGGTTCCGCACACATTGCGGCCAATTCACCTTCCCAATGATAATTCCAAGGGAACAAAGCGTTGAGAGCACAGTCATTATTCCCCGGATGAGTCATAATTTCATGACTGCCTCGGGTTGAGGCAACACGAGGAAGAATTTCCATTAATCGTTCTTCAGTGAGTTGTCCGCCACTCATCATCCCCCAGAAGTAACGTGGTGACCAAATGCCCATACGACTCGAAAACGTATACGCTTTATCAGCCACTTCAGCCAAACCTACCTTACCGGCAAAGCGCCCCCATTGATTAATACCGTTGCGGAAAAAACGATCTTCCGCCGGAATACGCATCTTTTTGATACCGTATTTTTTTAACAATGAAGTCATAATCGGCGTAATTTGCGGTAATACATGCAAATGCTGATGCCCGTCGGCATGCGTAATGGTAAGCCCTGAGGATACCACTTTTTCAAATTGTAAATCCAATTCTTTGTAAACTTCTTGAAAATTAATATCTCCTGACACCGCCTTCTTAATGAAAGCAGGATACGATGTCAGAAAACGACCGTGCTCATCTAGCAAGCTCGGTACTTCATCGGCATCACATAGTGGTTTTAAACCACCCACAAGGGCTGTGTGGACGCCAATCCCCAATCGAGGATTTTCTTTGGCCATAGCTACCGCTTCGTCAAAAGCGTCGCCGTTAGCCAGTAAAGATGTGCTTGTAATAATCCCCTCTCTGTGCCCTTTAATGATACCTTCGTTAACGGCTTGGTGTAAGCCGAAATCGTCGGCATTAACAATTAATCGTATCATATGCACCTTCTACTTTTAAACAACTGTTCATTTAAAGAGGATATATTTTATTTTAACATATGTCTATTGGTAGTGTATAGTGAAATTTTACTATTACAATTTAATTTTAGGAAAAATTTATAAACAATTAATGAACTGTCTGTAATATTCCTATAAAATTTCCCCTTTACACTTATCAACATGAAATAAATAACTTGTGAGTCTATATTGTACACTAAAACAGTGGACTTGTTAAGGTTGCCCATACTTCTTTTTCTAAAACTTTTACGGGCATATTTAATTCAAGAGCAGCTTTCGCCAAATCATCGTATTCAAGGGAAATATTGACTAATTTTCCCTCGTGAAATGCTTTTTTCAAATGAATAAGTTGATTTTTGTAATAAAACTCTTCAAATTCTCTTTCACAAATTATCCGGTCTACGTCAAAATATCTGAAACCTATTGTCGTTGTATTTTCAAAAATCAAACGACTCATATTTTTTAATTCAACAGCCTTAACCAAAACGCTGAGCATAACAGCGGGGCGCCCTTTTTTCATTACAATCGGTGTCAACCAGGCATCGTTGGCGCCGTTTTTTAAAAGCGTATCCAACAGTGCCCCGTACAGTTCCGGATTCATGTTATCAATGTTTGCTTCAATTTGAATTAATTCTGAACTCATATTATTTCCCCCGATTATCGCTGACTGTTAATCATATGAGCTAATCGACCGGCTCCGAAACCGTTGTCAATATTCACAACACCGACGCCGGCGGCACAGGAATTCAACATAGATAATAATGCGGCTAAGCCTTTAAAATTGGCACCGTACCCTACACTGGTAGGCACAGCAATAATCGGTTTGGTAACAAGACCTCCGATGACACTGGCCAGAGCGCCTTCCATACCGGCTACCACAATAACTACATTGGCTGATGTTATATCATCCAAACGATTAAATAAACGATGGATACCGGCTACGCCTACATCATAAATACGGGTAACTTCATTGCCCATAAGTTCTGCCGTTAAAGCGGCTTCCTCACCAATCGGAATATCACTGGTACCGGCTGTTACAACCGCAATATTTCTGTTTTCATTCCGTATATTCTCATTGCTGTGACGATAAATAATGCGACTTGTCTTATCGTATTGAATTTCAGGAATAAGAGGTTTTAAAGCATTATAAATACTTTCACGAGCTCTTGTGCCCATATAAGTTTGGTAGTGTAAGTTTAACTCTTTAAGAATCGTAATACATTGCTCATCGGTTTTACCTTCACAATAAACGACTTCCGGAAAGCCCTGCCGCTTAGCCCGATCCAAATCAAGCACTGCATCTTGTAAGTTGCGTGACCGTTCTTCCGCTTGTACGGATTGACTGATTAACTCGGTAATGGACGATTTACACTCGTCTAAATCAAGTATGCCTTCTTTATAAGCCATTAAAATTTGACTGATTGCCTGTTCCTGCATTATAACCAACTCTCTCTCACTGCATACATACATAAAGCACTTGCTACCGCTAAATTAAGGGATTCAATAGGACCATACATAGGAATAGTAATACGGTGTTTAGCGACTTCAAACCAATCGTCACTGAGACCGTTTGCTTCATTCCCCAGTAATAAAAGCGTTTGTTTGGCAAATTTTACTTCCTGAATCGGTAAAGCATCATGTAAGGCTGTCGCATAGGCAGTCAACTCACTGTCAGCCATCAACCTTTTCACATCCTCTGTGGAAGCATTTTCAAAAATCGGAATCTTGGTGATGGCACTCATAGTACTGCGCACTGTTTTTTCATTGTAAGGGTCTGCGCTGCCTTTTGTTAAAAACAGGCCTTTTACGCCGGCGGCTACAGCTGTACGAATGATGGTTCCCAAATTTCCCGGGTCTTGTATTTCATCGAGGAGTACATATAAACCGTCTGAAACCTTTAATGTTGAAATATCCTGCACTTCTTTTTTTACAATGGCAACTATGCCTTGACCGGTCACGGTTGATTCAATGTGGCTCATCAGATTTCGCTGAACTTGCCATACTTTTATATGAAGCTGTTCAGCTTCTTTAACTATTTTTTGATAGTCAATGTCTTCACGAACAAATATCGTCGTCACTAAACCGGTAGCCATCATATCGGTAACGGTACGTAACCCTTCCGCCAAATATTCACCGTTAAGTTTACGATATTTTTTTTGTAGTAAAGATTGGGCATATTTTAATGTTTTATTTTCTTTTGACGTAATCATTTCCATACTTATCTTGCCTCCCAGAGGGCAAAGAATTCACCTTTTTGAGAAATTAGTGAATCATAATCACCTTCTTCTGCAATTTGCCCCTGTTTAATCATATAAATGCGATTAGCCGAGCGAATAGTAGACAAACGATGAGCGATGCTGATGATAGTTTTTTCGCCTCGTATAGTTTCAATAGATTCTTGAATCAATTGTTCTGTATGACTGTCAATATGGGCCGTTGCTTCGTCAAAAATAAGTACCTTACGATCGCGAATCAATACACGGGCCAATGCCAACAATTGTTTTTGTCCGGTTGATAATAAAGAACCGAGATAACCGACCGGTGTATTATACCCTTGCGGCAAACGTTCAATCATGGCATGTAAATGGGCTTTTTGTGCCGCCGCCATAAGTTGTTCTTCCGGAATCGTATCATCATAAAGAGATAGATTTTCACGAATGGTCCCTTTAAATAAATGGCTGTCCTGGAACACGTACCCCATAACTTCGCGCAATACAGCCGGCGGATAATCAGCTGTATCATACCCGTTGATACGAATAATCCCCTTAGTCGGTTGGTAAAAGCCCATTAATAAACTCATTAAAGTTGATTTACCGCCGCCTGAAGGCCCTACGATACCGATAAATTGACCGCCGTCAATCTTGATGGAAATATCCTTTAAGGCGTAATTTTCAGAGTGATCATAAGAAAACCAGACATGGTCAAACTCAATGGAATTAATCGTTTTAAATTCATCCGGAATCGTAACGGCTTCAATCGTTGTATCTGCCTCTTCGTTAATAATGGGAACTAAGCGTTCCGCACCGGCTAACGCACTTTGAAGATTATTATATTTATCGGCAATTTCCTTAATCGGCTGGAAAAATTTATCCATATATTGAATGAAAGCAAATACGGTACCTGCTTCAGTAACCGAATCAAACCAGTTAGTGAAACTGAAAATGGCTATAATGATGACAAATAACAAACCGTCAACAATCGGCCGGAAAAATGCAAATGTCTTAACTTCAAACAAGCCGGCTTCCAAAAATTCGCGGCTGATACGGTCGTATTGTTTCGCCATGATACGCTCGCCTACATATGACTTAATAATAATGATAAAATTAAGCATTTCCTGCACTGATGTATTAGATGCAGCTAATTTCGTACGAACACCGCGAAATGCTTTACGGGCATATTTCTGATACACAAAAATTAAAACAGCCATGATAGGTACAAGTAAAGAAACGACGGATGCCATCTTTACATCGAGTGCAAACATGGAGATTAAAATCCCGATAATCATAAGTATGCTGCTGCCGAGCTTAAGTACTACATCTGTATAAAGCGTGCGCAAAGATTCCGTATCGTTCGTCACACGAGTTACCAAGTTACCGATCGGCAGTTCGCCGAAATGAGCCGGAGTACGAGCCAAAATTTTAGCAAATACGGTATTGCGAATTTCAAAGATTATGCTTTGTCCGAACTTTTGTAAAGTATAATTTTGAGCGAACATAGCAATAATGCTGAAAATAATTGTCATGAAATACAGCCCTGCATATTGCATGATAATACCGACATCACGCTGAGGGAACGCTGTATCTATTACACTCTTCATGAGCATCGGTCGTGCTAATTCAAGACCCAACGCTATTAACAAAAATACTGCTGCCCAAAGAAGTAAGAAGAAGTGAGGCTTTATATATTGTCCTAAACGACGTAACAGCAAGATGTCATGATGTTTGGTCAATTTTACTTCTTCCTGCACCGAATAGGAGCTGGTGTGTTGCTTGCTCATAGGTCTCCTTCCTCCTCATCAACGCCGATAAGCGGTTCTTCAAACTGTTGAGCATATAAGCGATGATACTCACCAGCTTTAGCTATTAATTCATCATGAGTACCTTCTTCAACAATGGTACCGTCTTTAAAAACAACGATACGATCGGCCTCGCGAAGTGCTTCCAGGCGCTGTGAAATAAAGAGTAAACTCTGATCTCGACCTTCACGCAACGTTTTAATAATAGAACCGGCACTTATGGTATCAAGGGCCGAGAAACTGTCATCCAACAGTAAGTAAGGCGCATTCTTATAAAGACCGCGGGCTATATTAACACGTTGTTTCTGACCGCCCGATAAATCGGTACCGCCTTCTTTTAAACGTTTAGAGGCCGGTTTCAAACGTTCACTTAAATCGCGTGTTAACGCAGCCCGTTCTGCGGCAGTCTGCAATGCTAAGGTATGATCGGATGCTTCACCGAAAGCAATATTCTCACCTAAAGTTGTACCCAATAAATACGCTTCCGGCGGCACATAAGCAATACTTCGTCGCAATACTTGAAGCGGCATAGTTGTAATATCTTCGTCGCCGATATAGATACTCTTAGCCGGCGTTTCATGAAGTCGCATTAACAGCTTAAATAAGGTAGACTTACCGGAACCGGGACCGCCTACAATGCCGATAAATTCTCCCGGTTTAACCGTAAGATTAACATTGTGAAGCATAGGTACTTTAGTTTCAGGATAAGTAAATGTTAAATCTTTAACCGTTATTGCTGCTAACGGCAACTCTCTTTCGTCTTCGGATAACTTTTCTTCCTTAATCATAAGAAAATCATAAATACGGTCAAGGGAGGCCAAACCCTTCTGAAGAACTGACAATAAGGAACCAATCCCCATAATCGGACCGATAATTAAACTTAAATAGCCGGTTACCGCCACAAAATCACCCACTGTAATTTTATTGGCAATAATCAAACGACCGCCGATAAAAATGGCGATGGCATGACACATAAACGGTGCCACAAAAGTGAGGGGCGCTAAAATGGAGTCAAGTAAAGCTACTCTCATATTTTTATCATAGTTTGTTTTATTGATATTATTAAAACGCCACAAACTGCGCATTTCTCGATTAAATGCACGTATTACCGGCATGCCGAGAAATAATTCCTGTGCAAATTCAGTCAAATCACTATAAGTATTCTGAGCTTCTTTTTGCCTTTTGCGCATGCGACGACTCACGGTGAGCATCGCTGTTAAGATAAACGGCATCGGTAGTAAAGTGATGACAGCCAAGGAATAACTGATTTCTTTAGCCATCAAGAAAAAAGAACAGATACCAAAGAAGATAGCATCTACTAAAATCATAACTCCCAGCCCCAATGAAACACGTATGGATGTTACATCATTGGTCATTAATGCCATAACCTTACCCGGACCGTTTTTTTCATAATAGGCTGTAGGAATATATAAAGCATGATCAAATAGACGGCGGCGCAGTAAAAATTCAAAACGTCGTATGGAGCCCAAAAGCAAATGGCGAGACGCGAATTTAAGAATGGTAACAGTTATAGCCAATATAAAAAAGTACCCTATATATGTAGTAAGGCCTTCCTTACCGTAATATAAGGTGTTAATGGCTTCCCCTGTGAGGCGCGGTACATATAAGAATAATATATCAATAGTAATGAGTATTAATATACCCAATAAGTATATAGGGCCGTAGCCTCTGAAAAATTGTGAAAAAATAGTTAGTTTTTTCATTAATCGTCTCCAAAATAATAATTTTAACTGTTTACAGTACGAATACATTAATAGCTTTTACGTTTATATTGTAACATAGTTTTCATCACATCGAAAATCATCAATTTTTATTTTACTTATAATTACTGCCATGTTATACTTAATATTGTAAGCAGAGTGATGCACATATTAGTAAATATGTTGACTACACTCCCCGGTGACATTGAAAATTATTCTCTGTCACATATAGTAAATCAGATATTAAAATTTGAATTAATCTTAGGAGGTTATTCATTATGGAAAAACGTACCGGTGTAATCACATTCGCAGGCAATCCAATGACATTATTAGGTAAAGAAGTAAAAGTTGGCGAAGCAGCCCCTAATTTTACTGTATTAGATAATGGTTTACAGGCAAAATCTTTAAAAGATTTCGAAGGTAAAGTAAAAATTATTTCCGTAGTTCCTTCTCTTGATACCGGTGTTTGTGATGCACAGACTCGTTGGTTCAACAAAGAAGCTACTGAACTTTCCGATGAAGTAGTTATCTTAACTATCTCCATGGACCTTCCATTCGCTCAGAAACGTTGGTGCGGTGCTGCCGGTGTTGATAATGTAGTTACCCTTTCCGACCATAAAGATGCAAGCTTTGGCGAAGCATACGGCTTCTTAATTGAAGAACTTCGTTTGTTAACTCGCGGTATCGTTGTTATCGGTAAAGACGACAAAGTTGCTTATGTTGAATATGTTCCGGAAGTAACCAGCTCCGTTAACTTTGACGCTGCTGTAGCTGCTGTTAAAAAATTAATCTAAGATTAGTAACATAATCGACTCATTAAGGGTGTCGAGCTTATGCTCGGCACTCTTTTTTTGTCTGTACGACCTTGTTTTTCAATCTTTTTATATAAAAAATGCTTTTATATAAAAAACTACGGCCATAAATGCCGTAGTTTTTCCTTATAATTTTAATTTTTAAAAACTTCCGATTTATTCATTACATCATAGCGTAACTGTTCTTCATCAATAGTAAGTAATTCACGATCTTTCATAACCACTTTACCGGCTACGATTGTAGTTTGTACATCAGTAGAGTTAGCTGCATATACCAAAGAAGCTATATCGTTATAACGCGGTAACCAATGCATCCCGGTTACATCGTATAAGCAAAGGTCGGCACGATAGCCTTCCTTAACGAGGCCCAAATCACTATAATCAAGGACCTTAGCACCTTCAACGGTACCCAATTGCAACGCCTGATGAGCCGGAATTGCTTTCGGATCAAAATGAGTTGCTTTATGTAAGGTGGCTGCCAAGCGAACTTCTTCAAGCATATCCGCGTTATTATTGCTGGCCGAACCGTCAGTGCCCAGACCTACTGTAATGCCTTTAGCGAGCATAGCCGGTACATCGGCAATACCGCTGGCTAGTTTAAGATTAGACTGCGGATTATGAGCTACACGCACATTTTTGGCTTTCATGATATCGAGGTCTTCATCTGTTAAATGAACACCGTGAGCCGCTACACAGCCCGTGTCAAACACGCCTAAATCGTTGAAGTGAGCAATTGGCGTTTTACCGGTAGCTTTTATTACATTTTCCACTTCCCCTTTAGTTTCGCATAAGTGGATGTGGATTTGAGCGCCCAATTCATGGCTGAGGTTCATAACTTTTTTCATATAATCGTCAGGGCATGTATATGGTGCATGTGGTCCCAACATAACTTTGATGCGGTCATGGTCAAAACCGTGCCAATCATTGAACAAATGACGGTTGTCAATCAAGGCCTGTTCGGCTGTAGGAGCTCCCCCTGCCATGCCGCGTGATAACACGGCACGAATGCCTGTTTCTTTAACTACATTAGCCGTATCATTCATAAAGAAGTACATATCACTAAAGCAAGTTGTACCGGAACGGAACATTTCGGCAATCCCAAGACGTGTACCGATTTGCACCAATTCATTAGTTAACTTGGCTTCAGCCGGCCAAATAGCATTTTGGAGCCAATCCATCAATTCCAAGTCATCTGCATAGTTACGGAACAAGCCCATGGCAATATGAGTATGTGTATTAACAAATCCCGGTGCCGCCACACGGCCGTTACCGTCTAAAATATAGGCAGCATTACCGCATTCTTTATCAATCAGTTCTTGTCCGAACGGTGTTTTACTTTCTTCATCAGTTAAGATTTTATCAATATAGCCATCTTTGATGATTAATGTTACATTATGCAACATATCTTTACCGGATTCTTTACTTTCACCGGTAATGCAGTCTATATTGCGAATTACAATATCAGCCATTTATGTCTCCTCATGTCCAATTATTTTTTATCGTTTGCATTCATAAGGCCCATAAGGTTCCGGAAAAATTCTCTGAAACTTTTTGGTTTCCTTTGAGATATTTACTCAATTCCTTATTTACTCAATACTTTATTGAACTTTATGCAAATAGTCATATTGTTCTTGGGTTAACGAATCTAAATCATAGCCCATGTTTTGCAATTTAACTTTAGCAATGCGAACATCAAGTTCATGAGGCAAGATGTGAACAGTTGCTTCCATGTCTTTACCATGATCGAGTAAATATTCGGCTGCCAAAGCTTGCATAGCGAAGGACAAGTCCATGATTTCAGCAGGATGACCATCGCCGGCTGCCAAGTTAACCAAACGGCCGCCCGCTAATAAGTATAAAATACGACCGTCCGCTAAGCTGTAGCCTTCGATATTTTTACGAACATTTTTATGAGAAACGGCAACTTCAGCGAGTTCTACACCGTTAACTTCACAGTCAAAGTGACCGGCATTACACATGATGGCTTTATCTTTCATCACTTCAAAGTGCTGTTTGCGGATAACATCTTTACAACCGGTTACGGTAATGAAAATGTCACCGATTGGTGCGGCTTCAATCATAGGCATTACTTTAAAACCGTCAAATACAGCTTCAATAGCTTTGATTGGATCCACTTCGGTTACGATAACATGAGCACCAAGACCTTTGGCACGCATAGCAACACCTTTACCACACCAGCCATAGCCGGCTACAACAACGTTTTTACCGGTAACAGTTAAGTTGGTGGTGCGCATGATGCCGTCCCATACGGATTGGCCTGTACCGTAACGATTGTCAAAAAGATATTTACAATAGGAGTCGTTAACAGCAATCATTGGGAATGTTAATTTGTGTTCATTAGCCAACGCATGGAGACGATGCACACCGGTCGTTGTTTCTTCGGAACCGCCGATAAGACGTTCTTTAGCGTCCGTACGAGTGGTATGCAACAAATTAACAAGATCACCGCCGTCATCAATGATAATATGAGGTTTATGGTCTAACGCTTTATTTAAGAACATAAAGTATTCTTCTTCGGTGCAATCATGCCAAGCATAAACGGTAAGGCCCATATCAACGAGGGCTGCCGCTACATCATCCTGTGTAGATAAAGGATTAGATCCAGTTACGATTACATCGGCTCCGGCTTCTTTCAAAATTGTGGATAAGTATGCTGTTTTAGCTTCCAAGTGAACGCTGACAACAACGGTTTTGCCTTCAAATTTATGGCTTGCTTTAAATTCCTCACGCAAGCTGTTAAGAGCCGGCATAAAATTGGACACCCATTCAATCTTTTTACGGCCTTCCGGTGCCAATTCGATGTCTCTGATTAATGATTCCATGATGATCGCTTCTTTCTTGATTAATTCTTAAATATATCGAAAATAAATTTTAAAATGTTAATTTATATGCCCGGCTTTATGATCAAAGCCGGAGGTAACTTACTATCGAGCTGTTTTCTTTTGTAAATCTGTAATTGATTTATTGTACGGTGCCGTTAAAACACCTTCTTCGGTAATAATAGCACTTACTAATTCATGAGGTGTTACGTCAAAAGCCGGGTTCAACACTTCAACACCTTCCGGTGCAGTCGGGGTGCCGGCAAAACATTTTACTTCATCAGCACTGCGCATTTCAATCGGAATATCACTGCCTTTTGCTAAGGTAAAATCAAAGGTACTGTATGGTGCTGCCACATAAAACGGAATATTATGGGCTTTAGCCGCCAAGGCTACACCGTAGGTACCGATTTTATTGGCCACATCCCCTTCCGTCGTAATACGGTCAGCTCCAACAATTACGGCATCAATGAGCCCCTGCTGCATAGCATAGGCCGCCATATTATCGGTCAATAAAGTAACAGGAATACCGTCATGATGAAGTTCAAAAGCCGTTAAACGAGCACCTTGTAAAAGCGGTCTTGTTTCGTCCGCATATACACGTTCTAATTGATTGTTAGCGTGTAACTCACGAACTACGCCTAAGGCGGTACCTAAACCGGCTGTAGCTAACGCACCGGCATTACAGTGAGTTAAAATGCGAATGCCTTTTTTACCTTCAAACAAAGTAGCCCCGGCTTTAGCCATAGCCGCATTTAAACGTTGGTCCTCTAAATCAATGGCTTTCGCTTCCGCCTCAATTAACGGTAAAGCAGTAACCATCGCATCAGAAGGAAATACTATGTTCGTTACAATACGATCAATAGCCCATGCCAAATTAATAGCTGTGGGACGTGTTTCTTTTAATGTATTGGCAAATGTTAAGAAATTTGCCCGTTGCGTTACTTCATCCGATGCTGAAGCAATGGCTTCCTTAGCCGCGAGGATAAGGCCGTAGCCGGCGGCTACACCGATAGCCGGAGCTCCGCGCACTCTAAGTTTTTTTATAGCTTCCGCTACCTGACGCCAATCGGTACAATCAATATAGGTTTCCTGATTCGGTAATTTTGTCTGATCCAACAAAATCAAAGATTCCCCATTCCAAGTAATGCTTTTCATGGATTCACTTTTTAACGTATCAAGGGAATGAACTGCTGCTTCTAAACTCATAGTAATTCGCCCTCTTTACCCAAAGCGGCCTTAAAACCGCCATATTCAGCCAAACGATGATGACAAGGCAAATCTTGATTGGGATCTAATTTTTCAATAGTTCGTAAAATTAAAGCTTTAAATTTATCGGACATTTCCGCCATAATATCAAGTACTTCCTGATGCGTAAGTTCAGTTGGTGAAATACCGGCCGCAAAATTAGTAACCATTGAAATAGTAGCATAAGCGATTTCGGCTTCACCGGCCAAAACGACTTCCGGTACATTGGTCATACCAACCGTGTCGGCACCCATCATTTTAAACATTTTAATTTCAGCCGGTGTTTCAAAACGAGGGCCTTCCGTACATACATAAGTACCGCCGTTATGTGCGTCAATGTTAAGCTCTTCGGCGGCTTCCATAATAACCTTGCGAAGAGCTGGTGAATACGGATTACCTACGCCTAAATGAACAACTTTTTTGCCGTTACCGTCAAAGAAAGTAGATACACGAGATTTTGTAAAATCAAGGAATTGATCAACCAAAACAAAATGGCCCGGTGCATAATCGGTATTTAAAGAGCCCACTGCCGTAGTGGACACAATCATGGTAACGCCCAATTTCTTTAAGCCCCAAATATTGGCACGATAATTAATCAAATGAGGCGGAATAGAATGGCCTTTGCCGTGACGAGCCAAGAATATAAGTTGTTTCCCCTTATAACTGCCCTTCGTATAAGCAATTTCACCATACGGTGTTGCCATAGTCTTTTCCTCAATATGTTCAAACATAGATGGATCGTACACACCGGTACCGCCAATAACTGCGATTACACCCATTATAGTCACCTCGTCTTATCTTTCTTTACCAAAAAATAATCTCCGGAGCCTGAGCCCCGGAGATTCCATACCTTAGTTACTGCCCTAAGGCTCGTCTATTCTATTGTACCACAATCTAACTGATTGCGTTAATCATTTGTTTTTGCGGACTGAATCGTCTTTATCAAAAAATCTGATTAACGTAAATCATAATCTAAGGTGTGATTTAATCTGTTTATCCGATTTATCCGGCAGACCTTTAGCCGATTAATGAGCTACCCCGTCATTACGGGAGGCTTCGTCAAAAATCTGTTTCAATTCATCGCGGCTGAACTGATATTTTTCGTTGCAATAATGACAAACAAGTTCAGTTGTTTCATCTTCAAGAAGTTCTTCTTTATCGGCCGGTTGTAAAGTTGCCAAAATCTGTTCAAAGCGTTCACGGCTGCAAGTACATTTAAAGGCTACATCTCCTTCATAAACTTGTTCAAACGTTAAGCCGGCAAGAACTTTTTCAACCAAACCTTTACCGTCGGGATGTGCTTCCAAATAAGCGGAAATCGGTCCTAATTCATTGATATTGGCTTCAACTTGAGCTAACGCTTCATCAGTTGCATCCGGTAAAGCCTGCACAAGAAAACCGCCAGCAGCCAACGTCGTTTGATCCGTATTTACCAACACGCCGAGACTAATTGTGGCCGGAATCTGTTCCGAAGTGTATAAATAATAAGCCAAATCTTCCGCTACTTCACCTGTTTGCATAGGGCTTTGGGACGTGTAGTCCTGACGAAGTTTGGTGAAACGAGTTACCTGCACTTCACCGTCATTACCTACAGCAGCGCCCACATCGAGTTTACCGGCATATTTTAACGGTACTTCTACATGAGGGTTATCAACATAACCACGAACCGTGTTATCACTGAAGGCATCAACGTGAACAACACCTAACGGACCTTTACCGTTCAAACGAAGACTTACATTTTCTTCGTTTTTAAAATCACCGGCCATCAAAAGAGCACCTGTCATAGTACGGCCCAAAGCAGCTGTAGCTACCGGGCTCAAATCATGACGCACTCTGGCTTCTTCTACGGTGTCAGTCGTTACGGCAAACGCTAAACGAACACCTTCTTTAGTCGTATAACGACGAATAAAATCCATATATATTTTCCTTTCATTTACTGTTAACAATTTCTCTAATTGAAGTGAAATGCTTACCCATTGAGTTACGCTCCGCGGGTAAGCATTTAATAGTAAAACCTTAAATTTGTTCCAATAAGTTAACCATTTCAATAGCGCCCATAGCACAATCGAAACCTTTGTTACCTGCTTTCGTGCCGGCACGTTCAATAGCCTGCTCAATATTTTCGGTGGTAAGCACACCGAACATTACCGGTACACCGGTTTCAAGACTGATATGAGCGATACCTTTGGAAACTTCGCTACATACATAATCATAATGTGTAGTGGATCCGCGAATTACAGCACCTACACAGATAACAGCATCATATTTACCGCTGAGTGCTGCTTTTTTGGCAACAATCGGAATTTCAAATGCGCCCGGTACCCAAATTGTATTGATGTTTTCTTCCGCTACGTCATGACGCAATAAAGCATCCATGGCACCACCGATTAATTTAGATGTAATAAATTCGTTAAAACGAGAACCGATAATAGCAAAGCGTTTACCTGTGCCTAACAATTTACCTTCTGTAACCATCATAATATCCTCCTATAGATTCTGATAGATTTTAATTTTTATTTATAATTTGAAAAATCATCTACTTTTAAATCGTACGCTTCAATTTAAATCATATCAATTATAACAAATGGCCCATTTTTTCCTTTTTAGTCTGTAAATAACCGGCGTTAATGTTATTGGCTTTTACGATAACAGGAACACGTTTATTCACGGTAATGCCCCAATGTTCCAAGCTTGTTTTCTTAATCGGATTGTTGGTAATAAGGCTTACACTCTTAATACCTAAGAAACGAATAATTTGAGCCGCTAAGGAATATTCGCGCATGTCAGGGGGGAAGCCTAATTCAACATTGGCTTCTACCGTATCAAGGCCTTTTTCCTGTAAAGCGTAGGCTTTGATTTTATTGGTAAGACCGATACCACGCCCTTCCTGACGCATATAGACAACCACACCGCGACCTTCTTTTTCAATCGTACGTAACGCATGGTGAAGCTGTTCCCCGCAATCACAACGTTTGGATCCGAACACATCGCCGGTTAAACATTCAGAGTGAACACGTACCAATACATTTTCAAAACCGCTTACATCACCTTTAACAATTGCCAAATGTTCTTTATGATCCAAGTAATTTTTGAAAACGAAGATTTTGAAATCACCGAATTCGGTCGGTAAGTTGGACTCTGCTGCCAAAGTAATGATTGGTTCATGCAATTTACGGTATTCAATAAGCTCAGCAACGGAAGCAATCTTCAAATCGTGTTTTTCGGCAAAAGCCAATAAATCATCAAGACGAGCCATGTTACCGTCATCTTTAGTAATTTCACAAATAACGGACGCTTCTTTAAGACCGGCTAAGCGACACAAATCAATGGATGCTTCCGTATGGCCTTGGCGCACCAACACGCCGCCTTCTTTATACTGTAATGGGAATACATGGCCCGGACGACGGAAATCTTCCGGACGAGCTTTACCATCAACCAATGCACGAATCGTCAAAGCACGTTCGTAAGGCGAAACACCGGTTGTCGTATCTACATGGTCAACACTTACGGTAAAAGCCGTTTCATGGTTATCTGTATTTTTAGTCACCATCTGACCGATTTCAAGGGCATCCAAATCTTCTTTTTTCATAGGTGTGCAAACGATACCGCGCGCTTCTTTAACCATGAAATTGATGTTTTCCATGCTCGCAAATTCAGCGGCAATCATGAGATCGCCTTCGTTTTCGCGTTTTTCATCGTCCACGATAATGACCGGTTTGCCAACCTTAATGTCCTCTAAAACTTCTTCAATGGTGTTCAATGTTTTTGCCATAATAGCATCTCCTTAAAACATGAATTGTGAATCTATAAAATATAACTGTTATTGTATGTTGTTTCTTATTAATTATTTATCACTGTGTTTTATATGAAGCCTTTGCTCATGAGCCAATCTTTTGAAAAACTCTTTGACTCCTGCTTAGCCTCATTATTTGTCGCAGTAGCTGATTCCGGTGCTTTATCAAGCGTCATAAAATGACGAATGTAACGACTGGCTATGTCTGTTTCCAGATTTACCACCGTTCCCACTGTAGCATTAGCCAAAATTGTGTTGGCAATTGTGTGAGGAATAATGGAAATTTCAAAATACGTACTCTCTCGTTTAGAAACCGTCAAACTGGCTCCGTCAACGGCAATCGACCCTTTATAAATGATATAGTCCAAAACATCCGATGTTGTTTCAATCGTGAAAACGACCGAATTATCGAGCTTGCGGATTTGACGAATTCGTCCTTGGCCATCTACGTGACCGGCTACCATGTGACCGCCGAACCGTCCGTTCGCGGCCATAGCACGCTCCAAATTAACCGGTTGGCCGGAACTAAATTTGGAAAACGTCGTCATATTCACCGATTCCGGCATAACATCGGCGACGAACTGTTTGCCCACAAAAGATGTTACGGTAAGACAAACACCGTTAACCGAAATAGAATCACCGATATTCATATCTTTAAAAATCACATCACCGGCAATGGTAAGTCGCATGGACTGTGCATTATGTTGAGCGCTGACTACATGTCCTACTTCTTCAATGATTCCCGTGAACATAGGCACCGCTCCTTCCTGTTAAATAGGTTTCGATTCTTATATTATTATCTAAAATTTCTACTGATTCAAAAGTTAAATCAACACCATCGGCCAATTGATCGATGCCGGTACCTCTGATGGCACCAAGAGCTGCCTGCCCTCCAATAATCGTATTGCCGATGTAGGTTACGATTTTGTCAAAAGCTTTTGCTTCCACAAAAGAAGCAATAACTTGGCTGCCGCCCTCTACTAGGACCGATGTAAAACCTAATTCGGCCAATTTCGTTAAAATCGCATCAATCGGTAGTTGAACTTTCGCTGATCCGGATTGTTTTGTCGCTAAAGCATCGGCTGTTTCAATATTATCAGTCGTATCCGTCGTGTCAGACAAAATCACAACTTGTGCACCCACATCTTCCAACGCTTTTATGCGTGAAGTTTCACAGGCAGAACTTACGAAAACATATACTTTACGATTCGCTTGTTTAAATATATTCGCATTCGTTGGTGTACGGCCCATACTATCAAGAACAATTACGTCGGGCTGATGAACTACATGCTCATTGGTGTCATCCGATTGCCAACGACAATTAAGACTCGGATTGTCACTAAGCACCGTGCCGATGCCGGTTAAAATTGCATCATGAAGGGCTCTCAGCTTATGTCCGTCCATGCGTGCCGTCTCATTTGTTATCCACTGCGAATGGCCTGTCCGTGTAGCAATCTTACCATCCAGCGACATAGCCGACTTCAACGTAACAAATGGTTTACCTGTTTTTATAAAGGTTAAAAAGCCTTCCACAAGCTTGGCGCATTCCGATTCCAAAATACCGGTAGTCACTTCAATACCGGCTTCGCGAATCATTTGAATGCCCTTGCCCGCAACAAGCAGATTCGGATCGATTAAACCGACTACAACGCGTTTAATACCGGCTTCGATGACATGTTTAGCACAGGGCGGTGTTTTACCGTAATGAGCACAAGGTTCTAACGTTACATATAAAGTGGCACCTTTAGCATTTTCACCGGCAGCCTTCAAAGCATGTACCTCTGCGTGAGCTTCGCCGGCTTTTTGATGATACCCTTCACCGATGATTTCACCGTTTTTCACAACAACGGCACCAACCATTGGATTGGGATGTGTAAAACCCGTTGCTCGTTTAGCCAATGTCAATGCACGCATCATATATTGTTTATCAGTTTCATATTCAGCCGTATTCGGCTTCCCCGTATATTGTTCATCTCTCATATTATGAACTCAACTCCTAACAAAAAAGGAACTATAGTATCTATAGTCCCTGAGTTATTTACGTTATAGGCTTAAGTTTTATTGTTTTAATGCTGGTCTTAATACTGACTGTCATCAGTAAAACATTCATCACAAAGGATTAACTATTGCAATTTGAATGTCAACAGCTTAACTAAAACGCAAACGTATAGCGTGTCTTTTCCCATCCAGACTATACTGTCGGTCTCGGAATCCCACCGAGTCAACCCATTTCAGAGCTTGCGGACTATGACCGCCGGTCAGGAATTGGAATACATATATTCCGCACCTTGCCTCAAAGACTATCTATATATAATTATTTAAGATGACTCACCTAAAAGTAATTAGTATCAAATCGAGCATCTTTTCTATAGTTGATTATACTATCATTTAACTAATAGTGCAAGAGGTGGAACTGATTGAATTATCGACCTTCCCAATCCGAATTTCACGCACTTCGATTTCACCGGATTGGTTAATATGACCGCTGCCGTAAGTGAGTGTTAAAAAATATAATCCCCAACGTAATGACACCAGATTAACCGCTAAACTTTTAAGCGTTGTTGCCATAGATTTTGAATACGCACTGCACCCCGATGGAACTGTCTCAGCTGATTGCTCATTCATTGAGAAAATAGTTAAAAAATCTGTTTCAAATGCTTGAAATAAGTGATGGACTTCTTTTACCTCACGACAAATATAAGGACGTGAAATCTTTTTGGTTGTTTTAATAAACTCAGTTAAATTCTCCAATCGTTTAACAATCGTATATAAATCAATCCCACGTAACAATAAAGTACGAAGCCCGTGCGTTGCCTGCTCGTGACATAGAGTAACAAGGTTTTTATTGATATCGCAAATCAGTCGGTTGCAGCCCTTAATATAAATATAACCGCTATTAAATTCTGGCCTCTCCTTCGATTTACAAGTTACTTCATTTACGTGTAAACGCGTATAAGTAATCAAGTCTTCTATCGAGTATTCCGTCAACATTGACGATTGCATCTGATGAGCGCAGGCATAACGTTGCTCATAGTGCACTAAATGACAGATTTTAGTCATAAGCATATGTGCCTCATCAGCAAACCTTGTGAATCTCATTTTATCCCATGGTAGCTCAGGATCCATGACCTTCATATAGCCTTCGTTAAATTTTTCTACTATTTTACTTGCATGACGTCGTGAAAAAATATGTAACTTCAAATACTCTACCAATAACATATAACCTTCGTTAAAGGGCTTCATAACTGACGGCATACAGTTTATATCGACTAATGTTTCCTCTAATAACTCTTCCAAAGCACAGAGGAAAAAATTTATATATTGCGGAATTATAAAATCTTTACCGGCATCGATATAATATGCGCGATTTATTAAATTTTTCCTGTCATTTTCGGACATACATTCAACACTCCCCGTAAAAAATAAGTTCCCCCGGTCAACTTATTAAAGCTTTTCTTTACGTTTCACCCGGATTTATTGTTCTCGTCTCTATATTTCCTTCTTTACATACAAATATGGCTGTAATTATTAACCACCCAAATAGCTTTCAAACAAGTTATTTAAATTACTTAGTAGATAATACTACGCACTACTACGACTGTTATGAAAATATAAATACAATCATGAAGATGACAAACAGTATGTTAATTTAATACACTACTAAATCAATCGCAAATTAAATATAAAATTCAATAATTATGAAACAAATTGACATATTACCGACAAACTCAACTCTATACTTTTACAAGTAATAAATCAAGATTTGAGGTGGCAAACTTTTTTCAATTTTCAGTGAATTTGCTTGAAAAGTACAAACCTTCTATACTGATACCCGTAATTGCAATTACGTTTTATTTGAATTCATTTCAAATCATCCCTGATGTATACATCATTTTAAATTTGATTGTAACTAAATAACAAAAACGAAAAGAGGTTTTTACATGCTTTTTCAAACGCCCTATTCTGATTTGTCGACTAATGCTATAGTTCAATTAGCTCAAACCGGAGATAAAGCGTCACTTAATCAATTATGCAAACAATATGAAGGATTAATACATAAATACGCACATGTCAGTGCCATACAATGCGAATCGACTGATATGGAAAGTATGCTTTGGGAACTGTTTATACGTGCCGTTAAAGAATATGATTTAAACGGCGATATTCCCTTCTCCGGTTTTGTCAAAAGCCGCATCAAATACGGTCAATACAATGCTTTTAAAAAACTGCGTAAACAATGGCAACGGGAAACGTTTATTATGAACACGCCTACCGACGGCGAAGATGGTGCCATGACCTTTGAGGAGATTTTGGCCCCCTCAGACTCCGCCGAATCAATCGCCCTAGCCAATGTTAATAAAAAAGCCGTCGCTCATGCATTCAAAAGACTCATGCCGGCTCAGCAAAAGCTACTCAGTGATTATTATATTAACGATATTCCTCTGGCTCGGCTTGCTAAACAGTACGGCATCAGCCGACAAGCCATGCAGCAACATAAGAATAGAGCCTTAGCAGCACTAACAGTATTCTTTAACGAAGAATTGAGGAAATATAATGATTAGACACTATGGAGTTGATGTGAGTGAACATAACGGAATCATCGATTGGCGAGAAGTTCGTGATGCAGGAATCGAATTCGCTATCATACGGCTGGGCTATGGCCGCGGTCACCTGGACAGCCGTTTCTACGAAAATGTAAACGGTGCTATAAACGCCGGTTTGAGTATCGGTGTATATTATTATTCATATGCTAATAATTGCCATGATGCTCAAGCAGAAGCTGCTTTTGCCACCCATATATTAACCGATTGCGGTATCATACCGGCCAAACTTGCCATGGGCCTTTGGTATGATGTGGAAGAAGCCCCTTATTGGAATACGCAGCAAATTACCAATCGTTGCAGTGCCTTTATCAATACTGCGTGGCAAGCCGGTTACGCTTATGCCGGCGTATATGCCAATCTGGATTGGTGGACCAATCATATCGACGGTGCGCAGCTGGCCTGTCCTAAATGGTGTGCTCAGTATAATAGAACTTGCGATCTTCCATCGACTCACATGTGGCAGTATACCGATTCACTGAGGATTGGTGAGAGTTTATTTGACGGAGATGTGTTGTGGTCGTAAAACACAAATGATCATAAGGCTTGAATACTCAATATAATAATACAGATTACCATATAACAAAAGCCGGCGATGGATTTTCATCGTCGGCTTTTTATAAACAACTTCTTTCAACATTTCCTCAAGAACATATTTTCGCTATTATATTTAAATTTACTATATAAAAGAGTATACTAATAATCAAGAGCCGTTATAGTGTGACTGGGTCATCTCCATTAAGGAGGTGAGATCATGAATGTATTCGAAACGTTATCTCTAATGATAGCTTTTGCTACTCTAGTGGTCTTAATTCTTAAATGAAAAATGACCTAATCAATTTGTAACGACTAGGCCATTTCTCAATTTGCAAATTTCACTGGAGATGAGCCTAGCGCTACGAAACACTATGACGGCTCGTCTTACGTATATCTTAACGCATTAACCTATAAGCGTCAAGTAAATCAGCATTGACTAAGCTAAGAGAATAGTTAACTCTTTTCTGTTCTATTTCAACAATAGTAATAGTGAATTATTACCAAATATAATGAATCAATAGATAGAGGCCAATCTTGGTGAAAACAATTAATAGCATCATAAATTTGACAACAATGCCAACAACGGATTTTAGCACATAGAGCTTACTTCCTTTAATTTTTTTATTCAACTTTGTAAAAAGATTGTCAAATAGGTGATTTTCTAAACTTATCGAATTGTTCTTCCCATAGATCCATTTCTCGGAGTAATTGCTCTTCATCGTCAGAGATTTCCAGTAGCATACGCACATTGATATTCAATCCATTTGCCAACGTTATAAGCATATCTATCGAAAGATTATCGTTATAGCTGCCGCGTTCTACTTTATTGATAGTACTGCGGCTCATATTGACTCTGTCTGCCAATTCCTGTTGTTTTAAACCGCGCAGCGTCCGATAAAAAGCGACCTTAGCGCTGATGAGTTTCAATAGTTGTTTCAATGTATATGACATAAGATAAACCTCCCCAAAAGTATGTAGTGTGCAAAACCAACAATATATTTTGTCACTAATACCATATCAAATGAGACCGACATAGGGTTGTCCTACCAAAGAGGTCATTCATCTTTTTCTTATGTTTAGTATGCCATAATTTTGATTTTTATGGTGTACATAAATAGGCAACTTTAGTTAATCTTTAATTAAATATTCAGCATAACGTATCCACTTTATATTGACTAAATTAGCAGCTACTTGCCAAATAAATGTTTTTATAAAAAAGAGCCCCGACAATATACAGACATAAATCTATACGATTGTTGAGGCTCTTAATCTAAATTTAACCTTAGTATGAACTAAACCTTAATCTAAACTAAACTCTTAGTCCAAACTAAACGCTTATTTCCCTATATTCTTTTTTCATACAACTAAATGACTTCTTCTTTTACAGTAAAGCCAATTACAGACTTACTTGATTCCCCTTTTACCGTAATAAACATTGCATAATCACTTTCATTACCAATCGGATACATTTTGAAAAAAGCGCCTTTATCTTCAGCGCTTGATTCACTGACTTCACCAATATCTACTTTGCCGTTTTTAAGTGAAGCAATGTGTGTATTGATCAAATAATCCTTGGCAACCTCTCCAGAGTTAAAAGTTTTAATAAATTGGTTGGCTACAAACCATGTTTGGCTTTTATCGCCATCAACTTTATGCATTGCATTGGCCAACAGTACAAAGACAATATCATGTTTTTCCATAGTAACACCCTCCCGGCAAAAATTAATTAGTAAACATAAACTAATTCTTAAGTCACTAATATAATAGCAAGACAACCGGACATAGGGATGTCCCAATAAAAAAAGCAGGCCAAAACTAATACCGGTTTAACCTGCTGTAAATTTTCTTATTTATTTTTCACAATATCATCTAACTTAGTAAGTAATTTATCCGTTGCTTCCGAATTATCAAAATCACGTTCTTCAATGCCTGCAAACAGCTCGAAAAAAAGCTCGTCTAAACACGCCTCTACACGAGACTCTGTAAATGGTGTAACATTAGCTGCCACATCTTCAATCTTATTAAAAACTTTCTCAATATTCTTGTCGAATTGCGCAACATCAACTAATTCATCATCTGTAAACGATCTGTCTAACAAGTCCGTCGTATCAGTTAATGACTGTTTGATCTTCTGTTTCTTGCGTTGTAATGCTTTTTCAAAATCAATAACATCTGCCATAAAGTACCTACTTTCCATACTGCAAATAACTGAATATGGGAAACTATAAGCTATCACAAGCTTAATACCGGATAGACATTACTGCCTTGTCTTAAGCATTATATTATCACAAAATAGTACTGTTAGAACAATACTTTCTTATCCGCTTCGGTTATAGTCAGAAAATATGTTACGTCTACATCTAAACCTTCAGCAATATTCAATAACATAGCAATTGATACATTCTGATTATAGGCACCACGTTCCACTTTATTTAAAGTGCTGGGACTAATGCCGATTTTTTCGGCCAGTTCGCGTTGCGTCAAGCCCCGCAGAGTACGGTAATAAGTCACCTTGGCGCCAATACACTTAAATAAACTGTTTTTTTGTTCATCCATACTAGCAAACTCCTCATACACATCTTACTCAACAGTATGACATAAATGAACGATTCATGTAACACATAAATAAAACCCTTATTAATATGATATATGCCAGTTAACATCTAAATAATCAACAATTTTTACATATTAAAAAATGTGTCAAATCTGATAAAATCATGTAAATATTATATATGTTTTTATCAAAATCTATGCAATTTTGATACTAAAAAAGAGCGATGAAATTAAACATCGCTCTTTCATTTCTTCAATATGTACTACAATATATCAAAAAATAATTTATAGGCTTCTTATAATATCTTACTATTAGGACAATTAAGCTTGTTCCTTACGATGTTTGCAGTTACCGGCAGTTTCACCGTTCATGATACGGTTAAATACTGCATGAACTTCTTCATCAGATTTACCTTCTTCACGTGCTTTATTAGCATGCACCAAAGCCTGACGGAATTTTTTATGTGCTTCATCGTTTGGTACTTTATCGATATCCTTGTAATCAAAATCCATAATTTGTTTAAATAATGTATGGATTTCTTCACTGGACATACCCTGTTCTCTGGCATATTCAATGTGTTTCATAGCGCGATCATAGCGAGCTTTTTCATGTGGATCAGTTGGAACCGGACGAGTTGCATGTTTACATTTCATAATAATTTTCCTTTCGTATAGACGAATTACATCGACATACTTTCTTTAGATTTTTAATACATAATAGTATTTCACTTTACATTTATATTATACTTCATCAATCGATAAATTTGAATCTATCGAATTATGATATTTTTTCATGGTAAAAATCATATAATCGTCTCACGGCCCAATTATTAAACAATGCTTACAGTACAACTATTCTCTAACAATTTTGAAAACTAATTTTCTTGTAATTGTTTTACCGCATCTTCTATATCATCCGCATGGGTAATCGCCGTAATAATAGATACGCCGTCAGCACCATGTTGAACTATAGCGACCGCATTATCCACGGTAATACCGCCAATAGCTACTATAGGCATCGAACCGGCGGTTTTACGCAATGTAGCAATACCTTCAAGTCCTATAGGCGCTTTAGCATCATCCTTGGATTGAGTGCCGTAAACAGGCCCCACACCGATATAATCGGCTAAATCAACCCGTGAAGCAGCAAACTCTTCCGGCGAATGAATGGATAAACCGATAATTTTATTTGGAAAACGACAACGTACTTCTTCAATCGGATCATCATCCTGACCAATGTGAACACCGTCTACCTCTAATTCTTCTGCCAAATCCATATCATCGTTCATGATAAACGGTACCTTATACGCTTTGCATAAAGCTTGTGCTTTTTTGGCGAAGTCAACTTTAGCCGCACCATTCAAAGAACCGGTTCCTTTTTCACGAAATTGGAACATAGTAATGCCGGCTTTTAATGCTGTTTCTATGCAATTTAAGGCAGCTTCAAGAGAATTATCAGACGTTTTAAAATCCTGAGTACCGCAAATAAAGTAAACTTTTAATTGTTCACGTTTAAAACTATTTACCATTAATTTATGCCTCCACATCTGAATCCTGAATACGATATAAAGCGTTTAAGAATTCAATCTGAAAACTCCCCGGTTCAACTTTATTATACAATCGTTTACATTCGGCTTCAGCCATTTCACCGGCCAACGAATAGGCCGTAAGGCCATGTAAAGCAGAATGAAATACAAAGTCTTCCTTGCTACTTTCACTGCCCGGTTCAATACCGATAAAACTGCCCAAAAAAGCCCCCAATAAACAGCCTGTACCGACAACGAGCGGCATCATAGCCGAGCCATGTGCTACTTCTACGGTTTTAACTCCATTAGAAATACCATCTACCGGTCCTGTAACT
This sequence comes from Veillonella seminalis, assembly GCF_003992065.1. Taxonomy (GTDB): domain Bacteria; phylum Bacillota; class Negativicutes; order Veillonellales; family Veillonellaceae; genus Veillonella_A; species Veillonella_A seminalis. The sequence continues at coordinate 61,661 of NZ_RQUZ01000009.1, forward strand.
ATACTTGTCATGCCAAACAGTTTAGCTGCCTGCTCTGCTAACTGTCCCGGATTTGAAACGCCTTCGCTGTCTACGCCTTTACTCACAACTTCCTGTACCTGTGATGAATTACCGGATTTTAATTCGTTACGTTTGTCATTAACTAAAGCGGCTATTTCAGCGGCATTACCACGCAGCAATGTAATCTGATGCTCTTCTAACAAATCCATAGCGATTTTTTTGCGAAAAGCACCGGCACTGCATGCTACCGGATCTAAAACAACAGGTACGTTTAACTTATTTGCTAAGGCAACCGCTTTTTTATAAAAAGTTGCCAATTCAGGATTTACCGTCCCAATATTCACCAATAAAGCTTTGGCGTAAGGCAATAAATCTTCTAAATCTTCAATGCAAGAACTCATGGCCGGCGATGCACCCACAGCCAATAAGCCGTTAGCGGTAAAATTTTTAACCACATCATTGGTTAAACAAATTACGAGCGGATTTTGTTCTCGCAATAATTTTATATAAGACATAATTCTTCGTTCCTATTTTTTATTCAATCTTAAAATCAGCTTTATCTTACACGATGACCATGTGATTTACCGGTCCATGACCCTTGCCGAGTCCCGGATTCTCTTTAATGGCTTTAGTGATAAAATCCTTGCCGATACCAACTGCTTCTACCAAAGATTTCCCCTTAGCGAGTTCTGCCGTAATTACAGCTGAGAAGGTGCAACCTGTGCCATGAGTATTCGGCGTATCATAACGCGGACTTTCAAAGGTAACGAGTTTTTTACCCTTAATATATAGATAATCTTTCGCCGTTTCACCAAAATGACCGCCTTTTATAATAACGGCCTTAGGGCCCATTTCATTCAAAACAAATTGAGCCGCTTTTTCTACATCGGTTTCGCTTTCGATTGAAAAACCTACCAAGTATTCGGCTTCCGATAAATTTGGAGTCACTAACGTTGCTACGGGCATTAATTCGGCTTTAAATTGATCACGGGCCTGTGCATCAATAAGATGATCACCACTGGTAGCTACCATAACAGGATCCATGACATACGGTACCAAACCGTCCACATATTTACGGATAATACGCATCATTTCTACATTAGGAATCATGCCTGTTTTGAGAGCCAATGGCGGAATATCTTCAAAAACACAGGCCAACTGTGCTTCGAGCATCTCTAAATCCACATTTTGAATGAGACGAACACCTTTTGTATTCTGTGCCACTACACTGGTAACAGCCGCCATGCCATACACCTGACGGGCCTGAAACGACTTCAAATCAGCCATAATACCGGCGCCGCCGGACGGATCCGTGCCGGCAATAGTCAAAGCTGTAGGAAAGCTATTTTTATTCATGTTGTCCTCCAATTACGCGAACCCGAGACTCTCCTTAATCCCGGGCCTGATACGAATACGGTACAACCCAATACTTAGTACTATTTTACGTTATTCAGACAAATAATTCAAAACAAATTCTCTCCGTCCCCGATATTTTCCATGTCGGCACCTTGGTATATAAATTCGTAAAGCGCTATCGTGTTTCGCCGTTGCGCTTTTAATAATGTATGTAGCACTATGAACAATGAAACAAAACAGGTCCTCTCCCTCAGCCCCGATATCCTTTCTGACCAGCGCCTTGTTCGCAAGAACTTAGGGCGTGCCGCAAGGAGATATTTTAGGATGTTGCGACTTTCACTGAAGTTGATGCACTATTAATAAAGAAAACAAAACAGGTCCTCTAAGCAGCGACTTTGTTCTTAAGAACTCGGAACTGCGAGAGGACCTGTATTGCTTTCCTATATATTGTTAATTCTCATAGAAAGTCGCAACAAACGACTAACATATTTCTTACTCACGCCCTAAGGGATACGAACCAAGTGCAGACAAGAGAATATCTTATAATACATTGCGTGTATATTCCGCGTATTTAGCTTCCAAATCAAGCATTTTTTCATTCATTTCCATCTGCAATTTAGAAGCCGTATCATAATCACCGGCAGTAATAGCCTGGCCGATACGTGTGAACAAGGATGTATTGGATCCTGTATCTTTTGCCAAATAATAACGCATTTCATTGATAGCATCCCAACGGGAGATATCCAAACCGTCATCACCGTGAATTGGTTTCATAGCACGAATAGTGTTGATATTGGCAGGAATCAAACGGTTAATCAATTCCAATTTCCAACGATTCAAAATACCGGCGATGAAGGATTCCATAAGGTCTTTGGCAAAAGCGCCGCCATTAACCAAAGCTTCAACTTTAGCAGGATTGTTTTTGAATCCTAAGATATTTTCCCAAACGGTTGCAGGTGGTACACCATAACGACTGTTACGTTCTTCTTCGGTATAATCTTCGAATACATTCTTTTCAGAACGATAAGCACGACCTGTTTCTAAATAATCTGCCGTATCTTCCGGATTTTTGGACAATTCAGCCAATAATTCTTCAGGCGTTTTACCGGATGTGATTACATAGCGCAAACCGTCAAGTACAGCAGAGTAAATCAAGGCAATAGCTGTGTAGGTGTTGGTGTAAGGGTTTGGCGAACGAAGTTCAAAACGAGTTGCCATTGGGTTACCGATATCACGAATCAACCCGCAAAGGATAGTACGGTTACGGCTTGGTTCATCCGGCTGATTACCTAAGGATGTTACGATACAAATTGGTGCTTCAAAACCCGGTTTTAAACGATTCAAGGAGTCGGTAGTAGACGTAATGAATGGGTTAATAACTTCGTAGTTTTTAAGAAGCCCCATAATCGCACCGATACCAAGCGGGCTCAAGAAAGCTTTTTTCATATCTTCAGGGGAGAACAAGTTAACCATTTTACCGTTTTTCATTTTAGCCATTAAACCGAAATGTGTATGTTCCCCGGAACCGGCTACACCAATAATAGGTTTTGCCTGGAAGGTAACATCAAGACCGTTTTCACGGAATACTTCACGAACGATAATACGAGCCTGTAATTCATTATCGGCAGTCTGCAAAGGATTGCCGGTGTATTTCCAGTCGATTTCAAGCTGTTCCAATACATGGTCCATATGGCCTTCGTCGTCTATTTTACCTTTAACGCCGCCTACTTCTTTATGACCCATTTCGGCTTTCAAACCGTAAGCATCAAGCATTTCAACAGCCTGTTCCATAGCGGTACGAACAGTGCCGTGAGTACGCTGCCAATACTGTTCCTGTAATTTCTGAGAAGTGGATAATTCTTTGGTGCTGACTACTTTAGATGGAGTTTTTACCCAAAATTCCAATTCCGTAGCCGTTGTGAAAATTAAATCGGCAATGTCATCTGCATTAACATGTTCCATGCCTTTTACTTTGTTTTTTTTCAAAAGTGTCATTAATTCAGCTTTAACAAAGTCTAAGGTTTCTTTCAAAATGGAACGGGAGTCAACATATCGTTCGTTGTGCATCAAGAATGCAGGAATACGAAGCGTACCTGTCGGTAAACCTGTTGCCGGATCGATGTTTTCATAGTTGTAATCAATGAACCAGTTAACGCTTGGATCGCCCCAAATATCTACACGAGCATTATTCAAGGTAGCAATACCGGTCAAAACAACGGAGGAACCGTCAGTCTGTACGGCACGACCTTCAAAGAAAGATTCATAATCATCAAAGAACATAGCGATAGGAATTTTTTCATCCGTATCATTACCGGCCAAATCGACACCGACCAGAGAAACAAATTTAATTTCCGGATGCTGTTCCAATAAGGCCAAGACCCCTTCTTTACCATACTGACCGGCCGGGATGTAATACAACAAATCGTTTACCATAAGAATTCCTCCTTCTCAAAAGCTCCAGGACTTAGTTTCTCAAACACCTTGTGAGCTAAAATGCAAAAAGACCCCTCAACACTGTTATAAAACAGTGTTTAAGGGGCCTTCATTGACCTAATATTATCTTTAAGGGTATATTAACATACTTACTTTAGTATGTCAACAAAAGGTTAACCGTTAACCTTTGCAATTTCTTCACGTACAATCGTATTAACTAATTTGCCATCAGCTTTACCTTTGGTTTCAGACATTACCTTGCCCATTACATCACCCATTTTCACAGGCGCTGTTAAGCTGCTGATTACATTGACTACGATAGTGCGAATCTCGTTTTCACTCAGTTGAGCCGGTAAATATTTTTTCAATATTTCCATTTCTTCTTTAGTCTGGGCCACGAGATCTTCACGCTGACCTTTTTCAAACTCAGCCAGAGAATCTTGACGCATTTTCATTTCTTTCGCCAAAATCCCTAGTATATCTGTATCGCTAAGCTCACGCTTTTCGTTAATTTCTGTATTTTTAATTGCACCGTTAACCATGCGGATTACCGATAAAGCTGTTTTACCCGCTTCGCGAGCTTTCATGGCTTCTTTCATGTCCGCTTTTAACTGTTCTTTTAAGGACATACCGTGCCTCCAAGATAAATCTTACGCTCTGAATTTGCGCTTACGTGCAGCCTCAGATTTTTTCTTTCTTTTTACGCTTGGTTTTTCGTAGTGTTCGCGTTTTCTTACTTCAGATAAAACACCCGCTTTTTGGCAGGAGCGTTTAAAACGGCGAAGTGCACTTTCAAGCGTTTCGTTTTTACCGACTTTAATTTCAGACATCTATATCCCTCCCTCCAATTATTCGATGGAAGTGCAGGTATTTACTATACGCACATAAAGATATTATAATGTTTGACACTATGTTTGTCAATATTTGAACGCAATTATGACTTGTGTTTATGCAAGTTTTTTACATTAAAACAGTATAAAAAAACATAGGTCTCTTTATAAATGATTTATGAGCGTTAAATTTCAGGCCAACCTAATTCCTGACCGCCTAAAATATGAGCATGTAAATGGAATACAGACTGTCCCGCTTTAGCACCGGTATTAAATACAACACGATAGCCGTCAGCAGAAAGGCCGGCTTCTTTAGCCACGTCTTTAATGAATGGTAAAATACCTTCCACATAAGCTGCTTTTTCTTCTGTCAAATGAGCGATGTTGGCTACATGGTTTTTAGGAATTACAAGAATATGAACCTTTGTTACCGGGTTAATATCGTGAAACGCTAAAAACTTATCATTTTCCAAAACTTTGTTGCAAGGGATTTCCCCTTTAATAATTTTACAAAAAATACATTCGTCGCTCATGCGTCATCGCTCCTTTTATAGAACACGGATTTTAATTTGATAACTGCTGACAGAGAAAACCATCTAATATTTCATAACCTGAAAGCTTGTATTACGCTTCGATAATCAAAGTTTCACCGTCAAAAGCGGTAACGGTGCCGCCGATGATTGTCCCTACGTCGTGTGCAGTTGTCCCTTTCTTTATTTTACCGTGAATATATTCATTTGTAAAGCCCAGATAATAACCGTCTTCTTCACGTTCAATAAGGATTTCGGCAGGTTTGCCAATCATTTGTTCAGCAAACTTTTGTAAACCTTTTTGTCCTAAACTCTTCAAAAGCGCCACACGTGTCTTCTTAACGGCTTCCGGGACTTGATCTTCCATAGTCGCTGCCGGCGTACCTTCACGTTTTGAATATGGGAAAGCATGAATATGAGTAAAACCGATTTCTTCAACGGTTCTCATAGTTTCTTCGAAATCTTCGTCTGTTTCACCCGGGAAACCCGCAATGATATCGGTGGTAATAGCCAACCCCGGAATGCGACTACGCAAACGAGCAATTAAATCTTTGAATTCCTGAAGATTATAATGACGATTCATGAGTTTTAAAATATGGTCGGACCCGGCTTGGAGCGGTAAATGTAAATGTGTACAGAAACGCGGATCCTTCGCCATTAAATCAACAAGCTCTTCCGAAACTTCCACCGATTCAATAGATCCCAAACGAATGCGTTCCAATCCCGGAATCTCCAATAAAGCTTTAACAACATGAGCTAAATTGGGTTTTTCAAGTAATTCAATGCCGTAGTTGCCAAGATGAATGCCGGTCAATACGATTTCGTGATAACCATGCTCTACCAAACGTTTAGCTTCTTTTACAATATCTTCCACACGACGGGATTTAAGCTTGCCGCGAGTGTAAGGAATAATACAGAATGTACAGTAATTATTACAGCCTTCCTGAATTTTCATGAAGGCACGAGCTTTGTCTATTTCGTTGCCGTAAAGCGGCATCTCTTCGAAAGTGGCCTGCTCCATAATATTCCGAACTATACTGATTTGTTTTTCTGTAGATTCGAGTTGTTCTACTAACTCCACCACACGATGCCGATTGTTGGTACCGATTACCAAATTAACACCGTCAATAGTAGCAATGGCTTCAGGAGCCAGCTGAGCATAACACCCCGTAACAATAATATATGCATCTTCGTTGGTACGTTTTGCCTTGCGAATCAATTGACGGGATTTACGTTCCCCCATGTTTGTTACGGAACAGGTATTAATTACGTAAATATCTGCTTTTTCATCAAAATCTACCGGTGTATAACCGCTTTGTATAAATAAACCACGCATAGCGTCCGTGTCATATTGATTTACACGGCAACCTAAGGTAGTAAAAGCCACTGTTTTCATATCTTTTTGCCTATTCTCCTATCAATTACAGATAAAAATACTGTATCTATCTTCAGTCCGGATAATTGAAATAATGTATGACTCATCCTGTATCCGATACAATTATTTAATCCATATTCAGCGCATATTGTAACATGCCGACAGAGCTGACAGCTGCTGTTTCAGCACGTAATATAGTTGGTCCTAAGGTTACTACCTGGGCACCGGCTGTTTCAAATTGAGCTAATTCTTCATTACTTAAGCCGCCTTCAGGCCCGATGAAGATAACAACGCGTTGAATTAAATCCTCTGCTTCCACCTGCTCCAAAGCTGCTTTTAAAGTCAAACTGTGCTCATTTTCATAAGCTACCAATAAAAGACTGCCTTTTGCCTGTTCTCGTGCCAATACATCGGCTAACGTAACCTCAGCCATAAATTCAGGTAATTTGGATCGGCCACATTGCTGAGAAGCTTCTTTCATAATTTTCTCCCAACGTTGTACTTTTTGCGGTAATTTATCCATTTTATATTGTACTACACAATTCTTCATGGGCACAGCATAGATTGAATGAACATTAAGTTCTGTTGTTTTTTGCAAAACCCATTCCAATTTATCGGCTTTTAAAAATCCTTGCACCAATACAATTTCAACTTCAGCTGAAACGCCATCGTTGATATCGCCTATAAGCCGAGCCTCAGCCTCGCCGTTAATCACTTCCAACAATTGATAAACACCGCTTTTACCGTCATTACCGCCAACCAAAACAGGTTTTTCCATTTTATGACGAAATACCGTTAAAAGATGATGGGTTGTATCTTTCGGAATGGTTATTAATGTATCTAAAGGTGCATCGATAAATATTTTCTTCATTATCTGTGCCTTTCGTGAGTAAAATATGTCAATTTGAATGTGTTAAATTATGGGAATCAACCTTCTTATCATATATCAAGGGACTCGACAATTCAACTCTTATTTCTAAATAATTCTATCTATAATTATAACATAAAAAGAGTAACCCCTCGGTTAATTCACAATGTCAATTGTAAAACTTCGAGAAATTACTCTTTAATGTGTTTAAGCTCTTAATTTTCAACAAGCTTATAAAATTTTAACTCAACTAAGAGACTCATTGCTTTAAGGCAAATGTGTGCCATGAGCCCTTAACCACTTCTTCGACAATTTGCCAATTATTTTTTATATACGGCATGATTTCCTCATAGCGGTCATCAATGATACCACTGATGATTAAAATGCCGTCTAAGGCTAATTTAGTGCTTATAGCAGGCAACAGAATCTTCAAAGGATCAACCGTAAGATTCGCCATGATTAAACCCGCTTTACCGGTGAAATCGGTGGCCAAATCACCGCAGATAATTGTTGCTTCAACATCATTAGTCTTACAATTAGCCTTAGCCTGTTCTGCCGCCCTTTCCTCAATATCAATACCGACTAAATGGGGAATTCCCAGAGTATGAGCTACAAGGAGTAAAATCCCCGTCCCCGTACCGATATCAAGGCAAGTCTTTTTTTCTTGACCGTATTTAGCCATTAATTCAGCACAGGCTTTCGTCGTCTCGTGAGCTCCGGTGCCAAAAGATAAGTCGGAATCAATGGTTAAAACCTTTTCACCGGCTTTTGGTGTATATTCTTTCCACGCCGGTCGAATCACCACATTCGGTAAAATTTCACTTGGCTCAATATATTGCTGCCAATTATTATACCAATCGTTGTCAGTAACTTCTTTGGCATATAAATGCTTGTAGTCAAACTGTGCCGTCTTTAAAGCATTACCAATCAATGTTTCCCATTCTTTCGGCGTCTTTTCAGCATCACCATATAAAGTAAGCTGTACCCATGCCGGTTCATTCGGTAAATCTTCTTCTATAAAACCGTTGCTGCTGAATGTGTCAAAAAGAGTAGTCACCTCTTCAATGACTACTCTTTCGATGGCAACGGATATTTCTATCCATTTCATTATATACCTCCGGTCCTGAACATGAAGTTCAGGCGAGCTTTTCAATCACCGCATAAGGCATCTTTGAATTTATCACCGATTTTTTCTAAAATGCTCTTACTCTCTTTTAACACAGATACATCTTCTTTGCCTTCTTTAGCAAATTGTACCAACAACTCACGTTGTTTTTGAGTTAATTTCTTAGGTGTCGTAACCGTTACACGAACATGTTGGTCACCGCGCTGACTCGGATTTCGTAAGTACGGAATCCCTTTGCCTTTTAAGCGGAAAATTGTACCGGTCTGTGTACCTTCAGGAATCTTAAGTTCTACTTTACCGTCTAAGGTATTAACCATGATTGTGGCGCCGATGGCTGCCTGAGCAAAGGAAATTTTAGCTTCGCTTACTACTTCATTGCCTTGACGTTCGAACTCGCGACTTGGTTTTACATAAATGTAAACATATAAATCGCCTTTAGGACCGCCTTTAATCCCCGGTTCACCTTCATTAGCTACGCGCAAACGGGAACCGCTGTCAACACCGGCCGGAATTTTTATTTCAATCTTGCGACGAGCCACATTTTCACCACTGCCGTGACAAACTCTGCAAGTTTTTTCAATCTTTTTACCGGAACCGTGACAAACGGAACAAGTACGAGCAGAACGCATTTGACCGAACGGTGTATTTTGAACCACAGTTTCTTGACCACTACCATGACAACGCGGACAAGTTTCTACCTTGCTGCCCGGTTCACCGCCGGTACCGTGACAATGAGTACATTCTTCGTGACGTTGCACTTCAATCGTCATTTTACGACCGAAAGCGGCATCTTCAAAGCTGATTTCCACATCATGACGAAGATCGTCACCTTTTTGCGGACCGTTATTTTGTTGACCGCCACCGCCGAAGAACATGTCAAAAATATCTCCAAAGCCGCCGGCCTGGCCGCCAAACCCACCAAAACCGCCTTGACCGCCAAAGCCGCCGAAACCACCGGCCCCGGCGCCGCCACCTTGAGTGAAGGCGTCATGACCGTATTGGTCATACTGGGCTCGCTTGGTTTCATCAGACAATACTTCATAGGCTTCGTTTGCTTCTTTAAACTTTTCTTCCGCCTCTTTCGGATTGTCGCGGTTTACGTCAGGATGGTATTGGCGTGCTTTTTTTCTAAACGCTTTTTTTATTTCATCTTGAGAGGCATTTTTATCGACCCCTAAGACGTCATAATAATCCTTCGCCATCAGTTAATTACCGTCCTCTTAGTCTTTTTTATCGTCTTTTACTTCTGTGTATTCAGCATCTACAACATCATCGTTCTGCTGTGCGCCGCCTTGAGCACCTTGAGCGCCCTGAGCATCACCGGCAGTCTGCTGAGCAGCTTGGGCCTGTTCATACATCTTAGTAGATAATTCGTATAAAGGTTTAGTCAATTCTTCGCTCTTAGCTTTGATGTCTTCTACATTACCGGATTCAATAGCGGCTTTCAAAGCATCTTTAGCTTTAGTAACTTGTTCAAGAGTTGCAGCATCAGCTTTACCTTCAAAGTCTTTAACAGCTTTTTCAGCTTGGTATACTAAGGAATCAGCGTTGTTTTTAACTTCGATTTCTTCTTTTTTAGCTTTATCTTCAGCAGCATGTGCTTCAGCTTCTTTAACCATGCGGTCAATTTCGTCTTGTTTCAAACCGCCGGAAGATGTAATGGTAATAGCCTGTTCTTTACCGGTGCCCATATCTTTAGCTTTTACATTAACGATACCGTTAGCATCGATATTAAATGTAACTTCAATTTTAGGTACTCCACGTGGAGCTGCAGGAATACCGGTCAATTCAAAACGACCAAGTGTTTTATTGTCCGCAGCAAAATCACGTTCACCTTGTAATACGTGAATATCTACAGCCGGTTGATTATCGGCAGCTGTGGAGAATACCTGGCTCTTGGATGTAGGAATCGTAGTGTTACGATCGATAATGCGTGTGAAAACACCGCCCAATGTTTCGATACCCAAGGACAATGGAGTTACGTCGAGAAGCAATACGTCTTTAACTTCACCAACGAGTACACCGCCTTGAATAGCAGCACCAACGGCTACACATTCATCAGGGTTAACGTTTTTAGTTGGTTCTTTACCAAGAACGCGTTTGATAGCTTCTTGAACAGCCGGAATACGGGAAGAACCACCAACAAGTAAAATTTTATCAATTTCGCCTACGCTGAGACCGGAATCGGCCAAAGCTTTACGAGTAGGTTCGATAGTAGCTTCTACCAAGTCGTGAGTCAATTCTTCAAATTTTGCACGAGTCAAAGTTAAATCCAAATGTTTAGGGCCGGTAGCATCAGCTGTAATAAATGGTAAGTTAATGTTAGTACTCATAACACCGGATAATTCGATTTTAGCTTTTTCTGCCGCTTCTTTTAAACGCTGATCGGCCATTTTGTCTTGAGACAAATCAATGCCGGTATCTTTTTTGAATTCTTCAATCATCCAATTCATGATACGTTGGTCGAAGTCATCGCCGCCCAAGTGGTTGTTACCGCTGGTAGCTTTTACTTCGAATACGCCGTCACCGAGTTCAAGGATAGATACGTCGAATGTACCGCCGCCAAGGTCAAATACGAGAACTTTGCCTTCTTCGTCTTTATCTACACCATAAGCCAAAGCTGCAGCTGTTGGTTCGTTAATGATACGAAGAACATCGAGACCTGCGATAGCGCCGGCATCTTTAGTAGCCTGACGTTGGCTGTCGGTGAAGTAAGCAGGTACCGTAATAACTGCCTGAGTTACTGTTTCACCAAGGTATGCTTCTGCGTCAGCCTTCAATTTTTGAAGAACCATTGCAGAAATTTCCTGCGGTGTATATTCCTTATCGTCGATTTTTACTTTGTAGTCACTACCCATGTGACGTTTAATGGAAGAAATAGTACGTTCAGGATTGGAAACAGCCTGACGTTTTGCCAACTGACCAACTAAACGTTCACCATTTTTTGCAAAACCTACAACGGAAGGAGTTAAACGAGAACCTTCCTGATTTGTAACAACGACAGGTTCGCCGCCTTCCATAACAGCGACTACAGAGTTTGTTGTACCTAAGTCAATACCAATTACTTTTGCCATTTTAAATGACCTCCTATGTGTTCACATAAATTGCTATATATTGTCATGTTAATCTCAAATATAAGCTAACGGTTCAGATTTAATCTATTCCGTTTTACTTAGCGAAATTAATCATTATGAACTACTTTAACCATAGCCGGACGTACCGTTTTACCATCTACGGTATAACCGGTTTGTAATACTTCGCATACTGTATCGTCATCATATTCATCAGACGGTACACGCATGATTGCTTGATGATAGTTCGGATCGAACGGTTTCCCTACCGCATCGATTACAGCCAAGCCATGTTTACTGAGCATTGCCATAAGGTTCTGATGAATCATCACAAAACCGTCAAGGAATGCTTTTGTTTCAGCTGTTGTCGGAGCCTGTAAAGCCCGTTCGAAATTATCCAGCACGGAGAATAAATCTTTCATTACATCTGCTTTAACAAATCCGGCCAATTGATCTTTTTCCTGCAACGTGCGTCGCTTGAAATTATCAAAGTCGGCTTGCAAACGAACAAATCGTTTTTCTGCTTCCGCCAATGCTTCTTTAACGGCATCAGCTTCCGTCGTTACTGTTTCACCTGCAGCTTTCGCTTCAGTAGCTGCAACATCTTCTGCACTTTCTACAGTTACTTTAGGTTCGTCGGCAACGTTCATTTCATCAGTTACTGTTTCTTGCGTAAAGTCTTCAGCCTGTTTCATCTCGTCTGCTCCCATCGTGAGTATCACCTCATTACTTTCTGTTTTTATTTTCCGCCAATGCACGCATAAAATCTTGCATATACGATAAAATACCAATGATTCGGCTATACTCCATACGAGTAGGTCCTAATATAGCCAATGTACCGATTCGCTCATCTTTATCACCAAAATCAGCCTGAATAACACTTAAATCTTTAAGCGGTTCCGCCTGATTTTCACTGCCGATGGTAATGCCGATACCGTTCTTCTTAGACGCAGCCAGTAACTGATTCAATTGATCCTGTTCTTCCAACATCGACAGAATCGGTTGTACTTTCTTTATGTCTTTGAATTCCGGTTGTTCCAAAAGTTCAGTCGTACCGACCGAATAGAACAGCTTACGTTTAGCAATGGCTCGATATAAAGTCTCAGCCAATATGAGTAATACCGCTCGCGGCCCTTCAATGAGCTGAACCGTAGCTTCCAAGTTCTGCATGGTCATACTCGATAGCCGTACATCCTTGAGGACATTGGTAAAGCGAATTGCCAATGAAGCTAAAACGTCATCACTGACAGCTTCTTTAAAATACATCGGCTCATTGTCCAATGCACCCTGATCGGTTACCACTACCATGATGGCCCGGTTCTCACCTATCGGTAGCACATGAATAAATTTTAAAACCGACGTATCATGCGCCGGCGCCAAAAATAAACTCATGTTATGACTGATTTGCGAAATCAGTTTGGCTACATTTAAGAAGAAATCTTCAAAGTTAGCCGGTTTTTCTTGCCATATTTTATTGATTTTTTCTGCATCTTCGCGCTCTGTGCCGTTCGAATGCAACATAGCGTCTACATAGAATCGGTAACCCTTAGCTGATGGAATACGACCTGCTGATGTATGCGGTTGTTCCAAGAAACCAAGTTCTTCCAAATCGGCCATTTCATTACGAACTGTGGCCGGGCTGACACCCAAATTATAATTTTTAGCCAATGTTCTTGAACCGACCGGCTCGGCCGACTTTATGTAGTCTTGTATGATAGCGTGTAAGATGCGCTGTTTACGTTCATCCATGTTCACACCTCATTGTTAGCACTCATCAACATCGAGTGCTAATCACAGCTATAATGTTATCATAAAACGTCAAAATGTCAAGCTTTTATTTCGTACAAATTTCGTATAACCTCGCCTATTTACTGATTAGTCAAAAAATCAAAGGGCCTTTAAAGATCTTTGACCTTTAAAAGCCCTTATGTAAAACATTTTAAATTAACTTATAAATTACAAGTCATTTACATTAATGACTTACCACATAGTACATCGGCAACTAAATTATTTAGCCACTCGTTTACGGGTTGCAATTTTATAAATCATTACGCACAAAGCAAGATAAATAACGATACCGAGGTAAGTTGCTTCCGGAGTCTTTTCCCAAGCATCCAAGAACCAATCAACACCGGCAATTTTAAGCACGGCACTGATTAAGGAGCCGATAGCACCGCCGGCTACGAAACCGGAGGCTACAGTACCGCCTTCAGCTACACGAGCTTCACTTTCAGCTTCGTCTTTGCTGCTGCGTTTAACTAAGTAAGAAATGAAACCGCCTACTAAAATCGGTATATTGATTTCCATCGGTAAGTAAGCACCAAGAGCGAATGCCAATGGCGGCACGCCAATCATCCAAAGTAATACGGCAAAGATAGCACCGAGAATATATAATTCCCATTGAGCACTACCGCCGGTCATCAAAGGTTCAACGATAGCAGCCATAGCATTAGCCTGAGGAGCATTTAAAGCACCGTCACCTACGAAACCATATGCATTGTTAAGCAAAATCAAAACGCCAACGCATACGATGCTGGCGATGACAACACCAACCAATTGCCACAATTGCATTTTTGCAGGCGTAGCACCGGTTAAATGTGCTACTTTCAATTCGGACATGAAGTTACCGGCTACACCGATAGTGGTTGCCAAGAAGGCTGCCATCATCAAGATAGCAATAATACCGGTTGTACCGCCCATACCAACTGCGGACAAAATAACGGCACTGATTAAAATCATGAAAATCGTCATGCCGGATACCGGTTCATTACCGGTAAACGCGATGGAACTGATACCTACAACTGACAATAAGAACGATAAAATCAATACAATAAAGAAAGCTAAAACTGTTTGTAGGAATGTTTCAGCATAGAAAATGTGGAAGAAAATAGCAAATAAAATGGTTGTTAAAACGATACCTAAGCCCAATACGGAAGATGGTAAATCAAGCTGGGTACGCAATACAGTAACTGTAGTGGTTTTACCACGGCTGAACATATCAACAATAGCGCGTTTCATTATTTTGCTTACTACATTGGACATGGTCAACAAACCGATAACACCGGCCATGGCAAGCATACCGATACCGATATGACGAACATAAGTCTTGAATACGTCACCGGTCGATGCATCGGCCAAGAGAATTTCTTTGCCCCCTACCATCATCATATGGTCGCCGCCGATGAAGTAAAATAACGGAACCATCACGAACCAGGCAAAGAAAGAACCGGCTGCAATAATAGAACCATAACGAATACCGGTGAAATAACCTAAACCTAATAAAGCAATATCACTATCTAAAGATAAGTGCATTTTACTGTTCTGCTGGAAAACTTGACCCCAACGAAATGTAGTAGTGGAGAAAACTTCACGCCACCAACCGAGAGAGTTCAATACAAAATCATAACCTAAACCGAGTAAACCGCTAAGTGCCATGAGTTTTGCTTTACCGCCGTCATTACTGCTCAATACTTCGGCAGCGGCACGACCGCTTGGGAACGGATACGCATGGTGCATTTCTTCACAGAAATACTGACGGAAGAATACGCAAAGGAATACGCCCAATAAACCGCCTAATACGATAGGCACCATCATCTGAAAAACCGTTACGCTATGAATATCGAGAATAAAAAGAGCCGGTAAAATGAACATTACCCCTGCAAGTACGTTAGTACCCGAGCTGGCAATCGCCTGAATGTGAACGGTTTCAGCGAAAGCATTCTTACGTTTGAAAAGAACCGCCATCCCCATAGCCAAAATAGATACCGGCGCAAAAGCGTCGACTGTCTGCCCGATCTTCAAGCATAAATAACCTACGGCCAAAGCAAATAATGCGGCAAAGAAGAGCCCCCAGAAAATAACATAACTGTTAATTTCCTCATAATTTTTGGTCGGATCCATAATCGGACGGACCTCATCGTGATGATTTTGTACTGCCATGTCATCATCTCCTTAGATAAAAACACAATAACAAAGTGAAAAATTAAAGATAATTAAAAGCTTTACCTAAGGAAATTTCTTCGGATGCCTACAATCAACCAAGAATCCCACCTGCTCCGAACCGATTCTTATCTAGTCCACTACACAAAAACTTTTCTCTTTCACTATTACACAATCAAAGGGGCTCTCCACTACGTGGAAGCCCCCTTTTTCTCTACTTGAATTATATGTTTAATGTTACTCTTTGTCAACGAGCAGTGCACATAGCATGCATAATCAGTATATAAGCCCTCAAAAAACGGCCCATTACTAACTTAAGTCATATCTCATTAATTAAGATTTATTGAGAAAGCACATACGTCCCCTGCTATCGTTCACTTTTGATTGTAAATTTTATTGACTCAGTTTAGTTATATCTTCATTACGCCCGATTACAATTAACATATCATCATCTTGCAGCGGATTATTCGGATTCGGCGGTGCAATGACATTTTTATCACGTTTCACCGCCACAATATTTACATTATAATGTTTACGAATATCAAGTTCCACCAATGTATGACCTACCATAAATTGCGGTATTCCCATTTCCACCAAGCCGATATCTTGCGACAATTGGAAATAATCAACAATATTTTCACGAGTCAGCATTTGAGCAACCCGTTCTGCCATATCCATTTCCGGGAAAATAATCAAATCGGCACCGACACGTTCCAATAACTTACTTTCCATCGTTGTGGACGCTTTTGCGACAATATAAGGAGTATGTAATTCTTTAAGGACCATGGCAGATAAAAGCTTAGCCTTTAGATTATCGCCGATAGCAATTACTACCACATCAAGTTCCTGTAAATTTAACTGACGAATCGTATCTTCATCACTGAAGTCGCCCACAATACTATGCGTTAAATACGGAGCCAGTTTTTGCACCAACGTTTCTTCAATATCAATGCCTACCACTTCATGACCTAAAGCCGCAACCTGTTTGGCCAATGTACCGCCAAAACGTCCTAAACCTATAATACCGATTGTTTTACGCTTCATTTATATTACCTCTGTTTTTTAATAACCGACTACACATGCCATCAACCATAACCTTTTCAGCTACAACAATACATTGTCTTCCGGATAATAAGCCGTCGTCGTACTGCGGCGTTTTAAGAAGAAAGCCCCTATCAAGGTAAGCACTCCGATACGTCCCGTATACATCACTATAATAAGTGTTAATTTACTGATTGTTGAAAGTTCCGGTGTAATCCCGATGGTAAGCCCCACCGTGGCAAACGCTGACGTAACTTCGAATAATAAATCTAAAAACGGGAATGTTTCAACACCGGCTAACACAAAGGTGCCCAATACCACCAATATAGCCGAAAAGAACACAATACCGCAAGCCTTATAGATAACACTTTGACTTAAACTTCGTTCAAAAATTTCAACTCGTCTTGTGTTTGTAAACAATGATCGAGACGTAGCCCAAAGTACCGCCATAGTGCTGATTTTGATACCTCCACCGGTCGAATTTGGTCCGGCCCCGATAAACATGAGAACAACTGTAATAAAAACGGTTATAGGATGTAAGTCCGCATAATTTAAAGTCGATATTCCCGCTGTACGCGGCGTTATAGCTTGGAACAAAGCCCCCTGGAATTTAGTAGCCAATGGTAAACCTTGCAACGTTTGATTCCACTCCCAGCCTAAAATACTAAGCGTACCAAAAGTAACTAAAATAAGTTCACCCATGAGCATTACCTTGGTATGTAATGTTAAATGAGTAAAGCCCCGTTTACGATTATTCCAGATATCAAAGGACGCCATATACCCAAAACCGCCAATAAGGATGAGCACGCAAGTTGTAAGAGTAAAGCCCCAGTCACCCACCATTTTATACGGTAAATTATTATCGAAGAAAACAAAACCTGCATTACAGAACGTAGATACCGCCTGATAAAATCCGTAATAAACAGCACTGTAACCTAAGTACGGATATAGATCCAAAGTATAAGCTATGCCGCCCAAAAACTCAAAGCCAAAAGTAAGAATCGCAATCTGTTTAAGCACAGTCCGGACAGAAATATTGTCTTGACCAATATCTTCTTGTAACAACAATTTATTCTCTAAGCCTACGCGGCGTCGTAACACAATGAAGATAAATGTAGTAAACGTCATCGTTCCCAAACCGCCGATTTGAATAAGTAATACCATCACTGTCTGCCCGAAAATGCTCCAATGTTGAAAAGTGTCTACGGTACTTAGTCCCGTTACAGACACACAGGAAACAGCCACAAAGAGTGCGTCTACAAAAGGCGTTCTGCTCCCGTCAAGCGTTGCCCAAGGCAGACTCAATAAAAATCCGCCAAACAGCATGAGTAAAGCAAAGCTTAATGCCAATAAGCGCTGCGGATTGGTCATTAAGGAGTTTTTGAATTTTTCTTGCCACGTTAGCGGCCGATGTGTAAAATTCGGTCCTAATATCATAATTTCCTCGAATCGCCGTTTTTAATAATAGTAAAATACTGAAGCCTGTAACCATTTTAATATTATAACTGTTTACATGTTAACCTTTTAACCGTTTAACCGGTTCTATTGCCGGCTTTATACTTTAAAAACTTCCATAGCTCTTCCGCTATTTTTCATATTCATATTATACATCAATCAGGGAATAAAAAGAAAAACTCTTTTAAGATGACCGATAAAATCAATTCTTAAAAGAGTTTAATTGCATTCAAGGTGATAGTATTTAATTATTCAACTTCGGCTGTTGTTGCGAACGGATTACCTAAGCGAGCCAACATGTGATCGAATTTTTCTTTTGGCATGGCATTATCTTTGTACCATTGCATTAAAAATTCAATTTTATTCTGTGCTTCTTCAGGTGTTAGTTTTTTTGCCAATACTTCGCCCCCTTTAGGACGATTACCGCTTTTACCGCCGGCTACCAATACATAACCGTCAGGCATGCCGTACAAACCGATATCTTTAATCATCGGTTCCGCACAACAACGCGGACAACCGCTGATACCGATGCGAAGTTTATTTGGCATATCTTCACCGAAATGATGCTCGTCAATATATTTTGCTACCGGAATAGTCTGCATAAACGCATGGGAGCAACCGTCAGTACCGCGACAAGCCGTAACAGAGTTAACCGCCGCATGCTTAACCTGTTGTACCCCTTCAGGTAATTGTTCCAAAATCGCCGCCTTGTCTTCCTTGGTAATGTCATAAATCTGAATCCCTGTAGCTACGATTCGAAAATTCCCTTTATATTTGTCAACTAATTCTATAATAGCGTGTAGTTGTTCGCGTGAAAATTCACTAAATAAAGAGTGTAAAATAATGGATGTTTTCATATGTACTCCTCAGTCATTTGATTAACAATAAACGTATATTGTTGTACCCTCAGTTTGATACAATCACTTACAATACCGACAGACCTTACACTTTATACCGTTATGTATAATTCATTATATTATTTGTATCATATTCTTATTTTAAAGGGCTGTGACAAATATCACCAAATAACTAAAAGTTATGATTTAACGAAGTAAAGTTTTTGAAAATTAAGTGCTTAATCGCTGTCAGCATAAAGAGAAACTATACTGAAGCTTTGGAACCGCCTATAGATTCAATATCGGTAGCTTTTTCGACTTCTTCTTTGTTTACCGCAGCCTCGGTCATACCTGTCAAACTGTCATCCGATGCATACGAAGATTTTCCCCTTTCAAAACGCCCCCTTTTCTCACGATTACTGTTATCGAGAGATGATTCACCGGCTTCAATAATAGCCGTTATTACGTCGGTAGCATCCACCTTATCTTTAGCCTCTTCCGTATTGAGTAAGGCCACATTCTTCTGTAAAAAACGTCGCCATACATATTCCACACTGGCCGTCGTATATAGTAAAAAGTAAAAATAAGTAGCTGCCGATGCCCCCATATAAAGCAAGTAAATATTCATACCGTTATATGTATCGACTATCTGTCCCGACTGCATTTCCTGCATTAAAAGCACCATAATCAACATAGCAATAATACCGAGCACAATCGCCACGGTTAACGCTACCGCATATAAAATAAAAAGAAAGGCAGTATTAGATACATGTGTATCGGGAAACCGTTTAGTCAAACCTTTGGTGTATAAATTACGACATAAAAGTCCGGCAACGGTAATAACAACAAATAAAACAACACCGGAAACTAAATAAAATCTGTCACCCGTTACATATCCGTAAATGCCTTTACTCACTAAAAATACAGCACATAAACTTAATAAGTCGAAAATTATGCCGGCAAAGCAAGCTCGCCAGCCAAAATTCACATAGTCTTTCATGGTCCAATCTTCCTTACTTTACATCACTAAAATATTCCATTTATTAATAGTAAAAGCATACCACGAATACATACCTCTGACAAGTTACACATGTATATTCTCCCTTGATCGAGCTATGTAAATTTATCATATTTATTTTGTCACTGTCACGTAAATTTTTATTGACAAAAGTCTAATCTATTTAGTATTATATTATCTGTAATGCATGGGGGTATAGCTCAGCTGGGAGAGCGCTTGAATGGCATTCAAGAGGTCAGCGGTTCGATCCCGCTTATCTCCACCACATTAGAAAAGACGCACATGAGTGCGTCTTTTTTTGTTATCTGATTGAATTATACCAATCAACAAGTCGGTATACCAATCTTCACTTACCGAATAAACTGACTAAACACATAATTACCATGCTTAGCTCCGTCACGAGTGAGTCGCCAAGTATCTACGTCCGCTATTAGTAAACCCTGCTTTATTAACAAATCTATTTCATCGCCGAAAATATCTCGAACGGACATATTGAAACGTTCATTAAAGGCTTTTTCGGAAAGCCCCCACTTCGTACGCAATGCCAAAAAGCAAAAATCTTCTACTGCGCGGTCTTCACTGATTTTCTCTTCAACCACAACCGGCAATAATTCCTGCCGCAAACGATTTATATAAGGTACTACATAGGGCTCGTTATTGCGTCGTACATTATTATAGAAGGAATAGGCCCCGGCACCGAAAGCTAAATAGTCTTTATACTGCCAATAACGCAGATTATGATAGCTGTAGGAACCGTTATTGGTAAAGTTGGAGATTTCATAACGCTCAAAGCCGTTAGCACTAAGTTCATCAAGCATACAATCATACATGGCTTCGTTTTCGTCATCTGACGGCAAATCAAGGTCCCCCAATTCCACCTGTTTATGTAAATTAGTGCCCTCTTCCAACTGCAAACCGTAAATCGAAATATGACTGACACCCAAATCGACCAATGTTTTTACATTGGTCTTTATGTCGTTTAAGGACTGTCCCGGCAGTGCATAGATTAAATCACCACTTACCGATTGAAAACCAACGGATAAAGCATCGGTAATCGCCTGTTTCGCCATATGCGCATTATGACCACGTCTGAGCAGCTGCAACAAATCATCATCAAAAGTCTGAACGCCGTAGCTAAGGCGAGTAACACCTAGGGATTTTAGCCCTTTCAGGTAGTCAATGTCGATTTCCCCCGGATTCGCTTCCATGGATAATTCACGGACAGAATCACAAGGATAGTAAGTATATAAAGTATCTAAAATCTGCTCTAACTGAATTAACGATAACTGTGTTGGTGTACCGCCACCAAAATAAACCGTGTTTACCGGAATTTTAGCACTTTTAGGATATGTTTCGGCCCATAGTTTTATTTCAGCACACAAAGCATCAACATAATCATCATAATAGGCTTCCAAACCTTCGTAGGAGGCAAAATCACAGTAAGAGCATTTTTTACGACAAAACGGGATATGAAGGTACACCCCCATATCCCGAGAAGTCGCAAAAGAGGGTGTGAATGTTAAATCCATACACAATCTCCTTTATCTTTTTGAAAAACCAGTATCTGAACTATTATTAAGCCCAAATTGAAGTGGTAATATAATTTAAAATTTAATCTGAATTATTTGTCGTCAACTTTAAGAATGGCCATGAACGCTTCTTGCGGAATTTCTACACTACCTACCGCCTTCATACGTTTCTTACCTTCTTTTTGTTTTTCCAACAATTTACGTTTACGGCTGATATCGCCGCCGTAACATTTAGCCAACACGTCTTTACGCCAAGCTTTAACCGTTTCACGAGCCACAATTTTATTACCGACTGCTGCCTGAATCGGAATTTCAAACATTTGACGCGGAATGAGTTCTTTTAACTTTTCAGCCAAGGCACGTCCGCGTGTAGCCGCTCTGTCTTTATGAACAATAATACTCAAAGCGTCAACCGGTTCCCCATTTAAGAGAATGTCCATCTTAACCATCGGCGATGCCTGATAACCGATGAGTTCATAGTCTAATGAAGCATAGCCTTTCGTAGCGGATTTCAATTTATCAAAGTAATCGTAAATGATTTCGCCCAATGGCAAGTGATATACGATGGATACACGAGTTTCGTCCAAATATTCCATGGATTGGTATTCACCGCGCTTATCCTGCGATAATTCCATAATGGCACCTACAAAGTCCTTAGGAACAATGGTTGTTGCCTTTACATACGGCTCTTCGATGAAGTCAATTTCCGTAGGTGGCGGCAATTTGGACGGATTGTCAATTTCTAAAATCTCACCGTTTGTCTTATGTACTTTGTAGTTTACGCTCGGCGCCGTCGTAATTAACGTTAAGTTGTATTCACGTTCCAAACGTTCCTGAATAACGTCCATGTGCAAAAGACCAAGGAAACCGCAACGGAAACCGAAACCCAAAGCGATGGATGTTTCCGGTTCATATTCAAGAGCTGCGTCATTTAAGTTCAGTTTTTCAAGAGCATCACGCAGATTGTCGTAATCCTTGCTGTCTGTCGGATAGAGACCGCAATACACCATGGATACCGCTTTGCGATAACCCGGTAACGGTTCTGCCGCCGGATCGTCAGCTTTAGTAATTGTATCTCCTACATGGCAGTCGCCTACATTTTTAATGCTCGCCGCCACACAACCTACACTGCCGCATGACAATTCATCCACCGGCAATAAGTTTGGTGTGAAAACGCCAAGCTCGGTCACTTCAAAGTCTTTATTATCGTGCATCATACGAATGATGTCACGTTTTTTAAGAGAACCTTCTTTAACGCGTACATAAGCGATAGCGCCTTTGTAAGAGTCAAAACGGGAGTCAAAAATAAGAGCGCGTGTCGGTTGATCCGATTTGTCTTCCGGTGCCGGAATACGTTCAACAATGGCTTCCAAAATATCCTGAATACCGATACCGGATTTAGCACTCGCCAAAATCGCATCGGATGCATCAAGACCGATAATATCTTCAATTTCTTTTTTTACACGTTCCACATCGGCACTCGGTAAGTCTATTTTATTAATTACCGGAATAATTTCCAAGTCGTGTTCCAACGCCAAGTAAACATTGGCCAAAGTCTGTGCTTCAACGCCTTGTGCTGCATCTACAACGAGCAAAGCCCCTTCACAAGCAACTAAGGAACGGGATACTTCATAACTGAAATCCACGTGGCCCGGGGTATCGATCAAGTTTAAGGTGTATTGGTTACCGTCTTTAGCGGTATGCAATAAGCGAACGGATTGGGCTTTAATGGTAATCCCACGTTCACGTTCCAAATCCATGGAATCAAGCACCTGAGCCTCCATCTCACGTTTTGTGAGCGTTCCCGTTGCTTCTATCAAACGGTCAGCCAAGGTGGATTTCCCGTGGTCTATATGGGCAATAATACAGAAATTACGAATATGGTCAGTTGACATGCTCTATTCTCCTCACAAATGGCTTAACTTCGTCATTTTCAACGATTTAAGTAGCAAAATAATTGAATAGCACTTAAATCTCGATAAATATAAAAGAACTAAAATTATTAAATAATTCTAGTTTAACTTTGCTTACTATATACATATACTATAATCTATTTAAATATTATAACATTAGTATGGCATATCGTCTATTATTACTAAGGTACAAAAACGCCTGTAACCGCACTTGGTTACAGGCGTTCTGCATATAGTATTATATTTGCTTACCAATCTTTAGCAAACAGTTTCGATTACACCGCCGCCTAATACTTGAGTGCCTTCGTAGAATACTACGGATTGACCCGGTGTAATAGCGCGTTGTGGCGTTTCAAAGACAACTTCCATGGTTTCATCGTCAAGGATACGGGCTACACATGGCGAAGGGTTCGCTGCATAGCGAATCTTGCCGGCTGCATGTAATTCCTTTGGAATCGTACCGGATAAGAAGTTGTAATGTTTACAAATCATGCGATTTGTGAATAAACTTTCATCAGGACCGACGATAACTTCGTTCTTTTCACCATCAAGGCGTACTACGTAAAGCGGATACTTATAAGCAACGCCGAGACCTTTACGCTGACCGATAGTGTAGTTGAACAAACCGTTGTGACGGCCTAAAATTTCACCGTTTTCATGAACAATATTGCCCGATTTAGGTGCTTCAGTCAATTGTTTTTGAATAAAGCCCTGATAATTGTGATTTGGTAAGAAGCAAATATCTTCGCTATCCGGCTTGTTAGCTACCGGTAAATCGCGGTCATTTGCCATTTCACGAGTCAAGGTCTTCTTCTGAGCGCCCAATGGGAACATCAAATGGCTTAAGATATCTTGATTCAAGGTGTAGAGTACATAACTCTGATCCTTGGATGGATCTGCCCCTTTATGAACTTCATAAAGCTTTGTTGCTTCATTATAACGCACCTGTGCATAGTGACCTGTTACCATATGCGTAGCACCCAATTCAAGCGCACGTTTTAACAACAGATCAAATTTAATATTTTTATTGCAGAATACACAAGGATTCGGTGTACGCCCAGCGGCATACTCGTTAACAAAATAATCAACTACATTTTCGTAAAAAACATCCCGAGCATCTACTACATGATGCTCAATGCCGAGAAAATCACACATTTTCTTAGCATCCGTTACGGCTAACGGCACATCCTCAGGATCTGCATCGCTTACCCATAAACGCAAGGTAATACCAAATACCTTATACCCTTGTTCTAACAGCATCGACGCTGTTAAGGAGCTGTCGACGCCCCCACTCATTGCAACTGCTACAACGTTTTCCATGCTTTCTCCTTCTGTAGGTCGCCTGACCTGTTCAGTAAACTCAATATACATCATACAGAGTGAAAGTCCGAATATGTATATACCGACTAATAAAAATAAAAATACACAAATGCTTTAAAGTAATTAATTTTTTCAAGAAAAATCGCTATTAATCAGAACTAGCATCTTATCGTTCTAAAAAATCTCAATTATTCTAAAAAATACACATTACTTATACTAAAGCAACAGTTAGTATACCATAAAACAGGCGTAATATATAGAGATATCTTAATCTTATGATTTTTGGAATCACATTACATCCTATACTTACGCCTTATTTTACATCTTAAATTTGCACTTACATTAAAGCTCAGATCTAAATCTTACATGATTCGTAAGAACTACTGCTATTTACGGCTCAAAAACTATTACGCTTTTCGATTAGCTAAAATTTCTTCAGCTGATCCTAAAATACCGAGCATCGAATGTTCAAATACAAGGCCGCCTTGCATGAAAATAGTATATGGTGCACGTACCGGACCATCGGCACTGAGTTCAATGGATGAACCTTGTACAAAAGTACCGCCGGCCATGATAATTTGATCCGTATAGCCCGGCATATCGCCCGGAACCGGACGAACATGCGCATCTACCGGCGAATAAGCCTGCATACCGCGACAAAACTGTTCCATTTCATCCGCATTATTAAGATTAATAGCTTGAATCAAGTCAAAACGATCGGAATCAACTTTCGGAAATACTTCATACCCCAAAAGTGTACCTACCGCTGCTGTATATACAGCACCTTTCAGTGCCTGCAATACTACATGAGGAGCCAAGAATAAGCCTTGGAAGAATAAGCGATAACCCGGCGAATAAGAACCCATGTGATCACCTAAGCCCGGTGCCGTCAATTCATAGGCCACGTCTTCCACTAGCGTTTCTTTGCCGGCTACATAACCGCCGGTCGGAGCAATACCGCCACCGGCGTTCTTAATTAAAGAACCGGCCATAATATCGGCGCCGTGTTCCAATGGTTCTGTAGTTTCCGTAAATTCACCGTAACAATTATCAACGAAACAAATTGTCTTCGGATTCTTAGCCTTAACAGCCTTACAAATCTTTTCAATATCCAATACGGAAAGCGGTTCACGCGTACTGTAACCGCGTGAACGCTGAATAACGACAACACGTGTACTTTCGTTAACCGCAGCCACAATACCGTCCAAATCATAGGTATTGTCTTTTAAAGGCACTTCTTTATAAATAAAACCACGTTCAACCAAAGAATTGCGCACCGGATGCGGTACACCGATTACTGATTGCATCGTATCATACGGGGCACCTACAGCATATACAAACTCTTTACCCTGTTTACCACTGCCCAATAAGGCAATTAAGGTTGTTGCCAAAGCATGCGTACCGGAAACAAAGTGAGCACGAACCAACGCTTTTTCCGCTTTAAAAACATGGGCAAAAACTTCATCCAATTTTTCACGACCGCTGTCATTATAGCCGTAGCCGCTGGACCCGTTAAAGTGATAATCACTTAATTGGCACTCTTTAAAAGCTTCCAATACTTTCTTCGTATTATGTAATGCAATAGGTTTAAATTTCTTAAATTGAGGCTCTGCCATACGCAAAGCTTCGTCCCGTATACTATCTAAATTCATTATCTAATAACTTCCTAACTTAAAAATTAATATTAGAGCTCCAAACAGTAAGCTCCCTAAAAAATAACATTGACGATTAATTGAGTAATTAATTTTTAATCATCTGCTCAATTATACGCCTAAACATTAGCTGTTTAAACCATTAATCCCGATTTATGAATTATTTCTAAAGCCTCTTCAAAAATAGAATCCCCTGTGCGATTAGAATCACAATCAAGCCAAGTTATATATGGCATACGCTTATACCAAGTAAGCTGACGTTTGGCAAAATGGCGCGTATTTTGCTGAATAGCATTAATGGCTTCGGCCTTCGTATACTCACCGTTAAAATAGGCCACCACTTCTTTATAGCCGATGCCTTTAAAAGCCTGACACTGAGGTGAAACACCGGCCGCCAAAAGTTGTTCTACTTCTTCAAAGAGACCCTGCTCCACCATTATATTTACGCGCAAATTAATGCGTTCATACAGTTCATTACGATTGCGTCGTAAGCCGATTACAGGTCCTTCATAGGACAGCCCCGCCTTAGTTTGATTGGTAAGAGCTTCATAATTTCCCTGCTCCATCAATTCGATGGCTCGGAATAAACGGTGTTTATCGGTAAAACGAAGTTCTATATTAGCTTTTTGAGCCAATACCTTAGCATACGCTAAGAGTCCTTCATCACCTTTAGTCTGCCATAACTCATCAAGTCGATCACGTATTTGTGTATTCGGTCCCTCGACGGAAAAATCATACCCTTCCAGAAGAGACTGTACATAAAACCCGGTACCGCCTGATAAAATCGGCATATGACCGTCTTTATGAGCTGCCGTAATTTCCAAACGTGCCTCGTGCTGAAAATCAGCCGCACTATAAGATTCATCAGCCATGCGAATATCAATTAGACGATGAGGTACCGCTTGCAACTCCTCAATAGAAGGTTTGGCCGTACCGATATCCAAGCCTTTATAGATTTGGTAGGCATCGCCGGAAATGACGATACCGTTCAGACGTTTTGCCAAGCTCAATGTCAAATCGGTTTTGCCTACGGCGGTAGGTCCCAAAATTGTAATCAATTGCTCCATACGATACCTCCTTTCTATTAAACTCAACGAATAATTCAATGTTACTCAAAGCTGCAAACTATTTCAAACTTTATAAACACCAAAAGCGACACGGCTATATTTACCACCAAATAGTTCATCCGGCGGCAGCGTTTGAAAAATCGAACTAAACGGACGCTCTTTAACGATAACTCGCTTTTTAGCTACCCGTTTAGCTTCCTGTAATACAGCTTCGGTAAAACCAGTTTCCACCAAATGCCCCCGCAAACTTAAGAACTGCGGACTTTCTGTCACCGGTACTTCAAACATGGGATCAAAATAAACCATATCAAAGCTGTTATCAGCAGATTTTTTCAAGAAATCTTCAAAGCGAATAGCACATACTTGAATTCGCCGTAAGGCAGCCGTAACCTTATCATTCTCATGGACAAAATGACGTAAACCATAATTAGTCACATAGGCCAAAAGCGGATTACCTTCAAGAGCTACCATCTTTTTACACTCGGGCTTGGCATAGGCCACAACAATACTGTCACTGCCAAGACCGGCTGTACAATCTAAAAATGATGTAATAGGCTCAGTACCGACAGCTTCAATTAAATGGTCTGTTTGTCCCCGGTCATAAGCAATTAAACGCAAGTGCGCCATAGAAAGATGAAACTCATGAGCCTTACCTTCACCCGTATACAGTTGAGGCCCTTTTTGACTGAATATTAAAATATCCTTGCCTTTATGTGCGGCTTGCAAATTAGCCAATGATACGCGCTTACGCTCTACATAGGATGCTCCTAATAAAAGAGCGACTGCCTTAGCCTCTTCTATCAGATTCCCCTTGCCTTTTTGTGAAGTTATCACAATAGAACAACTCTTTAAATTACTATCACTCATCATTAGCTCCGTAAGAACAATTTACCCAGTTCGTCCGGTGTAAACTTAATAATCGTCGGACGTCCGTGAGGGCATACATATGGTTTATCGGTGTGGAATAAATCTTCAATCAAAACAGACATTTGATAGGTATTCAAGGTATGACCGGCCTTAATAGCACCGCGACAAGAAGCATATGCAAGCATTTCATGACGCAATTGTGCTTTCGTTGGGGTCTGATAATCTTTTAACAAAGAAAATACATAGCGCAAGATTTCTTCCCCTTTGCTTTCCACTAAATCAATAGGCATACCTTCGATTTTTAATTGTGTCGGACCGCCTTGAACCACTTGAAATCCTAGATTTAAAAGAGTCTCATTTTGTTCTTCCGCAATAATTAACTCCTCTTCATTGGCATCGATATATTGCGATATCAAAAGTTCCTGCATGGGAATCGATTCTGCCGATTTGCAGAGTTGATCATAACGAATTCGCTCGTGAGCCGCATGCTGATCAATAATATAAAGATTATCGCCTTTTTTAGCCAATATGTAACAAGCTGCTACCTGTCCCAACGGCAATAAACCGGTAGTATTAACACTGAAGGAACGTGTATTTGATTCACTTGCGCCGGCTGTATTTTGAGAAATCGGTGCTTGGCCCGCCTCGCCGTACTCGGAATTACTCCGTAGATTGGCGGCTAACTGACGAAATCGTTCCTTGTCCTCAGCCGTATAACTCTTAGGTATCACGGCATCTTCAAAATCACCGGATTCAATCCAAGAACTTTGCTCATAGGTTGTTCGTTTTGGAGCTTCATAGCCTTCACTGCGAATTTTATTGATAAATTCATTTGTTTTCTCACGAGCCTGCTCGGTTACCCCGGTAAACGGATATGTCGGCTGAGATGTATTTCCCGGATTACTAGAATTAACTGAATCGAACTCAAGATTAATGGCACCTTCTCCGTCTACCTTAATATCGATATCATTAATTTTTGCTATATCATGACGAGTAAAAGCTTTATCATAATTAACCGCCGTCGTAATGCTGTCATCACCGGTCACGAAACCATCCATAGCCGACATAGCTACGTCATTACGGCCTGCTACCTGTTGCATAGGATTTTGCAACGCTTGTAAAATTGCATGATATACGGCCTTAAAAACAGGCTTATCGTCTTCAAATTTAACTTCACTCTTGCGCGGATGCACATTAATATCTACAGTTCCCGGCGGTACGGTAATAGTGAGTAATACTAAAGGATAGCCGCCTTTTGGCAATAATGCATGATACGCATTATCAATCGCCTTAGTGATAGCTTTATCGCCGATAACACGATTATTGACTACTACGGTTTGCCAAATACGGCTGCTCTTTAACAAAGTAGGCTTACTTACAACGCCTTGAATATGTATGCCTTCCGATTCATAAACAATGGGAAAAATATCATCACTGACTTTATAACCATATAAAGCAGACACTGTATCAATAAGATTGCCATTACCCGGTACAACAATACTTACCGTATCATTGTTAATTAATTTAAAGGCTACATGCGGGTTACTGAGAGCCAATTTCCCTACAATATCCTGTATTTTGGCACTTTCGGTTCGTTCCGTTTTTAAAAACTTACGACGAGCCGGTGTATTGAAAAATAAATCCCGTACTTCAATGGTCGTTCCAGGCTGTGCCCCAAAAGGCAAACAATCGGTAAACTTACCGCCATCGATAAGAATTCGAGTCCCCAGTTCTTGATCTACTTTACGCGTTGTAAGGCTAAAATGGGATACCGAAGCGATACTGGCCAATGCCTCACCACGAAATCCTAATGAAGCAATATCAAATAAATCATCAACGGAACGAATCTTACTCGTTGCATGGCGTAAAACCGCCAATCGAGCGTCCTCTTCTGACATACCTGAGCCATTGTCGGTAACACGCATATATGTAGTGCCGCCGTTGGCAATTTCAACTTCGATGGACGTAGCTCCGGCATCAAGCGAGTTTTCCAATAACTCTTTAATAACCGATGCCGGTCTTTCTACGACTTCACCGGCCGCTATTTTATTGATTGTCACTTCATCAAGGACATGAATCAAAGCCATTAACGGCCACCTCCCTTACGGGCATCTTCCTGTAATTTATAAAGTACATTAAGTGCCTCAATCGGTGTCAAACTCATCACGTCGACGGCCAACAAATCATCAAGAACGGATGTGGTAAACAGATTGGCATTAGTGGGCATAGAAAATGTCGTATCATTGCTATTACCGGAATGAACAGGATTCGTTGTTCCCGTACCTGTTTGAGGATCCGTATTATTTATAATAACTTGACCGGCT
Organism: Veillonella seminalis; assembly: GCF_003992065.1. Lineage (GTDB taxonomy): Bacteria > Bacillota > Negativicutes > Veillonellales > Veillonellaceae > Veillonella_A > Veillonella_A seminalis. The sequence goes on from NZ_RQUZ01000009.1 coordinate 92,211, forward strand.
GTACCGGTCATGGCAGCTTCGCGGACACTACCGTTATTTACGTGAGATACGGCGGCCTGTTCCGTAGCCGAGCCTTCCAGTGCAGCTAAGATTACTTCGGCACGCTTTAATACGGAATTTGGTAAACCTGCCAGTTTGGCTACATGAATACCATAACTTCGGTCTGCACCGCCACGCACAATACGGCGTAAAAAGACAACATCTTTGCCTTTTTCTTTAACTGCTACGGTGTAATTTTTAAGCTTTTCATATTGTTCTTCCAAACAAATAAGCTCGTGATAATGTGTAGCGAACAATGTTTTACCGTGAATATGTTTACAAATATATTCCACCACGGCTTGAGCAATACTGAGACCGTCAAAAGTACTTGTCCCACGCCCGATTTCATCGAGGATGAGCAAACTGTTGGATGTGGCATTATTAAGAATATACGCTACTTCTTTCATTTCTACCATAAATGTACTTTGACCGGTAGAAATATCATCACTGGCCCCGACACGTGTAAAAATACGGTCAACCGGTGAAATTACAGCCTCACGAGCCGGAATAAAAGAACCGATTTGGGCCATAATCATGAGTACCGCAACCTGACGCATATAGGTGGATTTACCGGCCATGTTAGGTCCAGTAATGAGTAGGAATTCTTCACCGTTATGATTTAACGTAACATCATTCGGCACAAACACTTCTCGTTTTAAAAACTTCTCAATTACCGGATGACGACCGTCACGAATTGTGATTTGACCGTTCATCGTCATAGTCGGACAAATATAATTTTCTTCGTAGGCCACTTGGGCCAAACCGGATAATACATCAAGATTCGCCAACGCATGAGCCGTTGCCTGGATTGGTTTAACTGCGGCTTTAACAGATTCACGAATTTCCTGATATAATTTCTGCTCCAAGGAAATAATTTTATCTTTGGCACTTAAGATATTAACTTCAAATTCCTTGAGTTCAGGCGTAATATATCGCTCTGCATTCGCCAAGGTTTGTTTACGAATAAAATAATCCGGTACATCGGCCGCATTGGCATGCGATACTTCAAAATAATAACCAAATACTTTATTGTAACCGGTTTTTAGTCGGATCCCTGTTTTGGAACGAGCCTCTTCTTCCAAACGATGCAACCATTCCTGGCTGTTTGTTGCCATAGAACGTAAATCATCAAGTTCTTGATTGAAACCGTCTCGAATAACACGGCCATCCTTCAAAGTAAGGGCCGGCTGTTCCGCAATAGCTCGATTTAATAAATCATACACATCCGTATGACAATCAATTTGACTTACTGTTTCTTGTAAAAGCGTACTTTCAAAAACACCGGCAATCGTTACCAAGTCCGGCAAAATACGCAAAGACTCACGAAGTGACGTAAAATCACGCGGTGAAACGGAGCCTGTTTCTACGCGAGCCAAAATACGTTCAAAGTCAAAAATAAGCTTCAATAATTCACGTAAACGACCCTGTTCAGTCGGTTTCACAATGAGTTCCGTAATAGCTCGTTGGCGTCGTTCAATGTGATGAATATCCATCAGCGGACTTTCCACCCATTGTTTCAGAAGACGGGCCCCCATAGGAGTCAAGGTTTTGTCCAAAACCTGCAAGAGCGTTCCCTTTACACCGCCATCACGCAAATTATGAGTTACTTCCAAATGACGAAGGCTCGATGTATCGAGCACCATGCGATCGCCGATATGAAGCGGATGAATGTAATTAATGTGCGAAATGTCTGTTTTAATGACTGTAGCAAGGTAGGTTAATAAATATCCCAAACCTTCCAATACATCTTCTTCCAACAAACCGGCATCGGCAAAGTGAATCATGCCCTGTTCACGAACATCGGCTACCGGTAAATTAGGCATGAACGGCGATAATGCAACGTTTTCCAATTGAACATCGATAAAGTCCTGTAATTCTTTGCCCAGCGGCAAACTACCAACCGTTACAATTTCCGATGGACGATACATAGTCAATGCATCTTGTATGGCACTTTGGCGCTCACCATGATTAATTCTATCCCAAATGACTTCACCGGTGGAGACATCACAGAAAACCAGAATTAACGCCTCATCGGTACGATAGAAAAGTGCCAGGAAGTTATTTTCGCGAGCTTCCGTACCATTTTCGGTTAACACCGTGCCCGGCGTAATAACGCGAATTACATCGCGTTTAACAATGCCCTTAGCCTCTTTCGGATCTTCTACCTGCTCACAAATAGCTACCTTATAGCCTTTTTTTATTAACTTTTCAATATAGCTTTCTGCTGCATGATACGGCACCCCGCACATAGGCGCTTTCTCTGCCTCGCCTGAGTTGCGTCCGGTCAGGGTTATATTGAGCTCTCTTGAAGCCGTTAAAGCATCATCATAAAAGAGTTCATAAAAATCACCGAGGCGAAAGAACAACAACTCTTCTTTATATTTTTCTTTTATGGAAAAATACTGATCCATCATAGGCGTTTGTTTTTTACTCATAGACGCCTCCACTTTCTAATAATCTATTTATATAGAGTCAATAATCAAGAATACTGTATTTTTACGATAAATACTTACATTTTAACTTGATTATCTCATATTGCCATCAATTAGTAATTATACGATTGTACCGTATAAAATCCACGTTTGTGCACGATCAACACGGGCATTTACAGTTTGTCCGATTTTTAAATTCTCATCTTTAGGGAATAAGATCATCTTATTGCCGGAAGTGCGGCCAAACCAAACATCTTCATCATTACGGCTCGGACCTTCAACAATGATTTCATACGTTTTACCTTCCATTTCCTTGTTAAGTTCTAAGGAAATTTCATTTTGTACGTCCATCAAAGCTTGTAAACGTACGCGTTTCACTTCTTCAGGCACCTGATCTGCCATCGTAGCAGCCGGTGTACCCGAGCGTTTAGAGAAAATAAAAGTATATGCCATGTCATAGCGAATATCTTTTAATAATTGCAAAGTAGCTTGGAAATCTTCTTCCGTTTCGCCGGGGAAACCAACAATTAAGTCGGTAGTCAACGTAAGTCCCTTGATTTTTTCACGACAATAGTCGATTAATTCTTTATAATGTTCTACCGTATAGCGGCGGTTCATTTTTTGTAAAATGCGGTTAGAGCCGGATTGAATCGGTAAATGCAACTGGGTAACCACATTGGTTGAACGACCTAGAGCATCAATCATTTCTTTATTCATATCCTGAGGATGGCTTGTCATATAACGAATACGTTCAATCCCCGGAATACCGTCGAGTGCATCGATTAAATCGCCAAAATGAGTACCGTCTTTAAAGTCCAAACCATAAGAGTTAACATTTTGGCCCAATAAAGTAATTTCTTTATGACCGCTTTGACCTAATTTTTTAACATCTTCTACAATGGCCTCAATCGGTCTGCTGATTTCACGACCGCGCACATGTGGAACGATGCAATAGGTACAGAACTTATTACAACCGTTCATAATCGGTACCCATGCGGAGAATGTCCCCATCGGCTTTGCTTCCAATTCATGAAGCACTGTATTATCCATTTCAATATTAATCTGATGTTTATGAGTACGTTGTACTTCTGCTACCATTTCATTGATATGACGCAAGTTATGAGTTCCCAACACGATATCAATGTGTGGAGCTCGTTTAAACATATCCGCCTGGTTTTTCTGGGCCATACAACCGGTAATTGCAATAATTAAATTCTTATTCTTTTCCTTTAAGTGTTTTAATTCACCGATGCGGCCGTAAATTTTATGTTCTGCGGTTTCACGCACACAACAAGTATTTAAAATAATTAAGTCCGCTTCTTCAAAATTTTCTGTATTCGTATATCCGGCTGTTTCCAACTGATGGGCCAAACGTTCCGAATCACTTTCGTTCATTTGGCAACCATACGTAAATATATAGTACTGCTTCATATCGTCTCCTTAGATTCCTTCTTTATTCTTCTGTTACTTCTTTAAGCATGCTTAGGTTCTACCAAATTATTGACTACAATTGCCAATCGTTCTACCGACATACCCGTAATATATTCTATTTCATTACTGATGGCTTTATGCATTTCATTCATTATCTTCTTCACGGGACGTCCGCGATATAAGGAAACACCCATTTCAAGCATTAATGCATTTGTACCTTTAGTGGTCTTTTTGATTTTAATATCTTCACAACCGACAATTCCCGGAACTTTAACCAAACTGTTCTTAATTAAAGCCTCAATCACCTGATCTGAGAATGTTAAACGCCCATAATAACTGAATACCGGACGAATAACCGACTTTTCAAAATCTTCGGTTCCGTTGCCATTCGGTTTATTGCTGCGCGTACGTCGCAAAATAGATTTTATCGGATCAATCAAATATCCTTTAAAATGCGGTTTTAATTCCATGGTAGGCACCGGAATGATGTGCTTACCTTCTTTAAGGCGTGCATTTTGTGCTTTTTCAATTTCACGAGTGGAAGCCACATCTTCGATATGAATATAACGAGATGGCTTGCCAATCCCCAATGCCGTTGAAATCTTGCTTACCATATTTTCAGATGTGCCCAAGATAAGAATACGAGCCGGTTTTATGATATCTAATTGTTCTTTAACTGAACGAATTTGTTCCGGATCCTGAAAAATAGCACGTCGAACCGCCTTTAAACGACTGGCTTCTTTTTTGGCGGAAAAACCTGCAACAATTTTATTATTGTGAATCAAAATGCCGTCATCAATGATGCATTCTGCATTATTCTCATGAGCGACCACAAGCGCACGATGGCTTTTGCCTGTACCACTGGGTCCTACAAAAGCAATAACTTCCATAGTGTATCTCCGTCTTCTCAATAATACTGTATATGTTATTAGGACATAGTTGCTAAAACTAAAATTTCAGCTGAGTTAAAAAATAACTGTGCCTAAAAATTCAGATGTTTTACCTGTCGATTAATGTGCTTGTAATACATGTAAAAAATCTGCAACTTTTTCACTTTGAATTAAATAGTCACCGATAGCCAATGGCAATTTATCGGGAATACCGTGGAAATCCGAACCGCCGGTAACCAATAATTTACGCTGTATAGCCATCTTGCGGTACCAAGCCGAATCCTCTGCCTTCTGTATAATATGATAGGCTTCGATACCGTCAAACGGTAATTCGAGCAATTCTTTAACATATTCATCATTCTTTAAAAGTTTCGGGTGAGCCATCACAGCCAAACCGTTGGAATCATGAATTAAGTTAATCACATCAACCGGATCTGCTTTAAATTTCGGTACATAATAAGGACTGCCCCGTCTTAACAGAGTTTCGAAGCCTTCATCTACTGTTTTCAAATAACCTTTTTTGATTAAAAGCTGTGCCAACAACGGACGACCTAACGAATTGGCATCCGGAAACATGGCTTTAAATTCTTCAACGGACACATCGTAACTGTCTTTGGCCAACAAGTCAATCATTTTGAAAATACGGTTTTCACGAGACTCTCTAAAGAATGTTAAATAGTCTACTAACTCTTTATTTGTGTAGTCAAACGCATAACCAAGGATATGAACATCTTTGTCTTTATAGGTAGAGCTAAATTCACAGCCCGGAATAACGGTAATATCTAAATCCGGCTTTTTCAACATAGCTAAAAAGCCTTCAATCGTATCATGATCGGTTACGGACATCATCTTAATACCGGCCGCTTTATTGGCATCGCGCAAATCCAAGGGACGCATTACGCCGTCAGATGCCGTACTGTGCATGTGAAAATCTACTAACATAATCATTACCTCCTTATATTGACTATTACGCAACAAGAATTAATGACAGCAAAGGCAGTCGATAGAATCCCATCGACTGCCATAGATTATAAAGTATTTAACGTATCGGCTACAGCTTTTTGAACATCTGCAATAGCGACTTCAACAGCTTCACCGGTTTTACGAGTTTTTAATTCTACAGCACCTGATTCCAAGGTATTTTTACTTACCGTAATACGCAAAGGATAACCAATCAAGTCAGCATCTTTAAACTTAACACCGGCACGTTCTTTACGATCGTCAAGCAATACGTCTACGCCTGCCGCTTTAAGTTCTTCATAAATCTTAGTACTTGCTTCCATAAGTGCTTCGTCTTTAGCATTAATAGGTACAACCACTACTTCAAACGGTGCAATAGCTCGTGGCCAAATGATACCGTTTTCATCATGGAACTGTTCAATAGCAGCCGCTAAGGTACGAGATACACCGATACCGTAGGAGCCCATAATATATGGATTAGGACGGCCATTCTGATCAAGGAAAGTACCGTTTAAGGATTCACTGTATTTAGTGCCCAATTTAAATACCTGACCTACTTCAATGCCCTTAGCGATTCCTAAATGGCCGCCACAGTTAGGACATACATCGTCAGTCGTAATTAAACGAATTGGGGCTACAATAATATCTTCCAAATTGAAGTCACGTTTAGGATTGATATTAATGAAGTGAGCATCTTTTTTATTGGCACCGCCGCAAGCATTGAACATTTCCATTACGGATTCATCCACCACGATTTTGAATGTTTCCGTCTGTTTCAAGCCTACAGGGCTGATGAAACCACCGGTCAAACCGGCCGCTTGCAATTCTTCTTCGCTGGCCATTTCCGGTTCAACGCCGCCGTCAACAGCATGTTGTACGGCAATTTCATTCACTTCATGGTCACCGCGTACCATAGCTAAAACTACGACACCGTCAACGGATAATACAACGGCTTTCATAGTTTTATCCAAAGGCAAGGATAATTGTTCGGCTACAGCATCAATTGTTTTAGCATCCGGAGTAGCCACTTCGGTAAGTTCCAATAAAGGTTCTTCCGCTTGTTTCATCACACTCGGTTTACCAATTTCAATATTGGCTGCATAATCACAGCTATCGCAGTGAATAACATCAGCTTCGCCGGAATCAGCTAAAGCCATAAACTCATGACTGTTGCTGCCGCCGATAGCACCGGAATCAGCTTCTACCGGCTTAAAATACAAACCGCAACGGCTGAATACGCGTTCATAGGCATGATACATATCCCAATAGGATTTATCCAAACCGGCTTCATCAAGGTCGAAAGAATACGCATCCTTCATGATGAATTCGCGGCTACGCATCAAACCGTAGCGTGGACGACGTTCGTCACGATATTTATTTTGAATTTGATATAAAGTCAAAGGCAACTGACGATACGATTTAACTTCGTCTTTTACGAGTGTCGTAATCATTTCTTCGTGAGTCGGTCCTAAGCAATAAGAACGGTCGTGACGGTCGTTAAAACGAATCATTTCCGCACCATATACATTCCAACGGCCCGATTCCTGCCAAATTTCAGCCGGTTGAATAATCGGCATCATAATTTCCTGAGCATCAATAGACGCCATTTCTTCATGGATAATGGCTTTGATTTTACGAATGCTCTTCCATGCTAATGGTAAATAGGAGTAAATCCCCCCTGCCATTTTGCGGATCATACCGGCACGCAACATATATTGTTGACTGACTACATCTGCATCAGCAGGTGTTTCTCTTAATGTAGGGGCATATAACTTACTGGCTAACATTGAATTACGACTCCTTTGCTTTTGACTCTAAATACATTTCTATTTCATGGAATAAAGCATCCACTAATTCACTTTCATCAACAGTTTTAATGACTTCACCCTTGCGAAAGACAATACCGCGACCGTCACCGCCGGCAATCCCAAAATCGGCTTCACGTGCTTCGCCCGGACCGTTTACAACACAGCCCATAACGGCTACACGAATCGGTTCTTTAATGCTCTTTAAACGTGCTTCCACAGTTTCCGCCATGCTGAACAAATCAACGCGACAACGACCGCAGGTTGGGCAGGAAATCATGGTAGCCCCGTAAGTACGAAGACCTAAGGAACTTAAAATGGTTTTACCTACTTCAACTTCATGAATCGGATCCCCTGTCAAGGAAACACGCAAAGTATCACCAATACCCTGAGCCAATAATGCACCAATACCGATAGAAGATTTAACAGTCCCCTGCGTAATAGTACCGGCTTCCGTTACTCCTAAATGAAGCGGATACGGTACTTTAGCGGACAGCTTCTGATACGCTTCTATCATGAGCGGTACATCGGTAGCTTTAATGGAAAGCTTCATTTCTTTATAATCTAATGACTCCAAAATGCGCACATGTTCCAGTGCGGCTTCTACCATACCGTCGGCACAAGGATGGCCGCCATAGGCGTCCAAAATATGAGTCGGTAAAGAACCTGCATTTACACCGATACGAATCGGAATCTGTTTTGGTTTGGCCTTTTTAATAACGGCTACTACATTGTCGATACCGCCGATATTGCCAGGGTTAATACGTAAGCCGTCAACACCGCTGTCAATCGCTTCCAGAGCCAATGTATAGTCAAAATGAATATCCGCAATCAACGGGATCCGGGCGCCTGCTTTAACGGCTTTAATAGCCTTGGCAGCGGCCATATCCGGTACGGCCAAGCGCACCAAATCACAACCGGCCTCAGCAAGGCGGTTAATTTCGGCAATAGCCTTCTCCGTTTCTACCGGATTCGTGGTAATCATGGATTGAACGCTGACCGGTGCAAAATGACCAATCGGTACCGAACCCACTTTAATTCGAGTTGTTTCTTTTCTGTTAATCATAGGTTAACTCCTATATTACAGACGGCTGATGTCATGAGTCGTAGCATATACGAAGAGCGCCAACAAAATGACAATCCCCGTCATTTGAATATACTGCAATGCTTTCGCCGGCAAACGTCGTCTCGTAATTCCTTCAATAATTAATACGATTAAATGGCCACCATCCAAGGCCGGAATCGGCAATAAGTTGATGACACCGAGATTTAAACTTAAAAGGGCCGTAAATTGAAGCAAATTGGCAAAACCGCTTTCCGCCACTTGCCCGGCCATTTGGGCTACCCCGATAGGGCCGGCTAATTCAGCATTCGTATGGCCCGTAATCATAGACCAAATGCCGTCAACCATGCTAACCAATACAAAACCGGTGGTATGCAAGGATTGAACCACAGCTTCAGCCACATTTAACGGCATGGAATTCATAACCGGATTAATCCCGATAACAGCACGACCTTCATTACCAACAGCTTCCGGAATAACGGTCAATTCCTGATTAACTCCGTCACGGTTAACTACAATCGGCACTAAAGTATTAGCTGTCCCCTGTAAAGATTTAGAAATGTCGGTCCACTCATTAACCGGTTTACCGTTAATCGATACAATACGGTCATTCACCGTCATATGAGCAGTCATAGCCGGTGAATTGCTCATCATATTCCCTACAACCGGTTCCATAGATGGAGTCTGAATACCGTTTACGGCATAAATCATAAAGAAAATAACGATAGCCAATAAAAAGTTAAAAACAGCACCGGCTGCAATAACGATAAATCGTTTCCATACCGGTTTATTTAAAAATGAACGATCATCCAACGGCTCTTCCGGATCCATACCGGCAATTTTATTATAACCGCCCAGTGGGATAGCTCGAATAGAATATAAAGTTTCACCCTTGCGTTTCTTTGCAATAGCAGGACCGAAACCGATAGCAAATTCGTCAACGCGCATACCGCTGGCTTTGGCCGTAATAAAATGACCAAATTCATGTATAAACACAATAATGCCAAACACAAAGATTGTGGCAAGAATAGTTAACATAGTCTCTCCTATTTAATCAAAGCCCGGGCCGTGTCACGAGCCCATAAATCAATTTCACGCAAATGTTCCAGCGTAAATGTCGGTTCTGATTCCATTTTATCTAAAACAGCAACAACCGTTTTATAAATATCGGCAAAACGAATTTTGCCATCCAAGAATGCATAAACTGCGATTTCATTGGCCGCATTGAACACAGCCGGTTTGAAGCCGCCTGCACGCCCTACTTCAAAGGCCAATTTAAGAGCCGGAAAATCTTCATAGCGAGGTAGGAAAAATTCCAATGTCAATGCATCAGCAAAGGTAAGCGTATCCATCTTGAGAGGTTTACGTTCAGGATAAGTAAGCGCATATTGAATAGGCTCACGCATATCCGGATTACCCAACTGTGCCAAAATTGCACCGTCTTTCATCATAATCATAGAATGAACAATACTCTGCGGATGAACGGTCACTTTAATATGATCAAAGTCAAAATCGAACAGCCAATGAGCTTCAATTACTTCGAGGCCTTTATTAAATAAAGTTGCCGAGTCGATTGTAATTTTATTGCCCATATTCCACGTTGGATGACGCAAGCAATCAGCGGCCGTAGCCGTTGCAATTTTTTCAGACGACCAAGTACGTAACGGTCCGCCCGATGCCGTAATCAACAATGAGTCTACATTTTCACGAGACTGACCTTCCAAACATTGAAAGATTGCACTATGCTCACTGTCAATCGGCAATAATTGAACACCGTATTCCTTGCACAAAGACGTAATCAAAGGACCTCCGGCCACCAAAGTTTCTTTATTGGCTAACCCAATCGTTTTCTTAGCTTTGATAGCTTCAACTGTAGGTTCAATGCCGGCTGCTCCCACTACGGCAGTAACCACAAGTTCGGCACTCGGTAAAGTAGCGGCTTCAATTAACGCTTCTTTCCCGCCGATTAAACGGGTAGGCCCCTGATAGCGTTTCTTTAACTCTAAAAACGCTGTTTCATCTACAAGTCCGGCTACTTCCGGTTGAAATTCTTTAATTTGAGCTTCCAAGATATCCACATTTCGGTATGCTACCAGCCCTTTTACCGAAAATAAATCGGGATGTTGTCGTACCACATCCAATGTTTGCGTGCCGATAGAACCGGTACTCCCAAGAATACTCAGTGTTTTCATAGAAACTCCTTTGCTTTATTTTTACTACTGTTCTCTATTATTTATTATATTCAATTACAAAAGGTAAATTAATACCATTGGTGCTGAAAATAAAAGACTGTCAAAACGGTCTAATACACCGCCGTGCCCCGGTAATAAAACACCTGAGTCTTTAACGCCGCAATAACGTTTCAATTTGGATTCAAACAAATCACCTAACGGTGCCACAATACCTGTTAAAAGACCGGCTCCGAATCCCAAAGAAAACGGAATGCCTACAATGACAGCATACAGAATCCCGGTTAATAAACACCCGATAAACCCGCCTACATAGCCTTCCAAAGACTTACTCGGACTGATAGTAGGCACAATTTTGCGTTTGCCCCATTTAACACCGGCAAAATAAGCAAAAGTATCGCTGGCCCAAGTTGTGAGCAATAAAAGCCAAATAACGAGTATACCTATATGATCAGTAACCACAGAAACCGATAACAATTCATAAATAGAGTTCTCACGTAAAGCCATAAAAGCGGCAAAACCGCCATTAATGTAGAAAAAGCCGAAAATCGAACAACTGATTACTGATAAATCAAGTCTGGCAGGTCCGAAAATATAAAGTAAACCGATAGTCATAATTGCTGCCGCAGCCGCAATAACAGCCCACTTATATAAACCGAAAGCCAAGGCTCCCATCAAGAGGATGGTAAATAAATAGCCCCATCGCTCCGGTAATACTACATTAACTTTACTCAACATTCGCACATATTCTCGCCAGCCTAACAAAGCCAGTATGAGAATAATACCGTTAAAAATATATCCGCCTGCTGTAATAGCAATGATTGCTATCAGTAAGCCGATTAATGCCGTAATCACACGAGTTTTCAGCATATTATTCCTCCGTCTTCAAACCGCCGAAGCGCCGTTCTCGTTGCTGGTAGGCATACACAGCATCCAATAAAGTTTGAGCTGTAAAATCAGGCCAGTGAGTTTCGGTAAACCAAAACTCAGCATATGCCAATTGCCATAATAAGAAATTACTGATTCGATAATCATTGCTTGGTCGAATCAATAAGTCCACATTATCGAACTCTTTGGTATATAAATGTTCACCAAATGATTTTTCATTAATATCTTCAATCGCCAAAGTACCTGCTTGTACTTCCACTACTGTAGCTTTAACAGCTCTTACTATTTCATCGCGTCCCCCATAGTTAATCGCTAACTGCAAGGTAAGACCCGTATTATTCTTAGTTAATTGTTCTGCATCAGCAATAATCTGTTGCAATTCTTCCGATAAACCGCCAATATAACCGATAAAACGAATACGCACATTATGTTCATGCATATCACGCACATTTCCCAGTAAATATTCACGAATCAAACTCATCAATAAAGACACTTCCGTAGCCGGACGTTTCCAGTTTTCGGTGGAAAAACCGTATACAGTTAATGCTTTGATCCCGATTTCGTCAGCGGCAATTACGATTTTCTTTAATACATCAGCCCCCGCACGATGTCCCATCGTACGCGGTAAACCACGGCGTTTCGCCCAACGACCATTGCCATCCATAATAATAGCTACATGGTGAGGTATATTGTTAGGATCCAGCACAACATCATTTGTTGAACCGGTCGCCTCTTTCTTACGAAGTAAATTCTTTAGCATATTGTACCTCAGTGCAGTTTTCAAAACCGCTTGCTATCATAGGGCGATACAGCAAAATCTGCCACAAGCCCTCTTCCTCTACATACGCCACTCGGCCTACGTAAAAATCATTGTCAGCAACAGTAAAAAATCTATTGTAGTTCTCCCCCATAGTTACTGAAAAAGGGATATTGGCAGCCTGCAACATCTTCTGTGCAAGCTGCCAAGGTAATCCAACAATTAAGTTCGGCGTATTCATTATACCTCTAATACGTCCTTTTCTTTCTTGTCTTTCAAGTCATCGATAACTTTAATTTTTTTATCCGTTAATTTTTGGATTTTATCTTGACCTTGTTTAGCATCATCTTCGGTGATGGTTTTAGCTTTTTCTTCTTTTTTAAGAGCATCGTTGGCATCACGGCGAATATTACGAACCGCAACTTTAGCTTCCTCCGCTTTTTTGCTTACTACTTTAACGAGTTCTTTACGACGTTCTTCGGTAAGCTGAGGAATAGCCAAGCGGATGGTATCGCCGTCATTGCTAGGGTTAAGTCCTAAGTCGGATTGTAAAACTGCTTTTTCAATCGGTCCGATCATGGATTTTTCCCATGGTTTTACTAAAATCAAACGTGGTTCCGGAGCCGTTACATTAGCAACCTGGTTAATTGGCGATGGTGTGCCGTAGTAATCAACCATTACTTTGTCCAATAAGGCTGTACTGGCGCGGCCGGTACGAATGGAAGCAAACTCATGTTTTAAAGCCTCGATGGTTTTGTCCATACGGCCTTCTTCACGGGTTAATAACTCTTGAATTTCCATTATTCTTCACCTCTTACAATAGTACCAACAACTTCCCCTTTCGCAGCGCGTGTAATATTGCCTGGAATATCCATGCTGAACACTACGATTGGAATATTATTATCCTTACACAAGGTCGTAGAAGTCGCGTCCATAACTTTAAGTTCACGACTGATTACTTCCATGTATGTAAGCTCATCAAATTTCTTAGCATCCGGATTGGTGCGTGGATCAGAATCATATACACCATCAGCAAATTTTTTGGCCATTAAAATGGCATCTGCTTCGATTTCGGCAGCACGAAGTGCAGCTGTAGTATCGGTGGAGAAATATGGGTTGCCCGTTCCGGCGGCAAAAATAACGATACGACCTTTTTCTAAATGACGAATAGCACGACGACGAATGTATGGTTCAGCTACTTCCTGCATCGCAATAGCAGTCTGAACACGTGTAGCCGCACCGGCATTTTCAAGGGCGTCTTGTAATGCTAAGGAGTTCATAACAGTGGCAATCATGCCCATATAGTCAGCGGAAGCACGGTCCATGCCTTTAGCACTGCCCGCCAAACCACGCCAAATGTTACCGCCGCCTACTACTATAGCAATCTGCAAATCAGTAGTACGAGCGAGTTCAGCGATTTCTTTAGCAATTTCTTCAACTACTACCGGGTTAATACCAAAGCCCTGATCACCGGCTAAGGCTTCACCACTCAACTTCAAGACGATTCGTTTAAAATTTCTATTACTCATTGCTTTATTACTCCTCTGCTATTACAAAATAAGAGAACACGTGACGGTGTTCTCTTATCTCTTTAACTCTTATTGACCAGCGGCTGCACGAACTTCAGCTTCGAAGTCATCCTGACGCTTTTCAATTCCTTCGCCTAAAGCGTAGCGAACGAAACGACGTACGTTAATGTTTTCACCGATTTTAGCAATTTTTTCAGTAATAACATCAGTAATAGTTTTGTCACCATCTTTAATGAAAACTTGTTCCATAAGGCAGTTTTCTTTATAGAATTTTTCAACACGACCGTTAACCATTTTTTCAAGCACAGCTTCAGGTTTTGGTTTGCGGCCTGCTTTAACGTCTTCTTCAGCTTCTGCTTTAGCTTGTTCTAAAAGAACAGCTTTTTCATGTTCAATAACTTCAGCAGGAACTTCTTCACGTTTTAAGTACGTAGGATTTGCTGCTGCGATCTGCATAGCAATATCTTTTACGAGGTCTTGGAAGTCTTCGGTTTTAGCTACAAAGTCAGTTTCGCAGTTAACTTCTACAAGAACACCAATACGTCCGCCACCATGAATATAGGAAGCAACCACACCTTCAGCAGCAATACGACCTGCTTTTTTAGCAGCAGCCGCTAAGCCCTTTTCACGAAGTAAGTCGATTGCTTTTTGGATATCGCCATTAGCTTCGGTTAATACTTTTTTGCAATCCATCATGCCTGCGCCTGTAATTTCGCGCAATTCTTTTACTAATGCAGCAGTAATTGCCATTTAATATATACCTCCTATACATTAATTAAGGTAAGGTCTGATAGCCTTACCTTAATTTTATATCGTTCTACATTTTTTATCAAATAAATTTTTGCCGATTATATAATATTTTATACTTTATACGGAGTATTCACTCTGAAAAAAGCAATATTGCTGTTTTCGCAGTTTATCCTCACCGTAAAAAGCTTATTCATCAAATATTTTTAAGCAAAACTTTATCCAATGTCAGATACATTTTAAGTTTGTAAAGCTGTGCTGTTAAAAGCTATATCAGCCCTGACCGTCCTGAACCATATCAACGGAATCAGAAACCATTTGTTCTAAAGCTTGGTCAGCAGCTTCTTGGTGTTCACCCTGGTCATCCAAGGATTCGCCTTGACGGCCTTCCAATACAGCGTCAGCCATTTTGCCTGTTAACAATTTAACGGCACGGATAGCATCATCGTTTGCAGGGATTGGGAAGTCGATTTCGTCAGGATCACAGTTAGTGTCAACTGTAGCTACTACAGGGATACCCAATTTTTTAGCTTCTGCAATTGCAATGCGTTCTTTTTTAGGATCGATTACGAATAATGCGCCTGGCATTTTTGGCATATCTTTGATACCGCCAAGGTATTTTTCCAATTTTTCCATTTCATGACGCAGGCCGATAACTTCTTTCTTAGGAAGAAGTTCGAATGTGCCGTCTTCAGCCATTGTTTCAAGCTGTTTTAAACGTTTTACACGAGTTTCGATAGTTTTGAAGTTAGTAAGCATACCACCTAACCAACGTTCGTTTACATAGAACATGTTAGCACGGATAGCTTCTTCTTTAACGGATTCCTGAGCCTGTTTCTTTGTGCCCACGAAAAGAATTACTTCACCGTTCTGAGCAACTTCACGAAGGAAATCGTAAGCTTCTTCTACTTTTTTAACTGTTTTCTGAAGGTCGATGATATAAATACCATTACGTTCAGTGAAGATGAACTTAGCCATCTTAGGGTTCCATCTTCTTGTCTGGTGACCGAAGTGTACGCCGGCCTCCAATAATTGTTTCATTGATACTACTGCCATGTTGGCACCTCCTGTTAATAAACCTCCGCAGCTTCATATCCGAGTATAAATCAGGAAAAGCCCTGACACAGATGTCGGATCAGATCTGCGTGCGTAATTTCATACTTTATGAGTATATCACACGAACTGTTACTATGGCAAGCGGTTTGAGGCAAAATATTTTATCTCTTATGCGATGCAGCAATTAAATCGTTATAGAGGGTGGTGTAACCGTTTTTGCTCCTGGTTTGCTTCGCAAAAAAAGTCGCTTCAAACGTTCACACCACCCTCTTCACTATCATACAGCCTATCTAATTGCTGCATCGCTTCCCTCTAAAATATTACTCTCTCGAACGGCTTGCCGGTAGCATAGGTTCTCGTGCTATAAAAGTATGAAATTAAAAGCAAGATGTGCCGTATAGGTCTTTTTATTATAACACAATTACTCTTTAGAAGGTTTTGGAGTACAAAAGCAAGGATTTGGGAGGATTATGCTTAGTACTGTTAGTTACTATCTATCAAGGAATGTGAGTCATAAGACTTATACGGCACGTTTATTATTATTCGGCGGCAATACTGCCTTTTTATAAAACTGTTATAGTTATCCGGTATAGCTATCTGTGTTTATTTTTATATACTATATTTTTGATTTTCAAACTGAAAGTTTTGTCATAAATAATTCCAGTTTTTGACGAAGTTCTTCATTCTCTTTTGCGAGCTGGTCAATTCGCTGATTGGCTTTTTGATTATCTTCTTTTAACATGGTCATTTAATCGTTCAATATGTAAACGGTACTAATCGGAGCCATGCGCTCGCCGTTTATTTCGGCACGACGTTTTTCGCTCGGACCGATTTTAAAGGTAGCGGATACGTTATACATGTTGTCATTATTACCTACACTGGTACCAAATGCCAGAAGCACATCTTCATTAGGTTGATACGATGCACCTAAGGCCATGGCTGAAGCTTCCCGATAAAAGCCACCGGCCACTGAAAAGTTCAATTTACTGCTCGGATCAAATGCCAAATTTCGAAGTCCTGCTAAAGCAGCCGACATGGCACCTACATCATGAATTTCCCCTTTCATCCCGGTAACATCTCGTTCTACTGTATTAACACGACCGTCCAAATCATCAACGCGATTATTTAAATCGTTAATTTGATTAGTGTGTTTATTTATAATCGTTGTATAGCCATCAGTATATTCTTTAACCGTAGCTCCAATGTCATTTTCAACAGAACGAAGTTGTGCCACATTAACGGCATCACTGTCTTCCGAGCCGGCAGCTACATTCGTAATTTGACGGGTTCCATCATCATTACCTACCGAAACAGCTCCGTAATTTCCTTTAACAGTACCGGCAATTGAAGTTTTATCGGTGGCCGAAGACTTTTCGGCACCGTACACTTCATTCTCAGACGCAGAAACTTTATTGGTTACCGACACATCCTTCAAACTATACCGATTAGCAATTGCCTGATTGCCTAATGCTACTCCGCCTTGTATTTCAACAAAAGACTCCGCTCCTATTGCTATACCGCCGGCACTGGTTGAATCAGCTTGACGTCCTATAGCAATAGAATCCGTATTTCTTGCATGTGTATCCGATCCCATGGAAATGGCGTAATCGCCACCGGCATTTGCATCATTATTGGCATTTGCATTTCGCACAGTGTTAGTACCGATTGAGATGCCGTGAAGTCCTGATGTTTGTACATTATACCCTAACGATGTAGACATACGACCGTCAGCTTGAGTATTAGTCCCTAATGAAGTGCTCCCCACTGCGGTTGCAATCGCATCAGACCCTAACGCTACAGCATATGTATTTTGAGAACGTGCGTCATTGCCGATAGCCGTAGCATTCAGGCCATCTGCTTTAGCAATGGTGCCAAATGCTGAAGCGCCCCAGCCATTAGCATGTGCTTGATTACCGATTGCCGTATCACTCTCACCCAAAGCTTCTGCCTTTGCCCCGAGAGCTGTCGAAGCAATCCCCGTTGCTTTTGTTTTCAAGCCGATGGCAATACCTCGACCGGCCCCAACATAAGCTTCCTTACCAATTGCAATAGCGTTATTCATATTGTAAATAGTATCAAAATACGTATAAGTCTCGCTCATCGAAGCACCGCCGAATGCAATACTGTTTTCGCCAACGGCGTTAGCTCCATTGCCGAAGGCGGACGCATTTAGACCATTTACTTTAGCGCCCGCTCCTACGGCTGTTGCGCCACTCCACTTTGTTTCAGCATTAACACCTATAGCTACCGAAGTCTGTCCGCTTGTTTTTCGTTTATCCGAATTTGACATAGTATCACTATAATTATCCGAGGCCGATACTTTGGCATTAGTTCCTACCGCTATGCCATAAGTAGCCACATTGACAACACCGGTACCATTACCTATGGCAATACTATTTACTGCCTCAGCTGTAGATTCCGGTCCCACAGCTAAACTGTTAGTCCCGGTTGCTACCGGAACTGCATCATCGGAATTAACAGCCAAATAATCTGTAGCTGCTGCCACTTCATTTACGCCACATATAGCAAATGCCCCCAAAGCAAGTGCTGTCAGTATATCTCTTTGTTTCTTCTTCATACTATCACCTAACTAATCTCAACCCACAATGAAATAAATCATAATATTTTCATATTACAAAATAAATCAAATTGTAAATCAAGACATTATATAATTAAGTGATAAATCTATTAATAAGATAGGTTTTTATTTTCTAAAAAAATACTTTTTACATTACTTTTATTAAACATAACGAAAATAAAAAAGAATTATATTTTTAAACAAATTGAATATAAATAAAAATAAAATATACCTTTTCAACAAAAAAGAGGTTGCTTTCCAATGAAGCAACCTCTTTGAGTAATTGTTATAGTCATTATTATACCAATTACGTTATTCTTTTATCACCTGTTTATAAAATGGTTGTAATACACAAACAATCAATATTCTAAACAAATAAATTCAAGATTTCTACACCAATTAAACCGCATACGGCAATGGCTGTTTCTACGGCACACCAGGTACGAACGGTTTGTTTAACGGTGAGACCGAAGAATTCTTTGAAAAGCCAGAAGCCGGGATCGTTTGGCGGACTGAAGATTACACTACCGGCACCAACAGCCAGTACCATTAATTCAGGGCTTACACCGGTAAGCGGAATAAGCGGCGCTACGATACCGCCGGCTGTAAGAGCCGCAACAGTCGCGGAACCAACAGCAATACGAATAACGGATGCAATAATCCAAGCCAATAATAATGGGGATAAGTTAGCGCCCATTACCAAATGACCGATATAGTCGCCTACACCGCTGTCGATGAGGACTTGTTTCAAAGCACCGCCGGCACCTACAATGAAGAGAATCATGGCAACTGTAAGAATTGCTTTTTCGGAAGTTTCCATAATTTCTTTAGTCGTTTTGCCACGCGCATAACCGAAAGTATAGAATGCAACGATGATGGAAATCGTTAAAGCTACACTCGGATCGCCGATAAAGTTAAAGATATGCATGATAGGCGCATCTTTAGGAATACCCATCATTTTGCCTACAGCACTGATAGCCATCAAGATAACCGGCGTTAAAGCTGTTAAAATACTGCTCAAGAAGGAAGGCATTTCTTCATCAGTGAAGTTTTTATCATTGTGAAGACCTTCCGGAATTTCCGTTTTAATATCTTTTACAGTGTTATAAAGCAAAGGACCGGCAATAATAACAGTCGGAATACCGATAATCAAACCATAGATTAAGGTTTTGCCGATATCAGCGTTAAAAATAACGGAAATAGCAGTCGGACCCGGATGCGGTGGCAAGAAACCGTGAGTTACGGATAAGGCGGCCGCCATAGGGATACCTACTTCAAGAAGCGGAATATCAGCTGCTACAGCAATGGTAAATACCAATGGGATTAAGAGTACGAAGCCGATTTCATAAAACAGAGCAATACCAACAATAAATCCGGTTAAACAAACTGCCCATTTTACGTTTTCACGACCAAACATGTTGATTAAGGTTGTAGCAATACGCTGTGCCCCACCACTGTCGGCCATGAGTTTGCCGAGAATTGCACCAAAGCTGACTACAATTGTTAAGCCGCCCAAGGTAGCACCCAAACCTTTTTGAATGGTCGGGAAAATTTTATCAATCGGCAAGCCTTCACCGAAAGCCAATAAAATACACACTAAAATAAGAGATAAAAAGCTATTCAACTTCACTTTTACAATAAGGAAGAACAATAGCACGATGCCTAATGCCAATATAACCAGTGGCATAGAAGCGCCTCCTTTCACATGAACCAACACAATAAGTTCAAAAAAAATAATATATCATTACGGCAACAGAACTCGAATACAAATAGTAATAATTTCGCACTTTACTACATGTTACCTATAATCACCCCGTACAAGATTCTTCGACAATCACGCAGTAAAGCAATTAATATTCAAGTACTGTTGCATGTAACTAAGCAAATAACACTAACTCATTCCCCAAAAACTATGTTATAAACTATTAAACGGATGGTTCTGTTGGAAGTGAACTAAACGAGCCAAATCATCTTTCATATTTACATATAAAGACTCATATATGCTGAATAATTCGTCATACACTTCACGATTAGCCGCTTTTGGTGTATATACTTCCTGAGCCGTAACAAGTTCAGCGGTATCTTTAATATCCTTTAAAGTGCCGTCAGAGATGAAACCTAACACAGCAGCACCGAAGGAAGCCCCTTCACTGTTGGTCGGCAATGTAATGGATTCGTTGAATACATCAGCCATGATTTGCATCCATAATTCCGACTTGGTAAAGCTACCGCTTACGCGAATATCTTTAACGTCTTCAAAATCACGAAGAGCCTGTAAAACACAGAGAAGATTATAGCAAATACCTTCCATGGTAGCACGAATCATATAGGAACGACTGTGATTTAAAGATAAACCGATAAAAGCACCTCGCAAATCGGAGTTCCAGTATGGTGCTCGTTCACCGGTAAAGAACGGCATTAAGAGTAATCCGCCGGAACCGGCCGGTACGTGACGAGCTTTCATTGTCATTAAGTCGTACGGATCCACATCAAGCTGTTCCATTTGCGGCCCGTGTAAGTGAAGAATACGATCACGCATCCAACGCAAAATCATACCGCCATTATTAATGGCACCGCCGGCAACCCACATATTATCGGTTAAGTTATAGCACCATGTACGATTCTGTTTATCCATACGCGGCTTTTCAGTCAACATACGAATCGCACCACTAGTACCGATTGTACAGCTGAGTTGGCCTGCCGAAACAGCACCGATACCGACATTTACCAATACACCGTCGGTAGCGCCGATAACAACCGGTAACCCGGCCGGTAAACCTAAACGATTAGCCACATCCGGTAGCAACGCATTGCTGTGAGTAGTAGACACAACTTCAGGCAAACATTTTTCTGTAATACCGATAAAGTTTAAAATTTCTTCATCCCAGCACTCTTTATGAGCGTTATAGAGACCGCTGCTGCTGGCAACAGATTTATCTGTCACCCATTCACCGGTCAAATTGCGAAAAATGAAGTCTTTAATAGAACCGATATGAGTCATTCGTTCAAATACAGACGGCTGATTTTCTTTCACCCACAAAATTTTAGCCAATGGATAGCACGCATGTAACGGACATCCTGTATTAAAATAAAATTCTTTAACTTTAGGATCCTGTTCCAAACGACGAACAATAGCTGCACTGCGGCTATCGGCCCAAGTCATCATATTGCCCAGGAGCTGGAACTTATCATCCTGCGGAATAAAGCTGTGCATTACAGAACTTAAAGCCAGACCGGAAATGGTCACCAACTTATACTGTAGTTCAGCCACTGTGCCTTTAACTACTTCTTCAACGGCATCATAAATTTGCTGTGGGTTTTGTTCTGCCCAATCATACTGTGGCGTTTCCAAACTATAAAACGCTTCGGTTGAAGCTACTGCTTTACCGGTAGCCGTATACGCCGTGGCACGCACGCCGGTCGTACCTACATCAACACCAATCCATACCGGAACTTTTACTTTTAAGGTCATAAAAACCTCCTTTTACTGTCTACTGTGTATTATTTAACAGTTGTATTTTTTAACATTGTTTTGATTAACAATGCCTGTTAACAAATTTTCAATACTATTTATCAGAATAAACTCATTTGTTCGTCTTCCGGTAAATCTTTAAAACACCCCATATCACGCATAGTTGCAATGATGCTGGCGGATACTTTACAACGACGTTGTAAATCCTTTATTGAAGTAAACGCTTTCTTTTGTCGTTCGGCCACAATCGAATCCGCTACTTTTTCACCCAGGCTGTCTACAGCCAAAAACGGTGGCAATAAAGCACCATTATGAATCGTAAAGCGACGTGCTTCCGAATAATTAAGATCCGCTACCAGGAAATCAAAACCGCGTTGTTTCATTTCCATAGATACTTCCAGGGCACTCATCATATCTTTGTCTTTATTGGAAGCTTTGCGGTCTAAAGCCTTCAAACGATCAAATTCGGCACGTTGTTCAGTGAGCGAACCGGCCATAATTCTCATATCATAAGCCTTGGCACGAATAGAGAAATAAGCGGCGTAGAAAGCAAGCGGATAATTAATTTTAAACCATGCTATACGGAATGCCATCATAACGTAAGCCACCGCATGAGCACGTGGGAACAAATAGGAAATTTTATTACAAGACTCAATAAACCATTCCGGAATACCGCCGTCACGCATTTGTTCTTCGTAATCCGTTTCCTTTTCACCCAGTTTGTTTAATTTATCGATTTTCTTACCTTTACGCACGTTTTCCATGACCTTAAAGCATGTAATAGGCTTAATACCGCGATGCATTAAGAAGTTCATGATGTCATCACGGGTGGAAATGGCTTCATTCAATTTACAAGTACCGTTTTTAATTAAAGTTTGCGCATTGTCGAGCCAAACATTGGTACCATGAGAAAAGCCGGAAATACGTACAATATCGGAGAAACATTGCGGTTTAGAGTCTTCCAACATGCGACGTACAAAGCCGGTACCACATTCAGGTACAGCCAAAGACGCCACTTTATCCCCCATGAGCTGTTCCGGCGTTAAACCGATAGCTTTAGTAGAAGAGAACAAACTGAGTGTTTCCGGATCGTCGAACGGAATAGTTTGAACGTCAATACCGGTAATATCTTCCAACATACGAATAATTGTCGGATCATCATGGCCGAGAATATCCAGTTTCGTCATACAACCTTCGAAGGAGTGATAATCGAAGTGCGTCGTGATGATACCACTTTCTTTTTTGTTGGCCGGATATTGTACCGGTGTAAATTCATGCACATCCATGTCGCGCGGACAAACCATGATACCACCCGGATGCTGACCGGTTGTATTTTTTACGCCCGTAAGCCCTACAGCCAACGATTCTAAAAAGCCTTGACGGCCCTGAATATTATTGACTTCGGCGTATTTTTTAGCATAACCTATGGCTGTTTTAGTCGCTATCGTACCGATAGTACCGGCACGGAATACATTATCACGGCCGAATAATTCTTCCGTATATTTATGAGCTCGCGGCTGATAGTCACCGGAAAAGTTAAGATCGATATCAGGCACCTTATCCCCGTTAAAGCCCATGAATATGGCAAACGGAATATCATGGCCGTTCGTATGGAGCGGTGTACCGCATTCCGGACAATTTTTGCGTGGTAGATCAAAACCGCCGGCATATTCGCCTTTTTCAAAAAACTCACTATATTTACATTTTGGACAAACATAATGTGGTGGTAACGGATTTACTTCCGTAATATCCGCCATAGTCGCTACAAAAGAAGATCCGACGGAACCACGGGAACCTACCAGATAACCGTCATCCAGTGATTTACGAACCAACTTATGAGCAATGTAGTACAACACGCCATAACCATTGCCGATAATACGAGTCAGTTCATAATCCAAACGTTCCGCTACAACTTTAGGCAACGGATCACCGTAAATTTCTTTGGCCTTCTTATAACACATTTCCGTCAACGCATTATCGGCCCCTTCAATTTTAGGAGAATACGTCTTCCCTTGAGGCACCGGCTGTAAAGAATCAATACTGTCATTAATTTTACGAGTATTCGTAACAACTACTTCGTAGGCCTTCTCTTCGCCCAAATACTTGAATTCTTCCAACATTTCATCCGTAGTACGCAAGTGCAATGACGGCGTGAGCTCAGTATCTTTGAAACCTGCTACGGTAAGCATAATCTGACGATAAATTTTTTCGTCTTCATTTAAATGATGCACATCACAGGTAGCTACTACAGGTTTATTTAATGCATCACCTAATTCGACAACCTTCTTATTAATGTTAATCAAGTATGACTCATCATGAACTTTTTTTACTATGTCACGATTATTGGCATCCTTTTCTTTTTTATACATTAAGAATCGATTGTTTTCCAACGGTTGAATCTCAAGATAATCATAAAAAGAAGCAATTTCCAATAAACGATCTTCCGGTTCCTCATTAACAATTGCTTGAATTAATTCCCCCGATTCACAGGCAGAACCGATTATAATACCTTCGCGATGGTCTTTAATAACCGATCTTGGTAAGTTAGGACGACGTTTATAGTACTTCAAATGTGAAATGGAAATCATCTTATACAGATTGCGCAGACCTACCCTGTTTTTAGCTAACAGAATAATGTGGTGTCTTTTAACTGCTTTTTCACTCTTTTCTTCATCGCTATCTTCAATTAAATAACCTTCCACACCGTAAATGACCTTAACTCCTAATTTGCCGGCTACTTCCTGTGCTTCAGGGAATGCTTGGATAACACCGTGATCCGTAATTGCTACAGCGGGATGCCCCCATGCTTTAATGGTCTGCAATAATTCTTTTACATTGACTAAAGCATCACGATCACTCATTTTGGTATGAAGATGTAATTCAACACGAGAATCTTCACGATTTTCGGTACGTTCAGCTTTTGGCGCTAAGGCCTCTACACTGCGCAGTTTAAAGGTAAAATCGTGCTCAAATTTATTATCCAATTCAACATCACCTTGAACACGAACAGCCTTTAAACCTTTCATCACCTTTAAAAGTTTATCAGCTTCCTCAGCGGAATCCGTAAATTTAGCAAAGCGAATACTATTGGTAGCATCCACAATATGCCCTTTTATAAGGCCTTTCCCCTTTTTGGTTGTTATCATTTCCAGCGAAACAAAAACGCCTTCAAACACGATATTGTGAGCATTTTTACTGATTGAAGAAATAGCAACTGTCTCACCATAAATTGCGGGTCCCAATACCATGCCCGGATCCGTCACATCTTTTTTAAAACTTCGTCTGCCCGTACCTCGATACGCAAAATCGTCACCTTGCATATCAACAGAAGTGCTCTCTGTCGGAACATAATGACACTCAACCGGTTCATCATACATGCTGATTGGTTCATCATCCAATGTAGCAAATGGAAAAAAATCATCTTCAAAGCCCGGCGGCATATCGGCATCTTCAAGAAATTCTTCAGCCGAATTATCGCGGTTTGCTAATGACCAACGGTATGACAAAGTGTTGTTATCGTCTGAATTTAAACTGGCAATCGGTATTTGTTTTATCTCATACCAATTCTCTAATTTCTGCTGTAATTCTTTAAACGCTGCCTCTTTGGATAAGACATTTTTTATATTAACAGTTCGATTTTTTGTCTCAATAAGTACGGCTGTTCGCTGTTGTTTCTTTGGAACTATATGATATCGTACTTGCATATCTACCCTTCCTTCATAGTTTTAAACTCAATTTATTGTCCGGATTATGCCGGTCCCTTTTTATCCGTATGAGTTGTTGTATTGTTTTTATCCGTCGCAGACGTTGAGTCCTCTTTATCAACCTTATTGGCATCTTTGTCTTCTTTTGCTTTAGGCTTAGCTGGTTTTACACTATACGTTGTTACCGGATCGTATACAGAATTAAATGATTCTGTTTTTGTGCGACCATCTTTATAGGTAATTTGCACCGTCGTGTCCACACTCAAACCCGGATGACCTTCTGTTACCTTTTCTTCAGAAATAGAAGAATCAATGCTCGTTTCTACATCATTCGGTATAGACTGTTCGTTACCGACTGCAACAGATACCGACTTAGGTGCGTCAGAATCAAAACCTAAAATACTAATAGTGAGTGTATCACCGGAGGTATGTGCCAACACATAAATCGGATGATTATACGGGTTGCTGAAAATGAAATCAAGATAACCGTAAGCAACCGTAGCATCGCGTCCGGCCGGCATATAACCTACCGGTGCAAAATGTGGTGTTCGTTCCACAATTTTCATACCGGATAACAAAGCACTGTTAAATAAAGTAGAACTTACTTGACAAATTCCTCCGCCGATACCGGGTACTAAGGTACCATTCATAAATACCGGTGCATCATCATACCCTGCTTCAGGTGTACGTTCTCCGACAACCTCATTAAAGGAAAAGTTTTGATGAGGCTGAATCACCACATTATTGATTTTATCGGTTGCTATTTGAATATTATGGGTACGGCTTGTATCACCTGAATTAAAAGTAGTGGAATATGTGCCCAATACAGCATTAATTCCCTTTAAATCTTCGGCAGTTACCTTTGGTTTGGCCTGATTATCAATTACAAGTTCCAGCGTCGTTACTTCACCTTTAGCCAATTGTTCTTGTAAATTAGCCACCGTTTTAGCGATATCTAATCGTTTTCCCGGTTCTTCCTTATGCAATACAACTTGTCCGTTTTCAACCGTCAAGTAAGCATCATGCCCCGTATAACCGATTTCGTTGCTATACGATTGCAATAAGGCCTCTAAAGCCGGTACATTCACATCATATACAATAGCTTTTGAAACCGGTGACATTAAAGCATGCCAACGATTACTGATATATTCTTCAACTGTCGGTTCGTAACCATAAGTCATCAATGCCTCAACCGTTTTATCTACATTAGGTTTAACACCGATATCTTTTAATGCTATGGTAGTCACTTTGCCATCCTGCCATTTTACCTTCATATGTATCGGGCCCTTAGCTGCTTCCGCTTCCACAATATCCGCCAATTCATCCTTATTGGCTTGTGAAACGTTACGATCGCCCAAATACATACCCTGAATAACATTTCCGGTAGGATATAAAAAGGCACCTGTACTTAATGAAATCAATCCTAACACCACACCGGCTGCAATACCGACTTGCTTTTTCATACAACACCCCACTACCTACGATTTACAGTAGGCTAAACAAAGATCCTTAAAATAAGATAAATCGCCTTCACCGCGACGACTGTTACGCATAACCTCATACAAACCGCGTAATAATTTGGCCAAAGCACGTACCGATACGCCTCTTTGCCGATAAGCCAATGTAATCGGATATGACTTAGTGGAAGATTCATTCTTTTTAAATAAATCCTGTACTTCACGCTCCGTCAAACCGCTCCCCTTGCATTCACTTACCATCAATTGCAAGCGTAACTGGCCTTCTATATATGACATCGCCCTTTCCGACTCCTTATTTTGCAACATATAAGGAAATAAAGCCAGTAAAGTAGCCAAATCCTTTTGTAATAGTGCTTCTTTAAATAAAAAAATATTTTTGGCACCGTAATCGCTGCCGTTATGAATCAAAAAATCCTGCGTAATTTTACCCTTTGGCGGCAACAAGAGAAAATAGCGATCAAATTCTGTCCGTAAAAAACTCACAGGTACATCTTGCCATAACTCCAACAGATGCCGTAAATATTCAATGCCGTCAGCCGTAATCATAAAACCGTTTTGTTTAGCATACGACTCCAGCCATTGAATCATTTCAGGGCCCTTCAAACGCATACAGGCAACATTATCAATCTTCTTTAGAAATTCACTATTATGCTTAGTCCGTTTGTCAATCGTGTCATGATATATGATTAAAATCGGATTCGCCCCATCATACCGAAGTAATAAATCATATAATAGTTGCCAATCATCGCTAACTTTTTTATTCGGTTTTACAAAAATAGGCGGATTGATTAAACAATATAAGGTCGGTTCACCGAATAACGAGTCTTCACTTAGCTTTTCACAAATTCGACCCGGTTCGACTTCATCATTTAAAGATTGTACCGCCATATCTTTGTATTTTGTTAAAAACTCACGTTTCTTTTCATCAATGAGCTGTGACTCATCACCATAAAGCAGTAAAATTGCCATAGCTCCTCCTACAATAAAAAATCCGGGACAACGCGTGTGCCCGTAATATATCTGGTTGAATCCGCCGGATCTACATCAGCATGACTGCCGGAATTAGGCCAATACACCATCCCCATCATTTCCGACTTTTCGTTGTACGATTTTGATGCCATTGCACTATTTGTAGTTCCTACAATATATGGTTTCATCTCTTCTAATTTTAGATTGTTTTGTGTAATTTGTCTATTACCGAATATGAATCCTTCTTTCGCCCCATCCACTAAAATCATCCCCGGATACTCCTTGATTTCACGCTCAAAATCACGACTATACAGTCCTATATAAGTATCTTTATTTATAGAACTCTTTTGCGCATTTGCTATAGGACATTGTAAGCTATGCAACAAGGACATAACACTATCTTTTGATTTTTCATTCACCTCCTGCAGTATAACGCCGCTCAGCCTTTGTATACCATAATAATGAATACTGTTAATAATTGAGCTTTGTGTCATATTGGATAAGGCTTTACCGCCTGTAGTTACATATAAAAACCCTCTGGGCATATGCAGTGACTCTTTTTTTACAACTAAAAAGGCAGCCCCTTTAGTGACGGGAATTATATGTACAAAAACCTTCTCTCCAGTTAAATGAATCATCGGTAGCAGCAGCAATATAAATAAAGCGCCCATAGTCAGCATCTCATATGACAATGAACAAACCTTCCATTCCTGCATAACAGCGTATAGCTGACGACAGCCAAGTACATACAAAATGCCAAGCCATACCGGCAAAGCACCTAACCACATAACAGCTCCCGGTAAAGAAGCAACTGAAAAATTTAGAAAGAGTGCCAGTTTTAACAACAATCCCAACCAAGACCACAAAAAATTCACTGATAAAATAATCTGTAACAGCAGTAATACAGCCGTGCCCAATATGGCTAAATCAAGTAGCGGACCTACAATGATAGCGGCTAATAATGAACCGTAACCCATGAGATGAAAATAATATAATTGGAGCGGCCAAATAAGTAATTGAGCACTAAGGCATAAGCTAATCGGCCCCATAATATAAGGCCGGCCTTTCGGCAACCTTTGATATAAAGTGCGACTAAACAACAGAATTCCGTAAGTAGCCCCCAATGAAAGTTGAAAACTTATATCCAATAGTAACAGCGGTTCATACGCCAGCATGAGCGCAGCACTGATATTCAAAGCCTGACGACTGTGATATAAATTACCGCGTATCAGCCCTACCCCCATAATTATCCCCATTACGGCTGATCGTACTACCGGAGGATTAAAGCCCACCACCGCACAATATAAAATAACAAAGATAATTGCACCATATGTGGCCGGTTTCTTTTTTACCTTAAATATCTTAGCTATGACAAAAACAAAACCGAATAACAAGGCTACATGAGAACCCGAAACGGATAAGATGTGAATTAAACCGGTTTTGGCAAACGAATCCATTACGGCTCCGTCAATAGAACTGTACCCTCCTCCCAAGAGTAAACTTTGACCCACAGAACCCAATTGCCCCTGTAAATTTACACTAATACGGTTCATGAGACTCCACCTGGCTAATCCCACGAAATATTCACATCGATCAATGATACGGGTATACCAAAACAGCTTCACCGATGTATCAAGTCCTAAATAGGTTCCCTCATATAAATTCCCCACTCGACCATCCAAAATATAACGTGGTCTTAAATCGATTCTACCTTCTTCCGGTGTCTGCATTAATTGACCGGTACGCCCTTTTACCAACACATATTGCCCGGGTAAAACCGGAGTCAGCTTCATCGCCTCAGTCGGTTTAATATATATCATAAGCTGACCCGACGCTTTGATTGGCTTAGCTTCTGTTGCCGCTTTATCCGGAATCATCGTTACTAATTCACCATTAAATTTCAGATATTCTTCTCCCTGTAAGATAACGCTTTCCGGAAGTGTCATAACCCTTGCTGTATAAGTTCCTTCAGCACCTAAATAATAGGCATTAATTTCATTATACCTATCAATTTCATTACATGTATGAAATGCTCCGATCCCGGCAAGTACCATTAACATTACTAGAATAAGAAATTTTACCGCCGGCGATGTAATGCCGGGACGTATTATATTTTTATTAATACTATAATTACCGACATATATATAACTTTGCTTTTTATTTTTACAATTTCGTTGCCAAATGAGCCACCCAAAATACCATATACTGCCAAGGAATATTTTCATCGGACTAGTAAACTCATAACGCAATCCGTAAGCCAACACAATGCCCCAAGCTGGAGCGAGCCAGAATAATGAACCCCATTCGGTATATGTGAAAAAATACCTTACTCTGCCACATATTGACACTATTTCGCCTCTTTTATCGAATAACTGCAAACACATTCCCCCTCATGCCTATATAAACGTTTCAGTTTTTAATTCAGCTACGATTTTTATAAAAATTTACTCATATCGTAATATGAGGAGCCAATTTTTTAAAAGTAACTTCCCCTATACCTTTAACTTTCTTTAAGTCTTCAATAGCTTTAAACGGGCCTGATTGTTCCCGATAGGCAATAATCTTCTTAGCTGTTCCCGGACCAATCCCCGATAACTTTGTCAATTCCTGTTCGGAAGCTGTATTAATATTTACTTTTTGCTTGCGTAATAATTCCTCCGGATTGCCTATGAAATTAAACGTCACATGAATGTGGCTGCCACTTGAAACTATTTCCGCTAAATTTAATGTATCCACCGATGCATACGGCAACAAACCGCCGGCCCCCTGAATCACATCACCTACTGTTTCACCCTCTTTGATTCTATATAACCCCGGCATTTCCACCGCCCCCGTTACATACACATATTCATTATCGCCACCGGTATGATTACCTTCATTAGTATCAGAATCAGTTGAATTATTGGAATCCGACTTACCCATATCAGTCTGAGATAATTTATCCGTATTATTAACTTTCGGACCTGCCTTATTAGAATTAGTATCAGTAGCCGTCACCGTTCCCGACGTATTCATTTGATCCGTTGAATCTGATATAATAGGCCGTAGTACGATTAAATATAAAAAAATTGATATACTTAACAATATCCAAATCTTTTTGTGTTTTTTGAACTGTTCCATTAACAAGCTCCTCTCAAGATTGCAACTTACACTCTTGCTTAGAGTTTCGTTATGGAATATATAAATCCTACCCAATTACACTACCGGTACGGATAAGCACCAATGGTATGAGTCTGCATCAAAAAAGCAGTTACTAAATTTACTAAATACAAATTATTTTTAATACAGGAAGGATGTATTTTATGGAAACAAAGCGTTTACAGAATTATGCGCACGCTCTTTTAACCACCGGCGTAAATCTTCAAAAAAATCAAACACTCGTTATATCCGTTGATGTAGAAAACAGCGATTTTGCTCTCATCGTAACTAAAGAAGCTTACGCCTTAGGTGCCAAGGAAGTCGTAGTTAATTGGCGTTCCACTGAAATCGGCAAAGAACGCTTACTACATGCAGCCGAGGAAGTATTGGCTAACCCGGCTCCATGGATTCCAAGTTATTATCAAACATACGTCGATGCCGGTGCTGCTTTTTTATCTTTAATCAGTGCCAACACTAAAGCCTTGGCCGGTGTTCCATCGGAACGCATTGCCACTCAATCACGCAATCTCAATAAAGCTCTCGCTTTTTATCACGAAGCCATCATGGACTCCACTCTCACTTGGTGTGTAGCCTCCGTTGCGACCTTGCGTTGGGCCGATTTATTAGGTTTCACAGGTAGTGATTCCGAAAAAACAGATGCACTTTGGTCTGAAATTTTCACACTCTGCCGCCTTGAAAATGTATCTGAAGAAGAAAACTTACCAAAACACTTAGAACGCCTCAGTCATCGCACCAAAGCCATGAACGAATATCACTTTAAAACACTCCATTACACCTGTGCCAACGGTACAGACTTAACAATCGATTTGCCTAAAAACCATTTATGGCAAGGCGGTGCGGAATCCGCTAAAAACGGTACCATCTTTGATGCCAATATTCCTACCGAAGAAGTATTCACCGCACCTCAATACGACGGAGTTAACGGCGTTGTTTACAGTACCAAGCCGCTTATTTACCAAGGCAACGAGATTAATGATTTCCACTTCAAATTTGAAAACGGTAAAATCGTTGATTATGATGCCAAAGTCGGCAAAGAACATTTAAAACACTTGATTGAAACTGATGAAGGCTCTGCTTATTTAGGCGAAGTTGCTCTCGTAGATCACTATTCACCAATCAGCCAATCCAATCGTATTTATTTTGAAACTCTTTATGATGAAAATGCGTCCTGCCACCTCGCCATCGGTGCTGCCTACCCTACCTGCTTAGCCAATAGCGACGGTCTCAACAAAGAACATTTAAAAGCCGAAGGACTCAATGACTCTTTAACACATGTTGACTTTATGGTAGGTCATGAAACCATGAATATCGAAGGCACCACATTCGATGGGAAAAAAGTGCAGGTCATGAAGGAAGGTCGGTTGTTAATATAAGGTCTCGCCGTTTCGGTTCTTATGAGCGGGCTCGGAAATATCAATTAGAAGAAAGCCGGCAAATACCTTTTCAATCCAGGCTCTTATGAGCTTAGGAGTGAACACAATAGTAAAGAAAAATGACAGTAACCTCTCCTCCCGGGCTCTACAGAGCAAAGGTCGTTCAAGGTCACTGTCATTTTTCTTTATGGCTATAGTGCTACACATCTACTTCCACACGCAACTCCTAAGCTCATACATGCCAAAGCATTTGAGTTTACTGCCGGCTTTCTTACTTCTCCTTAAATACATTCCGAGCCAGCTCATAAGAGCAAATAGCGCACGAGGCCAATATATTAACAACCTGTGGTGGGAGGAGAAAGAATAATACAGAATCGAAAAGCCACGTAAGAATTTAACAAGAATCAGCTCTTTCAATTCCTTTTCTTCCCCAACATTAGCCGTATAGCGCGCCCAGTTTTCTTCTTGGTCGTTGAGATTTGAGGCTAAATAATAGAAGGCAGTCAGATTGCTATCAGATACCAGGCATAAGCCCGCAATACTTTACTTTTACTTAGATTAAAAAAAAGACAGACAAAGGATGTCCTCATATTCTCAATGATGTAACCCGCCATAAGTCTCTACTGTAATGTATAGCTCAAACAATATAAAACAGACTAACAAGGTCGAGCGACTTTTTTCGTAAGAAAACCCGAGCGAGTCCTTGTTAGTCTGTTTTAATTCTTTCTATGAATGTAGTTAAAATGGCGGGGTACCTATCAACATAGACTTCTTGTCTGTCTTTTTTTAACAATAACCATTTCTTAAGAAATAGCGGGCTATACTAGTATGATAAATACCTGACTGCCCCTATTTTTGCAAATTTAACCAAGAAGAAACGACGTGCTATACGCTAATGTTTACCGTGCGTCCTGTCGGTATATATTCGGTGATCTGTACCCCGGCAGTTCTCAACATGCGTTTGGAGGCGATAACTTCCGGTGTATCTTTATATTTATCCTGCCAATAAATGACTTCGCGAATACCGCTTTGAATAATTGCTTTGGCGCATTCATTACAAGGAAATAAGGTAACATAAATTTTACTGCCTTCCAAAGAGCCGCCACGGTAATTTAAGATGGCATTCAATTCGCTGTGAACGATATAAAAATACTTATTATCATGTTCCACATCACGGCCCCAAGCGAATTCATCATCGCTGCAACCGAGTGGCATACCGTTATACCCGATTGACAGAATCTTATTATCTTGACTTACAATGCAAGCACCGACTTGTGTATTCGGATCTTTAGAACGTTGAGCCGCCAAAATGGCAACCCCCATAAAATATTCGTCCCAAGTAATATAATCACTGCGTTTAGGCATATGGCACCTCCTTATGTCTCCTATACAGAAATATGCACAATTTAATAATTTAAATTGTGCATATTATTTCATGTAATTAATTTAACTATTTAACAACAATATTCACAATTTTATTTGGAATAATGATGACTTTAGCAACAGTTTTACCGTCGGTAAATTCTTTTACACGATCAAGAGCCAATGCCTGTGCTTCCAAATCAGCTTTAGGCATATCTACCGGAATCGTTAATTTATCACGAACTTTACCGTTAACCTGAACAGCAATTTCCACTTCATCAATTACAAGTGCCGCCTCTTCATAAGTTGGCCAATCCTGCTGATGAATGCTGCCTTCATGACCTACTTCATGCCACAATTCTTCGGTAATATGAGGTGTGAACGGAGCTAACATGAGAAGTAATTTTTCAACTAATTCATTAGCTAAGTCTGCCTGTACGGAATCATGAGCATCCTTGAACTGATACATAGCATTTACTAATTCCATGATACTGGAAATAGCCGTATTGAAATTAAACTTACCATCAAGATCTTCGGTAACTTTTTTAATTACGCGGTGTAATTCACGACGAAGCGCGAACTCATCTTTCGATAATTTTTCACCATGACCTGTTTTGGCAAGTTCCTGGTAAGCATCAACGATACGCCATACACGATTCAAGAAACGATAAGAGCCTTCCACCCCTTCATCGCTCCAATCAAGGTCACGTTCTACCGGAGCCGCAAACAAAATGAAAAGACGAGCCGTATCGGCACCATACTTGGCAACGATTTCTTCAGGCGATACAACATTGCCTTTAGATTTGGACATTTTGCTGCCTTCTTTAAGTACCATACCCTGAGTCAACAAACCTTTGAACGGTTCATCATAGCTTACAAGGCCAAGATCATGAACTACTTTTACAAAGAAACGAGAGTACAATAAGTGCAAGATAGCATGTTCAATACCGCCAATATATTGATCGACATTCATCCAGTAATCGGCCAAAGCTTTATTGAATGCTTCTTTGTCGTTGCGAGCGTCGGTATAACGAAGGAAGTACCACGAAGAGTCGATAAATGTATCCATTGTATCGATTTCACGACGAGCTTCACCGCCACACTTAGGGCAAGTGGCTTTTACAAAGCTTTCAGATGTAGCCAATGGTGAAATAGCACCGGCATCAAATGTTACATCTTCAGGTAAACGAACCGGTAATTCTTCTTCAGGCACAAGTTGTTCACCGCATTTATCACAGTATACAACCGGAATTGGCACGCCCCAATAACGCTGACGTGAAATTAACCAGTCACGTAAACGGTAATTAACCATCTTACGACCTAAGCCGCGATCTTCCAAGTTTTTAATAATAGCATCACGAGCTTCAGCAGACGTCATACCGTTATATTCTTCGGAATTAATTAAGATACCGTCTTCGTGGGCTTCTGTTTGCCATTCATCAAAGGTTAAGCTGTTATCTTTATTCTGAACAACCGGTAAAATAGGTAAATTGTATTTACGTGCAAATTTGTTATCGCGTTCATCATGAGCCGGTGAACCCATAACCGCACCGGTACCATAATCAACGAGTACATAGTTGGCAATCCAAATAGGAATGTCTTTGCCGGTCATAGGATGTTTAGCATACGCACCGGTGAAAAGGCCTTCTTTTTCTACATCCGTAGACGTACGATCGATTTCATTCAAATTGCGTACTTTATAGATAAACGCTTCTAACTCATCCTTATTAGGTTTATTGGCAATCAATTTTTCTACATACGGATGTTCCGGAGCCAGCACAATGTAAGAAACGCCGTAAATCGTATCAATACGAGTTGTATACACTTCAATATTTTTATTGATTTCAGGAATTTCAAAGGCAAATTGAGCCCCTTCACTGCGACCAATCCAGTTTTTCTGCATTGTTTTAACGCGTTCAGGCCAATGATCAAGGGTATCCAAATCTGCTAACAAGCGATCGGCATAATCCGTGATTTTTAAGAACCACTGTTTAAGATCTTTTTTAACTACTTTATTGTCACAACGCCAGCAAAGACCGTCAATAACCTGTTCATTGGCCAATACAGTATGACAATGGTCACACCAGTTTACTTTCGCTTCTTTTTTGTACGCCAAACCTTTTTTATAAAACTGTTGGAAAAGCCATTGCGTCCAACGATAGTAGTCTTCTTTGCAAGTCGCTACTTCGCGGTCCCAATCATAGGATAAACCGAGTTCCTGCTGTTGACGTTTCATATTGGCAATATTTTCAAGCGTCCATTTTCTTGGTGCGATACCGTGTTTGATAGCCGCATTTTCAGCCGGCATACCGAACGCATCCCAACCCATTGGATGAAGTACGTTGAAGCCCTTCATTTTTTTGAAACGAGCTACTACGTCACCGATGGAATAGTTACGCACATGCCCCATATGCAAATTCCCCGATGGATAAGGGAACATTTCAAGTACATAGTACTTTTCTTTGCTTTCATCATAATTTGTTTTAAACGTATTGTGTTCAAGCCAATACGCCTGCCATTTCTTTTCAATGTCCTGGGCTACATATTTCTCGTTCATGCCACAGCCTCCTCAAACTCAAATTCCTCAGGTCTGTACCGTTTTATTTTATCTTCAAGTCTTAAACTTTATTATATTACTATTATAACAATGCCGTCAATATAACCATTGTTTGGACTCCATTAGGATTCCTTGGTTACCACAACGGTCGAAGACGCACCAAAAGGTGATGTACCGGTATTGGTCTCACTCTTAGTCAATGACGTATTTTTGCTTTCTATCTTAGGTAACTCACCGGCTTTTTTTATATTATCATGCTTAAACTTATCGGCCTGAATATTATCATTAAACATAAATTGACGGAATGCCTCAGTTTCAAAACCTTTACGCCATGCGGCAAACCCGGCCAGTTTCAACTCGCTCATGAGCTCGCGTTTATAAGCCATAGAGGCTTCATCTTCAAACCAAACTTCAGAAATAACGGCTGACTTATTTCTTAAGCCAGCGACAATACGCGGTTCTTTACCTGTTTCAGCATATGTCAAGAATTGTTCTGCCAATTCATCATTACTGAATTTTACATAGTTAAGTTTTAAATCATTATCCCAAGTAACTCTATCAGCATATTTTGTTTTTAGTTCAGCCGCCTCCGACATAGTCAAAGTGCGACTCTTAGGTTTACCGTAAGTTACCTTACCCTTGTCGTCTACCGAAATCGTACGTTGCCATACACGCATATAATACGGTACGCCGAGGACGATTTTTTCAGGTGAAACTTCACGGGTAAGAGCCGTCGTATTGCGTTTTACCCAAGGATAACTGGCTACAGGGCCCGCTTCAGGACTGGATGCCCATACTTCGTCATATGCCATAAGTACCATATAGTCCAGAACTTCGCCCAAATGCTTACGGTCATACACTTTCGACCAATTTTCACTGTCCGAATACCCCGTTACATCCATGGACACAAAGATATTAAACTCGTGCAAACGTTGCGTCAAGTACGCTACAAAGCTCGTCAATTTAGCTCGGTCTTTATAATGCACGTCTTCAATGTCCAAATTATAACCGTCATAGCCGTAAGACAAAGCATACAATACTAAATCATCAGCAATCGTCTTCCAATATTTTTTGTCATTCAAAACTTTGCTTGTAAAATCCGCATCAAACTTATTCGTCACAAGCGGCCAAATACGATACCCTTGGTCTTTATAGGTATTAGTATATGTCAAACTTACACCGGGCTTAACGGCTAAGCCGTTTTCTGAAAAATCAAACCAAGTCGGTGACACAATAGATGTACCTGTTTTAGCTACCGGCGTATCATACGGTTTTGATACAAACGGATCAAATACCCAGGAAATAGAACCTTTAATTTCTTTACGGGCCGGAATATCCAAACCCCCCAACGGCGCTTTCAGTTCTATACCCGTTTTGGTACGATCGGCTTGAACACCGAGAAGCGGTGATGTGGCGCTCATATCCACATAAATAACGCCGTAACGTTCAATCGTGGCCAATTGAATCGTACGTTCACCGTTGCGTCGATCACCGTTATAGCTCATATCGCCGGCACGTCGCGGAGCCGGTAAAGTTACATATACATTATCGTCTTTACGAGTAATAGGATTCAAATTAACCTGCTGATACACGGACAACGGTATTAACATATGCGAACCTTCTATAATTGCCATTTCACCGGAATCGGTAATCTGACCGGCTAACGTACGGAATGAAATAGGCTGAACATTCCCGGTTCCCGCAATTTCACTCGTAACAGCAGTTTGACCGGTCGCAGATGGAACCGTTGCTTTAGATTTTATATTGTTATCTATACGTATTAACGTACTGTTCTCTTTAGTTACTTCAATGGAGGCCGCATAGGCTCCCGATACCGAAAATGTCAAAAGAGCCGCCAAAACGGCTCGTGTTACTTTTTGTTTCATATACATCCTTTCATTTTATTCTACATGGTAGGTTTCATAGGCACCCATTAATTGCATTGAAGTGGCCAAAGATTCTAATTCGGCTAATGCTTCCACAACCTGTGCCCCGTTGGCTGCTATCTGTAAATCGAGAAAAAACTTATATTCGCCAAGCCGACCTTTCGTAGGTCGCGACTCAATTTTTACTAAATTAATTTGACGTTTGGCAAAAATCCCCAGACATTCCCACAAAGAGCCCGGTCGTAAACCGTCAAGCTCACATTGAAGCGATAATTTACCGCTCGTCATAGCAGGATTAAAAGAAATTTGTTGATTCGGTTTTACCAAAATAAACCGCGTCAAATTAAACATATTATCTTGAATTTGTTCGGTTAGTTTAACAAGACCATATTGTGCTCCCATAGCCTCACCGCCAATAGCGCCTTTTTGCAAAGACTTGGATTGGGACACCATTTCGGCCCCTTCAGCAGTAGAACTGGTCACAATTTGTTCTTTATTTTTAGCATTTTTTTGTAAAAAAGCTTTACATTGCCTAAGTGCCTGCGGATGTGAATAAATTGTAGTTATCTCATCCGACACGCTCCCCGGCAAGCCCCATAAAAAATGACGAATAGGCATGCTGATTTCAGCGGCTATTTCAACATTACTGTGCTCCGCCAAATAGTCCACCGTAGTCAATACTGTACCGCCCAAAGAATTTTCTACCGGTACAAACGCATAGTCCACTTGGCCCAACATGGCCGCTTCAATAGCCTCATCAATCGTATGCATGGCTTCTTTTACAATCGTCAATGATTGACACTCACAAAGACGATTCAGCGCTTCTTCCGTAAAAGTCCCCCGGGGACCTAAAAATGATATGGTTGTCACTCTTCATCGCCTCCTCCTTCGATACGTTTTATTATAACATACGGCCTTTTTATTTGTCATAAGAATGAGCCTCGGCTATAATGAATATATACTATTTATAAGGAGGTAATTATGCATCAATATTTATTTTATATAGGTGACTTTCCTATTCGAGCTTACGGGCTTCTCTTATCGTTAGGTATCTTCTGTGCTGCTGCGGTAGCTTATTATTTATTTAAACGTGACGGGCGCGATTGGCATGTACACATGTTTGACTTTGCCATTACAACCGGTATCGCCGGTATTGTCGGTGCGCGCTTGTGGGACGTATTCTTTTTCGATTGGGAATATTACCAACATCATATCCTGGAAATTCCGTTTGTATGGCAAGGCGGTATGGCTATACAAGGCGGTGTTGTGCTCGGCACCTTAGCCGGTATTTGGTATGTAAGACGCCATAATATTGATACTTGGGCATTCGCCGATGTCTTTGCGCCGGCCTTAATTCTCGGTCAATCGGTAGGACGCATGGCTAATCTCATGAACGGTGATGCATTCGGTCATCCCACCGGCGGCAATTTCGGCATTCTCTATCCGGAAACAACGCTCGCCTTCAAAACCTATGGTGCGCAACCGTTATGGCCCGCCGAAATTTGGGAAGGTCAAATTGATATCCTCATCTTCGTAGCGTTGCTCTTATTCAACACTATCCCACACAAAAAAGGCCAGACATTCGTGCTCTACGCTATTTTATACTCAACAGCTCGTTTCTTCCTTGAGTTTTTACGCGGTGACTACGTAAACCTTACTATGGGCCTGAAATCGGCTCAGATGACCAGCCTTACGGTTATCATTATCGGTATTATCGTGTTTATTTACCTTCAAGTAAAAGGATCTTATGATGCCCATCTGTATGGAGTTGATGGTGACGAAAACTCATCAACTAACGCTTCATCCGGCAAAAGTTCCGAAGATAAAACTAAGCGCAAACGCAAATAATCATAGATTACCTGTATATTAACTCTTATCTGCATTAATTAAATATTTTTAGTACATATATTAAATGTTAACTGTTTATTCTTAAAAATATGTGCTACCATAAAAATGAATCGAATATTTTATATTCGATTCATTTTCACATTACAGCTTTTCATAAGTATGAAAGGAGCCGCATCATGAGCAAAGTCTTATTAATCAACGGCAGCCCGAATCAACACGGCTGTACCGATACAGCACTTCAAGAAGTAAGTATGTCTTTAAATAAAAACGGCATTGAATCGGAAATTTATTGGATTGGCAAAAAGCCTATCTCCGGTTGCATTGCCTGTGCCAAATGTTTTGAAACCGGTCACTGTGTATTCACCAATGACGGTCTCAATGATATATTGGCCCGTCTCCCTGAATTTGACGGTATCATCGTGGGCTCACCGGTTTATTACTCCGGTCCGGCCGGCAATCTCTGCTCCTTTTTAGACAGATTATTTTTCGCAGGCATGGCTCAAAATCTTATGCACGGTAAATTAGCGGCTTCTGTCGTATCCTGTCGTCGTGGTGGTGCCAGCGCTACCTTTGAACGCTTAAACCAGTATTTCTTAATGAGTAATATGATTGTTATCGGCTCCCAGTATTGGAATCAGGTTCACGGCTTCACACCTGATGATGTACGTAAAGATAAAGAAGGCCTCCAGACAATGCGTACCCTGGGGCAAAATATGGCTTGGATTCTTCAAAGTATTGAAGCCGGTAAAAAAGCCGGTATTCATAAACCGGTTTACGAAGAACCGGAAATGACTAATTTCATTGACTAATAGTTCTTTTACAACACGGCTTTTCCCTATAGGGAGATTTTTAGATTAGAATAAAACCTATCATCAATAAAACATACAAAATGGCAGCAGGTGAATTACGGATCACCCGTCAATTTAGGGTTATAGGACATTTTGAGTTGGTAATTTAATCCCAAAGATAGTTAGGATATGGATCAGAGAAATGAAAATCACTCCATACAATAGCATCACCCCAAGTTGGGATAGAATTTTCTAATCTTTCTCTAGAATTCATGGTATCATATAGTTGAGAAATACTTTTGTTGGTCGGCATAACCTCGAGTATTTCAGCGGGTGAAAGCGGTTTCGGTGAGTGCATGTAGCACCACCAGAAAACCGCTTTTATTCGTCTTTCAATATTCATCCCTCTATGGTAACGCAACATAGCTCTTAATTGAGCATTTATGCCGCCTTCAATACGGTTATTAGTAGATGAACAGTCAAAGTCTAATGTCTCATCTAGGTAAGTGAATGAGGTACCGGATTTTATTAATACAATGAGTGACTGCTCTGCTTTTAAAAGTCTCTCATGTTTTAATCTAGGTTTTCCGTACTCGTCATAAGATACTTCATCTAAAAAGGCTTTATGCTTAATTTTCCAGTCTGTTAAACGCCTAACCCAATTTAATGCTGCATCTGTTGAATTTACCTTAAATAAGTCATTTGAAAGCCCATATAGCTCTGCACCGGCAAGTGTTTTAGGACGGGTTGTCGTATATCTTTTTACTTGCTGAGAAGCATGAAAAATACATC
>NZ_RQUZ01000010.1 GCF_003992065.1 Veillonella seminalis
TGGTGTAATGCACTGCCACGCAAAATTCTAAATTACCGGACACCACAAGAAGTATTCATTGAAGAAGTTAATAAGGTACTGGGTTCTTAAAAGTGTTCAATTTCATATTGCAATTTACTATATATAATTTATTTAAATAAATTATTTTCTATAACAGCATCATGATTTCAGATATTTTAAAACATAGACTCAATTTTATTAAACATAAAGTGTAATTATATATATCGGCTTGTTGATTTTCATGAAAAATAAGGCTATAGCAAACATCGGTTAATTCCCGAAAATCTGCTATAGCCTTAAATCGTATTGCGGTGCCTCGTACTATTTATAACACTAAGCACCCTATATTAAATTTTAAAGAATCTGCCTAGTAAAAACACAGTGACTTCTATTTGTTAACCAACGCATTTACAAGCTTCGTCAACTCTTCGATACGATCTTTTTGTTCAGCCACTACAGATTTCAAATCAGTTAATTCGCCTTTTTGATCGGCTACTACGGATTCCAAATCATTAATCTTCTGTGCCATTTCACGTTTAGAACTGTATTTCAGAGTTTCGCCAGGACCAATACGTAAGGTTACACCGGCGTTAACCATGTTTTCACCGCCACCGTAAGAACTACCAACACTGAACATGGTATCGCTGTTCGGACAATAGAATGCACCTAACGCTAAAGCATTAGCACTCTTATAATTACCTACACCGGCGGAAATTTCCCATTTAGATTCAGGGTCATATTCCAACGGATGCAAAGCTGCCAACGCTGCCGCACCGGCACCTACACGATTAACTCGATTATCCAACTTGTTAATGCTATTACCGAGTTGGTTCATACCGTTACCAATAGCACTTACAGCACTGTCAAACTGGCCTTTATTAATAGCATCTGTTGCTTCTACACCAGCAGCAATATTTTGTACTCTATTACTGCCCATGCTGATTGCGTCATTGGTAAGAGTAATGTCTGATTTTGAAGAATCAGTAACTTTAATCGTTACGCCACTGTCATTAACAGTTGTGTTACCTGTTGTTACCGAACCGGTCGTAATAGATTCGTTGGAAAGAACCGTCTGACTGTCACCGGTACCGATGGTTACATTATCGTTACTGATGGAAACATTACCAATATTGGCTTTTTCAGATACGGTTAATTCGTTGGTAGTCACCGTATTCGACGTTATCGAATTGAGATCTTTCAGGTCTTTTGCCAATTTTACATCAAAACCGGTAGCATCTGTATTATTAACAACGCCGATATTGCCTTCAGACAAGTCGCCCTTAGCACCGCCCTTAATATCCAAAACGTCGTCCTTACCTCGTTCTACTTTAACACCTGTATCACTGTTAAAACCACGTTTAGCATTGTTGATAACATCAAATTGGCCAACAATATCTTTTAACTGACCTTCTGTTGCAGCACGATCAGGAACGTAGCCTTTTTCAGCAGGATTCCATGTTGTGTTGTCGAGGCCGGTAATATACTTACCGGAATCTTTTACAGCATTGCCGTTTTCATCAACCTTGTCCGTGCCGTCAGCATTTTTAACCGCCACATCTTGGTTACCAATTACAAGGCCTTTACCGGTTTCACCAATAGTTACTTGGCCTTTGGTGCCATCAACTGCTACTTGGTTAGCCCCTTCACCGGCTGTTATAGCTGCCTTTGTTCCATCAACCGTTACTTGGTTGGCGCCGGTACCGGCCGTTACCGTCGAATTAGCTCCATCAACAACAACTTTATTGGAGCCACCATCACCGGCACTGATTATAGCGTCATTACCACTAATCGCTATATTCTTACCGTTTTTATCGCCAAAAGCTAAATTATCACTTAAGGAAACTTTTGTACCTGAACCATCTTTGAGTCGTGTTACGGTAATATTATCACCGGCTACAACCTTATTGGCTGTAATAGTAGTTGAAAGCCCGTCATAAGCAGCTTTCAACTGATCTTCGGTTGCGGCACGACCGCTTACGATACCGTCAGTAGTTGGATTCCATGCGGTATTCGCTAAACCGGTAATGTATAAACCGTTTTCAGTCTTTTTGGCACTGCCATTATATGTTACCGATTGGTTAGCAATGTAAATACCACCGGTAGCTACACCATCTGCTACAGTACCACCGATACGAGCAGAGTCAATACCGGCCAAATCTTTAGCAAGCTTAATCTGTAAACCGTCGTCAGTTTTTACAACACCAACATTGTTGACATCAGATAACAAGCTATTGCCGTCAGCATCTGTTGCCGCTACACCACCATAGATAGTCAAAGTTTCGCCGTTCTTCTTAGTGATTGCTGCATCTTCCGATTTATCATCGCCGGTGAACTTCAAGTTAGCATTGCTTACGGCTGAATCCATATCAGTCTTAGACGCAATATCACCCACTTTGAAAGATGTATCGTCGTTACGCGTGATGGTCAATGTATTGTCTTTGAAAGTAGCACCGGTAACATATTTATCTTGCAAGCCG
The DNA here is from genome assembly GCF_003992065.1 of Veillonella seminalis. Taxonomy (GTDB): domain Bacteria; phylum Bacillota; class Negativicutes; order Veillonellales; family Veillonellaceae; genus Veillonella_A; species Veillonella_A seminalis. The sequence goes on from NZ_RQUZ01000010.1 coordinate 2,478, forward strand.
TTGATCTTAACCGCTTTACCATCCTGCATTGTCAAAGTTATAGTGCCTGCACCGGCATCGGTGTATTCTACTTTACTGGAACCAATAGTACTACCTTTTAATTGACCCAAGTTAACGATATCCGTATCTTCTGTACCGGCGGCTACGTTAGTAATCTTATTACCGCCATTATCGAGGCCTGTATTAGACAATTTAACTTCCGATACAGTCGGATTTTCTACCGCACTTACGGTATTTCCATCAGCTTTCGTGTAGACATTATTGGTTGCATCATAAGTAGCATCCGTTAAATCTGAATACCACTTACCGTCCTGACCTTGAACCAAGGTGTTGCCGATAGCGTCTTTAGCGTTTGCAAAGGTAACACTGCCGTTACCCATATTGATATCTTTCGCCAATTTCACTCTAAGAGCGTCACCATCTTTAACAACACCAATGTTGTTAGCTGTTGTAAATTCAGTAGTTCCGCCAAGAATGTTTAAAGTAGCACCATTTATCTTCGTGATTGTACCATCTTCAGTAGTATCATCACCGGTGAATTTCAAATTAACCTTGCTGTTTTCACCTACGATATCAGCAGTAGTCGCAATATTATCTACTTCAAATTTTTGATCATCGTTGCGAGTAATGGTCAACTTATTACCATCAAGACTAGCACCGGTAACATATTTATCTTGCAAGCCGTTGATCTTAACATCTTTACCATCCTGCATTGTCAAAGTTATAGTGCCTGCACCGGCATCGGTGTATTCTACTTTACTGGAACCAATGGTACTACCTTTTAATTGACCCAAGTTAACGATATCCGTGTCTACCGTACCGGCGGCTACATTAGTAATCTTATTACCACCATTGTCGAGCCCTGTATTAGACAATTTAACTTCCGATACAGTCGGATTTTCTACCGCACTTACGGTATTTCCATCAGCTTTCGTGTAGACATTATTGGTTGCATCATAAGTAGCATCCGTTAAATCTGAATACCACTTACCGTCCTGACCTTGAACCAAGGTGTTGCCGGTAGCGTCTTTAGCGTTTATGAAGGTAATGCTACCGTCACCCATAGTTAAATTTTTAGCCAATTTAACGTTAAGTGTACCTGTCGTAGTATCAGCTACTACACCGATATTATTATCCGTTAAAGAAGTGGCATCAGTATTACCGCCGACAACATTCAGCGTTGCACCTAAATCGCGATGAACAACGGTATCGCTATCACCCTTGAAATCAAGACCTGCTGAGCCCATATCTTTCAACTGAGCAACGTTAACAGCATCCATATCGGCACTGCCGGCAGCCACACCGGTAATTTGGCGATAAATACCTTTTTCTGTATTACCAACTGAAACAGCATCTGCAGTTGACATATATGCAGCAAACATATTTCTCAACTCTGTACGAGCCGCCTTTAATTTCACATAATCAGGGTTCTTTGTCGAAACGATACTGCTTAAAGAGTTTTCACCATCATTATTTTCCTTAATCTTCTGCTGATACTCTCTAATTTTAGCTAAACTTGTATTATAGGCAGCGCTACCTGCAGGGTTCTTATACAGATTTTCTATTTCAGCACTTAATAAATCTTGGTTATTCTGTCGTTCACTAATATAAGTGCGATATTGACGTTCCTGAGCCGCTAAGTCGGAATAGCCGTTAATCGTATCCACCAACTGATTATACTCGGCAGTTTTACCCAATTTTTCTGCTATAGCCGCTTGATCTGTCGAACCTAATGTAGTGAAGTAACCGATGGAACCGTAACTCCTATCTGCCAAACTATCATAACCTAATGCTAAACCACCGGTATTGGCTACTGCGCCTTGGCCGATAGCAATCGAACCGACTTGTTTAGCTTGAGTGTAACCGCCCACTGCAATAGCGTCAGTTTTAGGTGCTTTAGCACTAAATCCGACAGCAATAGAATCCACACCATTGGTCAAAGTATAATTGCCGAGGTTCACACTGCGTCCACCATAATTTTTATTGCTAAAACCAATAGCAATGTTACTGGATGAACTACTACCGGTAAGAATGTTACTGCTGCCGATAACAACCCCTTCACGTGCAATATTTTCATTACCATATACATAAGTATTATCAATCCTTTTCTCGGTTACACTATCAGTATTGGCATCGGTAAGTAATATCTTTTATCGTATTACCAAAGCCGGTAGCAACGAGATTCCAATTTCCCAGACTGGTAGAAATCGTATTCGAACCAATTACAGCCGAATCTTTACTGAAGGTTTTGTCGGCTACACCTGCTTGGTCATTATCTTTATTAGCATCTCTTTTGGTATTGATAGATACATAAGAAATTTTATTGGCGTCTACCTTATCATTCAAGGCCGTCAATTGTGCTACGTTAACCGCATCAGTAGCCTGTGTCCCTGCCCCCACGGCCACACCACTACCACTACCAGCCGTATTATCAGCCGCACCAACCACACCGGTAGCTCCGATAGAAAGCGCCATGACAGCGAGTGCCACACCGATTTTTTGTCCCACTTTACTACGTGTGGAACCACCCTTGCTATGTTGTTTTGCCAATTCAGACACCACCACATAACTGTTTTTCACTTTACTCCAAATGACTTTGTACTGCTTATTCATGAGTAAACCTCCCTCAAAATTCTTTTGAAAAACTCTTTTAAACAAACACACTCCGTATAGATTAAAATAAATTATTACTAATCTGTATCTATTACAAAAGAATCTTCATTCTTTCTTTAAATTTATTATATATATACCCCTATTTATTGTCAATTATCTTTCATTATATTTACTTAAAAATGTAAAACACATATGATATTGTCATAGTATAAACGTAAATGATTTTGTCACACATATTGTATACTCTATATTGGAGGTACAATATGAGAAAGGTAATTTTAACATTGAACGAACAAGACACATATGAAGTAATTAAGAATCTAGTAGACCACGCCGGTAATAAGAAACGAGCTGCTCTAAGACTGGGATGTAGTATGAGAACAATCTACCGTCACATCAAAGGATACAAAGAGCATGGTAAGGCTTATTTCAGACATGGCAACCATCAACATAAACCAAGTACTACGGTTTCACGCGCTATTAGACGGCAAATTGTTGATATTTACAACACTTTGTACTACGATGCCAATTTTGTCCATTTCCACGAATTATTAACACACTACCATCCGGAGGTCCCTACACCATCTATAGCCACATTGCGTAATATATTCAAAGAGTATGACATACTCTCTCCTAAGGCTCATGCTGCAACTAGACGCGCTCTCAGAAAAAAGGATGCCTTGGCCAACAAGCCTGTTAATACGTCGGAACCATTAATTAGGCCAGAAGAGGCTGTTGAGAGTAAACGACCACATCCTAGACGATACGCCGGCGAAAAAATCTATATAGACGCATCACCTCATCTTTGGTTCGGTACTACAAAAACATCACTACACGCAGCCATCGATGACAGTACGGGCATAGTTACGGGCCTGTATTTTGCTGAACAAGAGACGCTAAAAGGGTATTATGAACTAACGGCCCAAATGTTAAGAAATTACGGTATTCCGGCTAATATTCAAACGGATGGGCGCACTGTTTTTGAATACAAAAAAGCCGGTGTACGCGCTCCTGAAAGCGATACACCGACGCAATATGCATACGCCTGTCAACAACTTGGCATACACTTACACCCTGGCTTTTCTGCTGAAGCGCAAGGAAAGATTGAACGACTCTTCCAAACACTTCAATCTCGTCTTCCTGTTGAGTTTAGACGATTAGGGATAGATTCTATTGAGGCTGCCAATGAATATGTCACCACAACGTATTTAGCGCAGCTAAACCAAAAGAAACTACCTTACCTCAACAATACCATGTCTGTCTTCGAAAGGCAACTCTCTGAGGAAGATATTAACCTTACATTAGCAGTATTAAGCTCTAGAATTGTGGATAAAGGGCATTGCATTTCATACCATAACCAATATTACCAATTTATTAAACCGGATGGTACGCAGGCATATTTAAAGAAAGGTAACAAAGTCCTTGTTATTAAGGCTTTAGATGGAACGCTATTCGCCTCTTGCAAGGAATCCTTGTTTAAACTACAGCCTGTGCCGGCTAGAAAAGCATATTCCCTAGAATTTGATCAGCCTACACATGCTAAACCGGTTCACAAACCAAGGAAGGTTTATATTCCTTCTATGCGTCATCCTTGGAAGTCTAATAAATTTGATGACTTTGAGGACTACCGGGCAAAATTTGTGTACAACTTTGCTGATGTTTGCTACACACAACATGCTTACAAAAATGAAATTTAACGGCGTAAAAATTACGCTTATATTTTAAGTTTTGAGTGACAAATTCATTTGTGCTTGACATTATCTTTCATTCTATTTACTTAAAAAAATCAGCTATTTCATGCCTAATTTATAAGTGTTTATCAGCATAAATTATTTTTCTAAAAATTTTTAATCATCATATTTTCACACATCGCAAATTAAGCTCATTATTCCCTCATATTAAAAAAATAATTAGTAAACAAAAGATTCGATAAATCAGGTATTTTTGCACGCCAAAAAGCGGCAACAATGTTACTTGCTACCGCTTTCATCCCCATATTCACTTTTTAAACAATATATCGTTACACTACCGAGAAGTAAATGATAACTTTATATAGACCCTTATCTTACAATGCCTTCAATGCAAATCCATGTCAGACATCCGGACATAACGCCCTCACAACACTCGTAACCAAACGTTACACTACATTCCATAATACATTCCCATGCTACACAGCCCCGCACTATATCCCCTTACGATATATCACACGACAATTAAGTCTCCCTGCGCAATATGATGTATTATTTGCTGGCAACCATTTGGTTTACGAGCTGAGTCAACTGTTCAATACGTTCTTGCTGTTCGGATACAACAGATTTCAAACCGGATAATTCATTGATTTCGTTCTTCTGTTTTTCTACAGTCGATTTCAAATCAGTGATTTCACGAGCCATTTCCGCACGGTCAGACAAGTTAGTTGTCTGACCGGCACCAATACGCATCGTTACACCGGCGTTAACCATGTTTTCACCGCCGCCGTAAGAGCTGCCGATGCTGAACATAGTGTCACCGTTTGGACGTTAGAACGCACCAACCGCTACGGCGTTAGCACCTTTGTAGTTACCTACGCCGGCTGCTACTTCCCAATGGGAAGTCGGATCGAAGTCCAATGGATGCAAGGCTGCCAAAGCGGCTGCACCGGCACCTACATGGTCCACACGATTATCCAAATCGTTGATTCGGCCATTCAACACGTTCATGTTACCGCCAATGTTAGTCACAGCGCTGTTCAACTGGCTAACGTTTACCGCATCAGTATCGGCTGTACCAGCAGCCACGTTATGAACCTGGTTACCGCCCATGCTGATGGAATCGTTGGTAATTGTAATATTAGATTTAGAAGAATCAGTAGCTGCAATTGGTAAGCCACTGTTGTTTACAGTTGTGTTACCGGCTACCAAGGAAGAAGTAGTCACAGTATCACCGGTGACGGAAGTTACGGAAGAACCGGAACCTACGGTGATTTTTTCACTAGCTGTCAAAGTCTTAGTATCTACACTGTCAAGACCGGACAATTTGGAATACAATTTAATGTCAAAACCGTTACCGGCATCGTTATTTACAACGCCGATGTTGCCCTCAGTCAAGCTAGACGTATCGGCACCGCCTTTAAGGTTCAACACATCATCTTTGCCGAGTTCGATTTTTTCACCGGAGTCACTTACAAAACCGCGTTTTGCATTGTTGATAGTATCGATGCTTGTGTTGATATCGCTGATGTTACCGGCGATTTGAGCCAACTGACCTTCAGTTGCGGCACGATCGGCCACATAGTTAGTAGGATCCCAAGTTGTGTTCTCGAGACCGGTAATGAATTTACCGCTTTCAGTGGAACCGTTAGTTGTAGTCACGTCCTGGTTACCCATTACGATACCGTTAGCTGCATCACCAATGACTACCTGGCCTTTAGAACCGTCGATAGTTACTTGGTTTTCACCGGTACCGACTGTAATAGACGCATTACCACCGTTAATGGTTACTGCGTTGGCATCGGTACCTGCAGTAATTGTAGATGTAGTACCGTCAACAGTTACCTGATTGATTGCATCATTTTCATTATTCAAAGTAATTTTGTCGTTTAAGTTAATGTTATTACCGGAGTCGATATTAATATTTTTACCGGCATCCAAAGTAATCGCTTCAATGCTCTGTGCCACTTGCGTAGACAAAGCTTTAAGCTGTGCCACGTTAACGGCATCGGTATCCAAAGTACCGGCTGCCACATTAGTAATCTGACGAGTTAAACCGGTTTCGCTGTTACCTACGGATACAGCGGCACCTGTGGACTGCCATGTGGAAATAAGCACATTGGACTGAGCCTGAAGGCTTGCCAAGTTAGCACGAGCTGTAGAAAGTTCAGCTTCTTTAGCCGTAATTTGGCTGTTGATAGAAGTCAAATCATCGCCTGTAGCTGTGTTTTTAGCAGCCTGCAATGCCACTACTTCGCCGGACAAGCTGTCTACAGTGGACTGAGCTGTCGCAATATCGGACTGCAATTGAGTGTAAGTAGCCTGGTTGCTGCCTAAAATATCAGCTTGAGACGTAATCGTGCCGCTTGGATCGTAGCCGATTACACCGGATGCTACATTAGTTTTGGATTTGCTGCCAAGAGCAACACCGCCGGCAATGTTAGCCGTAGTCTGATCACCCAAAGCGCTGGCAGATTCGGCGGATGCATTAGACAAGAAACCTAAAGCCGTTGCATATTTACCGCTGGTAGAAGCCTGGCTACCGATAGCACTGGAGAAATAACCTTTTGCTTTAGCCGTAAAGCCTACAGCCAAGGTGTTAGTATCGTAAGCTTCAGCACCGCCACCAATCGCTGTATCTTGGTAACCGTATGCTTTCGCATCGGTACCCATAGCCATGGAGAAGCTGTATTTATCGGATTCTAACGGATTAATCATACGTTCTTCACTTACCGTATTTTTACGAGTATTAGGAACGGACACATCAGCACTGGTGCCATCGCCGGAAGATTCGGCACCTACATAGGCACGGTCACCAAAAGCTAAGGAGTAAATACCGTTTGTTTCGGCACGATTACCGATAGCCGTGGAGCTGACATTATTCGCTTTTGCCAAATAACCCATAGCAATTGCATTTCTAGCCGAAGCAGAAGCAAAATTACCAAGAGCCATAGAAAGATACTCAGTAGCAGACGAGTTCTGACCTAATGCCATGGAAGAAGAAGCGGTTGCTTTAGAAGAAATACCAAGTGCTACACCGTCGTTAGCTGCTGTAGACGTATAACCGATAGCAATAGAAGTGGCACCGGAAGAAGCAGAACGGTTACCGATTGCAATGGCAGAAGTACCGGAAGCAGACGCCTGGTTACCGATAGCTACCGCACGTTCAGCGCTGGCAGTTGTACTGTTACCGAGAGCCGTTGCAAAAAGGCCGGCCGCATTAGAGCTATTACCTAACGCAGTAGACTGATTGCCGGAAGCCGTAGAGGAACGACCAATTGCTACGGCAGACGTACCGGAGCCGGTCGCACCGTCATTGTCTTTGTTAGTGCTTGCCGCAGAATTTATAGAAACATAAGAAGTTTTATTAGCTTCAATTTGAGAAGTCAAAGAGCTGTTTAACTCAGTAATGCTGGTGTTTACATTTGTTTCCAACTTTTTGAGCTGGGCTACGTTTACAGCATCGTAATCGTCAGCACCGGCTGCTACGTTGGTGATACGACGACGATTTTCAGCTACTGTCTTACCGCTGGCATCAGTATAAGAAGCATTACCTACGGATACAACACCGTTACTTGCTGAAAAAGCTTCATTTGTCAAATAACCGGTAGTTGCCACACCGGTAGTATCCGCCAAGGAGTTCTGACCTAAAGCAACGGAATTACCGGAGGTTGCAGACGCACTTTTACCGATAGCGACGGAGTTAGCAGCCGTAGAAGCAACGTTAGCGGCATTACCGATAGCAACAGCGCTATTACCGGCCGCAGCAGAGTTATAGCCTAACGCCAAAGCGTAATAGTTGGAAGCGTTAGCACCGTTACCAAAAGCGGACGCACTGGATTTGGTTGCTTTGGAAAGGTAACCAACAGCTGTGATGTAGTAAGCCGTTGCCTGTGCTTGATAACCGCTGGCAAGGCCGTAACTACCGGATGCATTTGCCTGATAGCCGGAAGCATAGCTATAATCACCGGTTGCGGATGCAGAAGCACCAAGAGCTGTGCTGTAACGCACAGATGCTGCAGCACTCGGGCCAATAGCTACGCTACTGCTTCCGGATGCATTCGATCTGTTACCAATGGCGATGGCCGAAGTATTGGATGCCTCCGCCCTACTGCCGAGAGCTACTGTATTATTACCAGACGCTTTAGTGTTATAGCCAATTGCTGTCGAAGCCGAACCGGTTGCTTTAGCCGAATTGCCAATGGCTGCTGCCATATACGTAGTGCCTTCGGAAGATGTACCCACAGCCACGCCGGCGCCCGTACCTTACGTATTAGCAGCCGCATTTGCTACACCGGTCATACCTAAAGATAAAGCCATTACTGTCAAAGCAATCCCTAAATTACGACCTGTTTCACTCTTCGCGGAAGCAGATTTACTATTACTTTTAGCGAATTCAGACACAACTACATAACTGTCTTTTACTTTGCTCCCAATAACTTTATATTGTTTGTTCATATAATAATCTCCTCAAGTTAACAAAAATACACACATTTTTACATCAATTTTATTTCTAAGTTGTTAATTTTTACTTTATTGAAACTCTCATCCTCTAAATAATTCATGAAACAGTTATTAAAAATAACCGCCCCCAATTTCCTCTTTTCGTTTCTTTAATAGTTAGTTTATATAAACTTTTTCACGGTTTAATGTTCTTCCCGTGAGAACATTAACACTAATCACATTTTCATTATATATTGAATTGTTTCGATTTCAAACGGATTTTTCATCAACAATTCAGTTGGATTAAATCGAATGATTTGAATTTAATATTATTTATCAAGTTTTAAATATGTTCTAAAAAGCCCTTTAATCCAGTATTTACACCACTACATCGAAGTTTTTAGTTATTTCTTCATCTTTTAATTTCACCATACAATCATTGCACTATTCGCATAGCAATATTTCTTGGATTCATATAAATATATCGATATATTCCGTGAACTAAATATGAAATTCATTTTGTACACTTCACGAAGACATAAAATGAAATCTTCATGTTAAATATGCTTATAAATATTTTGTCATTTTTTATCAAGTAAAAATTTTAATCAAAAAATTAATTAACTGTACATTTAAAGACCTATATCAATCTGTTCCCCCTCCCCTTCCCCCGACCTGAGCAATTTTAAAAATAACAACAAACAATCAAAATGAGTTTAAAACTGAAAAATTTCAAATATAAATACAAAAAGAGTCGCAACGACTTTGTCGTCACGACTCTTCTATAATTTTATTCAGTTTTAGCTACTAACTCTCGACTTACTTAAACATCGATTTATAATCGATTATTTGTTGATCAAAGAATTTACAAGTTTTGTCAATTCTTCAATTTTGTTGTTCTGGTCAGCTACTACAGATTCCAAATCAGTAATCTTCTGAGCCATTACCTTCTTGGAAGGATAGTTCTGAGTTTCGCCGTCACCAATACGTAAGGTTACACCGGCGTTAACCATGTTTTCACCACCGCCGAAAGACGTACCTACGCTGAACATGGTGTCACCGTTTGGACGGTAGAACGCACCAAAGGCTACAGCATTCGCATCTTTGTAGTTACCTAAACCGGCGGATACTTCCCATTTAGCTTCAGGGCTGAATTCCAACGGATGTAACGCTGCGAGTGCGGCTGCACCGGCACCTACACGGTTTACACGGTTGTCCAATTTGTTAATACGGTTATTCATCTGACCCATACCGCTGTCAATGTTGCTGATAGCACGGTCGAACTGACCTTTGTTAATCGCATCACTTGCATTTACACCTTCGCCAACGTTCTGAATTACATTACCGCCCATGCTTACATTATTGTTTTGAATAGTAATTCCATTAGAACCATCATCGTTTTTAATGGTTAAACCGCTATTGTTGATAGTAGTGTTACCGGTAGTTACGGAACCTGTGTTTACAGAGCTGTCATTGATGATAGTCTGGTTGTCACCGGAACCGATGGTAATGTTGTTAGCCACTTCGATGCTGTTAAGACCTTTGATGTCTTTGGACAATTTGATGTTAAAACCGCTGCCGTCGCTGTTATTTACAACGCCGATGTTGTTATCGGACAAGTTGTTGGCATCAGCGCCGCCTTTAAGTTTCATGGCATCCGTATTCTTACGAGTTACTTGGTTATCTGCCCCACTATCGCTTTCGAATACACGGCTGGAAGATTTAACGGCTGTGTCGATGTCGCTGATTTGTTTGGAAATGCTATCAGCCACGTCTTTCAACTGACCTTCGGTAGCTGCACGGTTTTCAACGATCCCCTGGTTAGCAGGATCCCATTTCGTGTTGTCGAGACCGGTAATGTAGTTACCTTCTTCAGCCACACCATTAGAATTCTTAACAGACTGTTTAGCAATGTAGATGCCTTCGCCTTCAGCAGAACCACCAATACGAACACTGTTAAGAGCGTTTAAATCTTTAGACAATTTAACCTGTAAAGTGTCATCAGCAGATTTTACAACGCCGATGTTGTTGTCAGTTAAGTTGTCGCTTGCTGCACCACCGGTAATGTTAAGTTGCTGACCATTACCTCGGGTAATTGTTGCATTATTATCATCGCCGGCAAACTGCAAGGTGGTTTTACTTGCTTCTTCAGCTGCGCTGGCCACTTGTTTGAGCTGTGCTACGTTAACGGCATCAGTGTCATTCGTACCGGCTGCTACATTGGTAATCTGACGAGTTAAACCTGTAGAGCTGTCACCTACGGATACAGCGGCACCGGTTGCCTGCCAAGTAGAAACCAACTTATTCATTTCAGTTTGGTCAGCAGCTAAGGAATTTTGAGCCGCCGTCAATTCAGTTTGTTTTGCATCAATCTGATTTTGAAGGTCAGAATACTCATCAGACCATCTGCTATACTGGCTCTGTTGCTGTTTTAAATCAGCAATGTCAGAAGTTAAAGTGCTAACTGTACTGTTGCTCGACTCAATCGAAGATTTAAGTGCATCATACTGAGTCTTGTTAAGTGCACCAATACTGTCAGTATCTGTGATTTGCCCCAATGGATCATAACCGATAGCACCTTTATCTACAGTAGCAAGGGAGTTCGCACCAAGAGCTACACCGCCATCATAGGAAACATTTGTATTTCGACCGATAGCTACTGCATTATTAACAGTTGTCGTAGTTCCTGTATCAGCAGAGCCGATGATGACATTGTTATTAACACCTGTCAACGTACGGTTATCACCGATTACAACTGCTGTCTTAGTATCCGATACCGTATTGTTGATACCTGTAATAGTTACATTATCTACGTTAGTAGCCGTATTTTTGTAACCGGTAACCGAGTTATACTGAGCAATATCAGCACTTGTACCGGTAACTGTATTGTTTACACCGATAATGGCTGTGTTCTGGGTATAATCAGCTGTATTACCGCCACCAATAGCTAAGGTAGAACCGCCGCCACCGGAGCTTTGAATACCTTTACGTAACGCATCAGCCATTTCATCAACAGTCGATGTGCTGGTTAAAGTATTGATACCGCTGATACTTTGTACGGAGTTGGTAATTTTGTTACCTGCACCATAAATCAATGCACCGTTAGCATTTTCAGCAATATTGCCTACACCCACAATGCTGTTAGCAATACCGCTGGCACCGCTATAACCGGCAGAACGAATGCTGTTCAAGGAACCGACTACATTAGCGCCGAAGTTTTGAGAACCATAACGAAGGCTGTTAAAACCGCCGGCACCGGTGAAGTTACCGGTCATTACGGAATACGCACCGAGCATACTGCCTAAAGCACCTTTATTGTAAGAGTTGGAACCGATAGTCGTCATACCTACAAGGTTTGCCTGGGACTGGTCATTAATTTTAGAACCGCCCATAGTGTATCCCTTCATGGTGTGAGAACCGATCTGTACACTACCGGTACGAGCATACGCATTCGCACCGATAGCGATACCGCCAGGGGATTTATCCGGATCAATCGGAAGGGTGCTAGCAGATGTGTAGTTATCAGGGGTGAAGCTTAACGCTCTATCCTGTTTACCACTACCATTCAATACAGTGGCGCCTTTACCCATAGCAATACTTGTTAAGTTAAGACCATTAGTAGTAACGACTGCATCTTCACCGATAGCAATGGCGCCTGTCCCGGTGTCTCTATTACCGCCATTACCAAGCACACGAGCATTCGTACCGATAGCCACGGAATTCGTGGTCTGAGCACTAGTAGCTACACCGGCAGCCAATGCATTAGAGCCGGTTGCACCGTTATTGTTGTAGTTGCCTGCTGTTGTGTCAGTAGAATTAACACTGTAGAAATGTGTTTTATTAGAATTAATTGTATTTGTTAAATTGGTAATATCTGCCGAAGACGCAATACTCCCTTTCTGCATCACATAGTCATTAACATGCGCACCATCACCAATAACAATAGCTCCATTTTGGCCATTATTATTTTCAAATTTAGTTCCATTACCCATTTGAATATTTTTGTTCGCCGGATCAACAAAAGTAGTAACCCCATCTTGAGCCGCCACAACACCAGGTATAGACAATACTGCTACAGCTGCCAATACGGCTGCCGCAGAAACATACTGACGGGAGCTACCCGATTCAGACTTGCCATTACGCTTAGCCAACTCAGATACTACCACATAAGTGTTTTTAACTTTACTCCAAATAACTTTATACTGCTTATTCATTACAGAACCTCCCCGCGATAAAAAAACTCACAGCAAATTCATTTTAAAACCTTATTTATACCTAAAAAAAGCAAAAAATATCACTTTTATTTATTTTAATTATATAATTTGTATTTATAACTGTCAATTCAATTCGTATATTTTTAACGCTAATTTTTCATTTTAAACTCATTAATATCATTCTTATTTCAAGTTTGATATAAAGGGATTTATTATGTCCACCAACACGCAATATAAAATAATTTATTTCTAATCACACACTAATTAATAATAATCCAGCAACTCTAAAATCCACTAAACTTCAATCATTTACTGATTTAATCAATAAATACACATGAAAATTTCATGTTTTAAATATGGCTTTTTTTCAGAAAATATATTAATAAATGATTACAATATATATAAATATAAAGTTTTACTATAATTTCACTTTTTCATGTTTTATTCATATTATTCATACCTATTTTCTATGATTTTTTTCACAACAACAAAAAAGAGGTACCAACTAAAGGACATTTGCATGTCGCTTTCATTAGTACCTCTCATATATTCAGTGCTTTTTCAACTGCTAGTATTTAATTAGTAACTATGAGCAATGGCCTCCAAAATAATCCACTCACCATTACATTTTTCCATTTCAAAATTAAGTTCCAAATTCCACACATGACGCATACCATGAATGCGAGCATCCACTTTGTTGCACGACTGTAACGTTGCCTTATCACCAGTCACATGAACGATAACTCGTTCTTCCACATCGCTGAAGTAGCGCATTTGTCCGTCCGCTACCTGACTTAACCATTCAGCGCGTGGCTGGCTGTAACCGGTCATGTGAACCAAGCGGAAGTTCGGATCCAAAATCGAATCTAAACCTTGAATATTTTGATCAATCTTATAGGTGTAAAACTTACGGTATACATCATATACGGCACGCTCTTCGGCGGTATAATTCGCCGGATTTTGCATTGCATTTGTCATATCTATGTCCCCTCTCGTACTCGTTTCTGAATTAGTTGTTGCCTTATCACTGATGCTCGCCACCGTCCCCGGCGCAACCGTTCTCACAGTTACAACCTGTGCTTCATTCTTTGGTGATTGGCAAAAAGCCAACGCCCAAGTACCGGCAAACAACAATAATGCTATTATAAATAAAGTGTATTTTTTCATGGTCACCTCGTGTTCCTCTTAATTTCTAAAAACTACATCTTTATGATACAAGAAAAGACGTGTAGAAACAATTTGTCTTACGCGTCTTTTCAATAAGTTTTACTAATTCATATTTATTTTTAAAACAGCCTTACCGATTTAAACGGAATACCTCTTCCATTACATGCACAAAATCTTTAACCATAGCCGTCACACGGGCCTGAGGGGCGAACGCACAATATTGCCGCGTCAAGCGTTCACCGCCGAGATAAATCGGCAGGCGGGCAATGTGCGGCAAGAAGGTTGGCTCATATTCCTTGCCTTCCACAATCATATAACCGCGATTACTCAGCACCAAGAGACGTGCTTCCGTCATATTATCCACGAAGATAAAATCGCCCTGTACACCAAAATAAGTGCGATAATAATCCATTTCAATAGCTTGCTGTGCTTTAGGGGCAAAAAGGATGCATGGCATTTGTTTTAACGCACTCATGTCGAGTTGCTCCAATTCACTGAGTGGATTGGACGATGCCAATTCCACAAAACAGTGATTCCGTTGCAACGGCACGTTTAAGTATTCTGGTAAAAACGCTCAGCGTTGATCGTTAAACGCCACTTGAATCGTATTATCCCGCAGCATCTCGTATATTTCTTCATGCGTACCGGCGCTAACGTGAATCTCTATATCCCGATGCGTTTCATAGAACATGGCTACCGCCCGCTGTAATTCGTTCCCCGTATAATCTTGTAAATAACCGATATGGAGTGCATTTTCCGATTCGGTGCCGAGGCGTTTTACATCAAAACAAAGGCGTTCATAATCGGCAATGAGTTGCAACCCTCGTTGGTAAAACATTTCCCCGGCCGCGGTCATTTCAAAACTGCGCCCTTGCCGGCTCAACAGCTGTACGCCTAAGTCTTGCTCCAACGCTTTAATTTGTTGCGAAATGGCAGATTGCGAAATATGACAGACCTCTGCCGCCTCGGTGAAGTTATGATATTTGACAACCGCCAAGAAATAGCGTAGTTTGTTCAGCATAAATTTTTCCCCTCTTTAATTTCTGCTTGTAAAGGTTTTACGATAAGTTACTATTATTAATTGCAGTGTAACATCTTTTATAATAATTGACAATTGCATTCGCACTTCAATAAAAAAAGCCCAACATATCATTTACACAAAATGAATATATTGAGCCTATAAAGCTTTATTTTATTCTGACTACTTCTTATAATCCGAAAATCCAGAATACGCCCAAGCGCACGAAGCTGATTGTGAGCACCCAGAATGCCAAGAAATGAAGGGTCCCTTCAAGACCCTGGCCCAAACGGTTCGCACCGGATTTAAAAACGATATCGCACCAACACATAATAAACCTCCTATCAAATAACTGTCATTCCGACAGATCATCACTCTTTCAATATTTCCTAATCTCCACCTGTGTTTTTAATGGTTTTATTTTACTAAATTCGTCCTTTTTGTACAATCGAAAAATGACCATTTTGCAATCTTAATATAACTGTATGGCTATCCTTTAGTGATTTGCATCTATGTTATAATAATATAAAAATAAATAGTAACCCGTTCATGTTTGAACGTTTTTTTGAAAGGACTTTTCATGACTATCGACATACTTTTACTCGAGATGATAAAACGCATCAGCTATGCCGTCATCCTGGGGCTCGTCATTTCACGGCTTAAACTCTTTGACCGACTCATGATCAACAAGCTCTCCCGGTTTGACCGCATCATCTTTACGTTTATTTTTTCCAGCATCGCCATCCTCGGCACCTACGGCGGCATTCCGATTCAGGACGCACTTGCCAACTCCCGCATGATCGGCATCATGGCGGCCGGTCTCATCGGCGGCCCGTACCTCGGCACGTCCGTCGGCATCGTATCGGGTCTGCACCGCTATTCCTTAGGCGGCTTTACGGCTCTCGCCTGTGCTATCTCGTCCATTACGGAAGGGATTGTGGTCGGTCTTTTTCAAAAATACTATAAAGGTAAGCTCATACCGTGGCCCATAGCTCTCAGTATCGGGTTCTTCGGAGAAATTTTGCAAATGCTCATCATTCTGCTCGTAGCCGAACCGTATGAGCATGCCTACGCCCTCATTAGCAGCATCGCCGTACCGATGACGATTGCCAACTCCTTGGGACTCGCTCTCTTCATGTATATCATTAAAGCGGGTCTTCATCAGCGGACCCAACAAAGGGCCAATCAAAGTCAAAACATCTTGGCCATTGCCCTCGAAACGGTTCGTTATTTCCGTAAAGGGCTCACGCCGGAATCGGCCAACGCCGTTGTGTAAATTATAAAAAAACACAGTCCCTACAACGCCGTTTCCATTACGGATACCAAACAGGTACTCGCCTATATCGGGGCGGAGAGCAATCACCACGCACCGGGTATGACAGACCATCTTACGAATGTGACATATGATTCACATCGCCTACTCGCCGGCTGAAATCGGCTGTACGCACCCGAATTGTATTCTCAGCAGTGCCATCGTCGTGCCGCTCATGATTAAAACGCGTATTATCGGCACATTAAAAATGTATTACACCACGCCGACCTATCATCCGGACACTTCGGACATTGCATTCGCTCAAGGTCTGGCCAACTTATTTTCAACCCAGCTGGAACTGACGGAAATTGACGAACAACGTCATCTTACGGAGGCGGCCAAGATGCAGGCTTTGCATACGCAAATTAATCCGCATTTCTTATTTAATACGCTGAACACGATTTCCTCCTTGATTCGTACGAATCCGGAATTGGCACGCCGTTTGCTCATTAAATTCTCGCAAATG
The DNA here is from genome assembly GCF_003992065.1 of Veillonella seminalis. Taxonomy (GTDB): domain Bacteria; phylum Bacillota; class Negativicutes; order Veillonellales; family Veillonellaceae; genus Veillonella_A; species Veillonella_A seminalis. Next base: position 19,399 of record NZ_RQUZ01000010.1, read on the forward strand.
TTCCGCTTCACCCTGCAGTACACGGGCCGTGTCATTACCATTGAAAAAGAATGGGCCCAGGTCAGCGGCTTCCTCGAAATCTCTATCGCCCGCCATGGCGATAAGTTATTTGTCACCCATAATATCGATCCTACTATTTTCAGCTACGGCATTCCGTCTTTGACGCTCCAGCCGATTATTGAAAATTCCATCAAGCACGGTTTGCAACCGCGCGAGGTGGGCGGTTCCATCGCTATCGAAGGGACCATGACCGATACGGACATCATCATTACCGTCACCGATGACGGCGTCGGTTTCCAAGGCGATCCCGATTACTATCTGGAACATCCTCCGCAAGGTCATATCGGGCTCAGCAATGTACATCAACGCTTGCGCGGTCTTTACGGAGCCCCGTACGGCTTAGCTATTACTTCGGTTCCTGAAGAAGGCACAACAGTCGTTATCCGCATTCCTAAAGTTCAGCCGGAATCCGATTCGACACCGGAACGAACAGAATAAACAGTTAATACTCTGACATAAAGCATAATGTTATTTGGAAATGCACTAACATAAAGCATAATGCTATTTGAAAAAGCACTAATACAATTAATCAAATCCGTCTATATTTTATACATCCCCTAGAAAGGAGATTCTATGATTCGCACCCTCCTCATTGATGACGAGGCGCCGGCCCGCGACGAGCTGCGCTATTTGCTCACCACCAATCACAGCGATGTTATCGACATTATTGGCGAGGCCGACAACGCTACGGCCGCCATTTCCCTGATTACTCGTGAAAAACCGGCGTTAATCTTCCTGGATATTCACATGCGCGGCCTGTCCGGTTTGGAACTGGCACAAGTCATCCACGATATTTCACCGGACAGTAAAATCATTTTTGCCACCGCCTACGACGAATACGCCCTCAAAGCCTTTGAGCTACAAGCTTTGGACTATGTGGTGAAACCGATTGAAGATGATCGTCTGGCTAAAGCCGTTCAACATGTACAGAAATTAGTGGGAGATACCGGCCATACTCAAGCCCTCGGTACCGGTACAGGTGTAGCCGCTAGCACTGTCACGAGTAATAATACAACCGCTAACAATGCAACCTTTAATAATACATCTTCTAATAATGCTGCTTCAGTCGCGGCTGCCGAAGTAAAAAACACGCCCGAAACCATTAGCGTAACCGGTGCAAAAGCGACCGACTCAAACGATCAAAGCATTAAACCGGTTATCCGTACCAATAAACTGGCCGTTGATGACGGTGCTCACATCATGCTCATCGACAGCATTAATTACATTACCGGTGAATCGGGTCGTCTCGACGTCCACACAGACGCCGGCAAATACGGCTCCAATAAAACGCTCACCGAATTGCAGGAACGCTTAAAAGGTACATCCCTCTTCCGCGTTCACCGCAGTTATATCGTCAACCTGAACAAAGTACAAGAAGTCATCCCATGGTTCAAAGGCACTTATTGGTTCCGTTTGCCCCAGCAGACGGCCAAGGGACAAGAGCTTGTGGCTATTCCTGTAAGCAAAGCTCAAGTAAAACTTATCAAGGAGTTATTAGGTATAATACAACAAATGCCATAGGCATCGTTACTGCGGTTTTCACCGAGCAACGTGTCTATGGCATTTTTTATCTGCTTAACAGCATAATTTAAGGGCGTACATTTATCAATTAAACGTTTTCAGGTTCCATATCTTCGAGAGTTTCTTCTTCGATATCGGATTTGGTACGGAAGTCCTGTGGCTGTTTTGCCAAACGAATCCAGCTGCGAACCGCTTCAATCATAACAACCGCTACCAAGATGAACATTACTACGCTCACGCCTACAAGCATCCACTGACCTTCCGGAACATAGTTGCCGAATACGTTTTGATAGTCAGCCATAACAGTGATGATGGCAATGAAGAAACATGGAATCATAGTTACCCATGCATAGCGTTTGTGGCCAAGCCATCCCTAATAATTCCTGCACCATGTAACGGCTTACGCGAGTACCGGTATCGATCAAAGTTAAAATGAACAAGGCTTCGAACATGATACAGAAGTGGTACCAGTAGCTCATTAAATGATCCATGTTAGGAATTTTGGAGAAAATGTGAGCCATACCTACTGCCAAGGATACAGCGCCGCCCGGACGGTGCATCAAGTCTTCCCCAACCATCTGAGAAAGAACCGGCATAACAAGAATAATACCTAAAGCTAAGGCGCCGATTGTGCCGACTTTCATGTAAGTGGACAAGTAACCGCGTGGAGCTAATAATAACCAAACAGGTAAAGCTGCTGCGAAGAAGCTGTAAACAGCCAACATGATTTGAATGGATTTACGATCCCAAGTGAAGTAAGGAGCCAAAGAAGAATGAGCGATGTTAGGACCGTATACAACAGCGGCCATGATTAAAGCTACACCGATAACAGTGGCTTCACGAATTTTGCCCGGGCGAATCCAACGAAGGTAAACACCGATGAATACGGCGATAGGAATCGTAGCACTTACTGTGAAAAAGCCCCATGGGGAGTTTTCAAGAGAGTTGGCAACAACGGCTGCCATACCGGCCATCGTAATGATGAGCAAGAACAAGGTTGCAAGCAAGGTACCCATGCCGGCTACACTGGAAATTTCAGATTTTGCAATATCCGCAATGGATTTACCGTTGTAACGAACGGATGCGAAAAGCAACACGAAGTCGTGAACGGCACCGGCTAAAACGGAACCGATTAAGATCCAAAGCACGCCCGGTAAGTAACCGAATTGCGTTGCAATTACAGGACCAACTAAAGGACCGGCACCGGCAATGGCTGCAAAGTGCTGACCGAAAGTAACCCATTTGTTGGTTGGAACATAGTCAACCCCATCATTAATCGCTACCGCCGGGGTTGTGCGATATTGATTGACCGTTAATACTTTAGCCGCTACGAATGACCCGTACAAGCGATAGGCAATTACGAGTATGAGGGCTGAAGCGATGACTAGATAAAGCCCGTTCATTTCCATAAACATAAACCTCCTAAAATAAATGCAATAAACTATGCTGTAAGATATTTTATCCTATCTTTATACTTAATATGTGGATTTGTCCGCATGGTTGTCGCATTCTCAGTGTTGTAGGTTGTGCAGTAGGTGAGTAACGAATAGCAATATAAGAGCTACACAATATGCAATTAGCGTATTATGTGGCTCGTTTTTTTATGCTTTTTTTATTTTAGGCAAGCAAAAAAGCCCCTCACCATAGGCAAGGGGCAAGGCTAATAAATTAAATTAAGCAATACTCATGACGGAGCGTATCAAACCGAGATAATTGGATCACCTCAATTCTACCATTCGGCGAGAGTGTAGAGCATTGTCGCACCTTTGACTTTCGCACCGTCAAGATGCACAACGCCCTCAAATCGCCCGGCTTGATAACCAACAGTAGCATATGTTTTATCATCAATTACAGTCACACCTGCTTTGATTTTATGTGCTTTATTTAGATCGATTTTATATATATCTACAGTCTGATTATCTTCATTTTTAGTAATTACGGTTCTATCTGTTTTTTCTAAAGCCACTTTAGGTAGTTTGTCATCCGCTTTCTTAATTAAACTTTGTGCTTCTTTAGTAGCTTTATCTAAATTAGTTGCTACAACTGTAAACTGTCCATCAGGACTTCTAGTTTCCGTTTTAATTATTTCCGACCTAATCGCCTTAGCTTGTTCTGGATTTACATCTATACCTTTTGCCAATTTATCTATTTGTGCCTGTCTGACAATATAGTTAGTAATTACTTTTGGCTCTTCTTTATTTTTTTGAACATATGCAAAAATTGCAAAAGTTGCAATTAAAGTAGTAATCACAATCACAATATTTTTCCAATTCTTTTTTAGCCAACTAAGACATATATTGTACCACATAATCTGTCACTCCCCTTGCTAATGCCTTAGCTGCTTCATTTTGATTAATTGGATTTCGTAACCATTCCTCTTCAACTGGATTACTAATAAAGGGTAATTCAAATAAAGCTGCTGGCATCACCGTATTGTTAAGTACATATAATCCGGCTTCCTTGTCTACATCTCCATCAGACCAATCTGCACGTACATCAAGGCTTGGGAATGTATTAGCCATCTGATTCATCAGGCATGTAGCAAAATTATCTGAATCAGACCAACCATGACTTGTATATACTTCAATGCCCCTCGATTTATCATTAAAAGAATTACAATGAATCGAAAGAAATAAGTCATAGTTTCCCTCATTTGCAGTTTCACAAATAAACTCTAAAGAATCATCTTGAATGTAATCTGCTTGCACCCCTGCAGCAATTAAATATTTTTGTACAAGTCCACCTACAAATGCTACTACATCACATTCTCTCAATCCTGTTGGCCCAATTGCACCAGGATCCGGAATACCATTCGGGGCATGACCTGCATTAATTAAGATTTTCATTTTTTATCATCCTTATTAAAAAAAGCACTCCGAAGAGTGCTTTAAAGCCTATAATTTTGTTTTAAATACATACATTTCAGTGGCTACCGCATATACTAACTTGAGTATCATATCCCCCCATTGCTGATGTTCAAGCCGAGTTCTGCGATTTGCAATTAATTCATCAAGTAACACCTCTACCGCGCCAATTTTCTTTTTAAAACGATTGACACTCTCTATAGTTTTTTCATTTCGAATAGATACTATATCCCCTTTTTCCAAAGATAAAACTTCTTGTTTATTTAGCGTTACTAATGCATTGCTAGATTCAAAATACCTATTAAAATTTTCTTGTAATTCTTTAGTCCATAAATCGAGTTGTTTCGCTAATTTAATCGCTGAATAGTGAGGTATTAACGTCATAGACGAAGCTAGATTATGATTCAAGTCATTAATGACTTTATATGTTTTTAAATCTTTCCCTTTCAACCCCCAATATTTAAGATTAAATTTTTTTAAAAACCAATTAATATTGCCTTGCGAAACACCTGTTAATTGCCAAAAATCACGTGTTGTCATTACTTTTTCCTGTCTCCATTTTGTACAATGCAATTTATTATCAGACGATATGTCATGTAATTGCTTTTCCATTTCATGAAAGCGATTGATATATGTTGCTGTAAATACAGATCCTTTCTTTCCCGTCATTTTATGGGCAAGAAATTCACAGCCTTTTTTAGTAATTTGATAGCACTTTAGTCTACGACCTATCCTATCTTTATAAGTACTCTCTTGCCAAAATTCATTCAACGCAAAATTGCGTTGAATGGAATTATTAAGATAATTACTATAGATTTCCACATCTCTTAATAAATCAGAATGTCTCTTTGATAGCATTTTTGAAACTTCTAAACTCGATAAAAATAATTCGTTGTTCACTAAATTGTTCATTTCTATTCTCCTTTTCTTTGAAAGGAACATAGAACCATGATATAATATTTCATGAGAACTATGTTCTCGTGTGTAGAGTATTGCTGACCTTCCACAGTGGGCAATACTCTATTTTTTTTCCTCAATCAATGAAATTCCCGCCATTATCGTATCTGTACGGCTTAACTTTAATAGTTCTGCACACGAACTAATTCTCTTTAGCTCTGTATCCGTCAATCTAATGTTAAGGCTCTTACTTCTTGATTGATTTTGTTTAGGGGGGCGCCCTATCCTCTTAGTCATTTAATCACCTCACTTTTGCCCTCGCATTTATGATATATTATGCGCTCGCAAAAGTCAAGAGGTATAATTAAAAATACCTCTAAAGGTGCTTTACAAAATATAACTTAGAGTCAATCGGCGTGAATTAAATTTACTTTGATAAATGGGGCCCTGTAATTATTTTTTGTCCTCATTTTCCAACTTATCAGGGATTCCGTTATTATTGCGGTCAACCCACAATGCTAAAAACCCTACAATAGCGGTCAACACCGTTGGTATAAATATGTGGTCGATAACTTTGATGCCTACATCAATAATACGGTTACTATCGTCCGTTACCCTACCTGTCGCAAACGCCATGACGTAAGCTGATATGACTACTAAAATAGGCACTAATAGGATTCCCACTAGTGCCCTTGTAGCCAATACGCCTGTAGGCTTAATATTGGCAATTCTGATGTTACTATAAATATTCTTAGCCTTGTTTATTAGCTTTTGTTTATCCATAGCCACCTCATTTGTTTTTGAAAAATACGTCCTCAATGCGTGTTACCCTATGCTCAACGCCGTCTATTCGATGATGAGCACTTTTTGCTTGTTGGTTGATGGATTCGATTGCTATCTTAATCGAATTAACTTCAACCCTCACCTCCGACACTTTACCATCAATCTTGTCAAGCTGCTCCTTTGTTGATTCTGCCTGTGTTTGCAAGGGGTTGACTATAAAATATTTAATGCCAACGCCAATTATGGCACTCACGGCGAGAATGATACCAAAAATTGACTCATACCAATCGGGATTACTCCAAAGGCTTGGCGGTGCTTGTACTACTACACCCATTGAGCACCTCCTATCTTAAGTCATTTGATTGTAATTTAATTAATTCTTCTACTGTTTCCTTGTATTCCTGAATTAGTGTTTCCTTGTCTGTCCCCATAAGCTCCGCCCCGGCATATCCGCTTTTGATTACTTCTAGCCGATGCATGAGTTCTATTTCACGCTGCTTTCGTGCATCTTCAGGATTTTGTACAACCTCAACTACTTCATAGTAGTCTTCCCGCTCTACAATAGTAGCACTATTAGCATTACACCATTGTGCTACCTCGGTGTAGTTGTCTAGTTTGTCTTTATAAATCTTTTGTCCTATCATGCTTTGTAACCTTCTGCTTTCCAATAAAATCCAGCTATTGCTTTTGAATCATAAATACCAATCTGTGCATTTGTGCGTGTGACTGCTTTAATTGTGGTATTACATTGTGAACCTGTTAAGTACTCATTGTTTGTTCTTGGTGATACTGTAAGGATAGGTACATTCTTAAAGGCTTTATGGAATGTAATTGTAGTATCTCTATTGGTACTACTGATGTTTCCACCTTCTTCACACCAGCCGTCACTCCAATCTCTCCAATAGTCACCGTTATATGGATTGTGCCAACTGTTGACAACTGTTCGTCTTGCTGTTACTTCATCAATAAATGCTAATCGTCTAAATGCGTTATCTTTTACTGCTATTGCGGCATTCCCCCCTCGTGTCCATACAGAAGCACCAGCTTGCTCTATCCATAATTGAGCACACTCTGGGCTACTTGTTGAATTTTCTGAAGGTGGTAAATTAATAAGCTGTCCGTATTGAGTAGGTTGATTTTCAAACTTTCCATTCTGAGCAATAAAGCAACTAAACACCCCTTTTTGATTCCACTGTACGTTAGACAAGCCAGTAAATGAAGTGTTGTCTGAGAATTTGTGCATTAAACCATGTAAATTTCTCATGTCATTCTCTAATGCAAGTACACCTGTTTTATTTGGAATACGTACAAAATTCAGTGTTGCTGCATTATCACTATTACGTTTAATAAATGAACCCATGTATTGAGTATTACTCTGTGGTACACCTTCAAATGCTGTATATTCACCTTCATCATTGTACAAACGAATATTACTATATGAGCCAGCCCTGATAGCAATTAGTTTATTGAAGTCAGTATTAGAAATATCACGCTTAGATGACAAGTCAGCACTATCCGCCTTCTTGTCAACACTATCAGCTATTGTCTTAATATCCTTGCCAATAGCCTTTAGCACGCTTACCAATGAGTCAATTAGCATCTATTACGCCCCCTTTGCGGTGTTGTAGATGGCGACTAAATCAATAGACGGGTCGCCAATGCCGATATTAGTGCAAGCCTGTAACTTTTGAGCCGTGGTCAAAGTTTGTGCGTTAGCATAATCGACTTTATTGCCTACGGTTTTAGCCAGTGCACTTGCTACGGTTTGGTCAGAACGAATCATGTCTTGCACTTCTTTAAATGTATCAAGAGTTGCATCCGCGCCATCAATTAACTTGCTGACAGCGACCTTGATTTTATCATCAACGCTTTCAATTGTTGCCAATGCACTTAAATCAACACTTGCGCTGATTGTATTGCCCGTTAAAGTAATACCACTGCCGGGCGTGAGTTTGTCTTGTTTGGCAGACAGCTTTACATCCACTGCTTCCTCCGTAATCGCCTTGCCTTGCACATCTACAATAGATTCTTTGAGTTCATTCATCGCCGTTACGATGTCACCCTTATTAGTCGTCTCAAGACCTGCCAGATTGCCGATTTTGTTATCAGTTGCGCTAATCGAACTCTTCAGGGCTTTATAATCGTTGCCAAGTGCTGCCGCAAAACTTTTCAAATTTTCATTTAAAGTCGCCATATTAATTTTCTCCTTTGCTTAATATATAGAGTGCTTTCAAGTCGGTTGTGTCATCATATGGTAATTTCTCAAGCACATTACCGTGTGTGATGCCTAACTTACCATCGGCTACATATAGTTCTTGTATAACGCCATCGCTAACGTTTAATACAATGGGTTCGGGCTCCACGATGTTAACTTTGATATCGTCGTCCATATGCCCCCACCTCCTAATCTTTTACTTTGTAGGCATGTCCCGGATAGATATAGGCATCGCCTTGCAATATCCGTTTTTCTTCGCCGTTTTCAATCTTTTGCACATCGTAATAGGCTCTTTTTGGCGTCCGCGGGTCTGTGCCGGCTTGTAATTCTGCTGTTACCTCATTGGGAATATACAGACGGATTGTGTACTCATTAATAGGCTCAACACTGCCAATAAACGCAAGAGTTTTATCGGTTATGTTGTATCGCCCCGCAAATTTAAAAGTGGCATTACTGATGTTTAACGGCTTACCCCCTTTTTCAAGGCTGATAATACGACTATAATCATCGCCTTGATTGATATTAATATCAAACTCCGGTACTCCGTTTTTCATGGCTTACCTCCTTTCAAGTAAAAACCGCCCGAAGGCGGTCATTATTCGGCGTGTTCGTCTAACCATTCAAGCACATAAGGGATATAAGCGTCCGGCACCGGTTTCTTGCCTTCTTCGCCTGTTACGGTACGTCTACCGATTAATACTAATTTTCCATATACTGCAATCATGTTTTTGTTGATGATAATAGCCATAGTTCTAACCTCTTTCTTTTAATAATTCAATTTCTTCAAATAAATCTGCAATGAGTTCCAACAATGCACCATTATCAATGGCGATTGTGTCGGGTTCTTCCTCGATAATTACATCTTCTTCCGGGGGCGTTTCTTCTTTGGGTTTGATTTCACCATTTTTCAAAAAAATTGCGCTAATGTCATACGTAACATCAGTTTCTATGACCGTGTGTGTATCATCATATGCTATTTGTTGCATGGTTGAACACACGCATTTACCATTATTGTCAAATATATAATACATACGCACCTACCATAAATTAACCATAGTTATTTCAAGTTCGAACGTATAAATAATAACGTTATTCCAAACTACACTATACGCAAATACTCGCCCTTCTTCTCGGCTTATATAAATCTGATACGGCCTATTAGGCTGGGATTCTCCGCTCGGCGGTAGCCCCGCTTTTGAATGGTCTGAATTGTAAATAAAACCAACTCCGCCATTTAATCGTAAGGAGCTATTAATCGGTAAATATCCGTTTCTATAGCGTATTTGATTGATATTACTTGGCTTTCCGCCCGGCCAACTATCTCCGCGAATGCTCAAATCAGTATATCGTTCTAATGCCTCTCTTGTAGGGGGTATTGTTTCGGCGCCGGCGTACCTTCCGACGCCAAACCGATATACTTCTTGTCTAGTGTTCGGCACTATCTCGATTTTAAATATGGTTCGATTAATATCATAGCCAACCGGCAAATGAATATAATCGCCACTTCTAACTCGTTGTACTGTTATGTTAGCCGGTTTCAACTGCCTACCTTCTGAATACACAGAGTTACCGTCAATTCGTGAACCTTTGATATTTACCCCTCTGATATTGCCATTTGCGTCAACTTGAAAACTACCGCTAGAGTTTTTTATGGTAGTACCGATAATCGTACCACCTCGAACGGTGCCGATGTTGGCACTTATTGCACCGAGGTTGTCCACGCTTATTTTATCAGCGGTAACTGCCTTAGCTTGAATCATCTTGCGAGTGATGACGTTGTCATCAAATACGGTTTGTCCTGTTACATGGAGCATCTTTCCGTTAATTTGTACGCCCTCTTTCGAGAGGTTGATACTTGAAATAATGTTGTCCTTGCTGACTTTTAACTGCAAGCCGTTATACAACTGAGTTATGGCACTATATCCGCTGTCTTTGGGGTTGCCTTTGAGTGCTGTAACAATCGAGGTAATGCGGTTATTAGCCTCGTCAATCTTGAGGCTTGCCCCTTGGGCGTCTTGTAATACCTCATCAAGTGATGAATCAAGCATATCACGAGTTATGCCGATTGATTTGATAGTTTCGGCATCTATGACTGCCTTAACTGATACAACTTCTTCGGCTGTCTGTTCGCCCTCCCCGAAGATGTCAACATAAGCACATTTTACAGTGTATACATCAGCCTCTAACGGTATAAATACTGCATTATTGGGATAAAAAACGGCGTTGCCATTGATATACACATTGACGCCCTTACAACTGCTAGGGATTGCCGGCACGCTGACCGATAAACCGCCAATAACGCTTTTAGCTTGTATGTATTCGGGCTTTTTAGGTGTCGGCACAGAATAATCAACCATAGCCGGCGCACTGTAGCCCTTGATAGGATTATGAGCATATAAGTAAATCGTGCCTTGTCGATTGGTGAGCGTGTCAGTGCTATAGGTTATATTATTACTGCGTCCTATTAGACCGTCATCGGCTCCGGCGTTCAAATCTGAACGCAACTCGTAAAAGTCTACATCAGCGTTTCTGACTTCTAACCAATTGAAATAAACCCTATCGCTAAATGATACGCTAAACCCTTGAGGCGTGTTTGGTTTTTCCGATTTCATAACTACCTGAATCGACTTAATGACACCCTGTGAATAGTTACCGTGTATGTCTTTGACTTGTACTCTTACATCATAGGTTTTACCGAGTTCACAACCGCTGATAATGACTTGACCGTTACCGTTACCGCCGTACTGCCATTGTCCGCCTTCACGATACCACGCTTCGGCGGTGTCAAAACTTGTGATATTCGGCGGTGTATAGGTGGCCACAACGTCATAACTCTTTACCCCTTGCCCTAAATCATAGTATTTAGTGTATAGCGTGAGATTGCTAACTTCGGGAATATAGTACGGCTTAATAGTATATTCAAACGCCTCAACATCGGCTAAATCTTGCTCTTGACCGCCAAAAATATTCATTGAGGTACATTTGATGTAAATCGTCTTGCCGATGTCCTCGGTTCGATAAGGGGCACGGAATAACGCCTCATCAAGTCTTACAATTTCTTCGCCTACATTATGAGATACGGCGGTAGTACCATATTGACCTCTAATAAGCCCCGACAATACATAATTGCCGTTGGCCTGTAGGGTTGCTGTTTCGTATGACAAACACTCACCATTGAGCCAACATACAGTATTACCCCGTTCGGCGTCGATATGAGTGCCACTCTTTAATTCGCCGTATGACATCTTCACCGTGCAACTCGTTGCCGTGTCTGACAATCCACTTACTAATGAGCCAATGCGCGCCCTGTGATTTAACGTGCCTATTTGCTTGTAGGCGGTGCCCGAATCGGATACCCATATATTACAACCGCCCCAACTGTTCGGAGCCGTTACGGCCAATAATAACTCATCGCCGGCAATATCGCCCGGTGGTTGAATAACTGACAACTTGCTTATGCTTGGCGCCGGTTGATTGTAATCAACAAATGGCCGTTCATTCTCATGCACGTCGTATTTAGCCGGTGAATAGGTGCCCGGCGGTTTACCAACGGCGGTTATTTCGAGTTGCCCGTCGTTGGCTTCGTTCACCGCGGTAATAACAACAACTTGCTTGTTGAGTTGACATATCTCATCGGTTAACGTTACAAGGTCGCCCGGCTCTAATCGACAAAACGCCCAATCAAGCCTAAAAGTGTACTGATTCTTGGCATATAACTGCTTCATTGCGAGTTGTTCCGCTAAATACATCGCTCTCTTTTTGGTATACAAATAATGAGCCGTCTTAACGCTTGCCGGTCGTAGTCCGTTACGTTGTACATCGGCTACAACTTCAAACGATACGACTTCTTTCTCGTACGAGTTCGAGCGGTTAATAAACTCAACACTTGCTTGATTGTAGCACTCACTACTATCTTTGCGAGAATATAACACGAGTTGCCCGTCGGAGCCCGGTATTAAATCATCAATGCCAAGGTCATATTTAATCTCTTTATTAGGGCTCCACGAGCCCACTGCCTCATCGGCAAGCGGTACAATTTTGAGTTTATTGTTACTCCAAAAAAGATAGGCGTTTGTCATATCCGCTATATCGTTGATGATTTGTTGAGCCTTTTGGGCGTTCATACTCGGCGGGGATGAGATAAGCAAATCAGCCGCCGCACAATATCGGCGATAGTTGTCTAAGCCGTCAATTTGCACGTCGCCCATGCCGGCACTCTTAAGCACGTGAAGGATATAATCGGCGGGGTTGACGTCCACACCGTCGCCGGTGTTTAAAAGTTTACCTCGAACCTCGAAATTATAATTTGGTAAACTGCCTCGGTCACCTAAATCTACCACGCCGGCCATGTAGGCTAAGCCTGAATAAGGTAGTGCCTTTTCGGGGTGTTTCCCTACAACATACGGCCACGGAGATTGCCCACGCGATCCGCTGAATAGTGTTAGTTGGATGTTAGGATTCGGGTAATCAAAGACTTCCTTATCCACCCACACCTTGCCAACGCTTTGAATTGGACCCTCACATAAGGCAATAGCAGCCGCCACCGTATAAGTGTATGTTATGTTGGTATGCTTAGCCCCGCCGCCCTTGCCGGCTCGCTGCGTTTGCTTGTGTTCGTGTGCTGTAAAATCATCCCAATAAATGACGTTGCCACTCACTCGGGTAGTCCCTAAAATATCGGGTACTACCTCACCATAAGAGGCACTATTAATTTGAAAATCGCCCAACTTATCGGCTCTTGTGGTGGTGCCTTTCCCACCGAATAAAAAGCCCATTAGGTTTCCCCCTTTCCGAATCTGTAAATATGTCTTAACCGGTGCCGGCCTTTTGCATCGTAAAATAGCACATCATCGAGTTTCGATAAAATCACGCCTTGGTCTACAAATGCATGAGCAACTACATCAGGAGCAACTAATATAGCCCCATGACTGACACAACGCCCGTATTGATATAACAGAAAATCGCCTATCTGCGGACTATCCACCTCATAAGCGATTTTTTTGATGTGTTTTATAAATTTTTCCTCTGACCTGTGCAAGTGCCACTCATTTGAGTATTGTTCAATTCTGATGTCGCCCTCATGCAAAAGCCCGGATTCGAGCAATACCCCTAAAATCAAGTGGGCACAATCAACACCACGCCCTTTTACCATTGCATAGTTCAAATAGGGCGTGCCTACCCATGAAAGGGCGGTTTTTGCTATTAATTCGCCCTGTTTCATCGTATGGATTCCTTTAGTGGCACATATGGCGTTGCCCTGTTGCGATTAAAGTTGTTGAATTTGCTTCGGCACGTTTGAGGGGTTTTGTCGCAACCCGGATAGATATAGCACTCACTGCCTACCTGCGGGTGAGCGTCGGATGCACACATAAACATGATGCGATTGTTGTTGCTACGCATGATTTGTGTTACTTGCCCAACGAGTGCACCGTCGAGCCATTCAATGCCGCCGGCGTCATAGTAGCCATTACTAAATGACGTATTAAATATGACTGTGTGAGCATCGATAACGCTTGTTACCCTTACTCTTTTGCGGTATTTGTTAATATCAACGCCACAATCGGTGTCATAAATGCAATACGGGCACTGCGGATAGTAACGCCGAATAGGGTATTCAACATTTAACTTTTGTACTGTCGATTTAACATCAAGTTGCAACGTCAAGCCGCCGCCCTTCTTGACCTCGACAATGCCCTCAAATAGGTCAACGGCGTCAATGACGCCTTTATCACTAAAAAACGCTCTGCGGAGCTTAAGAGTGGCCCCGTCAAAACCGCCATTATGAGCCACTGCCATAATAGGCACGCCGCCGATTTTATCGTCGAGAGTACAGTTAATTGTTACAGTTAACTTGTCCACTGACACCGTTGAGCTTGTCTTGATTTGATTGCGTGTAATAATCGGGCCGTTTGAGCGGTATGTTTTGCCGCCGAGCTTAACATCGAGGTCAGTAACCGCCCAATAATATGCCACGCCGCTCTTTAAAACAAGCTCATACAAGTCACAGCTTAAAAAGGACTTTTCATTATTTAGATGTGCTGATAGTGTTTCGCTTACTGATTTCATTGCACTGTCACCAACTTCATAGATTTTGATTTATAAATATTCTTATATACGAGTTCGGCGGTAAATTCGTCGCCGCTTAGCCTTACCTTCCAATAATAAGTATAATCGGCGGTAATAACTGCGGTAGGGCTTACCGTTGCACTTGTTGTAATCATACCCTTGTCAATATTGGCAATGCTTATCGGCTTGCCATCAGCGTATAAGGTAACGTTTTCTATATGCTCCACCGGCTCAAGATAACCGCCAAAGTTTCGCACAGCTTGCCATTTACCTTCTACCCCGGTGCCGAGAGTTATGCCCTTTTCTTCATAATCTTCGGGGTCGAGCCACAAGAACGGCTCATGACCGCCCTTGATTGACGCAAAAAAGCCCATAATCTCATGGTATTGTTCAGGTGTTAAATAAGCAAATGCCGTTGTAATCGTATATTGAGGGCGTTGCCAAGTGGTGAGGGTGCGGATTTTGCCGGAGCCCGAAGTCTTGACTATCGTATTCCACTTTTGGGATTTAGTCGATTTCCATTCAAGCGACTTAATCGCCGGGAATTTCTTAATCATCACCACACCCCCGTCTCCGCTGTAAATTCTCTGTTACCGTCATATAAATATTGCTTAATCACTTGGCCACCTTTGGCGCCTAACCAAGAAGAGAATGAATCGGCGTCCATGGCACTAACATTAAGAATAATATTACCGCCACCTCTATCACTTCTAGCGATACCTTCGCCGATTTCGCCGTAAACCTTTTCATTGAGAGGTAAAACCGCTTCGGGATATTGCCCCTCGCCAATCATGGCGACTGTTGGACCGTACGCATAGCCACCCGATGCCATTAAGTGCATATTGCCAAAACCGCTAAGCGAGCGAGTATCAACTTTGCCAAATGAGCCACCGGTTGCGTTAGATGTAACTGAGCCCATGCCTTTGGCTGCCATATAAGCTGCCATACCGACGGTAGCACTTGCCCCGAATGTAGCCATTGCCATTTCTTGGGCTAATTGTTGCCATGTCGGAATAGCAGCCGCCGCCATAGCGGACTGTTGACTCATCATCAACTTGCCGAATAAGGCTTGTTTTAACTGCGCCGCGATCATTTGAGCCACCATATCGGCTGCACTCTTAATAATTGCCTTGCCAAGGTTTTGAAACGCCGTTACAAGCGAAGTAGTGCCTTGCAAAATGCCACTAATGCTATCTTGCAAGGAATCAATCGCCGCAAGGCTTGTATTTCTCATCACATCTTGAGCGTCCATATGCGACGCCTTGGTTGCTTCGAGATATTCGTTCATGTATTCTTTTTGACGCTCGTAAGACTGCACTCGCTCAAACTCTTCACTTTCTAACATCGCTCTAAACGCTTCAATGTGCTGTGCATTCATCACCACGTCGAGGTCAGCCATGAAGTCCTTGCCTTGTGCCCGAATTTCATTGATTTGACGTTGCATATCTTGATTTACTGCAACAATCTGCGCCGCTCTCTGTTCGGCGAGTGAAATGCTATTGCCATCATCGGAGAGCGTGTAACTCATGCCTTTGGCGTTCATGCTGTCGATAAACGCTTGCTTTTGGCGTGTATTCCAACCGGCAAACTTGTCCTCTAATTCGTCAAAATGGTCGTTGATTGCATTTATCGCCTTTTCCGATTCGTTTGCCAAATCACCGAATAACTTAGCCGAGCCTTCAAGCCCTTTCAGCGTTATCATTTCGTTCATATCAACAGCCAAGTCTCTGACAAGGTTCTGCACTTCACGAATAGCATTCGCTTCTTCTCTGAGAGCGTCAAGGCGTTTTTTGGCGTACATTTCATTCAGGCGTGTCAAATCCTCGGTATAATGCTCATTGTTCCCTTTGGATTCGTTGAGTTTTTCGAGTTCCTCTTGATACCACTTATCGACTAACTTATCGCGTGTGGCAAACATGTCGAGCCATTCTTTCTCAATGGCGTCATGTACTCTCTTAGCGTCCTCGACAGCCTTTTGAGCTCTACCTGCTCCGCCTCGGCCACCTTTAGCCCCTTCGGCTTTGCCTGCCGGCACGCCACCGCCTCCGCCATATTCCGGAGCAACAGCGATACTCGGGTTAAGCACTGTATCAGCAATGCCTTTCAGTGCTTTTTCAGTATTATTGGCAAAGTCCTCAGCTGCTTGCGGATCGATTTTAGCTATTTCACTCATTTGCTTGTAATCAAAACCGAATAACTTACCGACTTTATCCCCGACTACATTAAGCCCTTTAATTAAACCATTTAAAAGGTCAATCGCTTGATTTACACCCCAAGCTACTGTATGTACAATTGTATTAAATACTTTAGATATTGTCGCTTTGAACCCGTTAGCAGAGATTTCAGAGGCTGCAAAAGCTGTACCTAACGTCACTAACGCCCCAATAAATAAAGCAATAGGGTTAGCCGCAATAATCGCATTTAATACCGCCATAGTACCGCTCATAACGGCTGTAGCCGCACTACTCGCTAACGATGCCACGCGAGCCGCCGCCAATCGTGCAGTATTAATCAATAACGCCGCGTTATAAGCACCCATGAGGGCAAGTCCTATCACTTGCACGCCATTCCATGCTAATTGTGCTACTCTAAGCGTGCCCATAACAACCGCCACGGCACCTTTGCGAGCCATATTAACAGCCCATGCCGCCGTTTCGGCGACTACCGCCGCAATTGTCTTATAAGTTGACGCACTCAATAGTAACTGTGCCGCCATTAATGTACCATAAACAGTGCCTACAATCACCATAGCACCATAATGCACTATAGCCGCCGCCGTAGTCTTTACAATGCCTGCTGTTGTTGTCGCCCAACTTACGACTGCCTTGCTCGCCATAATCGTAAAATTATTACCGGCTAAAAGGGCATACGTTGCCACGCCTAAGAGTGCCGACGTTATCATAGGGAATGCACCGGCAACACCTGTAATAATCGACAATAAGCTTTCGGTTTGCTCAATACTAAATGTTGTCATTGCGGCAAAATTAGAAAACGCTACCGAAATAATATCAATCGCAACAGTAGCGACACCTGCCATAACGGTAAAACTTTGCGATATACCCTCAATAAGAGAGGTAAACCCGTCGCTTGATGCCAAACTACTGATACGGGCCAACACAGTATCAAACGACGCTAAAAAGTCGCCTTTTAGCCGTTGCCCGATATCGGCAAAGGTCATAGGCAAACTGGCAAACTTTTGATTTGTCTCCTCTGCCGATTTTGCAACAGCATTCTTGATAACATCGGCGGTAATAAGCCCTTCGGCTGACATATCGCGCAATGTGCCAACGGTTACGCCCATTTCTTTGGCTATTGATTGAGCCAATAACGGCGCATTTTCCATGATTGACCTAAATTCGTCGCCTTGCAAGCGTCCGGCCGCCATGGCTTGGGTTAACTGATACATGCCGGCTGTCTGCTCTTGAATCGACGCTCCGCCGAGCTTAAACTGCTTATTTAACTGTTCGGCGAAAAAGATAGTTTCATCCGTACTACTGAATGCGTCTTTTGCCAATATGCCAAGTTTTGCGACTGTATTCGCCATATCCGAATAACTGCCACGAGACGCATTCGCCGCCGTGTGGATTTTGCCCAATAATTCGGCTTGCGTTTGTTGCCCGTCATTAATTAAATCTAACCGAGACCGAACGAGTGCCATGGCATCGGCGGTATCTCGCACTTTCTTGCCAAATTCTACAATTTTAGAAACGGCAAAGCCGGCAGCAACTGCCGCGCCAAGGGGACCCGTTGCCGCAACAACATTAGAAATGCCACTCCCAACGCCTTTGAAACTATTCTTTAAATTGTTGAGCGCTGTTGTCGCTCGATTCGCCGCCCCTTGCATGCCGTTGCCAAGGGTTGCACTAATCTTACTTACTGCCGAGCCCGTTGCCTGTGGTAACGCGCTTAAGCTTTGTTTTAACCGATTAACCGCCGCCGTTGCACTTGATCCGTCAGCCGTAATCGTTACCGCAATTCGAGTATCAGCCATGTGCCTCACCTCCTTCGGCTATCCATTCTCTAAGAAATTCTTCTTCTTCTTGTTTCCGCTCTTTAGTTGTTTTCGGATGCAACTGCTTCATGATGTCGCTTATTTTAATTCGACCGCTAGCCTTTAAATGTACATTCGTTGCCATAGTGAAGAAATAGGCAAGGCGTGCGTCAATTTCTTTTGACCGTGCCTCATATCCTTCGCACATCAAATCAAACTCACGAGGCGTTAATTCTTCAAATTCCCACGGCTTCAAATTCAACACGCCATAAGCGATAGTTTCAGCCTTTCGCACCCACTGTCTAAATGATAGGGGCTTTTCGCCCCGTTTCAGTTTTTTACTTCTTCGTTGTCGCTTTCAACTGCTTCATCCGGGAACGCCATAGCATAGGCTTTCTTACCTAATAACCCGCTACCGATTAAGGCTTTCAAAACCACGGTAGAAAGTTCATCAAATGTTACGCCTTCTTCTAAGAGTTCGTCAATGCGATTAGCGTACCAATTCGGCGTCTGTCGTTGCTCGTGAGCCAACCCGATAGAAAAGGCGTGCAAGAGTTCAGTTAAGCCCGGCACGGTTGTGATTAATTCCATAGCCTTGACGCCGATTGCCTGCTCTAATTGTGCTAATCTTGAGATGTTGAAATAGATATATTGACCTTGCCCGAAGTAATTACATTCGATTTTTTTCATACTTAAAACCTCCTAAAAAAGAGGCTGACCGACATTATAGCCGGTCAGCATTATATACATTTACGGTTTTTTAAGTTCAGACAAAGGACCCACGCCGTTAAGCGTGCCCTTGTAGGTTGCCACGTCGTCATGTGGTGCACTGATAGATAATTCAGTACAGGACGCCCACCCCGTATAATAAGACTTATCAGGATATTCAAATTTGATATTTACAAGTTGGTCGTCAAGCCACGCCCGATTAAGAACTTCTAAACCATCATCATTTACCATGAGCAAGGTTTCTAAATCCATAGACCATTCTTTCAAACCCGGCAATGTGGTTTTCCAGCCACCACTACCTTTATGAGATGCATCAATAGAGTCAGACTTACGGCTTAAGTCTCCGCTACGCTGACCGCCTAATAATGTCCACTCGGCGCCGGTTGTTTCATCGGTGCCGGTATTGATATAAATAAGATAATTCTTGCCAACTGTAGCAAGTGCTACATCTTTACTTGGTGCTAATGCTTTCTTTGTAGCTGCCATAGTTCTCGTTACTCCTTTCGGTTCTGTTTCCGTGGTAGTAGTTGGTTTCGTTTCAGCCATTACTTACCTCCCTATGTTTATAAATCCGCAAGTTGAGCTTAGTTTCTGACCCGAATAACGGCCATAAACTTTCCGTTGCCCCCGCGGTACTGCCTACTTCAATTGTTAAAAGTTGCACATTATCAGCGATAAATAAGCCCTCGCCTTCGAGTGCCCATAATTCCTCGTTGATAGCCTGAATGGCGTCAAAAAAACGACGCTCTAACTCGGCGAGTTTCGCATAACCGCTATCAAGGTCAGGGTTATCATCCCTCACCCAAAGGGCAACCGACATCTTGATATAGTCCTCATCCTCGCTATCGCGATACAAATCAAAGACTTGGCTAGATTCTGATAAATTCAAGGTTGTAGGATGTCTAAAACCATACACGATATTAACATCATCGCAACGATTCGCGAGTTCGTCGCCGATGTAATGTAGCCCTTCGTAAAATAACATTACCCTACCCCCTGTATAATTCCACTGACCTATAGCCGTTCTTGCCCGCCTTATTGCCTGTTAGGTCAGCCGGCGTAATACGGTTCTCTAATTCCTTGATTCTAGCCTCGTAAAACTTCAATTTCTGCCCGAAATAGTCAAGCGTGCCAGTTTTCTGCGTCGAGTTACCCCACACGGGAGCATTAGCCCCGTATGACTTTTTGACACACACCTCACGCATAGCGTACGCCGTGATGAGTTCCGTGATTATAAAACTCGGTACAATTTCTTCAAATTTAACATCAAGAGAGGCGGCGAAATATGCGAGCCACTTTTCGGCCTTTTCCATGATGTCGTCAGTGATATTCTGACCGAGTAAATCATCACTTAAACGTATAAGTTCTACCTCGTATAGTGCTTGCAATGTCGCTCACCGCCCTTTCTGTATGCTTAGCGAATATCTCATCAATGCGAGTTTTGTTGTTTTTCAAGGCATCATATAGAAATGGGTCGCCCTTGTAGCCCGGATGCCGTACCGATTTGGCAAATATAGCGTCATTGCCTTCAAACCATCGGAGCGAACGCTTATTCACGGAAAATATATCGTGTTCCGGCGTGCCTTCATGTACAAATGAAGCATATGAGGCAATGTTTGTATCAAGGTACGCCTCACCTGTTAGCCCGTTGTCAATAAATCGAGTTTCAACCGACTTTTCAAGCTCGCCCGAATGCGAGGTGTAATCGTGATTGTCTTGGGCCTTGCCTCGTACTAAAACTGTAGCCTCTCTTACCGCCAATCTAAGCCGCTTATTAAATGCATCCCGAGTATTACTCATCCGCCTCAACTGCTTTCTTCGCTGTTCTGCGTTTAGGTTTTGGTTCTTCAACCTCTTCTGGTTTTGATTCTTCAACCTCTTCTGATTTTGATTCTTCAATAGGTTTAGACGGTTTAGGTGGTTCTAATTCAGCAATAATAAAGCCTTGTTCAATGTACTGTGCCACCTTTTCAGATGGCACATACTGAACCTCGTTTAATCTAACTAATCTGACCATAATTAAGCTCCTGTATTAACCCATACGCCGGCTAATTTATTAGTCGGAATCCATAAGTCATGGAATTTACGATAGTCAAGCTTCCATGCGTCTGCCTTTTGGTTGATATCCGGGGAGAAAATACGCACTTTATCAGTTTTGGAGATAGCCAAAGGTGCATTTTTTGCCATGATAATCCAATTGATACCTTTTGCGGCTGCGTCCGCTTTAAATCCACCTTGTTCCTGTCCGCTAGTTTTGCCGTCAGCGAATACATACGCCGTTTTCATGCGTGCAGAAGGAACGCCTAAGATAGGGATATCATTATAAGCACGTACTTTAGTATTGATTTCACCGGCCTTGAAGTCAGTTACAGACATATAGCGCTCAATCTTATCGGCGCTATTTAAAATGTTGCGGATAGGGGTAGACATAGAAATAACAAGCGGTACATCTTCACCTACAATATCCTGAATGTTGGTAATTTCTTCATCAAGTTTTGCCAAAATGTTGGCGGCGGTCGGTGTAAATCCTGCGGTTTCTTGACTAGCCCCTTTTGCAAGTGCCGCAATACGAGAATAACGATAAGCGTCTACTTCAGGAATTACCTGCAAACGCTGAAATTCGCCCATAACGTTGCCGGCGGATGCTACAAAGTTGGATTCATCGATATCCATAGCGTCAAGGTGGAACGTGCGGCCACGGTCTTGAGTGAGTTTGTAGTCATTGTAGGATAAGGTTACAGAGCCTTGATTGAACCCTTCATCACGGCTATACGTTGCAAGTCCGGATGTAGTGATTTTTGGCATACGCACCGTGTCGCCGCCGTTGTACTTAACTTGAGATGCGTTCGCTTCCATCCAACCGGATGTAGCCCCGACTAACATTTGTTTGTCGAGAGACTGTTGAAACAATTTAGCCATTTCCAATGTGTTAATTGCCATAATTTTTTACCTCTTTTCTTTAAATTCCTAATGCCTTTTCAAATTCTTGTTGTACGTCGTTACCACTCGCACCGCTTGCCCGGCTTGATTCGCCGCTACCTGCGTTCTGTGTACTCTTAACCGCCCAAGGTTTGCCCTTGAGAAATTCGGCCGCGTAGTCTTGAATAGTGCCAGTTGTTCCGTCAGCTTTTACATAACTGTATGAGCCATCTTCACCTACTGTAACCTTATCGGCTACCATTTGTGCAAATAGCTGCGGATCCATTGCGTTGCTCTTAGTAAATGCGTCAACAAACTGTGATTGGATATCAGCCTTAATACGTTGACTTTCGGCCTCTTTGCGTGCGTTTTCCGCCTCTTCGGAGCGTTTCGTTAACGCCTCTACCTGTTTCTTGAGTTGTGCCAGTTCCTTATCTGCTCCGGCCCCTGCCGTTTCAAACTCGGATAATTTCGCAGTTAGACCGTCTCGCTCTTTTGTCATGTCCGCAAGGGCAGCCGTAGCTTTTTCTTTCTCCTCGCGGTGGGCTTTGGCCTCACTGTTTAATTTGGCAACTTCTGCTTTAATCGCCGATACATATTCGCTACCGTTTTCCAATCCTTCGAGTTTTGTGTATAACTCTGCTAATGTCATTTCTCAACCTCCGTATTTAAATGACTGTAATACATAAAACGGTCTCCTCCGTTTTTGCCAATAAAAAATGCCCGTGTGCTACACTGCACAGGGCATGAAAAAACCGCCTACATATGTAAGCGGTTATTTACTATTAACTACAAGGCTACTTCCTCAATAGACAATATTTCACTTGCATAAAACTCAATTATATGTCGCTCGCCTTCACATCTAACCCAAACAGAATACTCACCATTTTCATTATCTGCTGAGCTAGTTACTTCCTGAACCGTACCAATCCAAATATCTTTATTAGTAGATATAATTTTTACTCGTTTCTCTTCAAAACTATATGCCTCTTTTTCGGTCATCTCTTATCGCCCCTTTCTAGGTATCACATGAATACCTTTATTCGAAAAATGAACAGTGCTAAAAGTTGTTTCAATTTCTCTTCCATCTTTAACAAGGACACCTTTTTGCTCTGAATGCTTAATCAAAACTTTTTTATTCCAATCTTTTTTTCCCGTACTTCCGAGTTCTCCTAAATATATAAATGTGAAAATTTTGTCTATATCTAATGGCTCTATATAATAACTTTTTCCTTCGACATATTTATCAGAAAATTTATAATGTAAATCTTGTCTTGATGTAAAATGCTTAATACAAAAAGATGACTTAATATACTCCCAAATTCTCTTCTCAAACGCTCCATCACTCTCGTCAGGTAATCGTTTAGCAACATCTTCTATATTGATTTTACCATTTACCACATAGTTTCTCAATGATTCAGGAATATTTATCCGGCCTTCTAATTTTGTTCCATTATAGGCCCTCGCTTTTTGAGTCCATGATAACCCAGCCTCGACTTCTCTACTACCATACACACCTAGCAATTGCTCTTTCTGCCGTTGAGTAAGTGTATTAATATATTCACGTCCACCTTCTTCAATGCGTTCGCTAGGCTCATCCGGCACTTGCCCTTTAAATATAGGCTTGAGCCTACACATACAATGAGGATGAACAGGGATAGTTGGCACTTTGTCCTTGGGATATATGCCTTTCCCTAAGCCGTATAAATCAGCATTAGCATACAGGTCGCATATATCATAATCAGGGTGTGCGGTCGATAGTTTCCATTGATACGCCACGCAATCCTCATTGTCTTGCCACTTAGCAATAAAACCGTCAATATATGCCCTCGCCCTCTCAGTTCGTGCGATACGATCAGCAAAATAGCGAGTTCGCTCTTGCGTTGCCACTCGCAACGCCTTAAACAAGGCCTCGTTATTCCGTGATTCGATAGCTTGTAACACCTTGTTATATGCGTATTTCATGCCTTGCGTGTTAAGCTGTCGGATATATCGTTCAACTTGACGCATGGCGTTTCTGTATTTTTGCTTATCATAATTCGGGCCATTGCTTAATTTAATGAGTTTTCGCATGAAGTCCGGTATATCTTGCTCTGGAATAATACCGCCGTAGCCATAACCGTCAAACAAAGCGAGTGCATTAGCCTTGTAATTGGCGTTCTTTAGCATTTGTTGATTAAGCACATTGGCCACCATATCACGCACGGCCTTACTGCCTCTTGTAGTACGGTCTGACAATGTTAAACCATCGGGCGCCCACTTCATCCTAAACGCCGATTCAGCGACGGCTGCCGATAGTAGTCCGCCATACCCTTGCTCTGCTAATCGATGTAAGCTATCATTTACTTCATCTTTCAGCGCTTGCATAATTGGATATTCAGCGTATGCAATTGATACGGCTTCGGTTGGTTTGTAGCCCTTGTCCAATAATTCTTTTACCCTGTTCTCAAAGGCGTCAATCGTCTGTTTCGTCGTCATCTAATTCACCGCCAAACGCTTGAGACTTTTCCAAATCATCGGCCGCCGATTCCAATTCCTCAATAATAGCGTCATAAGTTTCGGGCTTAATATTTGGCATATACGCTTCGAGCACCTTCTTGGCGACTTCCAAACTAAACGTCTTACTTGTAATGCCTAAGTCAAAGGCTTGTTGTGCCTGTGCCAAGCAGTCCGCTACATCATCAATATTAAAGTCTCGCGGATATTCGCACTTATAATCGACTGTTTCACCTGCCCATAGTTCATAGAGGGCAACAATGGCCTTCTCTGCTTTTTCGCATTGCACGGCAAAGTTTACAAGGTTCTTATTGGTGCGCTCAAAATCCCATTTCTTAGCAAGCCCTGACTTTGACGATTCCACTCCAATAACGCTATTAAGTCCGCTCATTCGGTACATTTCACTAACCAAGTTTTTGATTTGCTCCATGAGCACCTCAGCGGGTCCCGAATCCGGCGCAATAAATTGAGGTGCATTTGTGTCAGAAGGATATAATAGCAAGTTATTGGTGCCGATTGTTACATCGGTCATGTTAGTGCCGGCACTCTGCATCGTTAAGATGTTAAATGCTTGATTATCACTGATTTGACTGAGCAAACTGCACAAATGATAGATATGATAGTTAGTCTTAGCGATTGAAATAAACTCCGGTGCCGGTAATACTCGTTGAGGGTCGGTATTGCGTCCAAACCATTGCACAATCGGCACTCGTTTGAGATTGTGTTCGCCACTTCTTAATAATTGGTCGTGTTCGTCCCGCACTTCCCACCTGTCAATCGTCCATTTGTATTTACGCACGTGATACCCGTCATCATCGTAATACGCACCTTTATAACTGAAATCAATCAGCCTGCCACGTTCGTTGAAGTGCCACCCCGTTACATTCTTCGGCTCGATGGCTGTGAGAAATGGCAACGCCCTCATGTTTAAATCGTCAGCCTCTGATTCGCCGAGTGTTGCCTCGTTATTTACGAGAATATATACAACGCCATATAGTTTGGCGGCGACTGCTTGCCGGCTCATGAAGTCCTGTAAGTTAGTGCCTACTCGGTCAACGTCATCAAGAAACATTTTAAATTTCGCTGTGTCGCGATAATCTCGCTTAATCTCATCATTAAATACCGGCAATACAGTGCTGTCGATAATCGGCCCGACATAGTTAAGATAATACGCCAATTTCTTACGCCGTGCGTAATTCTTATTCGATTCCCTCGCATGCTTAATCAATGCCGAGCCGTCGTAAAACATCCCGTCGCCATAGTAGACGTCATGTAACAGCTTGTACATCTCATTCTTTCGATTTGTCGCCATTATGGCCCTCCTTAGTAAGTATTAATATGACCACCCTGTATACCACCCATACAACAGTATTCCGCTACGCCTGTGAGTGCATCCGGTGCGTCATCGTGTTTATTCTTCCCCTCACGCTGGTACCTTGTAACAGCGTCATAAAACTCCGGCCATTTATCACGCCAATTAACAGGGAAGTAAATATGTTCCATAACCCAAGTTGAATTTGATAATATTCGAGCCTTCTTATTCCGGCTTTGATGGAACGGATGAATTGAGCATCTATTATTTTGGTATTGAGTGGCTAATATCGTAGTGATAGCACGAGCAAACCCACGCCCGCCATTATTGCTTTCAATGTCAGCCACATTCACTTTGTTCTTAACAAGCATTTGAGCCGTTGCCGGTTCTGTTATTTCCATGCCTTTTTTGGTATACAAGACGTCCAATATATAGGCTTCTTTGTTATACACACCGTAGCAAATGCTACACAAATAGTCTTCACCTTCGTCGGCGGTATCGGTATAATTCTTGATTTCAGTAAATAGCGATTGTCCGTAATTATCAGCAGGCGGTGCGTCGTATGTTTTCAGTGTCGTATACAAGCAGCCTTTCAAATCAATCGGCTCTTGCTGATAGTTAGCACTTGCTATATCCTCACCCATGGCTCTTTTCTTCGCTTGATAGCTATCATACGATAACACTTCATCACATAGCATGCTACCGTCATCTTGCAGGGCTTTCATTGTGATCACTTTAGGCTTAAATTTAGTATCATGCTTAAAATGCTCTATAGCACGTCCCGCTAAGTCATCACTCGCCCAACGAGTCATAATCAATATAATCTTGCCATCCTCCTCTAATCGAGAAAGCATGGTATTAGTAAACCATTCCCAATGTTGCTCTTTGACGTTCGCATTATACGCCTCTTCGGCGTTTTTAATAATATCATCGACAATCATAAGCGAGCAGCCGAAACCGGTAGCCGTCCCGCCGGGCGACGTCGCTAGATATGAGTTAAACTGTCCAACCAATGACCATAGGCTCATGGTACTATCACCGCGTTTGATTGCCCTCCCCGGGAATATATCGCGATATACAATAATATCTGTATCAGCCTTTTGCTCTTGGATGGCGTTTCGCACGTTCTTAGCGAACATCGTCGATAGGGTTTCATTGTACGAGCCCGTCATAATCTTTTGTGTTGGGTCATTGCCGAGTATCCACTGCACGAATAATTGAGCTGTCCTACTCTTACCGTGCCGCGGCGGCATATTCATGATTAGCACATTGTGCTCTTTACTTTCAAAAAACGCTTGCATCTCATTGCACAGTGTTACTAAATACTCTCTATCAAGTCGATAAAAGTCATCAGCCATTAAGTGGCAATAATAAAAAAACTCGCGTCTAGCGAGCTCTAATTTTGCCTGTTTAATAACAACTTCCCTATTCATTTTGAATCAACTTCTTTATATCTTCGGTGCTAACACCGTCAAACGGGTTATTGAGATGTCCGCTCATTTCGATATCGCGTTTATCCCGCCATAAATCAGGGCGTCTATTCTTAAGCCAAAAAATTTGAGCCGTTGTATCCGGCACTACCTGCTTAGTTGTTTTCTTTATTTTAATACCGTCATCGCTATGCTCCTCGGAATATTCTATATACTCATAACCAAGTGCCCGTTTCAAAAGTGCGTTCTCGACTTCTATATCTATTACAGCCTTACCCCTTTTTAGGGCGTCGGATATGTCGGTATACTTCTTCTTCCAGTTATACAGCGTATCTCGATTAATCCCGATATTTGTAGCAATTTGCTCATCTGTTAAACCATCACGAGCCCAAGCCTGTAATAGCAATAGATTATCGGGTTCAAGCCATTCATGATATTTACCTTTAGCCATTACAGGCCCTCCTTTCAAGTAGTTTTAAGCAATTTCAAGTAAAACAAAAAAGCACCCTTGCGGATGCCTTTTTGCCTTGTGGTATTTATTTGCTTAGGAGCTGTAAAGTCCATGGCGGTTTTTCCCGTGTCCGCCTGAGGGCTTTTGTACACTTATATTATATTACATTCTCCGTGCCAATTACTGCCAACTCATGCCAACTCTTTTTATAAATTTTTTCAAATTCATGAATTGCCTCTCGGTACATGCGTTTCCTAATCCATTCCCGAGTAACGCCTACCACCTCGGCGACTTGCTCCCAACTGCCACAATTAATATACCGCTCATGCAATAGGGCCCTATACTCACATGAGCCGATTTGATTAATCATCTCATCCACCGTATCACTATACGATATGAGCCGTTGCCATTTAGCTTGTGCCTCGTTTAGTTTGTCGTTAAACTCTGCCACCTCGTCGCCTAAGTCTTTGCTGTGCCCGCCACTGATACGATCCTTTGAGTAATCTATCGCCTTTAGTGAGTAAAGCTTTGACCGGAGCTCTTTAATATCACGCTCTAACCGTCTGAGCTCTATCTGCATGTCTCGCAGCCTCTCAAGGCATTGTATTGCCGTCATAATCAATAGTACCTCCTATTACTTGTATCGTCTTGCAAAATGAGCCGATTGATTATCTTAAACCCTCCAAGCTTACACACTAGCTTTATTATCTTGATAACAATATCTAGCCTATTCTCTTCGTTACATATCCGCTTAACTGCCTCATCGCCTGTAGGGTCATTATACGCTCGTGTCATCCATGTCCTCCGCCTTTATCAATTTACCTTTAAATGTTCATTTGCATTTAACCTTAATTGTTCGGATATTTTAAGCGCTGCTTCGTGCCTTGATATGCCCATTAAGAGGGCGTATCTGGCAACTGCAACCATTAACAGTACCGCCTGTTCTGTGCTTCTTTCATTTGGCGAATTTTCAATTTTTACATCAATGTGTGGCACTTCATTTTTTCTTACGATTTCTGTTATATCCTGATTTTCAAAATCTATAATCATTCCTCAACCTCCACCGGTTCTAATGTAATCAAATCATAATCCAACACAGCAAACGCCGAAGTGTTCAATCCGTATTCATCTAACCACTCTTTGAACGCCTTAGTCAACCGCTGTTCTAAGTCCTCAAGTTCCTCTATGCTCGCGTCGCTCAAATATCCGTCAGCATTTTCGCCGACTTGGTCCTCGCACTCGTATTGTAGTCGCTCAATAATACTATCAACATCAATAACAGGCTCAAACTCGTAAACTTTGCCAATATAAAAACTTCTAACACCCCAATCGGACATTAAGTCCTCTTGGTCAAATATACGGCCTTTGTCGACTTCTTCAATGGCTCCCTCTCTCGAACTGCTGTCACATCTATAAAAGTTCTCACCGTTACGACTTACTGCCCAGTCATTTGTTTCAACTAGCATTGTTCGCCCTCCTCGATTTCTTCTCGTTCAATGTCTACAAACGATTCGGCGAAATGGTGCAATAATTCTAATTCTTCATAGTCCATTCGCCCCGGTTTCCATTCTTCCTCCGCTAACTTGCAAAATTCCCAATTATCATATTTAACAATACTCTGAATGCTCTTGACCGTATAACTTGTCTTTCCGTCGATATAGCAAATAAATGGATAATCCGATTCGGTGCTATATTTATAAAAATGCCGATATTCCCATGGTTCCGATTCGTTATGTCGCACTAGCACCGGCGTATTTTCCGGAACCGTCGACCAATCAATCGCCCCAATTTCACAAGCGATATTCAACGGCTCGGAGCAAGTAACATCTTCAAATAGTTCACAAAACCCCAAATATTTAACCCGCTTACTGCCTTTAATATAATTACTATACTCGCTTTCTACGGCGTCCACCGCATAGACTTCGCCGAATCCATCATTGATGATGTACTCATACCCTTTTTCGTATAAATATTCCAAAATATACCCTCTAAGCGTTGTCCCGTCCATTTTCATCGCTCCTATAATTGCTATTCAATAATTCGCTTTCTCGGTAGAGGTTAAACCAGTCCTCTGCCGCCATTACCACAACCCACTCATGATTATTCTTGCGGTGGAATACTGCCGGCACGCCCTTTGACTTTTGAGCGTCCCTTTTAGCCTGCTCAAGGGCGTCGTATAGGTTTAGCCGTTCCACTCGCTTGACTTCGGCGTGAATGCCGGGGAGGCCTACCACATCTGCAGCCTCGCCCGACTTACCGCAATATTGAACCGTTCGCCTTACGTTCGGGAACCCTTGACCGTGACAATATTTACTAAATTCACGCTCGCCGTTTGCTCCTTTGCGCCTGCTATTTGTCATGGTTTCACCCTAAATAATTCAGTGTCCGAGATTTTCAATGCCTTGACAATCTTTTGGCATGTTTGCAAATCGGGCACGTACTTACCTTGCACCAAATTCCACGCTGTAAAACGTTTAATACCAGCTTCCAACGCCAAATCGGTAATACTGATGTCATGTTCTAGCATTTTCTGCCAAATAATCGGATAATCAATTATGATTTTCATACGTAGCTCCTTTACGGTTTTCAAAAAACATTTTATGAGTTTTCTATCACTTAAAACGGTATATTTTCCTCTTGTTTTTCAAAACTGTCAAAGTTAGAGGCTTGTTTTGCCGGCTCATCAAGCGGAGCCCCTACAAAGTTAGCCACTACCTCGGTGATATATCGCTTTTGTCCGTCCTTGCCGTCATATGAGCGAGTAGTCAAACGCCCCTCAACAAAGCACTGAGAGCCTTTTTTGAGTTCGCCCACGCCCTCGCCGAGCTTGCCCCAAGCTACGCAATTAATAAATGAGGTTTGCTCTTGAGTGTTGCCCTCTGCGTCGATGTAGGTATTGCTAGCTGCCACCGTGAACGATGCCACTGCTCTGCCCGATTTTGTATATCGCACTTCCGGATCACGTGATAAATTCCCTAATAACTGCACTGTGTTCATATTTCTCTCCATTCTGCCCGGCGTAAGCTTTCGCCGCCAAGCGTAACAAGTTGATTTGTACTGCGGAGCCGGTCTATCATTCGTTCATCGTACTCCGCTTTTAACTGTTCGATAGTTAGATTTGTCGTGATGATAGTCGATAGTTGTCGCTCATAGCGTTCGCCGATAATCGACATCAATTTACTGCCGGTAAAATCATTCTTACTGCGATACTCGCCGCCTAAATCATCAAGCACGAGTAATTTTGTTGTCCTCAAACGTTGCTCAAACTCGTAGGCTTCCTCTTTGTCACGGAGCGTCATGAGTTTATCGAGTAGGCTCATCATCGAGATGAAAAACGCGCTATATTTGTTATCAATCGCCACTCGCATGATAGCAATCGCCGCGCAAGTCTTACCTGTGCCAACGGGACCCTTCAAGATGAGCCCTAAGCCATTCTCAAGACGCTGTTTGATGTTTTCCGCAAAGGCAACCACCGGTGCATATTCGGCACCTTCAAACTCCAACGCCCCAAGAGTTACGCCTTGATAGCGTTTGCCAATGCCGTAATATTCAAAGTTTAGCGATTTAGGCTGCTCACCATTCACCGGTTTCATTTGCCCACTTGTCCGGGCTTCCTCCGCCAGCCGTTTGAATTGTTCTATTGCTGCTCGTAGGTTTGACATGGTTCTCCCTCCCTTCCCAAGTTCTCACGGCTGCCTTCCAATCCTTCATAGCGTTCTTACCTACACGCCAACCGTTGGCCTCGTAGTAATTGACAAAGCGTTCAGCATCAACTGAGTTGCCACGTTCTTTGCAATATTCAATGACTTCATCAAGAGAGGGCTTTTGAAATCGGCTCGCCGGTTTCTTTGGTTTACTTTCTTTCTCTAGTCTAGTCTTGTCTTGTCTATGTCTAGGTATGGTCTCGCTTTGTGTTCCGCTTTGTGTTCCGCTTTGTGTTCCGCTTTGTGTTCCGCTTTGTGTTCCGCTTTGTGTTCCGCTTTGTGTGTCTATTTGGGACGCAAACGGAATTATTGAGTACGCACTCGATTGTTTACTTCCTCTGCTTGAGAAGTCTATCCTACCCGCTTGTTTTAGTACATTTCTCGCTCGATAGATAGCACTTCTCGAGAGGCCTGTCTTTAACTCAAGTACTGAAATGGCTACATTAAACTCTTGTTTCCAACCTGTTTTATTACATACGTTCATCAATCCGTGCCATAGTGTAATAGACGGTGAAGAAATAGGGTTAGTTTCTAGCCATGAATAGAACGAGTTAATCTCATCGATGTACTTCATAAGCTATTCCGTTGCGGCAGGTTCTTTACCTTTTAGCCGTTTAATTAACTGTAATACTTTTAAATAGGCTGCATTTTTGCCGATGGCTTGCTGTTTTTCGCCGTCGCTTTTCCATGTAAAGCCTTCGCTTGCCATGAGCTTAAGCTCACTAACTAAAAGTTCTAAGATTTCTAAGTCAGTCATTTGTGTTCGTCCTTTCTTTTATGATTTCCAAGAGTTTTGCTCTGATTTCTTTAGCGTTCACGCCATGAGCTGCGTTGTGGCAACTCCGGCACAGCGTTGCAAGGTTGCATAATTCACTTTTGCCGCCCTGCGCCCGACTAACGATATGATGCACATCGGTCGGGCTATTTGAGCCACATAACACGCATTCGGGGTAACCGTTGGGGCTGTCCCTCTCGATAGCTTGAGGGCGTGTGATTTTGTACAGTTTGTTATCCTCTCGTTTCAGCTTGTTCAACTTGCTTACTCCAATCTTCTAAGAGTGATTTGATGTAGTCTGACGGATCAAGTGGGACGCCTAACTGTTGGCACTCATCAACCAAACACTCAATCAATCTCGACATCTCCGACACATTATACGATGATGAGCCGGCGTATAAATAAACTCGCTTAACGCCCTCTAGCCGCTCACAGTCATCGACTATAGCAAGCCAACCGATGCCGTTATGACGCCATTTGCGTATGACGCTATCAACTATATTTATTGGTATTCCGACTGCCTCGCCTTTTTGGCTATCGAGTATCGCTTTGCGATATACATCTTCTTTTGAGATATAGCCATTTTTAGATAGTTCAACCGCTATCTTTTGACATAACACCCAACAATAGGCGTTTGCGTTCAATGAGCGTCTTTTGCTTTTCCGCTTAATCTCGATAGTGTATTCTGTTTCACTGTCGATTTTGGCTATATCGTTGTCTTTCGGCGCCGGAATTACCAACTGCCAAGCGATTGATTTGAGTAGATTTACGCCTTTGGTTGTCCATTTCATGATTTATACCGAATGCTATTAATGAACGTCCGAGCCTTTTGCCAATGCTCTTTTGTCATTTCATTGGAATTAGATAAGCCGAGTTCGTTTTTCATAAATTCTTTTAACTCTTGTTCAGTAACGCCGCTCTGTTTAGCGTATGTTTTAGTTTGCTCCCACAAGCTCGGCTCTGTAGGCATTACTTGTTGCGTTTTTTTCTTTGGCTGCTCTTGCATCGGGTAATCAGCGTCTTTTACATCATCGATTAAGAACAGGCCATTAAGAGCATATTTACGGGCGTACGATGATGTAGCCCCTGTTAATTGGCTAGCGTCCATACCTTTTTTATCAGCTTGTTCCCGAGCGTATGCTGTAACTGATAGTGATGCTTTACCGTCTGAAACTGTGGCGGTGGCTGCGATATAATACCGTTCGCCGACTTGTTTAACATCATCTTCAATCGTCAACAAAAGCCCTTCGCGTTTTAATAGAGGTTTAACCCCTTCGAGGATATCCTCGGCACTGCGATAATAGAAGTTATTGAAGCCGTTGTATTGGTTTTTAGGAGCTTTCAATTCACTTTGTACTGCCCCTAATTTTTTAATTAATTCTTCCATATTAGCCTCCTATTTAAGCGATATACCAAAGTTTCGATGTTCTTCTAAGTGAGCTCCGTCAATAACCGCTCCGGCCTTGATAGCGTTCTTAATTGCTGTCTTATCGGGTGTAATAGCTATCTTCTTAAACTCATCCGGTACAGCGTTTAAATCGTCAATCTCAGTTACAACGCTTTTGCGATAGCCGGTTTTGAATAAGCCTGTTGCATATGGCTTATCGGTTACTTTTTCGATGTTTTCCTGTAGGTATGTTTTAAGGCGTTCCACGCGATCCGTTAACACCTTACGGCGTTTAGTTAATCGGTCCGCCTCTTTCTTAAACATTTCCGCTTCATTTTTCCAATTGAAGTACAGCCGGCAAATGTTATCAACTTTGCCCTCTAAGCTATCCTCAATCATTAATAGCGTATCTTCTAAAGCCGGCAAATCTTCTTGTGCCTCTTCGTCAAGTTCTGCATCTTCAATCATCTGCATGAGTGTTTTATAATTCTCTGACAAATCATATAGACTGTTCATTTTTCTGCTCCTATGCTATAATTTAAATATATACATTTTCTTTTGCCCTTTAACCGTGCCACCGGTTGAGGGCTTTTATTTTGCCTTAAACGCACCATGTCGGGTATCTTTTGCCCAATCATAGGCGTGTGCCTTTGGCGTTGCGTACGGCTCAAAATTCGGTGTTTCGTCGTATTGCTCGGGCTCCGGTCTTAAGCACACATACCAATATGCCACTAATACCGCCGCCATGAACGCCATACCAAGGGCAAAACTTTTGATTAGCAATCCTGTCATCATTTTTCTCGCCTCCTTTCTAAATTTCTTGAACAGTCCAATCGCCGTTTACAAATTTCAACAACGGGGCTCTAAATATTACATATTTGAACCGCTTGCCCTTGCCGGTCATATCAATGGCTCGTCCGAAAATATCAAACTTGCCACGTTGCAAGCCAATCCTTAAGGCTTGTTCGGTAATTCCTAAGATGTGAGCCCCTTCCTTGATTGTTACTTGTGTGTTCATGGTTTCACCTCCTACCACTCAACTATAAATAGCAACTCGCCGTCATTAGTGATTGCACGGCGGGCTCTAAATCCTGAACTAACAAGTACGCCGATTGCTTCATAAGCATCGTCAATCGTTATGCCTGCCCCTCGAATATGTAAAGTTGCCTCGGTTTCGTCGGTAGTTGCCGCTTCATGAATAACCTTAGACCAATAATCATATAAGTTATTGCCTTTAAATTTCAAAATTGCATTAGCTTTAGCTAAGTAATATTCACCCAGCCCGCCTGCTTCTATTCGCATTTTCTACCTCCTACTTTTAACTTGGCATAAACTACATACCGTAATCACACCGCACTGCCTATCAAATATCTGATAGCGTTTGCGATTCGTGATAAACGTTCAAACAATTAGTGTCGATACAACTTGGAGTCCTGTATCAGCAAAAGTTAGAGCCGCAAAAAATTTAGCTTTATCAAGCCTAGAGCTTTCTTCACTACCTGAAGATTAATTATTAGGCTCTACAGATTTTGATAACTTATAGAGGTCTGGAATTGTTGGAGCATCTTTTCTAACTAAAATCCATTCCTCTATATCTTTTTCATATATGGTTCTGTTATTTTTACGGAGCAAATATCTAGCCCATTTAGCTCGCTTATCTGTAAATTTATAACCATACACTTCTTTCAACGCAATTAATACTTTATCTAATCTATCCATCCTTTCACCTCCTTTTCGTTGATATTCCTAAAATCTTAGCAACATCCTCAACGCTATATGTTCTGCATTCCATGTCATCACCTCTTTTTGTTTTTACACATCCTAATTCATGTTATAATCACCTTGAAGGGAGGTGATTATAATGACAACTGGTGAGATTATTGCAAATCTCATATCTGTATTAAGTTTATTCATTGCATACTTAAGCTATCGAAACACAAGAAAAGCCATTACAGTTGATTTTGCTCCTAATTGCTATCTACTGAACCCAAAGAAGGATATCATCTCTTCTGAAGAACTAATTCATGATGTTAAGGCAACACGAGCACTATACACCACCATAAATATCGTTAATTCTAGTTGTGTTAATATGGCTTATATGGACTTAAGAGCGTTCGACCCCGTAAGTAATGCCAATCACTTTATTGCGACATATAGGACCCTTCCTTTTTTAAAAAATAAAAATATACTACTGTCTCCATTTGGTCCTAATGCATTAGACAATTTTGTAATTACACTCCCTGACAGAATATTTGCACCACTTCCAGCCGGTTCTTGTACTTCCATTGATGTTCTCATTTATATAAACGACAATGTTGATATTAGTAATGGTGTTATGGTCAGTATAAAAACAACGGAAACTACTTTATTGAAAAGAAGTCCTTGGTCAAATACTAATCGTAAAAAGTTTAGAGCATATAGCTATCTATATGATTTAAGTAAATCAGATACAGGTTCATTAGAACCGCCAATACAGCCAACAATAAAGCAATCTCAGGACTGATTAATATTTCTATAAATCGTTCCCATTTATTATTTTCCATTGATTTCACCTCCTCGCCTTTACTTGACACAATGCACAAACCTCGATAACTCCGTATTGCCTATCAAATATTTTGTAGGTTTTGCGGTTTGTTACCTCTGCCCCACATTGGTGGCAAACTATTCGCCCGCCTATCAACGCCTTAACCGGATTTAATTCCAGTTCGGGCTTTTTTTGTTTTTTCTTTTTCATTTCATCACCAAATTACATTTAAACTGCTTAAGATTATTTAGAACTTCCAAAAGAGTAAGTTCTAAATAAATTACTCTTTCCTCTAATAATCTAATACGTTTAAGAGTTGAAAGTTGCTCCAGTAACTCTAGCTCTTTTTTATTTGGTGGCATTTACCTCACCCCCTCTTCTCTTTAATCTTCCATGGATAATGAATCAATTTTTAATGCTTTACATATTTTTATTACATTACTTATTTTTGCATCGGCCCCATTCTCAATATCCAATATTGTTTTTCTACTTACACCAGCATTAATCGCCAATTGATACATTGATAATTTTTTCTTTTTTCTATTTTCTTTTACTACCTCAGCAAATTTAATAATAATTCCTCCTAACATAGCGTTTATTTGACTAAACGATATTACAAACGTTAAAATATACATGAGCCCTTGATTAGGCGTATGAAGGAGGTGGTTTCATGTTTTTGGGCCAGTTTTTGAATACGCCTTGTTCCTATCAATAAAAACATTAATAGTTTTACTGACTATCAATGTTTTTATTGGCTAATGCGGAAAGGCGTCTCGTAAGTTTTGGCTGTCCAAACAGCCCTAAGTGATGCGACTCATGAAGAAATAGTTGCTGATAACATCTATGCGTTTAAATTTAGTCGACGGAGGTCAAAAGTTTTGTCGAGAAGCTATACTTCGAAGCTCGGCACAAACTTGCTAAGTTTAAACGATGCAATGAGTTATAGGTAAAAAAGTTGGATAAAAAACTCTCGTATTATCAGTGCGAGAGTTTTTTATTTTATACCCCCCCTTAACTTCACCATTTTTCGACATCATATTCTCCTACATTTATTTGGTGGCATATAATCACCTCTTTAGTTTAGTATGCTTAACTTTCATTCTAAAAAATAAGCTGGTTCACATTCTAATGCTTGCCCTAATAATGACAATGTTTTGTTAGTTGTTACTCTTTGTGAGCCAGTTTCTAATTTAATAATTGTAATTCTTGATACTCCTGCTTTATTTGCTAACTCTTCTTGTGTATAGCCGCGCTTTATCCTCATTGCCTTTATCTTCTCACCAGTATTCATTTCTATCACCCCCTTACCAGTTTTGTTTAGTATGCTTAACTTTAATTGAAGTATATCATCTACCCCCTCAACATGTCAAGCATGCTTTACATTTTTGTTTTTAAAATGTATAATATACTTAACATAAGAAAGAGAGGTGCAATAATGCATATAGGAGAATTAATAAAAAAATATAGAATTGATAATAAATTGACTATGGAAGAAATGGGGAAACTTCTAGACGTAAGCAAAGCATATATATCAATGTTAGAAAAAAATAAAAATTCTCGCTCTGGAAAACCTATTGCGCCTTCAACCGCTATATTCAAATCTGTAGCAAATTTATATAATATCTCATTAGATGACCTTTTAAAACAACTAGATGATGAGCAACCAATCACTTTAGATGTTAATGTTATAGATAATGGCATTAATTTTTCAAAACGTGTAGGCGTTCAAATTCCTATTTTAGGCTCTGTTATCGCTGGTACCCCTATCAGTGCTATCGAAGATATACTAGGCTATGAAGAAATTACCCCTGAACTTGCTTCTACAGGTACATTTTTTTGCTTAAAAGTAAAAGGGAATAGTATGGAGCCTAGATTATTTGAAGATGATATTATCGTTGTTAAACAACAACCTGATATTGAAAGCGGTGACGTCGCTGTAGTACTCGTCAATGGTGATGAAGCAACAGTTAAACAAATAAAAAAAGCCGATAATGGCATTACCCTTATCGGTTATAATGTAGCGGTTTATCCCCCTACCTGTTACAGCAATGAAGACATTATTAATTTACCTGTTACTATTATTGGTAAAGTTATAGAGTTAAGGCGACCTTTTTAAAGGATATGTCTAGAGATTATATTGATTTTGTCGTCAATATAATTGAAAACTTAAAGAAGCGCAAAGGGAAATATATAGCATTTTTTCTAAAATGTTGGAGATAAATTTTTAACTCCTCTATTTTTGTAAAAATGTTGGAGATAAATTTTTAACTCCCCTATTTTCCCGAAAATGTTGGAGGTGCTCATGCAAAACAAACCTTTAAAAACAATCTTTCACATAGATGAAACCCTAGTTGATGAGATTTACAAAAGTAGATTTTATGCTCCTTATACTCAAAAACTAGGAATTTATACAAAAAAAGATTCTCGTGATAATACTTATGAAATGTTCACTTGTATTACCCCTGAAATGATGCTCCGTGAACAACGGATTAATGATTTAATATTAAAATTAGAACGCATTATACATCCAATTCCGCCTATAGCAATTAAGCAATTCTTTACTTCGTGTCTAAGAGATGAAATTAAAGCAACAAACGATATTGAAGGTGTCCATAGTTCAAGAAAAGAGATTGATTATGCATTAGAGCAACAACAACATCCAGAAGAAAAGAAAAATACACGCCTCTGGGGAATTGTTAATAAATACCAAAAACTCATTACTAATGAAAACATCTCTTTTAAAACATGTGAAGATTTAAGAATATTCTATGATGATTTTGCCTTAGATGAAGTTGTGAATGATGATCCTAAAAATATACCAGATGGAAAATATTTTCGAAAAGATAGTGTATCTGTAAATGATGGATTTAAAGATATCCACACAGGCTTATCTCCAGAAGATAAAATCATTTCTACCATGACTATTGCTTTAAACATATTAAATGATATTAATACGCCATTACTGACTAGGATAAGTATTTTCCATTATCTTTTTGGCTATATACACCCATTCTATGATGGTAATGGTCGTACATCCAGATTTATAACTTCTTATTATTTAGCCCATAATAAAAATCCACTGTTGGCAATTAGATTATCTGTAACAATTAAAAGAGCCAAACGCTTTTACTATAAATTATTTGAGGATGCCAACCAACCATTAAATAGAGGTGAATTAACCTACTTTATATTGGGCTTTTTGGCTATATTTGAAAAATCACTAACAGAAACTATAGAAATACTTGAAAAAAAAGCTAATGATTTTAATATTTATCAAAAAATACTCTTCTCAAGCGATTTGAAAAAACCAGATAAAAAAATATACAACGTACTACTACAAGCAGCTTTATTTTCTGATAATTTAGGTGCCACTGTAAAAGAAATTGCAGAAACTATTGATCAACATGAAAACACAGTTCAAAGAAATCTTCAACGAATGCAAGAAGAAACTAATTATGTACTCGTTCACCGTAACCAAAGGGCTTACAGATATGAGTTAAATTTAAACAATTTTTTAATTGCTCATCATGCTGATTTAGAAGATTTAAAAGAACTTGAAGAATTAATATCTAAACATAAATAAAAAATGTCCCCCACCCTGCGCCAACAGGATGAGGGAATAAGCTTATTATATCGCCTAGAAAGCAAAAAAAAAATAATAACTGAAATAGTTTGTTCAAATTATAGAAATAAGAAAAAGACCTTTGAGATATTGCAAAGGTATAGAAAATTTAGAAGGGCAAGTTCATGGATAATATAATTATATATAACACAGAAGATGGAGAAACTAATGTAAAACTATATGCCAATGATGGAACTGTATGGATGACACAAAAAAGTATGTCACAATTATTTGAATGTTCTACAGATAATATTTCGCTCCACCTTAAGAATATTTTTTCAGATAATGAACTAGACAAAAA
This sequence comes from Veillonella seminalis, assembly GCF_003992065.1. Lineage (GTDB taxonomy): Bacteria > Bacillota > Negativicutes > Veillonellales > Veillonellaceae > Veillonella_A > Veillonella_A seminalis. Next base: position 59,446 of record NZ_RQUZ01000010.1, read on the forward strand.
AGCAGTTACCGAGAATTCCTCGGTAACTGCAGCTGACGGTAAAACCTATCAAGTAACACTCTACAATCTTAATGCCATTCTAGCAGTAGGTTTTCGAGTCCGCTCTAAAAGAGGTGTTCAATTCAGAAAATGGGCTAATACAACATTAAAAGAATACATGCAAAAAGGATTTGTTATTGATTCCGAACGCCTTAAAAATCCAGATGGTCGCCCTGATTACTTTGATGAGTTATTAGAGCAAATCAGAGATATTAGGGCAAGTGAAAAACGTTTTTACCAAAAATTAAAAGATTTATTTGCCTTATCGTCAGACTACGATAAAACAGATGTTGAAACCACAAAATTTTTCACTGAAACACAAAATAAGCTTATTTATGGTGTAACAGGAAAAACAGCTGCTGAACTTATCGTATCACGAGCGGATGCAAACAAACCCAATATGGCATTAACCTCTTGGAAAGGTAAAATTGTACGAAAACAAGATATTACTATCGCCAAAAATTACTTAACTCATAATGAGGTTGATTCCTTAAATAGATTAGTATCCATCTTTTTAGAAAGTGCCGAACTAAGGGTAAAGTTAAAAAAAGACCTGACTCTTACTTATTGGCGAAACAGTGTAGATAAACTGCTAGTAGATTATGATATACCTTTATTAAATACACTTGGTCAAGTATCACATGCCTCTATGGTCAAATTAGTAAATAATACCTATACCGACTTTGATGCACGAAGAAAAAAAGAAGATGCTAAGCTAGCTGATTTAGAAGATTTAAAAGAACTTGAAGAATTAATATCTAAACATAAATAAAAAATGTCCCCCACCCTGCGCCAACAGGATGAGGAATAATGCGACACTTAGGGCGTGCCACTCACCATATAATAATTATAACACGCTCTAAGTCTATTAACCATACCCAAAATTAGACAAGGAGCGTGATTTTTTTATGAGAAGAGCAAATGGAACAGGCTCAATCTACAAAATGAAACACAAGAATTTGAGAAAGCCCTATAGGGTGGTTATTACTACCGGCTTTACTGATGACGGTAAAGCGATCCGCAAAACAGTAGGTACATTTAAAACCGCTAGAGAAGCACAAGAATATTTGAGCAATTATAAAGGCAATCCGACAGAGATTACTAATCGAATAATTACCGTTGAGCAGTGTTGGCAGTGGATGCTTGACATCAAAACACGCAAAGGCGTGGGTTTAACACCATATAACACCGCCAAAAAGAAAATTGAACATTTATTTAAATTGCCTATGACTGATGTGCGACTGGCTGACTTACAGGCTGTTATTGATGCGTACGCCGATAAAAGCCGGTCGTTAATTGTACAAATTATGTGTGCATTTCACGGCTTATATGAAGCCGCCGACAAAAACGATGTGCCCGTTGCTAAAAACTATGCAAAATATATCATACTACCACCGGAACCGGAGAAAGCGGAGATACATAAGCCGTACACTATGCCAAAGATATTGGAATTATGGCAGTCTGATGATATAGTCGCCAAATGGCAACTCGTGTACATATATACAGGCATGCGCCCTAATGAATTAGTTAAAATGCGTCTTGAAGATGTGCATATTAAAGAACGTTACATGGTGGGCGGTTCTAAGACCGCCGCCGGCAAAAACAGAATTATCCCCATCGCTGAATGTATTGTCCCAATTATTACAGAGATGCACGCACAGGCTAAATTCAAAAGGCTTGATACGTTTATCCCACTCGACAAAAATGCCGATTTGATTAGAAAACGCATCAAAAAAGCATCTGGGCACTTACCACATGACGGACGGCACACATTCGCTACACTTGCCGATGAATATAAGTTAGATTCAAATATCACTAAACGAATCCTCGGGCACAGCTTGCGAAAAGACATCACGCAAAATGTATATATCCACAAAGATGCAAGTGCATTGATAGCAGCCGTCAACCTATTACCAAATTATTATGATATTAAAAAGGTTGTGCAAGAGTTGAGCAACAAGCAAGAAATTACCCCTATGAACGCCTAAGAAGAAAATGAGAAACGCTGTGAATATGCATGCTCACAGCTATCTTGATTTATTAAATTATAACCAATCTTTATCTGATAGCATTGTATGTTATTTTAGAAAAGGCGTAAACGAGTTTTCGATGAATGGAACAAAAGAGGCGGTCAATAGAAATAAGACCGCCTCAAAGGAAATGAAAATATTCTGTTTGGAAAGAAATTTGTGCTGTTTGGAAACACAATTCCCACTTCTACAACGCACTTTGGTAAATTGCCAAGATATCTTCCGTCGTAAAGTTAGTATACGAAGTCGGATAGCGATTGGAGCTTGTGGCAATCTTAGGCAATGCTTCAGCCGGAATGCCCACTTCCGTTAAGGTTGTCGGTGCTCCGATTGATTTGAAATAAGCACGCAAAGCATCGATACCGGCCAAGGCCAAGGTTGCTTCGTTGGCGTATTCGTCTTCGCTGAGTCCCCATACATTCTTAGCGAAGCGTACGAAACGAGGTACATGATCTTTAAAGATATAGCGTAATAACATCGGATGCACGATGGCTAAGCCGGCACCATGCGGAATGTCGTAAAAAGCGGACAATGCATGTTCAATCTGATGGGCCATCCAATCCTGTTTTTTGCCAAGCCCCATAATGCCGTTCAAAGCCAAAGTAGCGCCCCACATCAAGTTGGAGCGTGCTTCATAGTCTTCCGGATTCTTAATGGCAATCGCTGCATTGGCCATGATGTTTTTAAAAGCCGCTTCAATGAGGGCATCGCTCAAGTTGTTGGTTTCCGGCAAGGAGAAGTACTGTTCCATCAAGTGAGACAGCATGTCGCAGATCCCGTTAATCATCTGATTATGCGGCATGGAATAGGTATAAACCGGATCCAAGAAAGAGAATTGAGGATATAGGGCATCGCCATAACCACCCATTTTCTTTTGCAATTCCCAATTGGTCACAACGCCGCGATTATTCATTTCACTGCCCGTGGCCGACATGGTTAAAACAACGCCAAACGGTAACGCATCGGTTACGTTTTCACGTTTCATAAACATGTGTTCCCACCAATCATAGTCCGGTGCGGTTTTAGCTACCGCAGCGATGAATTTCGAGCAGTCAATAACGGAACCGCCGCCGACAGCCAAGATAAAATCTATTTTATGCTCACGACATAAATCGGCCCCTTCCTGTACTTTTTCAGTACGAGGATTAGACATAATACCGCTCAATTCAACAACGTTTTTGCCGGCCGCTTTAAGCTGTGCCATTACATCTTCGTAAATGCCGTTTCGTTTAATACTGCCGCCGCCATAGGTCAAAAGCACGTTTTGCCCGTACTTGGCAAGTTCTTGGCCCAACTGAGCCACGCAGGCTTTACCGAATACGATTTTTGTAGGATTATGAAATGTAAATGCGTCCATAAGGTCCTCCTTTTTACCTGTATCACAACTGCCTAAGGCCCTAACCACGCTATCAACACAATAATCAAGGGCTTTTGTCAGTTACATCAACTTATGAAAAACCGGTCGTGCTTGGCACAACCGGTCAAGTAACTCTATATTAATCTTAATCTAAATCGCTATTTTTGTCAGCCATTTAATAAATTCACTTTATACGTAATATGACGTTCATAAATCGTACCGCCTTTTGTCAATGATTCGCCGAAATTAGGCATGTTAACATCATTCGGTGCGAATTGCGGCTCTATGCACAAACCGCTGTAAGGCCCGTAATAGACGCCATTACGGCCGGTTTCATCCAGCCAGTTACCGGTGTACAGTTGAAAACCGGGTGCATCGGAATAGACTTCCAGTGACAAATCATCTACATGCATAGTGCCACATAAAGACAAGCGTTTGGTCATATCGTCCATATCGCTGAAGTGAGTATTAACCGGTGCCGTAAACTGTTTATTAGCGGTAGGCAGACGCAATACATAATGATGATCATAGCCTCTGTATTCCTCCAGTTCATCCTTATAGGCAGTCAAACTGTTCCCTAACGTACGCCATACGCTGAAATCGAACGGTGTCCGCTCTACTATAGCAATATGACCGGTAGGAATCTGGTTTTCACCAAACGGCATGTAACGCACCGCATCTAAACGCAATTGGTGATTCGTTATCAACGACTGCACTTTACGGGCTTCCTTCGCAACAATATCAGTATTAGTACAAGTATCAGAATCCGTGCCATTCAAATTAAAATAGCTGTGTCCCGTAATATTAACGACTGAATTTCTGGACGTCATATAGCGATATGTTAAATTAACGTCTGTCCCATTGACAATAATATCCAGCTGTACGCGCAAGTCACCGGGAAACCCGTCTTCTTCACTGCGTATAAGCGTCGCCAAGGTGATTTTATCATAATTAAAAGCCTGTTTAGCGCTTTGCGGCACTAAATGCCAAACGGCAAAACTTAAACTATGTTCACCGCTATGTAATAAATTGGGTCCGTTATTCGACTGCCAACTATACTCAGTGCCGTCAATTTCACAGCGAGCATCGGCAATCCGATTGGCAACGCGGCCAACGGTAGCACCCAAATAGGCCGTGCCCCCTTCATAACCGCTCAATGAGTTATATCCCAGAACAATATTACGCTGTAACGGTTTAACAATAAAATCGACGATGGTGGCTCCTCTGTCGATTACGCGCAGTTTAATCGTATTTGATTCCAATTCATACATAGTAACCGGGTCGCCATTAGCCGTTGTTCCCCAATCCAATCGTTTCATTACACCACCTCATTCATTCCGTTCAGGCTGACCGTCCTACACCCTATTGTCAGCCTTGTCTGACGTTTATCGCCTTAAAAGGTACTTAATTTTGTACCCTATAAAGACACTTAATTCAATACCCCCGTAAGGCACTCAATTTAGCTCTTATAAAAGAACTTAACTACGAAGATACTTATTTAGCCTCCGATACGCCACATGGCACGTTTAGGTGCCGCCATATCCGGTCCTTCGTGCTGTTCACGACGCAGTTGCAATACATCCTTAATATGTTCAGCCAACTCCTCAGATGACTTCCCTTGACGCACCAAGCTGACTAAGTCTGCTTCATCGTCACGCAATAAGCAAAGACGCAAACGACCGTCCGATGTAAGTCGCACACGATTACATTCATGGCAATAGCTGTGACTCATTGGGAAAATAAAGCCGACCACCGGTCCCTGCGGCAAGGCATAATACGTAGCCGGACCGAAACCGGTTACCGATTTATTCTTAGCATTCTTTTGCGCGTCGTTCTTTCTTGCCGCGACACTGCCCGCATCGCCGTCTTCATTACTACCGGTCTTACCCTTTTTGCCCCCGTTTTTTTCAACCGGAATCAAAGGTCCGCCACAGATTCTGGTTAATTGAGCCTGCCATTCTTCAAAGGTAGGACCTCTGAACGTTTGCCCCTGGAACGGCATGTATTCGATAAAGCGCCAAATAACCGGCCATTTTTCCATATACGCCAAGAGAGAGCGCACCATGTCATCGGACATAGGCTCCATCAATACCGTGTTTATTTTAACGGACGTAAACCCGGCTTCGAAGGCCGCCTCAATACCTTTGATAACGGCCGGCAATTCACCGGTTCGTCCGGTTCGCACATCAAATGTCAATTCATCAACCGCATCAAGACTGATGTTCACGCGATCAAGGCCAAGCTTATGGAGCTCTGCGGCCCTTTTGGCAAGCAAACTGCCGTTAGTCGTCATGGATACGTCTTCAAACCACTGCCGTCCCTGCAATTTACGAAGTAATTCGTCCAAATGCGGATAGAGGAGTGGTTCACCGCCCGTAAGGCGCAAAGCTCGCACGCCTAATTGGTGGAACGCCCCCAATATGGTAAGCCATTCATCAGGCGACAATAAATTCGTCTGACTTTCCGGCGTAATCGCCTCTGGCCGGCAGTAAGGGCAGCAAAAGTTGCAGGCTTCTGTCAGCGAAAGACGCACATATTCAATTGTCCGTTGCCAATTATCCTGCACCATACAATTCTCCTTTAAGCAATGTTGCTGTATCCGATACCGAATCATTCGGTACCGATGTATCCAAAGCTGATTTATTTAAAATAAAATTAGTCGTTACTGACGGTCACTTCATCGCCTACGCGAATTTTGCCGCCTTCAAGCACTTTTGCAAAAATCCCCTGAGTCGGCATAATACAGGAACCGACCTGTTTTTGGATTTCACAGCCGGAATGGCATTCCTTGCCAATCTGGGTTACTTCAAGCAAAACGCCGTCGCCGATGGTAAGCTTCGTGCCTACCGGCAATTCATATAAAACGAGACCTTCCACGGTGATGTTTTCAGCAAAATCGCCGGGTTTTACATCGGCCCCTTTAGCACGCATCAAGTCGATACTTTGAATGCCGAGCAAGCTGATTTGACGGTGCCATTTGCCGGCATGAGCATCGCCGGCCATCCCGAAATCCGTCAATAATTCCGCTTCCGGAATATTGTGTTTTTTTTGCCCCTTTTTTTCACTTATGGAAATAGCAATAATCTTTGCCATATATATGTTAAGTCCTTTCTGTGGTATACTATAATGCATTTATTAGTAATAATGATTCTATGTCTAGTATGCCACTGCAGACGCCGGTTTGTATGTTGCTCCGGCAACGCTGCATTGATTGTTTTCAATATTACGAGTTTTATTATATCATGCTATAATACAATTTAATACTATTAGTCAAAATAATGCCATATATATTCAACATAACACTACAAAAGGGACTATAACAATTCAGCTATAGCCCCTTTATTTTTTCAAAATTCAGAAGATTAATCCTCTTCGTCCACCGGTTCTTCGTGACCCACACCGTTGAAGAGTAAGTTCAAAATAACGGCGGTCAAACTGCCAAGGGTGATACCGCTATGCAAAATAACGGCAGTCCAACTTGGGAAGTTGTGATAGAAGTTTGGTTCGGTCAAAGTTACCATACTCATACCGATACTTACGGCTACGAGCATTAAGTTGTAGTTGCCTTCGAAATTTACTTTAGAAAGAGCACGAATACCGCTGGCGATAATCATACCAAACATGGCAATACCGGCACCGCCCAACACGGAATTTGGAATGCACGCAACAATAGCTGCCATCTTAGGCACTAAACCGAGCACCACGAGAATGAGACCGGACACAGCTACTACGAAACGGCTTTTTACGCGAGTTACTGCCAAAAGGCCTACGTTCTGAGCAAATGCGGTGTATGGGAAGCTGTTAAAAATACCGCCGAGCATGGTGGATAAACCGTCGGCACGCAAACATCTGGCGAGACCTTTACGCCCCATCGGTTTGTCTACAATTTCACCGATAGCCACGCAGTCGCCGGTCGTTTCAACCATAACTACAAACATAACGATAATCATGGAAATAATGGCGCCCACGTCAAAAGTCGGATAACCGAAGGAGAATGGCGTAATGAAGCCTACCCAATCGGCTGTGGCCACTTTACTGAAATCAGCCACGCCCAGAATGGTAGCAATAATGGTGCCACCAATGAGACCGATTAAAACGGAGATGTTACTCAAGAAACCTTTACAGTAACGATATACAATAATAACAATAGCTAAAGTAGCAAAGGCCAAGAATAAACTCATAGGGCTGGCAAATTCAGGTGAAGTCGGTTTGCCGTAACCCGTAATCCAACGTACCGAAACCGGTAATAAGGTAATCCCGATAATCGTAATGATCGTACCGGTTACTACCGGTGGGAATAAACGAATCAAGCGGCTGAAATACGGTGCCACCAGGAAGGTAAACAGCCCGGCCACGATAATGGCTCCGTAAATGGCCGTCATACCGCCTTGGGTCCCGATAACAACCATCGGCGTAACCGAGGCAAAGGTAACGCCTTGAATCATTGGAATACGGGCACCCACTTTCCAAAAGCCCAAGGTCTGAATCAATGTGGCAATCCCACAGGTAAATAAATCCGCATTAATTAAGTGAATTAACTGTTCCGCTGACAAATGCATAGCCTGGGCTACGATAATCGGTACCGCTACCGCACCGGCATACATGGCCAATACGTGTTGCAAGCCATAGGCAAAAAGTTGCGTTGCCGGCAACATTTCATCCACGGGATGCACTTGGCGTTTTGTGTCTTCGCTCATGAGAACCTCCTCAAACTAACAACCTGCTTAATACCTACACATAACTATATTCCCTCATATATAGTTATATTTTATACAGTTTCCATAAATAAGACAAATATCCATTCACCAAATTCATAAACAGAACTTGCTTTTTAATAATTTATTCTTATTTAAAATCAACTATATATTTCTCTTATTTATTAAACAATGATTGCTTCATTTTGTCAAAATTATTTTTTGAAAAACAAATCTTCTGTTCGCAGTAACGCAGGCTCAGCCTCTATTTACAATACATTGTCGGCAAGGCCGCATACACGGCCGCCTATTGCCGTGGCCGTTTCAAAACTTTGAGCTGCCTTTTTAATCGCTTCAAAATCCATACTACAATCTCCTTAATATCTGCCCGTTCGTACTTACTAACGATATTCACTGATTCACGCTTATTATCGTCTTTATTATATGATTAAATAGTATCGCAGTCATTTAAAATCGGCAACTGCTTTAATGGCGATATGAGGCTATAAAGTATATTTTTTCATCAAAACACTATAATTTTTCTCAAAAATATGTTATAAAATAAGTATATCGATAAAATCTAATATATAGATACATGAACTTTTTACCATATATCTGCCGTCGATATACGAAATTATTTATAAGGAGTTAATAACTATGAAGTCATTTATTAATGGGGCAAAGCGCGTTGCGAAAGATTACAGTGAGCATAACATTGGCCGCTTGTCCGCTGAAGCAACGTACTATATTATTCTTTCTATAGTGCCCTTCTTAATTATTGCTTTAACAGCTATTTCCGTATTTCTTAGTCAAAATACTGATATCCTTGATCAATTTCTGGCACTCTTACCGCCGGATTCACAACATACCATGGAAACGCTTATCGATGATTTAACCAAAAATCAAAGCGGTACGCTCTTCTCCATCGGTATTATTACCGCCTTCTGGACCATGTCAGCCGGCACGCGTGCCTTAATTAATGCCCTTAACACGATGCTCGGTCTCGACCATGTGGAAGAAGGCATGATTAAGATGTACAGCAAGGCTTTCTTCTTTACCATTATCGGTACCATAACAGGTCTGTTGGGTCTTATCCTTTCCGTATACGGTCCGGCCTTCTTACAGGTGGTGCAGCGCTTCATCTTTATTCCAAAAGAAATTGTCAGCCTCGCCACCATGGTAGCGACTTTATTGCCTTTGATTTCGTTTACGCTTGTGCTCACCTTGTTTTACCACTATGCACCGCGCAAAGAAACTGATAAGGACACGCCTAAAACTACAAAAGAACGTATCAATAAACTTATTTCCTGGAAGCGATCCTTTGCCGGTGGTCTCTTAGCTACGATTCTTTGGTTAGCACTTACTTACGGCTATCGTTTCTATGTTACGAATTTCGCCGGCAGTTCCTCTACCTACGGCCCGCTCGTTGGTATCATGATTCTCTTCGTGTGGATTAACTGGTCCGTACAGGTTATCCTGCTCAGTGCCGAAATCGTACGCGACCGCTCCTTTGACGCTGAGTTAAAAGCGGAAGCAGTTAAGCTTAAAATGGAACAAATCGAACAGCTTAACAAAGAGGAACAAGAAGAAAAAGAACAGAAAAAGCTGGAAGAAAAGGAAAAATTAGAGAAGGACAAAGAATTAAATAAATTTTAAGCGGCAACGCCAAAGGTTATAAGCGGTAACGTAAAAGATTATAATCGTTAACGCAAAAGAGCTACCACAAATGTCGGTCTGACATCTGTGACAGCTCTTATTTTTTATGTCTACTTATCGATTTTAGGCTGAGTCTGTGCTATTTTAAGCTTAAAACCTCGCAACAGCCCAAAGGCATTGCGATTATTTTGCCATACTATTCGGCATGTTCTTCAAGCCACTGTAACGCATACTGTGCGTACATAGCGGAACCGATTGGTAAAGCTCGTTCGTCAATTTTGAAGAAATTACTGTGATGGGAATGAACCGCATCAATTTCAGGGTTGGCAATACCGAAAAAAGCAAAGCAGCCCGGTTTTTCTTCCAAATAATAAGCAAAGTCTTCACCGGCCATTGTTTTTTCCATCAGGACCACACTATCTTCGCCAACCAATTCAGCACCTACACGATGAGCCAACTCGGAGCTGGCCGGATCATTAATAGTCGGCGGTACCATTTGACGGAATGTTACCTTGGCCGTTGCACCGTAGGCAGCCGCCGTTTCATTAACCATGTGAGTCATTGTCTTTTTCAAATCATCGCCGATGGCATGTTTGAAGTAACGAGCGGTCCCTTCCAAACGAGCGGCCCCGGAAATAACATTATAACGCGTACCGCTGGTCATCTTACCGATGGTAAGTACCACAGAATCGAGCGGACTGAAATGACGGGACACGATAGTCTGCAAATTCATCACGATAGCCGACGCCACCACGGTCGCATCCACGGTCAAATGTGGCTGTGCCCCATGACCGCCCTTACCTTCAATGTCAACGCCGATTTCAAGAGCGGCTGCCATGCGTTCGCCGGCTTCCACGGAAATCTTGCCCACCGGCAAATCAATCCAAATATGGGCCCCGAACACGCTGTCTGTTTCTTCAAACCAGGTGCCAAATTGTTTCATATACTTAGCACCTTCACCGCTTTCTTCAGCCGGTTGGAATACGAGATACACCTTGCCTTTGATTTTGTCCTGCAAAGTTTTCAACATCTTGGCGGCACCCAATAAAATGGCCATATGTGCATCATGGCCGCAGGCATGCATCTTCCCATCGTGTTTAGCGGCAAAGTCATAGCCTGTCTGTTCATCAACGGTAAGTGCATCAATGTCGGCACGAAGCATGATGGTTTTGCCCTTTTGTGGGCCTTCAATCCACGCTACGATGCCTGTGTTTTTTTCAGGATTAATTACATACGGAATGCCCAATTTATCCAGCTCGCCGGCTAAATATTTGGTTGTTTCCTGCTCTTCAAAACTTATTTCAGGATATTGATGCAAATGGCGACGCCACGCAATAATATCTTTAGTATATTCTTCTTGTAATTTTTTTATTTCAGTTGAATTCATAAATTCGCCTCCCAATCTCTTTGTTTTCATGGTAGTTTACCGGAAATGGTTTGTCAAGGTTTCCGGAGCAAAATTCCTATTTTATTACTATGATTTTAAAAAGCGAGTGATTCTGCGTTTTTCTTCTATAGCGAGTTTTAAAAATAATATGTTATACTGACTGTATGCATTTACCGATTGAAGGGAGTTTTTCTCAATGGATTTAGCTTTATTTCCTTATTTTTTAGTATCATCAATACTCTTAACCCTGGCCCCGGGGCCGGATAATTTATATCTTTTGGCAAATAGCATCGCCGACGGCGCCAAAGCCGGCATTACCTTGGCAGGCGGTTTAGCTTCGGGCATTGTCTTTCATACCTGCCTCGTTATTTTAGGCGTAGCCGCTTTGGTAAAAAGTTCACCGATTGCCTTTACCGCTTTAAAATATGTTGGTGCGGCGTATCTGTTCTATCTTGCTTATGGTGCATTTACGGCCAAAGTTGCGGATACAAAAACCGCTTCAAATACCAATGACGGAACCGAAGCTGTAGTTTCAAATATCAATAACGAAACCGAAGCTGCGGCTTCAAACAGCCAAACAACTAATGTATCAAACGGTCAGTCATCAATCAAATCTTCGAGCGGTGAAACCTCAGGCTTTGCCATCTACCGCAAAGGTCTTATTATGAACATCTTGAATCCTAAAGTTTTGTTGTTCTTCCTTGCTTTCTTGCCACAGTTCGTTGCTCCCGACAGTGAATCACCGGGTCTTGCTATTGCTATGCTAGGGGCTGTTTTCAGCTTACAAGCGTTCATTATCTTTTCTATCATTGCCCTTTGTGCCGGTAAGCTCCGCGGTTTCTTAAATCAAGGGCCTAAATCGCAACGTATTTTAAATCGCGTTCAAGGCGTGGTATTATTGGGGATTGGTTGCCTATTGCTGCTATTCTAAAGGAATAGGCCTCAACATAAGCGATACTGTTATTGGATTAAAGTCAACAATTTATTGAATTATAAGACTAACAACATATTTTAACTGAACAATCAAAAAAAGCCGAAGTGTCATATTACAACGACACTACGGCTTTTTACTTTAAAGAATCTGCTAAAGACTCAAGATTTCTTCTACTTTTTCAATGTTGAAACCTTCGATTGGGCAAGAGTCAACACCGAGCATAGCAGCCATTGTCAACATATTGCCAAGTGCGATGTAAGTCTGTTTGCTGGCCCAGTCGAACATAGCGCGATCGCTGTCGATCAATTTGAAATCGTTAGTCTGGAAGTTGCCGTACGCACCACGCATCATGTTCTGCACGTCTTCCGGCATGTGTTTGATATCTTTCATGATATGAGTGATGTAATCAGCATCAGCTACTGTATCAGCTTTTTTGCGAGCCAAAATAATCATGAAATGGCTGGCACCGTTCAAGCTGTTCTGAGCCCCCTAGGATACAGGGAACAATTTGTCTTTAATGCTCTGTTTTTCAATAATAACGAATTTCCAAGGTTCAAAACCGAAGGAGCTTGGGGACAAACGACCTGTTTACAAAATTGTGTTGAAACCAGCTATAAATAGCATATAAACGTTAGGTTGAATACATATGCCGGAAGAAATATACAAGTCAGAATGAATCACACTAAGGAGAATCCCATGAGTACTGAAACTAAATCTGCAAAGCACAAAAAAGAAAAACCAACTCCCTGCCCAGCACAATTTGCCCGGTCTCCGTTACCCTTGAAATCATAAGCGGCAAATGGAAAGGCATTATCTTATATCATCTGTTCTCCGGCAATAAGCGTTTTAGCGAGTTGAAAGCTTTAATCGAAGGCGTTACCCATCGTAGTCTTACCTTGCAACTGCGCGAATTGGAGGAAGATGGAATTATAACTCGCACAGTGTTCCCTGTAATTCCGCCCCATGTAGAATACGCTTTGTCTCCTTTAGGTCGCACCATGGAACCGATTATCAACGCCATGTACGATTGGGGCGTTGCTTACAGCAAACTGGACATTAAAGAGACACAAAACAGCGTCTCAAACTAATCAATTACACACAAAAAGACCGTAACCCGGGGGCGTGAAGGGGCTCCGGTTACGGTCTTTTTGCTGTCATTTCAAACTTCTATTTGCAGTAGCTCTATCGAATCATAGAAACTAACAGAGCTGCACGGGAAACGAATTTACCCATTAATTCTTTTTTATAAGCTTCGTGCAAAGCTTCAACACTAACTAAATCATAACTGTCATTGTAAGTTTCGAAAGCTAAATTACGAACTGCCTGAGCTGCTTCCGAATTTTGCATTACTGCATAAGTGTGTGCCAATTTCTTTTCTACGTCTGCCAAATTAAATGAATACATCATGATTAACACCTCCTTCAAATGAGCACTTTCTTCTTTTCTCTGACTACATCATACAACATCTGAAAGTTAAGTCAACCGGCCTGAAAACGCCATTTAAATAAGTAATAACGCTCAGTTATGTACTCGTATGAATATATTTTCTTTCTCGGCTGAAAAATAAATATCTATTGTTACTGTTCATTCTTATATACCCCTCCTCAAACATCCTGATTTGAGGCAAAAATAAAGCCGCACAACACGTATCGTTGTGCGTTTTTTCACACTTTCTTATTATATACGGTCTATTGTTAACCAAGAGAAATATATGGGATTCCGTCATAACTGCCCTTTATGATGAAAAAGAGATTTTTACTCGGTAACGACTTCGAAAATTTCCTTCGTACATGACCAGCTTTTATAAGTAAAGCTTCGGATTTTTCAAAAAATCAAGATTTTCGCTACCAAACCAAAGCCCGTATTGCTGTATAATTTAATTATAGCAAAAACCGTAACAGATGAATGAAAATTTTATCAAATATATCCTTATTGATAAAATTCCTTTATTTTTAAGCCTTAAATTTCGATTATCCTTGCTGTGACAATTCATACAGCTTAGCTACCCGTTTACGCAACGGCGGATGGTCACTCACCAACTGATTGATAAACCCCTCCGTATCACCATAGCGTGTCAATTTTGCCAAAGCAGAGGCCAATGCCTGACCAAGCCCCAACTCATGAGCAAAACGATCCGCCCGATACTCGGCAATCCGCGACCCAAAAGGAGCTAATAATACATAACCAAAGTTAGCCAAGCTATGTAGGATTCGCACAATAAAGCGAATAAAAATAACGATAGCCATAAAAACAACTGCTAAAATATTAATAAACGGAATATACCGTAACACATTGTATACGGTAGTAATAATCAGCATAAGAAGCTCAAAGGCAATAATTATAGCATTATACACATTGAGCATGGCTGCCGATGTCATGCCATAGGTCGTATCGCGATGAACAAGATGACTCAGTTCATGAGCTAAAATTCCTTTCAACTCATACTCGTTCATTTCATCAATCAACCCCATAAGAACGACTACACGATTATGCCCCAAAGCAAAGGCATTAATTTGTTTACTGTGTTGCACATACAACGTATACCGATCCGGATCAACACCGGCACGTCGACAAACATCACTCCAGCAATTATTCAAATACACGGCTAAATCGCCCTGTGGTTTACTGATATTTTTAAATTTTAAAAACAGACCTTGAATCGGCGGCAACTGGAATAAAATAATGGATGTCAAAAAGAAAAGAGCCACCCAAACACAGCATATAGTAAAGCTTTCTACCGGTAAGCCGAGTCGTTGTAAAATGTCCACTATAAACGGCTGCTCCAATATGGTAGGCGTACCGAAAAGGCCTATAATCCAGTCGATGAAGAACAATATAACCGACGCTACAGCACCATAAATAAGGCCTGTAATAATAAGCAATAAAAATCCCATACCTATCCCTTTCTGTCTGTTCTCCCCCAAGAACATTAAATATCGACTGACTGAGTTCGATCCCGGTTTGGTCCACCATTCAAGAAAAAACTCAAGTCACAATATCCCTAATTTACCGTTTTCTTATACTTAAATTATACCCTATGACAGGAGTAAGAACCATGATTTATTTCACCAGCGATTTACATTTAGGTTACCAAAAAGTTATTAAAAATCGAAATCGCCCCTTTGATTCCGTCGAAGAAATGAATGAAACCCTCATTGCGAACTATAACAGCCGCATCACACCTAAGGATACGGTATATCTTCTCGGTGATTTAACGCAAAAGCTTGAGCCCAAAGAAGCTAACTCTTTGTTGGCTCGTCTAAATGGCAAAAAAACACTGCTCATTGGCAATCATGATAAATATAAAAAATATGACGCTAAAATTTTTAAAGAAATGTGTGATTACAAATATCTCACTGATAAAGAAGTCCCTATTGCCCTAATGCATTATCCGATTTTAGCTTGGAATCGCTACCAACACGGCAGCATGATGCTGCACGGTCACATTCACTCAACCGGCGAATACAACGAAGCAAATCGTGAAAAAGGAATCCGCCGTTACGATGTGGGCATCGACGCCAATCACTTCTTCCCCGTCTCATTGGATGAAATATTAGAGTTCTTTGGGATTAACTAAAAACCGCAAATCACTTTCAAAAAATGGTATTTCGGCCATTACCATGATAATATAAACTCACCGGTCGACAAAGCAAGATTTCTCTATGAAAATATTGTTGAGTTGAGGGCATAAAAGTAATAACTAAAATAACAAAAGGAGCTAACATGAAATGCAGTTTTTACTTACAATTCATGATAGCTCCTTCTTTTAATTTTTTACACTACTGATTAATCTTATCTTTTATTTGTTCTGTTTTATCTTTTAATACTTCCGTACCTTTAATCGCCAACTCTTTTATTGCTTCTGTATTTGCACCACTGAACGAATCAATACCAATTTCATTATTAGGATCAAAATAAGGGGCTTCTTTAAAGCCAAGTGCCGATGCTACAAATACCATTGGTATTTGTGCTATTTGGCTATTGTAGCCTTTAACGACATAGTTATAAATCTCACGTTTTTCAGTCAAAATTTGCTCATTTTTACTAATATTCTCTAAGAATTGACTATAATGAGTACTAGACTTTAATTCCGGATATGTATTTGCTAAGGCTTTAATAGAAGTCACTGCTTCAGATGTAGCTTTAGCCATTTCAGTATAATTATCAGAAACCTTAAGTTGGATTACTTTTTCATAACTGCCATAACTATTAACTAAATCCGCAAACTGATTAACAATGGCTACTTTACGTTCTACTACTACCTTAATATTAGAGCGAGCTTCTTTAATTTCTTGATTTAAACCCTGTAACCGATTATACCTTGTAATAAAGTAATAAACGAGAAAAATCACAAGAACCCAAAACAAAAAACTCATCATAATAACACTCCCTATCCCAATTTAATAATAATCCCCACACGCTTTTAATACACTCATATATCCCTACCGATGTAATATCAAAAGCCATCATTGCTGTACAATTTTATTATAACAAAAAAGCGAAAACATATGAAAGCAAATTTTATCAATTACATGCTGATTGATAAATATCTTTCATTTTTATTTTATAATAACCTAAAAATTAAAACGTATCCCTATCCGCATCAGCATTCCAGTGATATTCCATTCCCTTACAAATATCTATCGCTTTAGCTTCATCAAAACGGTCACGCACAAAACCTAGGGCCATATCAATACCGGCCGAAACGCCTGCCGAGATATAAATATTGTCAGTATGTACCCAACGAGCCATACGATTCCACTCAACTTCGGGACGACAACTTTTCACCCAATCAAAAGCTCGTTTATTTGTTGTCGCCGGTTTACCGTCCAACATTCCGGTTTTGGCCAACAAAGCAGCACCGGTACAGACAGTCAGCACGAATTCGGATTTTTCAGCAGCTGCTTGAATCGCTTCAAGAAATGCTTTATTGTCTACTTGATCACGACTGCCCCAACCACCCGGAATCAAGAGATTTCCGCCATCTTCAATGACCGACATTGGTTCTGTTTCGATACGGATATTTTGCTCATTGGTAATAAGACCGCCGTTCAAAGATACGAAACGAATTTTATAATCCTCAATTCGATTTAATACTTCAACCGGACCAAACGCATCAAGGGCTGTGAAATTATTATAAAGAACTACGTTTACATGTTGCATAGTATACCTCCTTATCTATGATTCTATTTACCTTTAAAATAACCAATATCGCTTCATTTGTAAATAGTATTAAGGTTTCACTTTTTTACCGGCTCATACCGAATATTACGGCTTCCACCCAGTTGTACAATCTGCCCCTTATCTGTCATTGATTTTAAAATACGACCGGCTGTAGACTGACTGACATTCAATAATTCCTGTACATCTTTTCGAGTAATCACTTGCTTCTCCTCCAAGTGATGCATTATTTTCTCCTCATTCGAGCTGACAAACGGAGCCACTGTCTCTTTGATTACCTGTGATTTCTCCGTCACTTCTCTCATAGCATTCATATTAGGCAAAATAATTTTAAACGTATTATTAGTAACGCGAAGTTGTGGCTGTAACGGAGCTCCAACATAAGCATCCATAATTTTTTGCATACCTGTGCCATAAGCCTCAATGAGTTCTAAACGATAAAAAACATTAGCAAGGTTCGGATTTCGACACACTGAAACGCCTGCTGTCACATCTTCTAACTCTAACCCCGGCAGCAAGCCTCCCAGAGAAACAAATTCTAGTCGATCCTCGAAAATACTGATTAACGTACTGGCACTAAATGAATAATCTCGGTGAACTAACGTATTAAGTAATGCCTCACGAACGGCAACCTCCGGATAATCACGGGTATCAATACGACGAAGTTTTTCAAAAGTTGAACCTATTTGATTATGTAGATCAATATAATCGTAAACTTCATTCATTTGTTGCATAAGCGAACCGGAGAATTCTCTACGATCTTTAAATATATTTTGATTACTTCCTTGAAATATGGCTGCCTTAATAGTATAAGGACACTGTTCTGAGAGAAGTAACCCCAAATTCGTATATAATCCATCAGAAGATACCAATTTTAAAGTTTTCAACTGTGGTAATCCGAAAGGAACTTTTCGAAGGTCAAACTCTCTTTTTGTGGATTCAAAAGTTAATTCCTGATTGATAGAGCGCATATCCTCAAATCGATCGCCATCTGTCTCCTTAATCATTTGACGAATAGCCGTATCAGTTGTCGGAACAGATGAATAGCCTTGTCGCACATAAACACCTTCAGGCCTAAGACCTTTCTTAGCTAAATAATAAGGACGATTAGTACCTCGTTGAACACTAATGGCGATGATAGACTTGCCCTCGTAGTTCACTGTTTCATAGTGAATAAACATAGTAACATCCGGCTTGATAGAGTCTCTCACCATATTCGAGATTTGCAATGCACATTCATCAGCATGTTCTACACCTACTACCGTACCATCATCATTGACACCAACATAAATAGTGCCCCCGTCACAGTTTGCAAATGCTATTATCTCTTTTTTTATATCCTCTTGTATAATTGCCTTCAATTCAACAGTTTCGGTTTCTTCGAATTGCATTCTAATCACTCCTTAGATTTTCCCCATCTATATTCTAACCACACTCTAACTTTTCCAATCAAATTCTAACCATTTTCTAATCAATTTCTAACTACATTCTAATCATTCTAATCAATAATGTCAATTAAATTTGATTAGAATAGAATAAAGGCCTCTCGAAAATTCGAGAAGCCTTTATTTATCTGGTGCGCCTAGCAGGATTCGAACCTGCGCACCCGGTTCCGGAGACCGGTGCTCTATCCCCTGAGCTATAGGCGCATATTGGGATAACCTCTTTTTTCAAAACAATCATGAAAAGTGAATGCAAGAAACCGTCAAGGTTACCCAATTATTATAACAGTGCCAATTATACACTGTCAAATACATGACTTAGTCGTGTTTAAGCTGTTTATTACCAATACCTGTTTTGCGAAGAATGGCGAAACAAAGGCTTAAAATAACAGCCACTACGGTAGCAAGGCCCATGCCTTGAAGGACAACCGGACCAAGTGTTACCTGAGCGCCGCTGAGACCTGTAATCATAACGATGGACGTTAAAATCAAATTATCAGGACGGGTATAATCAACCTTACGTTCAACGAGCATACGCAAGCCGGATGCCGCAATGATACCGAACAACAAGATACTTACACCACCCATAACCGGTACCGGAATCGCATGGATTAAAGCAGCAATTTTACCGATAAAGGAGAAGATAATCGCTAAAACGGCAGCTCCGCCAATAACATACACGCTGAATACACGCGTGATGGCCAAAACGCCGATATTTTCACCATATGTCGTATTTGGCGTAGCACCAAAGAAACCGGAGAGAATGTTAGCAATACCATCGCCCAACAACGAACGTTCAAGCCCCGGATCTTTCATGAGGTCACGACCTACGATGTTACTGGTTACTACCAAGTGGCCTACATGTTCCGCAAACACAACGAACAAGGCCGGCATAATCATCAAGATTGCATTAATATTGAAAACCGGTGTGGTCATATGAGGCAAGGAGAACCAAGCTGCTTCGGATACTTTTGAAAAATCTACCACGCCCATGAAGGCCGCTAACACATAACCGGATACAACACCGATTAATACAGGAATTACCGCAAAGAAACCGCGGAAAATAACAGTACCCAAGATAGTTACAATCAAGGAGAACATAGAAATCGTCACAACTTGTGTGTGCGTCATGCCCAAGGTCTGCCAGCTGTCGCCGACGATACCGGCCATACCCATAGCTACCGGACCGAGTTCCAAGCCGATAACGGCAATAATAGCCCCCATCGCAGCCGGTGGGAATAACAAATCAATCCAACCAATACCTACGGCACGAACGATGAATGACAACACGATAAATGCTAAACCGAAAGCAATAAACCCGCCTTGTGCCGCTTCATAAGACATGCCGGCTGCCATAACGGATAATACCGGCGCAATAAACGCAAAACTGGAACCTAAATAAGAAGGAATTTTTCCTTTACAAATAAATAAGTACAGAATGGTACCAATCCCGTTCATAAATAACGCCGTTGCCGGATCCGCTTTTAATAAGTACGGAACCAATACGGTAGCCCCGAACATAGCAAATAAATGTTGAAAACTCAACGGCAACATGGCCACATTTGACGGCCGTTCAGATACGTCAATAAAGTCTTTCATTCCTCTAAATCCTTTCTGAAATCCTTGTTTTAACACATAAAAGATCGTTTAATTTATTTAATGCCGTCAATTGACGGTTAAATACAGATATTCAACAACACACTAAACAGCTAACGTTCGTAAAAAACCTTCACGCTAACGCGTTAATCCTGTTCTATCTGACACCACCGGCAGTCGGTCTGAAACGACTACGCGTTTCTTCACGAAGTGACGGTGCCACACCTTGTGCTCCAATTCGACGATTAGCCAATTCATTGCTTCGTGAAATGCTGAGTAATATCGCAATAGCCAACATATTCATTACTAATGATGAACCGCCGTAAGAAACAAACGGCAACGGTACCCCGGTAACCGGCAGTACACCGCAAACCATCAACATATTGAAAAAGGCCTGTCCGCCAATAAGGCAAGTTATCCCGATGGCTACTAATTTACCGAATAAATCGCAAGCATCGGCAGCCACCCGTAAGCCGTAATAAACGAATAAGAATACGACTGCGGTTAACAACAACGCTCCAATTATGCCCGTTTCCTGTGCCCAAACCGCAAAGGCAAAGTCTGTATGTGCTTCCGGCAAGTAAAAGTATTTGGCGGTCCCTTCACCGAGGCCCTGCCCTAAAATGCCGCCGGACCCGATGGCCAACATACTTTGAACACTTTGATAACTAAGTGTCTGTGCATGTCCCCAAGGATCAAGCCATGCCAAAATACGTTCTAAACGATAGGGTGACATCATAACGAGAACCACAAAGCCGGCTATGACAATGCTGCCCAACACCATCAAACGCTTACGAGATTCCTTGCTCATTTTGCCCATTACCATCAAAAGCAACGGAAAGGCCAAAATCAACACGGCAGTCCCCGTATCCGGCTGAATTAAGGTCAATGTGGCAAACGCAATCGGAGCCCACAAGGCTTTTGAAATATTAAACTGCGTCTGAAATTTATACGGTTTGCCATAACAATCGTGTTTTTCAAACAATTCCACTGTCGGATAGCGCTTACGCCAATCATCAATGCATTTAGCGGCCCACAAAATAACAGCCAACTTAGCAAATTCAGACGGCTGAATCGAAGCGCCAAAAGGCAACGGAATCCAACGACGTGCACCGTTAATGACTTCACCGGCCACAAAAACTACCAGCAAAGCAATCAAAACGACCAACATGATGCTGTTTAAGGTATTTGAATTTTTAAATCTCCGATAATCCAAACGATACAGCATTCGCCCGAAAAACAGGCCTACACATAAATAGAATATGTGTTTTACGATATTACTGGAAAAAAACGAACCTTGCCGCACCAAATCAACGGATGTGGCACTATATATATTGAAACTGCCGATAATAATCCAAATGCCCACCATTACCATAATGGCTTGTGCATCATTACGGAACAACATTTTCAAACTGAATGCAGGCTTTTTTTTAACCTCTTGAGCCATGGCTACGCCTCCTCAGGTTTGATTGCTTCCAAACGGAAAATAGGCTGTCCTTTTTTACTGAATTTTTCTTCGTATTCGGTCATTACATTCGGCATATCCGTGCTGTGTAAATCGTAAGTTACATTTTTTAATGTCCAACCGCATTCTTTAAATTCTTCTAAAGAGAACAAGAAGAGTCCTTCATTGTCGGTTTTGAAATGAATTTCGCCCTGTGGTTTTAACAAACGAGCGTATCTGTCTAAAAACGTACGGTATGTCAAACGACGTTTGGCATGACGTGCTTTTGGCCATGGATCACAGAAGTTAATGTAAAAACGGTCAACTTCGCCCGGTGCTACAACATCTTCAATACCGGCAATATCAAATAAAGATACCTTGGCATTCGGTAAATTTCGTTCAAATACCTTCTGTGCCGCATAATATAAAACGCCCAACTGCACTTCAAAGCCTACGAAGTTAGCATCCGGATAAGTTTCTGCCATGCCGGCTATAAAGCGGCCCTTACCGGTACCTAGTTCAAAGTATAAAGGTTTGGTTGGATCTTCAAACAGCTCACGCCACTTGCCTTTATGTACCTCGTGGTTTTCCAAAATTACATGGGAATCATATTCATGAATAGCCTCGTCAATCCAAGGTTTTCTACGTAATCGCATACTATCTCCTTCACAACTATATGTTAAAATTCTCTATTTAATTAATTATATAGTATTGCCGTAAATTGCACAACGGAACAGAGGGAGAATATGAAATGAGTGACGCAAAAAGAGGGAGATAGAGCAAAAACAATGAATCAATGCAATGGTTATAGGACAAAACAATGGAGCAAAAACAATAAAATAAAACAAAGAGGCTGTATCCAAATGCAATTTTACTCACATTTTAGATACAGCCTCATTTGCTTAAGAAAAATAGTTACTACTGCATTTTTTAGTCAAGCCGCGTCCCCTGCATTCACTGACTGCCACGATTGACTAAAATTGCTTTGTGGAAACTCTTGCTTAGCTCCCCTGTGCCACCTCCTGCCTTAACACTAACTACAGAAATGTACTGCTATATACACCCTTACAATTGTGTATCGCTATTTACACCCTTACAATTAGGTACTGCCTTGATTCAACTATCGCGCACTCATTAAGGACTGAACCAATTCTTCCAACTTCTGAATTCGTTCATTTTGACTTTCGTTCTGAGCTTTCAAATCATCAATTTCACTGGTTTGTTTTTCAACATACTCAATTAAACGACCTTTGCTCATGCCGGCATACGGATTGGAATTACCGAACTTCAAGCTGACGCCCATGTTCATCATGTTTTCGCCATTACCCATAGATCCGCCGATACTGAATAAAGTGTTTTCATTCGGACGATAGAAGGCACCCAAGGCTACCGCGTTAGAGCCATGATAAGTACCCATACCGGCCGTGAAGTTCCACTTGTTATCCGGATCGTAATCGAGTGGATGCAAGGCTGCCAAAGCGGCGGCACCGGCATCGGATTTATTAACCTTCGAATCCAGTTTGGAAATTTGATGTGCATTGTTTTGAACGGCTGTTGCTACACCACCGATAGCTGTTGACAATTCTTCACGAACCATGTAAACCTGGCCGGTTGTAGCGGCACTGCTTCCATCGGCCGAAAGTTCTACAGCTTTGACATTCTTAATTTCCTTGTCATTAGCATTGATACCATCTTTGGAAATGTACGTCATGTTATCAACGGAAATACTGTTGCCAACTTTCAAGTCGTCACTTAAGGATAAGTTGTACTCATTCTTGCCTTCCACTTTCACAGCGTTGATATTATCATCGCCGTTAATCGTAGTTGCACCAACAGAACCTGCTATAGTGCTGGCAAAATCTTTCAACTGACCTTCTGTCGCTGCGCGGTCTTCAACAACATTATCAGCATACCACTTCGTATTGGTTAAACCGGTAATCGTACGGCTTGCAGTTTCACCTTCACCGGATTTCTTACCGTCAATAGTAATACCGCCAACTGTGATTTTTTCATCAAGACTAAATTTGACACCCTTAGTCGCATCATTAGCATCGACTTTTTCAACCTTAACACCGGTTTCGATATCGCCTACTACATTGGCTACGCCAGCTTTACCTTCGATGTTTTCAATCTTAGTGTTGATGTTAGTAATGTCTTTGTTGATATTGGTGATGTCGTTGTTAATCTTAGTGATGTCTTGCTTAACATTGGTTACATCGCCTTCAACCTTACTTACACGAGTTGTCAAGTTGGAAATATTGGTTGTATTATCGTTTACTTCCTTAACAAACGCCGGATCTAAACCAACTGTGATATCATTACCGCTCTGGGAAATCTGAATTTTAGAGCCGTTAACGAAGTTAATCACAGAGTCTTTCTTAATGGAGCGTTCGCCGGTAACATTCCCATCTTCACCAGTAGTTCCACCAATGCGTACACTACCATCAGCACCGTTCTTCACGGAGATTTCGCCGTAAGCATTTTTACCCGGTTGGCCATCTTCACCGGCAGGGCCTTGTGGACCAACCAAGCCGATGCTACCAGGCGTACCGTCTTTGCCATCCTTGCCCGGTGTACCGATAACGACTTCATTACTCAACTTCAAGTCATAAACTTTCTGACCGTTAACGTCTTTCACAGCCATAGTGAGATTGTTTTCGCCAATATAATCGCCTAGCTCACCATTTTCACCGGCTGTTGCAGATTTACCGTCGAGAGTAAGTTCGGTATGCGCTCCACCGACAGAAGTTACAACGTTAGAAATTGCTGCATTCAACTGATCTTCGGTTGCGGCTCGACCACTTACGATACCGGTAGTTGGATCCCACGTAATATTAGTGAGGCCTGTAATCGTATCGGTAGACGCAATTGTGTAATTTGTAGAACCATCAGTTTCCGTCTTAGGCGTAATCTCAACATTATCACCGGCAGTCAGAGTTACCTTATTGGCTTTCAACTGTGAAACGTTAACCGCATCTTTATCATCGACACCGTCAGCAACATTGATAATACGTTGGTTACCGCTATCCAAGCCGGCTTCACTTAAAGTTACCTGACTGCTATTAGCATCGGCCGCCTGTCTGAACGTAGGATTGTTTTCATCTTGCGGCGGTGTAAAGGTTAACTGACCTTCTTCCAAGTCGACGAATTTGGACAACTGAATATCGTAAATTAATTGACCATCAACTTCTTTTACACTCATAGTGAGGTTGTGATTTTTAACATATTCACCATGTTCACCGTTTTCACCCGGTTCAGCCGTTTCACCATAGACAGTAACTCTGTTATGATGTTCCGGCTTATTGGCAATTTGTCTAAGTTGAGCCATATTAACAGCATCAGTATCAAACTTACCTGGTGCCACGTTAACGATACGTTGGTTACCATTGTCGAGACCCGTAGGACTTAACGTCACTGAACCTCTTGCTAGATTTGTTACAGCATTTAAAGCTTCACCGTCTTTAGTATATGTCTGCGTATCCGCATCATATGTGGCCCCTCTTAAATCACTGTACCACTTACCATCTTGGTCTTTAACGAGCCACTTGTCGTTTTCATCTTTCATAGAGTCAGATGCAATTGTGATACTACCATCAGCCAAGTTAAGGTTCTTTGCTAATTTAACGGTTAAGCCACCATCAGCTGCTACCACGCCGATATTTTTATCCGTGAGTAGTTTCGCATCGCTAATGCCACCTTTAACTTCTAAAGTTTCGTTAAGCTTCTTAGGAATGGTTACATTTTCTGTATCCCCGGCAAACTTCAAACCATCTTCCAACGTAGCTACTGTATGCTCTTTATCCTTTTCGTCAACATATACGATACGAGTCATACCGTCTTTGCCGTCTTTGCCGTCCTTGCCAGGCGTACCGATTACGACTTCATTACTCAACTTGAGATCATAAACTTTCTGACCATTGACATCTTTAACAGCCATGATGAGATTATTATCGCCAATGTAGTCGCCTAAGGCACCATCAGCACCGGCTTTGGCGGATTTACCGTCAAGAGTAAGTTCGGTGTGAGCTTTAGCAATTGATTCCACAATTTCTAGTTGGGCTACGTTGACTGCATCTGTATCTTCACTACCGGCCGCAACATTGATAATTTGTCTTGTAGATCCTGCACTGCCTACGGAAACAGCGTCATTTCCAGACTGCCATGCACCTCTTTTCATTTACAGCAGAGAAGAAATCACTATGATCAGCAACCCAAGCATCTATTTTACTTCCTGCCTCAGCTCGTTCTGAGGATGTAGTTGCATCATAATAGGCATCTGTCAACCCATTATATTCAGCTATTAAAGGCTCAAGCATAGTTGTAAGCTCATCATATCGTGCTTTTTGGCCAGTGGATATCAATACTGCTTCAAACGAACTATTATCGCCACCTAAGGCATAACCAATTTTACCTTTTTCACGGTCTGCTACTGAATACGCACCAATAGCAACTCCATTCTCTATACTGCCCTTTGAATTATAACCAAGTGCTACAGCTCCTTGTTCCTTTGCACTTGCATAAGTACCTATAGCCGTCCCTCTCTTTTGAGCGGATGTCATTCCGCCAAAAGTAGCCCCCTGTTTATTTGCTCTCGAATAAGAACCGACAGCTGTATTTAAATAGGTTTGTCCTATTTTCCTCCAATCTGAACCATCCGATGTATCTTTTAAGAAGTAAGCATTAAGTCCGCTGGCCTCAAAATATTTTTCCTGTTCTTCCGGCGAAAGTGCATTATACGCATCTCCATCTATGTACCCATTGTGGGCAAAACTTTGATAACCAATCGCTACAGAATTATGACCAGCTGCAACATTACTTCTTCCAACAGACAGTGATTGGTAGCCTCGCCCATTGGTATAAGCGCCGAGAGCCGAGGAATTATCAAATTCAGCAATACTGCCGGCACCAATAGCCGATGCACCTTCACCCAATGCCTTCGAACTTTCACCAACCGCCAAAGATTGAAAAGCTAGAGCCTGTGTACTATTCCCTATAGCGGTAGAGCCTTGTCCTTTAACTTTCCCATAGTTTCCCAATACAACCTGAGCAACACCGCCAAAACTTTTTGCATCCCCACCAATAAAAATACCGCTTCCTGCATCCTTCGGATCGGTATCATAGTCTTTAGCATTTCTACCAATGACGATACTTCCATGAGCGGACTCAGCATTCTCGCCAATCACCAATGCATATTGTGTATTAACATTGAATATTTTTGCACTATCACCAATAGCAATAGTCCCCGGGCCTATTGTCGAGGCATTCCGTCCAATGGCAATCGCATTTTTCCCCTTAGCGCCATCATTATTCCAGTTTGTACCATCCGGTGATTCACTATCATCAGCATTTACAGAAAAATAGTGAACCTTTTCCTCACTAATTTTATTATTTAGTTTATTATTAAGCGCTTTCAACTGTGCCACGTTAACTGCGTCAGAATCTTCACTACCGGCTGCTACATTAGTTATCTGTCTGGTCGCATCTTCTTTGCCTACAGATACTGCACCAAAGCCTGATTGCCAAGCATTACGCATCTGGTCTCTTTCTTTTACAGCAGCGAGGTATTCAGGATGTTTTGCGTTCCATGCATCTAATGCCTTCCGAGCCTCTGCTTCTGCCGCCGATCCTACATCAGTATTACTATAAGCAATTATTAATTTATCATATTCAGCTTTTAAGGACGCAATTGTCTCTAAAACTTTATTGTACCTTACATTTTCTCCACTAGATTCCAAAGCCTTTTTAAAAGTACTGTTATCGCCACCTAAGGCATAGCCGATTACCCCTTTTTCACGCTCTGCTTTTGAAGCCACCCCCAAGGCGACCCCTCTTTCCGTGTAGACCTTAGTACTTACCCCAAGGGCAATACCCTGCTCACCCTCTACGATCGTGTAAGATCCTACAGCTGTTCCCCAATAATCACCTGCTTTTGCCTTCATACCGATAGCAATACTTCCTACGTGTTGTGCTTCAGCTCTATCACCGGCAGCAAAGCTGGAAGTTCCTGAGGCTTTAGCCATAGAACCTATGGCAGTGGACTGATTACCGGTAGCTTCAGTTATATTACCAATCGCTAACGTGGCCGCACCTAACGCTTTAGTCAAATGACCGATAGCTATAGAACGCGGTGTAGGTGTCCACATATTTTTAGTACTGGAAAAACCATAACCTTTATTATTTTTTAAATCATTTCGTTCTTCCTCAGGTAAAGCCATAAATTCGCTCATCGTATACTCTTTAAAAGTCGTACGATAATATAAAGTATTATCTTGTGATCCTATTGATAGATCTTGCCGTGTATAATCCTTCTTTTCTTCAACTGGCAACGCCTTGTAAGTTGCCTCATCAATACCCGGTTCAACCCCTGCTATTGCATAATTCCCCCAAGCTTGGGAATAATTCCCGATACTCCATGCATCACTTCCCATTGCTTGGCCTTCCATTCCAAATGCTTTTGCATTCTGACCGATAGCAATCGAATTTTCACCCGTAGCACCATCATTATTCCAATTCGTATCTTCAGGGGCTTTACGATCCTCAGAGTTTACAGAGAAATAGTGTATCTTATTATCATCCAACTTATTAGTAAACTTAGTATTAAGATCTTTCAATTGAGCCACGTTAACAGCATCAGTATCTTCACTACCTGCTGCCACACCGGTAATTTAACGAGTCGCAAAATCTGTACCTACCGAGGCAGCACCAAAATACGATTTATAGGCAGCCGTAATTTTTAATAAGGCCTGCTGGCTAGCGGTCAATTTTGTCTTAGCTTCTTCGGCTGCAGCTCTTAATGCTTCATTATCTCTATCAGCTTTCCATGCCGCATCTTTTTCTTTATAATCTTTTTCATTTGCTGTAATAGCCTCTACAGCTGCATAATATTCGTCTAGCCAAGATACGTAAGTAATTCAATATCACTAGTAAATGCAGTATGATCTGCTATATAGCCGTAGGTGTCATAACCTCTATCGGCTACACTACTAGACCCGATTGCCACAGATGAGCTTTTAGTAGCAACAGCATTATGGCCGATTGCAATTGAATCTGCCCCGGTTGCGTTATTATAACTTCCTAAGGCCATTGAATAATCACCGGCAGCATTTGCATGATGACCCATTGCAATGCTGCGTTTTCCTGAAGCCTCCGCGATAACCCCCATACCAATAGAGCCACTGCTTTGAGCTTTTGCTCTATCACCGATAGCAATGGATGATTCATTCAAAGTTTCCGTATTACTTATCGCGGTATTACCAATAGCAATACCGGCTTTGCCATAAGCCTCAGCTCCAGGACCTACGGCAAGAGAGCCTTCTCCCAATTGTAATTTTGCAATCACCGCATCATACACGGCCTGCTGATCAGTAGTTAAATCAGCCGCTAATACATCCGCCCCCGGATATAGCACTGAACTCGTAAGCAATGACACAACTAACAGTGTTCTGGATTTCTTACTCATATAACATACCCCTTTCAAGTACCTATACCTAATTATCCCCATAATGTAAGAAAATAATCCTTCACCTATCGTCTTCTATATTCAGTTTTAATCCCCTAAAAAGATGACTAAATATCATATTATATATCCACATTAATCATTTATAATATAATAATGACATATTTATCAAATTTAATCAAATCTTTTCTTAAAATTAATTAAAAATTTTATTATTTTTCCCTTCAAAAAAATGCCCTTAAATTCTGCATTCTTTGATTTATTTACATTTATTTTTGATGTATCTATCTCTTATTTTTATATCATATCGATAACATATTAATAACTTAAAATTATATATTCTATTTAACAAAGTGCAAAAAATAAAAAAATGACGTTTAAGAAACCGTCACTTTATCATGTTTACGTATTAAAATACCGAAAATTATTCAATCTGAAAATATTAGTTATAAATCGATGCTAATAGATGTTATATCGAAAAAAGTTAATGACTTTTTTCGACAAGTGTCCCCGAACGTTCGCGAAACCCCGTTATTAGTGAAGTGATATTTATATACCCAACTACCCGTTAAAATCTAAAAATAAAAAGAGCTCTTGATACCCATACAGTGTATCAAAAGCTCTTTTTCTATGTGGTGGACGATGACAGGATCGAACTGCCGACATCCTGCTTGTAAGGCAGGCGCTCTCCCAGCTGAGCTAATCGTCCATGTAGTTGGTGACCCGTGGGGGAATCGAACCCCCGATACCGCCGTGAAAGGGCGGTGTCTTAACCGCTTGACCAACGGGCCGGA
The DNA here is from genome assembly GCF_003992065.1 of Veillonella seminalis. GTDB lineage: Bacteria > Bacillota > Negativicutes > Veillonellales > Veillonellaceae > Veillonella_A > Veillonella_A seminalis. Next base: position 89,456 of record NZ_RQUZ01000010.1, read on the forward strand.
AAGTGGTGACTCATCCGCGATTCGAACGCGGGACACCCTGATTAAAAGTCAGGTGCTCTGCCAGCTGAGCTAATGAGTCATATAAATTGGCAGGGGTAAAAGGATTCGAACCTTTGAATGACGGAGTCAGAGTCCGTTGCCTTACCGCTTGGCGATACCCCTATATATACAAAGGTATTAACCTGAGTAAAAAAATGGCTCCCCGAGTAGGACTCGAACCTACGACCGATCGGTTAACAGCCGATTGCTCTACCGACTGAGCTATCGAGGAATGAAAATGGAGCGGAAAACGAGATTCGAACTCGCGACCCCCGCCTTGGCAAGGCGGTGCTCTACCACTGAGCTATTTCCGCATTTCACAACAGAAACTATTCTACACCGTTAACGATATATTGTCAAGTAGTTTTTTTAACTTGACTGCATTCAAAGTGTCTTGTCCCTGACTGCTTAATTATGATACCAAAGAACTTAGTCCCATGTCAACACTTTTGTAAAAAAAATTATACAAACTTTTTACAAAAATATCAGCTCACCGTTTTAAGCGAGCCGATACGGTTTAATGCCATATAAAACACTATATAAAACACTATATAAAACGCTCTATTTACGCCTCAAAGAGAGTAAATACGTTAGGGATAGGTAAATCCATGAAGCCGAGGCCTACACCCTTTTTAGGTGCATTTTCGGCTTTATCCATCATAGTTAGCAGAGCCATTTGTGTTTCTTCCTTAGTTGGAGCCGTTGCGCCCGGTTGGAAACCGTTCACGTTCAATGTTTTAACCAAAGCTGCTCCCGTCGGCGTTACCAATTCCCCCTGCACCGGGGTCACATAGGTAGGAAACCCCTCCAATAGAGCCGCCGTAGCCGGCGTCGGAATATCCATAAGACCATGCTCACATTTCACTTTCCCCTGCCCTACATGGAGCGGTGAGAAGATAATACCTGTCACATCAAGGTACTCCAAGCAGATCATGGTACCCACGATATCAATGATACAATCAATGGCACCCACTTCGTGGAAATGCACTTCGTCCAAGGTCGTATTATGCACTTTGGCTTCCGCCATACCTAAATTTAAAAACGCAGTCAAAGCTTTTTCCTTTACCCAATCGGATAAAGGAGCCGCTTCAATGAGTGCTTTAATTTCCGGATAATTACGACGTTCGCCATGAGCATGCGTATGAAAGTGAATGCCGTCATGAGTGTGCACATGGGCGTGACCATGACCATTCCCCTTTAGTTTCACATCAAAATACGTTCCTTCGACGCCCATTTTTTCACGTTGCTCATGAATCAGCGAAAAGCCGCTTAAATTGAGCGGTGTCAGCGATTTTTTTAAATAATCGAACGGTACGCCGTAATTAAGCAATGCCCCAATCATCATATTACCGCTGATACCGGACGCACATAAACCATGCAAATACTTACTCATAATTACCGCCCATCCTGACGTTTGTTGCCCGGTCCGTCTTCAGCTACGGTCACCGTTGCTTCGCCGAAGGTTTTCATGTCGTTCAACATATGAAGCGACGCATCCACTACGGATAATCCCATAACGGAACCCACGGCTTCGTCCATTTCTAAATCATAATACAAGAACGGGCTGATGCCCAAGAATTTCATCTGTGCTTTGTGAACCGGTTCGTTATAGGCTGCCGACTGGAATACGAAGTCCATCACGGCCGGATTAATAGCCCGAGCCACCAATAAAGCAGAACCGGTTACGGCGTTGTCAAATACAACGGCCATGCGATTAACGGCCGCACCAAGATAGAAACCGACCATAGCCGCAATGTCTAAAGAGCCTACGCTTTGCAACACTTTTAAAGGTTCATCGCCGCTCAAGGCATAACGCTGCAACGTAGCACTCAAACGGTCCGCTTTTTCCTGAATCGACAAAGTGCATTCATTATCGGTCAACAATTCGGCCATCGGGTAGCCGGTAATCGCCGCCGTAACAGCCAAACCGCTCAATAAACTGCGTTCGCCCACATTACCGAGTGCTACTGCCTGTACGCCTTTAGCTGCCAATTCATCGGCCATCTGAAAACCGACTTCCAAGGTAGCTTCCATTTCTTCAGCTGTCATGGCCGGTGCTTTACCGAAGAAACGGGCCCCGTTGGCTACTTTTTTATTGACAATACCTTTTACAGCCGCAGTATCTTGTTCTAAACCTACGTCTACAATCGTTACGTCTGCTTCCAATTTTTTAGCGGCCGCCCCGGTCGCACTGTGACCACTGCCGAGACGAGTCACGGCAGCCAAGCTTTCCTGGCCTTTGGTATGGTTTTGCATACCGTCAACAGCTGTATCACCGGCAAAAATCAGCACGCCGTTTTTAATATGGTTCGGCTGTTCCACATTGTAGATGCCGGCCAAACGAACGGCGATTTTTTCCAATTGAGCCAAACTGTAAATCGGTTTGGTCAAATTATCTACACGAAGCTGGCACGCATCCATGCATGCCTGATTCAACGGTTTAATCACAAAGTCTCTCATGCTTGGTGCCCTCCTTCTAATTCCTGATACATGCGCACGGCTAAATCAAGCATCCCCATTTGAATGGATCCGCCCGATGCTTCACCGAGGCAAAGGCCAAGGTTAACATAGGCTTCAAGACCCAATGTATTAAGAGCTCTGTTATGTGCTTTTTCAGCGGATAAATGGGACGCCATTACATAATCCATGCTTTCAGGTACCAAGGAATGAGCCACCAACGCGCAAGCGGTGGTATTGAAACCGTCAATGATTACCATGGCATGAGCCGCGGCCGCACCGAGGATAATCCCGGTAATGCAGGCAAATTCCAAACCGCCTACGGAATGCAAGATGCCGAGGCCGTCGTTTTTATCTATATCAGCATATTTTTCCAACGCATCGTGAACAACTTTTTGTTTAACTTTAAGGCGTTCATCGGAGATGTTCGTGCCGCGACCGGTGGCCTGTTCCGCCGTAATACCGGCGAATTTAGCTGTCATAACGGCACTGGCCGTCGTATTGGCAATCCCCATTTCACCTACGAGGAATACATTATAGCCTTCAGCTACTTTTTCATTAACGAGGGCAATGCCCACTTCCATAGCCTGAATGGCTTCTTCTTTGGTCATAGCCGGTTCTTTTAAAAAATTGCGTGTTCCCATGCGGATTTTATTATGACGTAACCCCGGCACCCAGTTCATGTCCGCTTTGATACCCACATCGACTACTTCCATGTCGGTACCGCAATAGTTGCCCAGTGCATTGGCACCGGCCCCTTTCGGAATCAGGTAATTCTGCGTCATGCCAACGGTTACATCAATCGGATAGGCACTAACCCCCATTTCCGCCACACCGTGGTCGGCGGCCGCAATAATCATGCAGCGTTTCGGAATCGACGGCGATGGTTGACGTGCTACCATAGCGTATTGCTTTACCATGTCTACCAATTTGCCAAAACTGCCGTACGGCGTGGCACGATCCCAAACGGCTTGCACCGCATCACCGATGGCGGCGTCTTTTGGGGTAATCTTTTTACAAGTTTCTTCAAATAAGCCCATCATATCCTCCTATAACAGGGAAAATTTATCACGAATGTGCTTGGCATCATTCAAATACGATTCTAGTGTATCATCATCTGCCGTTAAAAGTAAATTTTTAATATTTGATATTTGTTGTTCTAAATCCGATAACGCACGGACCACTTCCGTACGGTTGCCCGTTATGATTTCTCGCCACATGCCGGGATTACCGCCCGCCACACGTGTAATGTCGCGAAACCCGCCGGCCGCCAGTCTTAGGCGTAAATCACCGAATTCATCACCGCCCGCTATAGTGGCAACCATAGCAGCCACCATATGAGGCATATGACTTATGGTAGCCATAAAACCGTCATGGACGCTCATAGGGATCTGCTCTACCCGACCGCCCAAAAGCTTGCCCATTTCGGCCAATTCTGCCGCCGCAGCTGCATCCCAACCGGATTCGACATCATCTTCCAACACAATCCATGTACAGTTTTTAAACAAATCGGCTTTCGCCATGCCATAACCGCCTTTTTCAGAGCCGGCCATAGGGTGAATTGACACAAACTTGGCACCTTGTGGCAAATACTGTTTTACTGTACGAGCAAAATTCGTCTTCGTACTGGACACATCGGTTATAAGAGTGCGAGGCCGAATGAGCGGTGCCAACTCCTCAAACAGCCTCGCATTAGTGTCCGGCGGCAAGGCGAATACCAAAATATCCGCCTCTGCTACCACTTCTTTAGGATCTTTATAGGCATGCGTCACTGTTTTGTCGGCTAACGCCTGCTCACAGATTTCCGAACGCCGTGCATACCCGATTACTTCATAATCTGTAAATTGTACCAGTCCTTTTGCCAAAGAACCGCCAAGTAAACCTAACCCAATAATCCCAACCTTACGCTTCATACTTCTTCCTCTAACTCTCTTTTTACTAAGTCTACTATGCTACACAAATCTCTTTGCCATTGAATATTCAACCAGCTGTTGCTCGATGTTTTTCAAAAAATCTCATCAAGCCGTTTCTTCAATCAGCTTCTTATTCTTCCATTTACCGCTGTGCCAACGCCATACGAATATAACGGCACGCACACCTTCATCAATGGCCATGGCAATCCAGATGCCGGCGAGCCCCCAATCGAGCCAAATGCCCAATACATAGGACAAAACAACGGCACAGAGCCACATACCAAAGATACCTACAATCATCGGCGTCCTGATATCGCCGGCCGCCTGTAAACATTGAACCATAATAATATTGACCGTTCGCCCGATTTCCAAGAAAATTTCAATCAGAAGAATCGTTTTACCGAGGGTAATGATTTCCTGTTCATCCGTGAAAAAGGCAAATATATAATCACTCAGTAAATAGAACGACACGGATAAAGTCATACTGATGGCCATGCCCAGCCACATCGTATGCCACACTCGTCCGGAAATTTCGTCTTCCCGATCCGCACCGACCAAAAAGCCTACGATAATTTGGGCCGCATTGGCCAGCGCAATGGTGTACATATAACAGAACATGGAAATAATATAGGCATATACCTTTGTATTAATAACCATGATACCGAAAATATTAACCATCTTCATAATCGTAGTCTGGGATAACTGATAGGACAACGTTTCCCCGCCGGACGGTACGCCGATATGCAATAAACGCTTCAACGTTTCTTTCGGGAACGGTTTTAAGTACGACCAGGACAATTTAACATTGAGCTGGGTTTTGAACAGATAGAATACCAAAAGTAATCCTAAGCCCTTGCTCAATGTCGTCGAAATAGACACGCCCAAAACGCCCATGGACGGAATCGGCCCCCAACCGTAAATGAGCACCATGTTACTGAAAATGTGTACCACGTTCATAACGAAGGCTACACACATGGTGATAATCGGCAACGAAAAACCGCGGAAAGTGGCCACAAAGGCCGTATAAATCCCCGTAATCGGAATACTGGCGGCTACGATAGTCATATAAAGGCTCGTATCATCGATAATCTCTTCCGGTACACCGAGCCACTCGAAAAGCATCCGATGGGCCACTAAAATAAACAGCGCCGCCACAGAACTGAACACGAAGTTAAAGGCAATACTCACCGTCGTTACTTCGTTTATCTTGGTCGGATTTTTGGCCCCCAAATATTGAGCAATCAATATGGTGGTAGCCGTACTCATAACAGTAATCAAGAAGATGAAAATATTCATAATCTGATTCGCATTGGCTACGGCAGCTACCGCTTCCTGGGAATAATGACTCATCATGAACTGGTCAATATTACCAATCAGCATCTGTAAGAATATTTCTATAAAAATAGGCCAGCTCAAAGTGACAACGGACAAGCTGGCGCTTTTTCTAACACCGCTCATACTAACCTCTTATTCTCTTTTTACTTTTTATATTTTAATTAAGGCATCATGTTCAATCAGGCATTGCCAATCGGATACCAGATTGTATTTAGCCTTAGCTTGCGCCATATCCCAGTTTTCACCTTCCGGGAACCAATTGCCTGGCAGACAGCCGCCTTTGGCAAAATTAATGGCAAAACCCATTTTACGAACTTCTTTGGAGGCCCACCATGCGCCGATCGCATCGCGGCCGACTAAGTAGATATTCTCCATTTGAGTGGCTTTCAGCCAATGAGCAATTTCATCCCAATATTCCTTGGGGATCACACTGTTATGCAAACATTCCTGCAAACTCTTGCGAGCTGCGGCCACCATTTCGGGAGTTAATCGTTCCATAATCATATCTCCTCTGTATTAGCACAAGACCCCTTCCAAATGGCAGGGGTCTAACATTTGATTATCCAATTTTAATTATAACATCGCTATGGCCACTTCGCCACCTTGCAATGGATTAAATACATACTTGCCGAATAATGAAATCATCCGCTACGGCCATGTCCATTCGTAGCATGCGCCAATCGTATCAATTCAGATTCTCAGCAAGCTGTATCAGCTATTATAAAGTTGCAAATGCTTCATCGGCTACCGCCAGAGTATGTTCAATATCCTGTGCGGAATGTTTAGCCGACATGAAGTTACTTTCGTATTGGCTTGGTGCATAATAAATGCCGTGGCTCAAATTGTAATGGAAGAATTTTTTGAACGCTTCCATATCACAAGCCGATGCGTCATCAAAATTATGTACCGATTTATCGCTGAAGAACAAGGTAAACATAGAGCCCACATATTGAACCTGAACCGGTACATTATGTTTAGCACCCAACTCTTTAAGACCTTGGCAAAGTGTTTCAGTTGCCTGATTCAAACGTTTGAATACAGTCGGATCCTGTTGTAAAATGCTGAGCGTTGCCAAACCGGCTGTTACGGCAATCGGGTTACCACTCAAAGTACCTGCCTGATAAATAGGACCGGCCGGTGCAACCTGGCTCATGATTTCACGGGAACCACCGAATACGGCCATCGGTAACCCGCCACCTACGATTTTGCCGAGACAAGTTAAGTCCGGTTTGATGTTGTATTTCTTCTGGGCACCGCCGGAGCTGGCACGGAAACCGCACATTACTTCGTCAAAAATAAGCAATGCGCCGTGAGCGGTTGTCAACTCACGAAGAGTTTCCAAGAAGCCCGGTACAGGCGGTACACAGCCCATATTGCCGGCTACCGGTTCTACGATAACCGCTGCAATGCTGTGACCTTCTTTTTCAAATAAGGCTTTAACCGCTTCAATATCATTGTACGGAATGGTCAACGTATCGGCAGCTACACCGGCCGGTACGCCGGGGCTGTCAGGCACACCGAAGGTAGCCAAACCGGAGCCGGCTTTTACCAATAACCCGTCGCTGTGACCATGATAGCAACCGATGAATTTAACGATTTTATCACGCCCCGTATAACCGCGCGCCACACGCAAGGCACTCATGGTCGATTCCGTACCGGAGTTAACCATGCGGAGCATTTCCATATTCGGCATGAACGCCTGGATTTTTTTAGCGAGTTCCGTTTCCAGAAGAGTCGGTGCCCCATAGCTGGTACCGCGTAAAACGGCTTCCTGCAAAGCAGCTACTACTTCGGATTTGGCATGGCCCAAAATCATAGGGCCCCAAGATAAAACATAATCAATGTACTCATTGCCGTCAATATCATAAATGCGGTCGCCGGATGCAGAGCTGATAAATGGCGGTTCGGAGCCCACACTGCGATATGAGCGCACTGGGCTGTTAACGCCACCCGGCATATAGACCTTAGCTTCATTAAAAGCTTGTTTAGATTTATCTAATGTAAACATAATCTTCTCCTTACGATATTAACAACAACGGCATGAGAATCGAGTTTTTGCCGGCCCTAAAGGCTCCAAAAAACAACGACTTACATTAAAACGTGTTTCAATTATTTACGCAACCAACGAGCTACATCCATGGCATGATAAGTGATGATGATTTTGGCACCGGCACGTTTCATGGACAATAAAGTTTCCAAAACAATGCGTTTTTCATCAACAAGACCCTGCTGAGCTGCCGCTTTAACCATGGCGTATTCACCGCTTACATTGTAAACAGCCAACGGATAGTCAAAGTTGTCGCGTGCTTCACGAACAATATCGAGATAAGAAAGCGCCGGTTTAATCATGATAATATCGGCACCTTCACGAATGTCGAGTTCGATTTCGCGCATGGCTTCCAAGCGATTTGCTTCGTCCATCTGGTAACCTTTACGGTCGCCGAATTCCGGTGTGGAATGAACGGCATCACGGAACGGACCATAGTAAGCACTGGCGTATTTAGCGGCATAGCTCATGATGGATACGTTGGTAAAACCGGCATCGTCAAGAGCTTCTCGGATAACGGCTACACGACCGTCCATCATATCAGACGGAGCTACCATATGAGAACCTGCCTGAGCATGGCTTACGGCAACTTTAGCAAGCAACGGCAATGTTTCGTCGTTCAAAACTTCGTGGTTTTCAACACAACCGCAATGACCGGTGCTGGTGTATTGGCAAAGGCATACGTCGGAAATAACAATGAGTTCCGGTACTTCTTTACGAATGGCTTTAATAGCCTGTTGTACCGGTTGTTCCATATCCCATGCAGACGAACCCTGCGGGTCTTTATAGGTTGGCAAACCGAATATTTCAACGCCCAAAATACCGAGGGCCTGTGCTTCTTTAGCAATTTTTACCGCTTCATCCACGGACAAATGGTATTGTCCCGGTAACGATGTAATTTCCTCCTTAACACCGGTCCCCGGCACAATAAACAACGGATAAATTAAATCCTCTACTTGCAATGTTGTTTCGCGTACCAAAGCTCTCATAGCCGGTGTTGTCCGCAAACGGCGCGGACGATAGGTTAAGTCTAACATTATTCATCGTCTCCTTTATGTAATACTACGCTTCTATTGTAGTACGGTTTGCGTAAGCAAGCCAGTTTTATTTTGTTAAACATATATATTTTGCCTAAATGCCATGCCAAGAGTGTCAGCCGCAGCTGACACTCTGACAGTTTCATTTTATTTATTTTGTTTCAGCAGCGTTAGCTACATCCGCTTTAATCATATCAACCATGGCCGGAATGGTAAAGGTTTTGCCGATTAAATTAGGCTGAATACCGTGTTCCACACAAGTGGCGGCCGTGATAGGTCCGATACAGGCAACGCGTGCTTTTTTAATTAAAGCCGCACCGTCTTCACCGAGCATACTCAATGTATTTGTTACCGTGGAGGAGCTGGTGAACGTAATATAATCCGCTTCACCCGCTGCCAATGCATCACGCAAAATATCCGCCTGGGAATTATCCAACAGGGTTTCGTACAAGCGAACAACCGTCACATCAATACCGGCTTCGGTAAGACCGTTGAAAATCACTTTACGAGCCACTTTAGGCTGAATCAATAACGCTTTATCGCCTTTTTCAAGGATTGGTTTTAACGCCGTTACTACGGATTCGCCTTTATAATCTGCCGGAATAATATCGGCTAAAAGGCCTTTATCATGCAATGCTTTAGCAGTGGCACTGCCAATCGCACAAAGCTTGGCTTCGCCCAATACGCGGCTGTCTTTACCTAAGCCTTCCAAGGCTTCAAAGAAGAAACGTACACCTTCAGCGGATGTAAAAATAACCGTTTTATAAGAATGCGCATTAAGCAATACATCTTTTTCCGGCTGCCCTACCGGCAAAGCCTGTGTTTTAATAGCTGCCGCTTCTACTACATTGGCACCTAATTCTTCTAGTTTCTCAGTTAACACACTGGCTTTAGAACGAGCTCTCGTTACGAGTACTGTTTTGCCGAACAACGGCTTATTGTCAAACCAGCGCAAAGAATCGCGCAGGCCCACAACATTCCCCACCGTAATAATGGATGGCGGTTTAATTCCGGCTTTTTTAACATCTTCGGCTACATGTTCCAAAGTAGATACCAACGTTTGCTGTACCGGTTTAGTGCCCCAACGAATTACGGCTACCGGCGTTTCTTTAGGACGACCGTATTCCATAAGCTTCTGGGAAATCATCGGTAAATTACCGATCCCCATAACAAAGCTGATAGTGTCAACAGCGGTAGCAAGACCTTCCCAGTTGATGCCGGATTCGTTTTTAGTCGGATCTTCATGACCGGTTACGATGGCAAAAGAAGTCGCCATGGCACGTTGTGTTACGGGAATGCCCGCATAGGCCGGTGCCGAAATACCGGATGTTACGCCCGGCACAAATTCAAACGGTACGCCCGCTTTGGCAAGTTCCAAGGCTTCTTCACCGCCGCGACCGAAAATAAGCGGATCGCCACCTTTAAGACGAGCTACCACTTTACCTTCAAGGCCGTATTTAACTAATAATTCGTTGATTTCATATTGATGTAAGGTATGGTTTTTACACTGTTTACCGGCATAAATAAGTTCTGCATCCGGTTTGGCCCAGCGCAGTAAATGCTCATCTGCCAAGTAATCATAAACAATAACGTCCGCTTTTTCGATACATTCACGGCCCTTGACCGTAATTAATTTATAATCGCCGGGGCCTGCCCCAATCAGATACACTATACCGGTCATTGAATTACACCCTCCTGAATCAACTCATCGATGATATGTTTACCGCCTTCTTCGTATAAGGCTTTAGCTAAGTTGCGACCGATAATATCAGCCGTTTTCTTAGGTCCGGTTAATTCCCCTTCATAACAGTTTTTACCGTCAAGCGATGAAATAATCGCTTTTAAGGTCAACTGACCTTTATGAATCGTGCCATGAACGCCCATCGGTACTTGGCAACCGCCTTGTAACTGACGCAAGAAGCTGCGTTCCCCACGAGTACACCACATGGTATCTTCGTCGTTGAGTTTTGCCAACATATCGAGCATTTCCTGATCGTCACTGCGGCATTCGATAGCTAAGGCCCCCTGGCCTACCGCCGGAATCAATTCATCGGCTGTGAAAACCTGGGTAATTTGATCAGCCAAACCTAAGCGTTTAAGCCCTGCCTGAGCAAGCACGATGGCATCAAAGTTTTCTTCTTCCAATTTACGAAGTCGAGTCTGCACATTACCGCGCAAGACGTTGATTTGTAAATCGGGGCGATGATGCAAGAGCTGAGCCTGACGACGCAAGCTGCTGGTTCCCACTTTAGCGCCTTGCGGCAATTTATCAAGGGTTTTATATTTTGGCGATACCAATGCATCACATGGTACTTCGCGTTTTGTAATCGCACCCAATGTCAAACCTTTCGGCAAATCCGTCGGCATATCTTTCAAACTGTGAACGGCAATATCAATGGAGCCTTCGCGCATGGATGCTTCCAATTCTTCCGTGAAAAGACCTTTACCGCCGATAGCAGCTAGCGGTTTTTCCAAAATACGGTCACCTTTAGTACTGTGATGAACGAGTTCTACTTCACAGCCGGGAAACAAGCGCTTCAGCTCCGAGCCGACAAATTCAGCCTGCCATAAAGCCAAGGCACTGCTGCGCGTACCTATACGAATTATATTTCTCATAAGGATTTTCGCTCCTTTTCTAAGTCAAACATATCGTGGAACAGTTTCCAGTATTCATTTTCTTCATCTTTACCGGCTACTTCGCCAAAGCGAATCATCGGATCGCGCAATAATTTACGCACAATCATGCGCGACATATTGTCCATGATTTTACGAAGGCGATCATCGGCATCCGGCAATTTTGCCAAGGCACGATGTAATTCACGTTTACGAGTACGTTCCGCTTTATCGCTGAGAAGTACCATCATCGGGCGTACCGACAAGTAGCCCAATTTTTCTTCAATATCATCAATTACTTCCGCAATAATCGGTTTTGCTTTTTCCGCTTCCAATTCACGTTGATGTTTATTCGCTTCAACAACACTTTCCAACGAGTCAATATTAAACAAGTACACGTCATCAATTTGGGAAACGTCCGGATCGATGTCACGCGGCACGGCAATATCAATCATAACTATCGGATTACCCTTGCGTTCTGCCACAATTTTAGTCGCTTCTTCAGGGCCGATAATATAATGCGGCGCCCCGGTGGATGTAATCAAAATATCCGCCTCTTTGGCTTGATTGATAAAGCTGTCAAAGGAAATAGCCTTGCCTCCGAATCGTTTTGCCAATGCTTCCGCTTTATGATACGTACGATTGGACACAAAAATACTCTTAACCCCTTTAGATTGAAGATGGGTTGCCGTCAATTCACTCATTTCACCGGCGCCCAAAACGAGTACTTTTGCCTCACTCATCGGTTTTGTCAAACAATCTTCCGCCAAATTTACCGCCGCATAACTTACCGATACCGGCGTATTGGCAATACCCGTAACGGTACGTACTTTCTTGCCCACGCTAATGGCGCGTTGGAAAATAATATTAAAAATAGGACCGGTCAAACCGCGGCTGTACGCTGAAATATACGCCATTTTAAGCTGGCTTAAAATCTGACCTTCCCCGAGCACCAATGAATCTAAACTGGATGCTACATTGAATAAATGAGCCAATAAATCACGACCTTCATACATGAAGAACCAATCATCTTCAATGGTCATGTCTTCAACACCCTTTAAGTGTTGCAATAAATGAAGCATAAATTCTTTCGGATTTTCCACATCTTCCAATACCGCATATAATTCGGTACGGTTACATGTAGATAAGAGCACACATTCCGCTACCTGTTCGTGTTCGTACACATGATTGATAGCTTCACTGATTTCCGTTTTATCAAACGAAAATACTTCGCGCACATTAACAGGAGCACTTCTATGATTTAGACCTAATACGATTAATTTCATCGCTCAATATATCCTCCACACATTTCCAATCACCCTCTATTATCTTAATCAACTCTTCTTGACCTAAATATTTTTGCCAAAATTCTTCGCGTTCCGCCGGCGTCGCCAAAATCTCACGTACTGTTTTACGCATCGCTCTAAGAGCCGGCAACATCTCGGCTACCGCCTCATAGCGATTGGCCAAATCTTTTTTTATTAAACGACTCAACCGCGGACTGACGCGCCCCGTAAATATGGCAAATTCCAAATCGCCCACAACTACTGTCGCCGGGAAAGTAAAATCACAATCACTGCGATCATCGGCACGGTTCACCAACGCCCCCAAGTCACGTGCTTTTTGAGCACATTTTGCATTGAGTTCACTGTCGCTCGTCGCCAACAACACAAAATCGACGCCTAAATCAACAGATTCATCATATTTTTGCTTGTACCAAACCAGTTGTCCGGATTTGGCCCAAGCAGCAATGGCATCGGTCACTTCCGGACTTACCACGGTCACCTTGGCACCTTCTTCAAGGAACAAAGCGATACGACGTTCGGCGACGGCACCACCGCCTATTACCAAACACCGTTGTCCCGTGAGTCGCAAGGCCATTGTAATCATAGTGCCTCACCTCTTTTCGCACAACAGTTTATACTTATATTATAGTCTGTTTCTTTTATACACTTCATGAAATTCTTTCATATGTCCATGATATCAAAATCGGCTTGATATAACATCAAGCCGATTCATATGCTATTTATTATTTATTATCTTCAGTTGTTTCAGTTTCAGCCGTCTCACTAACAGTGTCTTTAGCTGCCAACACATCTTCGGCTACACCGGCATTACTGTGAATTGTTGAGTTGTCTTTAGCCGCTGCGGCAATTACTTCATCAATATCAACCGATTCAAGTTGAACTTTGCTATCGCCTAACACATAGCTATCTGCCATTTGCAATTGAGAGTTCAATAGAGATTCCATACGAGCTTTGAAAACGGCTACTTCGTTGCGAATTACCGCATATTTTTCACAGCCTTCACGCAACTGGCGTTCCGCTTCTTCTAAAATGTGACGACGTTGTTGTTCCGCTTCTTGGATGATGAGATCTGCTTCTTTACGAGCCGAGTTTTTAACATTTTCACCCGTTTCTTGAGCCAATACCAAAGCATCATTCATAGTTGCTTCCATTTTTTCATATTGAGCAATGCGTTTTTCCAACTGCTCAATTTTGTCTGTCATTTCACGATTTTCGCGATATAAGGTTTCATAGTCATGAACCAGTTCAGCCATAAATGCATCTACTGATGCTTTGTCGTACCCACGAAAGCCTGTTTCAAACTCTTTATTGTGAATATCCATTGGTGTAATCATATAGCTTACCTCCTAATTTACATGAATCGTTTGAGATAGACGCCGATGCGTCCTTTACGGGATGTTCCTGTAATTTCCTCAATCTTCATTCGTCCACGACCACGCAGCGAAATAATATCTCCTTCTTTGACTTCCTGTGCCGGTCCCTTGGCCGGTTGCCAATTGACTTGCACCAGCCCCGCGTTAATTGAGCTGACCACTTTGGTACGGGATACGCTGAATCCGGAAGATGCTACCGCATCCAGACGCAAAGAAGCTACCGTAGTACGTATTTCTTTAATTTTTTCTTCTTTCGGTTGAATTTCGGATATATCCATATCTTCAACCGAAACAGATACCATGGCAATCTTTGTAAAATTCTGTTTCACATAATCAGCCATGGCTGCATCCACTATTAATTGAGCACCACCGGTTTGCATAATAATGTCACCGAAATTGGTGCGCTCAATACCAAGCCCCATGAGCGAGCCCAACACATCACGATGAGTAAGCAAGCGGAAGCGCGGTTCCCAAGACACTTTTAAGGCTTTAATGCCTAAATCTACATTGCCTTGAAAATCTGCTTCTACAAATGCTACGCGAATGCGCTCGGCTCCTTCATAGCCACCACCGAATTCTACCTTCAGTTGCGGTAAATTCGCTTTAATTGCGTCGGCAATCACAAGTCCTGCCGGCGACATAAACTCAGTCACCCGATATGGCTTGCCCGCCACGACTTGCTCGGCTAAGTCGAGCATGCGACGAGCTTCTTCGCCACTACCGGATGCTTCAAAATATCGAATTAATTTTTCTTTATCTTTCACAAATCCTCCTAATGCTTGCCTAATTCCAAAGAGCGTTCATAACAAGCGATAACACCCTCTTGTAAGGCTGAGCGAAGGCCTTCTTTTTCCATTTTGGCAATGCCTGCAATCGTAGTTCCGCCCGGAGACGTTACTTGATCACGCAATACCGCCGGATGCGTCTCCGTATCCAGTGCCATTTTACCGGCACCGAATAAAGTATAGGCAGCCGCTTTAATGGCTACTTTACGGGTTAAACCCAACCGTACGCCCGCATCAGCCAAGGTGTCCATAATAACAAACGCATAGCCCGGACCGGACCCGGAAATAGCCGTCAGTCGTTCCAAATCGACTTCGGAACAAACTACAGCTTCACCGATAGCATTAAATAAGGCACTCAATTTAGCCGTAACGGTTTCATTACCTTTGGTACCTGCCGTTAACGCCGTCAAGCCGGCACCTACCGCTACCGGTGTATTCGGCATGGCCCTGTACCATATTGCCTGCGGTATTGCTTTTTCAAGCCGTGCCAAGGTAATCCCGGCCGCCACCGACAAACAAATCGTACCTGCCGACAAATTTTTCAACTTTGGTAAAACTTCAGGCAATACTTGCGGTTTCACTGCCCAAACAACAGTGCTTATTTCTTTTATATCAGGCAGCTCAGTACCGGCGTTGACGTTTAATTCTTCACGCCATGCAGCCGCACTGGCTTCCGTTTTAACTAATACATACACAGCTTGGGGCTCTACCAAGCGATTAGCTACAGCACCACGTAAAATGGCACCGCCCATCGCACCGGCTCCAATGAATAAAATTCGGCCTGCCATGCTGACCTCCTATTATAATTGAGGTTCTTTCCAAGAGAATTGATCCGACATGTCATTATAGCTCTTGTCGTTATAATCAACTGTTACATTTACCGGTACACAGATAAAAATATCTTTACCGATTTTTTCCAATTTGCCGTCTAAAGCAAATGTGGCGCCGCTCACAAAATCAACAATGCGCGCCGATTCATGAGGGTCGGTTTTTTCAAAATTAATTACTACGGGACGCATATCGCGTAACTCGTTAGTAATGCGTTCGGAATCTTCAAATACTGTTGGTTCAACAATGACTACTTTCATTGAATTAGGACGTTGTGCCACGGTGTTATATCCTCCTGTTTTTGCGGGGCGAAATGCGGAACTGGTTGTATTGGTCTGCGGGGCTACCTGCGGAGCCGGTTCATCATAATCAGGACCTGCATTATCCGTGTATTCCTCTTCATCATATACGTCATGGTCATTCCCAAAAAACATTTGCTTAATACTATTCCAACTTAAACTCATTAATAACCCCTCCTACAACGCGCTATTTAATCATATACTCGGTTACCAAAAATTGCGGTGCCAACGCGAATCATATTCGCGCCTTCTCCCAAAGCCACTTCAAAGTCATGGGTCATTCCCATGGACAAATACTCAATCTGTCCTTCAGGAAACTTGGATTTCATATCCTCATATAATGCATGGGCTACTCGAAAAATAGGACGAGCCTCTTCAGGATTTTCGAAAAAAGGTGCCATACACATCAATCCTCTGACTCTTACATTCGGCAATGTCTTCGCATAATCGCGCACTTCCGGAAAGTCCTCTACCGTCAACCCGGACTTACTTGCTTCCCGAGCCACATTGACTTGTAACAAAACATCTTGTATTTTGCCACATTTAGCGGCCACTTTATTTATTTCATCTAGTAGCTTACTGCTATCTACAGAGTGTATTAGGGAAAACAATGGAACAGCTTGTCGTACTTTATTTGCTTGCAAATGACCAATCAAGTGCCATTCGAGCTCAGGTCCGTTGTATGTCAACAACTTCTCCTTAGCCTCCTGTACTCGATTTTCTCCCACTGTGCGGACGCCCAATTGCGCCACCGTTTCCACCGCTGATACGGGATGATTTTTTGTCACGGCTATGAGCGTTACTCGGTCTGTCCGACCTGCCTTAGCCATGGCATCAGCCATCCGCTTTTGCACAGCTTCCAACGCATCTTTAATCATAGCCTACCCCCTTATGCACCGGCATACGCTCGTTAGTGCATGTAAAAAAATACTTTCATGCGATAATATTATATAATAAATAAGATAAAATGCCAATGAAAATATGAGTAAAACAGTCATTTCTTCTTTTTTCTGAGCATTGCAAATAATGCCATTCGACCGGTTTTACCAAACTCGCGTCGATAAGAATAACAGCCTGCGGCCGTCATGCTGTCTGTAGGAGACACGGTAATATGCTGCAAAGGTACTCCAAACTGACGTAAATCTTGTACGATAAACTGCTGTAAATTAACGTGCGGCGTCTGAATTCCCTTGTCAGCCCGATAGCGGTAACCCACTATTTGATCCGGAATATATGACGCTTCGCGAAACGTATCGGCCAGCTCTTCACTCACTTCGAATGAATCGTAATGAATGGACGGTCCCAAGTAGACATGACAATCTTGCGGCCGAGTACCGTAAGCATCCGCCATAGCCTGCATCGTTAAAACCGGCACATGACCGATTGTACCGCGCCAACCGGCATGAATCACCGCCACCGCATGATGAGTCGGATCATACACCAATACCGGCACACAGTCGGCTACGAGAAGCAATAACGGCACTTCTTCCAATCGAGTAAATATTGCATCACTGTTCGGTATGGCTTTGTCCATCTGAAACGCACCGGCGCCGACATTCTCAGCGGTCACTTCCGAAATTTCCGTACCGTGTACCTGTTGGGCACAGGTCAAAAGTTCGGGCCCTACCCGTAAATGTTTGGCCAAACGGCGACGATTTTCCCAAACCGCTTCAATATCATCCCCTACATGAAGTCCCAAATTAAAAGAATCAAACGGTTTCTTCGACACCCCGCCAAAACGTCTGGTTACACCGTGCATCAACGGAAAGCCGGTCAAAGCGGCGGCCGCTTCAAATTCAAACGGTCGCCCCGGGAACCCGCCACCTTCACGAATTACGGTTCTATTCTGTCGTGCCATAATCACACCCCGCTTCACTACATACGCCACAACGTCTACAGCCGGCCTGACATGGGACCGTATATGTTTCCGTCAGACTTCGTTGCCATTCATTCGCCAAATACCCTTTTGCAAGTTGCATATCCAGCATATCCCAAGGCAACGGCTCCATTAAATCACGTTCTTTATATAAAGCTTGGTCCATATCAAAATCAAATTCTCGACAGGCATTCTTAAAGCCTTTGGCTCCGCCTTGCTCGGCGGCCAAAGCGATAATGTCACCCAATCGTCGGTCACCGCGTGCCAAAACGCCTTGCACATACGCTTCTTTCGGTGATTCTACGAGCACCTCGATACGACGATTCTTGCTGAGAGCTTTTTTGATTGAATTCAGCTTCTTGGTTACCTCTTTTTGATGCGCCATGGGCATCCACTGAAACGGCGTAAACGGTTTCGGTATAAACGGATTGATACTCAATGTTAAGCGGCCCTTACAGCCCGCTTCCTGCATATAACCGAACACATCATCGGCCATAGTTACAATGGCCTCAATATCTTCATCCGACTCCGTCGGTAATCCCACCATAATATAAAGACGAATATGCGGAATACCCGCCTTGGCTGCCAAAGTTACAGCCTTACGCATATCTTCGTTGGAAATTCCTTTATTTATAACGCGTCGCAATCTGTCGCTACCGGCTTCCGGCGCCAACGTAATCGTCTGTTGACCGCTGGCTGCCAAACCGTCCACTACCGCCTGCGTCAACGAATCGGCCCGTAAAGACGCGCAGGAATAACGAAGCCCTTTGGACCGTATATATTCAACCAATTCATCAATATCGGGATAATCGGAAATGGCGGCTCCCATGAGCCCCACTTTTTTGTTCAATTCCGCCGCTCGATCAACACCGACCTTTAACAAGTCAAGCCTCCGTAAACGCGGTGTGCGATAACAATAACCGGCCATACAAAAACGACAATGCCGACCACAACCGCGAGCCACTTCGACAATATACATAGCTCCGAATTCGGTGTAATCCGTAGCAATTACCGTTTCTCCCACTGTTTCAAGCTGCCGCCAGTGACGTGTAATGCGCGGCACAATTCCGGTTTCACCGGTGTTTTCGTTTCTGCCTGTTTCTGCACCTGCTGTGCCTGATTCATCCGATGTTTCACCTAAAAATTTATAGCCTGTAAAATCATCGTTTTCATCATATTGCGGCTCATATAAAGACGGCACATAAACACCGGTCAACTTACTGAGTTTTAATAAAATCACCTCACGCGATTCATTGGCTAAACGGCCTGCTTCAATGACCGTCAACATTTCGGAAACAAGTTGTTCCCCTTCACCGATGATAAACGCATCAATAAAATCTGATAAAGGTTCCGGATTAAAGGTAGCACAAGGTCCGCCCGCAATCACGATGGGATCTCGTTCAATGCGGTGAATACGTTTCACCGGTACACGACCCAATTTTAAAAGTTGCGGAATATTAAAATAATCCATTTCAAAAGTAATATCGATACCGATAACATCACATTCATTGAGTGGCCGTTGCGTCTCCACACTCATAAGCGGCAAGCGATGTTTTTCATAATCACGAAGCTCCGATGCAGCCGGCATAAAATACCGTTCACCGCAACTCGTATCACGTAAATTCACTTCTTCATATATAATCTGCAATCCCAAATTACTCATACCCACAAAATATGTATTGGGATATACCAACCCTACTTTAAAAGGCTTATGGGGATTGCTTTCAACACGGCTTACTTCATTCGCTCTAAGCGATTGCAAGCCATTTAGTATTTCATTTCTTGTCACGGCTCAACCTCCTCGAGCAATCATCATCTTATTTATTAATTATAGCACGAAATGAAGAACCATATAAAACAAAAGGAGTGTCCCCTTGTAAGGAACACTCCTGTGAATTTATATCCAGAAAATATCTGTACGATTATTCAGCTAAAGCTGCTTCAATAGCTTCTTTCATTTCTGACGGTTCAACAGTTGGTTCGAAACGACCGATAACTTCCCCTTTACGATTAATCAAGAACTTGGTGAAGTTCCATTTAATGGAATCATCGCCCATGAATTCAGGGAACTTTTCATTCAAAAAACTGTTCATGAAATCAGCTTTTTCACCGGTGAAACCTTTAAAGCCTTGCTGAGCGGTCAAATAGGTAAACAAAGGAATTTCACCTTCACCGCGTACAACAGCTTTACCCATAACAGGGAACGTTACTCCGTAATTTAATTTGCAGAAACTCTGTACTTCTTCATTGGTGCCCGGTTCCTGCTCCAAAAATTCATTAGCCGGTACTGCAATTACGCTGAATCCCTGATCTTTAAAGGATTCATACAATGCTTCCAAACCTTCATATTGTGGTGTAAAACCACATTTACTGGCCGTATTGGCAATCACCAAAACCTTACCTTCAAATTCTTTTAAACCAACTTCTTTCCCTGCTTTGTCTAATACACTGTAATCATATACGCTCATGACGAGTCCTCCTGTTGCATCAAATAAGTATCTCTCTTTCGATGATTTAATTGTACACAATCTTTTTAATTGTTATCAACTATATTTTATGCAATTTAATTTTAAAAATATTTTTTGATTTAAAAAGGCGTTTTACTCTTCAAAAAAGCCATTCAGACATAACTTGCGGTTTCTCAAGGCCCACAAATTATACTAAATGGCTTTTATTATAACCCTTACTATTTAATTCAACTATCTACTCAACTTTAATTCAACGAATTAACCATACCTTCTTCCACGCTTTTCCCCTCAAGCGCTTCGTCAGTTGCAATTGCCTGTTTACTGATTGAAGTACAAACACCGAAAGTAATGCTGCACACGATCCATTCCAAATAAATGACATGCGGTACGATGCGAACTGCAGGTACAAAATTCCATATTAACAAGGTCACCACGGCTGCCACTAAAGTATAGAAAGCACCGATGCGGCTGCAGTATTTAGGTGCGAACAAAGTCATCAATACGATAACCGTGAAGGCCTCCATCAAGCTTAAGCCCTGCATCAACGTAGCGATGATACCGCTGATTGTCAAAGCGAAGATGAATGTCATAAGCCCCATAACCACGATGGCCACTTTAGTAATGAATGTATAACGTTCGTCGGTTACATTCGGATTGATGAAACCAACCGGCAACATGATAAGACCGCCTAAAATAAAGCCTTTACGAGCGATGCCTACAGTTTTGGCCCCCAAGGAAATTTGAATGATACTCTGCAAGGATAAATTAACCGTAATCAAAGTGACAACCCATGTCAAAATGCTCATCCCACCTACACCGTCTACCAAATCGAGCATATGAGGCATCGGTGCCTGTGCTTCAATCGCTGCCGTACCGCCCATCAAGCTTACCGCCATATAAGCAGCGGCCGTAATACCGATATATTTAAGCGTCACGTTCAGCAAATTGGAGATGCTCGCGGACCACATGCCGCCCATCATGGTAACCCCGATGAAAACGACTGAACTCATAATCATGCCCGTAGTCACGGTGAAAACGCCCGGCAACAAAGCCGCTAAAATAGTGCCGCCGGCCACATACTGCAAGCTCATTACACAAAGCTGAACCATGATCTGAATCACGATGCCGGCAATGCGGCTCTTTTTATCATAATAACGTTCCAGCATTTCAGGTACCGTCGTAATATTCAAGCGGCGATACCGTTTTGCCACCGTAAGCCCCATAACGATGGCACCGAGCCCCCAAGCCGCCGTATACCAGCCGGCAGAAATCCCCTTTACATAGGCTTGTTCATCCACACCGATGGTTGACGCCCCGCCAACGGCAAAACCTACAATAGATACAGTAATTAGAGGTGTCGTCATGCGTCGACCGGTCAGCACATAATTTTCCGACTTGCCCGTTGTCAGTTTGCACGATGCCCAAGAAATCACGAAGAGTAATACCACATACAGCCCTACAATCACAGTTGAAATAGTCATAAAAGTCGCTCCTTTCTGTGGTGATTGGGGCATATCACCGGCCCGTCCGCCTTTTTTGCAAACAATTCATGATGACAAAATCGCCAACTATGAAATAAAAAATCGCCCCTAAAAAGGGACGATGACGAATCGCGGTACCACCCTCATTGACGATTTCCGAGTATAAAAAAAGAGGGTTATACCAAGGGACGGAATATCCGCGGTACCACCCTCATTATCTCGAATCGACCAACTCATAGTTCTTCTAACGACAACCACGCCGGCGCAACCTACTCAATTTCAGCTTTGCAGTTCAGAAAGGAACTTCACACTGTAATCACTGCCGTTTTACACCAACCAACGGCTCTCTGCGCATGCCTTACAGGGCTACTTTCTTTCGCCATCACTTTTACTTCGCTTCCTGCTCAGCTTATCTGCAAACTCTTTGCTATATAGCTAAGTACTCCGCTTTTTTAAATTGAAATCATTGCATGAAAAACATTTGTCCGTGTCAAGCGAAATTTTATATTTCTCAAAATAATCTTCCGACCTTACATAACTACATTTCTTTCGTTTTGACCATGCGTTAAATAACAAAAATGCCGTCCGGGTAAAACCCGAACGGCATCTTATTATTTTGTATCAGCGTACAAAACTAAAATTATTTGTCAATAATTTCAGTAACAACACCAGCACCTACTGTGTGGCCACCTTCGCGAATAGCGAAACGAAGACCGGCTTCAATAGCGATTGGTGTAATCAATTCA
>NZ_RQUZ01000011.1 GCF_003992065.1 Veillonella seminalis
TAAAAGACCGACAAGACTAGATAAATACTAGTCTCATCGGTCTAAAAACCAACTCAAAATGTCCTATAGGCCAAACTTTCAGTAAATACGGCTACTTTAAATTACCGGTATTACTATCGAATTACATTAGCAACTACCGGTTTACCCCTTAAGCCAATAATTACAAAATATAGCCGGACAAATCAACGTCTTCAACGATAGTGCCTAAACGTTCTTCTACCATTTCGGCCGTAATTGTTACATCCACTTCTTCACTTGGTGGTGCATTAAAGGAAATGTCCTGTAATAATTTTTCTAAAATCGTGTGCAATCGACGCGCACCAATGTCTTCAGTTTCATTGTTTACTCGATAAGCCAATTCGGCAATTTTATCAATCGCTTCTTCCTTAAAGTGAATCGTCACTTTATCGGCTTTAAGGAGCATATGATACTGTTTCAATAATGCTTGTTGCGGCGTAGTCAAAATTTCTTTAAAATCTTCCTGCGTCAAGCTGTTAAGTTCTACGCGAATTGGGAAACGGCCCTGTAATTCAGGAATTAAATCGGACGGTTTCGACACATGGAAGGCACCGGCCGCGATAAACAAAATATGTTCCGTTTTAATAGGTCCATATTTTGTATTTACCGTTGCACCTTCTACAATAGGTAAAATATCGCGCTGCACGCCTTCACGAGATACATCCGGACCGGACGCACCGCTACGAGCTGCAATTTTATCGAACTCATCGATGAATACGATGCCTTCTTGTTCCGCTAACATAACGGCACGATCGGTAACGGCATCCATATCCAATAATTTTTGAGCTTCTTCCTGCACAAAAATTTTACGCGCCTGACCAACTGTGGTATGGCGTTTTTTCTTTTTCTTAGGTAATAAGTTACCGAACATTTCGGAAATATCGGTACCCATACCGTCTGGAGAACCGTTTAATGGCATTGCAAAAGCCTTGGCCTGTTCTTCCACTTCGATTTCGATTTCACGGCTATCCATGAGACCATTTTTAAGTTGCTCGAAGAACTGAGTACGCTTTTCAGACATTTCCGGTTCTTCTTGCTCTTTCTTTTCTTCTTCTTTAGCGGTATCTTCAGGATTGGCAAAAAGCATTTCCAATGGATTTGTCATCTTTTTAGATTCCGATTCCTTTTTAGGCCAAAGAATTTGCAATAAACGTTTATTGGCAAGTTCTTCTGCTTTTTCCTGCTGACCTTCCATCATTTCTTCTTTAACCATGCGCACGGAGTTTTCAACCAAATCACGAATCATTTGATCAACGTCACGACCCACATAACCGACTTCCGTAAATTTAGTGGCTTCCACTTTAACAAACGGAGCTTTTACCAATTTTGCCATGCGACGAGCCAATTCCGTTTTACCTACACCGGTAGGACCGATGAGCAAAATGTTCTTTGGTGTATATTCTTCACGAACGTCTTCAGGCAACTGTTTGGCACGCCAACGATTGCGCAATGCGATAGCCACCATCTTTTTGGCCTCCGATTGCCCGATAACATATTTATCCAACTCCGCCACAATTTGGCGTGGTGTAAAGTTATTATTATCCATCAAAACCTCCATACTGTAACCTGCCCCCCTATGGGATGGCTTCGGTCGATGTATATTGTAATATTAACAGCTGTGACCGATATCCGTTATGACTATTCGGACAGCTCTTCAACAATGACATTATGGTTTGTATATACGCAAATATCAGCTGCAATATGAAGTGCCTTTTCAGCGATTTCACGAGCACTGAGGTCCGTATTAGCTGCCAAAGCACGAGCTGCTGCCAATGCATAATTACCGCCGGAACCGATGGCACAAATGCCGTCGTCCGGTTCAATCACTTCACCGTTACCGGACACCAACAAAATAGTTTTACCATCTGTTACCAATAAAAGAGCTTCCAAATTACGAAGCATTTTATCGCTACGCCATTCTTTAGCAAGTTCAACGGCACTGCGAACCAATTGTCCGTTATATTGATTTAATTTAGCTTCAAATTTATCAAATAAAGTAAAGGCATCGGCTACAGATCCGGCAAAACCGGAAATAACCTTACCATTATACAAACGGCGAACTTTTTGGGCCGTATTTTTCATTACCACACTTTGCCCCATCGTAACCTGACCGTCACCGGCAATGGCAACAGATTTATCACGTTTAACGGCACATATTGTGGTTGCGTGAAATTCTACACTCATTATAATTCCTCCTTCAGCGCCATTAAGGTATCTAACGCACGCTGCGCAATTAAGGCATTTTTTTCTTTCTTTTTGCGGATTTTAGCCGGCCATGATTCCATTATACCAAAGTTAATATTCATCGGCTGGAAATCGGAACCTTCATATTCACTAATATAATGGCTTAAACCGCCCATCGCCGTAGTGCGTGGGAAGCTGACCGGCGCTTTTTCTTCCAAAATACGACTTACTTGAAGGCCGGCCATAAGACCGGATGCGGCCGATTCCAAATACCCTTCAACACCTGTCATCTGACCGGCAAAGAAGAAACGCGGATCTGCAATCAATTGGAAATATTCATTCAACAAAGTCGGTGAATTAATGTACGTATTGCGATGCATTACACCATAACGTACAAATTCCGCATTTTCAAGTCCCGGAATCATGGAGAATACTCGTTTTTGTTCGCCCCATTTGAGATGTGTTTGGAAACCAACCAAATTAAACATAGTCGCTTCTTTATTTTCCTTGCGAAGCTGAACAACCGCATACGACTCTTGATTAGTCCGCTTATCCACAAGACCCACCGGTTTTAACGGACCGAAACGCAATGTATCAATACCGCGCGATGCCATAATTTCTACCGGCATACAACCTTCAAAGTATTGTTCTTTTTCAAATTCTTTAACTTCCGCTACTTCAGCCGTTGTCAAAGCATCCCAGAATGCTTTATATTCTTCTTCCGTCATCGGACAGTTCAAATAATCCGCGTCGCCTTTATCATAGCGAGAAGCGGCAAACACTTTATCATAATTAAGCGATTCCGCTGTTACAATCGGAGCGGCCGCATCATAGAAATAGAAATCACCGGTACCGGTCTTGGCTTTTACCTGTTCGGCCAAAGCATCAGACAGGAGCGGTCCGGCCGCTACAATAACAATACCTTCTGCCGGTAATTCCGTAACTTCTTCACGAATAACTGTCACCATCGGATGCTCCGACAATTTTTTTGTTACCATTTCACTGAATAAATGGCGGTCCACCGCTAAGGCGCCGCCTGCCGGTACAGCGGTTGCATCGGCACAAGCCATAATCAACGAATCAAGCTGACGCATTTCTTCTTTTAAAAGGCCTACCGCATTTTCTATATTTCCGGCTCGCAGAGAATTACTGCATACCAATTCGGCAAAATTTTCTGTATGATGGGCCGGCGAAGTCCGTTGTGGCCGCATTTCATACAAAGTAACGGGTATATTGCGCTTAGCCAATTGCCAAGCCGCTTCCGAACCGGCCAAACCGGCTCCGATAATCGTAACTTTAGATGTAGTCACAATATCCTCCTTTGATATTTCTAATACTACTTAATACTTAACTGTTAATATTACTTAATACTTCACTGATCAATACAGCTGTATTAAGCAGCTGGTTTAATTTTCTGATTCTTCATCTTTTATTTCTTTATTCGGCTGACTTTGAATCAGTTGCAGTTTTATCACTGTCATCAGCTTTTTTCTTACGAGTCCGTTTTTTCGGCTGGGTCGGACAATTTTCATTGGAACAGAATTTCTTGGTCGTACCGTTTTTGTACGTCTTTTCAGTCATGATACTGCCGCAAGTCTCACAAGTTTCGTTAATCGGCTTATTCCATAGAGTAAAATCACACGCCGGATAACGATCGCAACCATAGAAAATACGACCGCGTTTCGATTTACGTTCCACAATGGTTCCTTCATGACATTTAGGACAAGTAACACCGGTGCTCACCGTAATCGGTTTGGTATTCTTACAATCCGGGAAGTTGGAGCATGCCAAAAAGCGGCCGAAACGTCCGAATTTATAAACCATAGGACTGCCGCACACGTCACAAATTACATCACTTTCTTCATCAGCAATCTTAACTTTATCTACTTCATTGGCTTCGTCCAATTCTTTAGCAAAGACCGTGTAGAACTCACTCAATACATCCTGGTAGGTTTCTTCACCACCGGCAATATCATCGAGGTCTTTTTCCAAATGAACGGTAAAATCAACATTGATGAATTTTTCAAAATGAACAATTAAGAAATCAACTACGACAAAACCGAGTTCCGTCGGAATAAATTGCTTATCCTGCTTTTCTACATAGTTACGCGTCATGATGGTATCAATAATCGGTGCATATGTACTTGGACGACCGATACCGCGTTCTTCCAATGTTTTAATAAGACTGGCTTCCGAATAGCGTGCCGGTGGCTGTGTGAAATGTTGCTGTGGCATAATATCCGTATTGATAGCAGTGTCACCTTCCGACATGATAGGGATTAACTTAGGTTCATCCCCTTCTTTCTTGGCTTCTTCGTATACTTCGGTAAAACCTTTGAATACGACTTTACTGCCGGATGCCCGTAATTTATACTCTCCGGCCTGTAACTGAGCGGTTACCGTTTCCGACTGTTGCGGAGCCATTTGACTGGCCATAAATCGATTCCAAATCAAAGTATAAAGTTTTAACTCATCACGACTGAGGAATGGTTCCACCATTTTCGGCGGTAATTCCAACGATGTCGGTCTGATAGCTTCGTGCGCATCTTGGCTGCTTTTCTTAGTACCGAATACATTCGGTTTAGCCGGATAGTATTCTTTACCGAAATGACTCAAAATATATTGTTTAGCCGCCTCCTGCATTTCCACGGCAATACGTGTCGAGTCGGTACGCATATAGGTAATCAAACCGACATGACCGTAGCCGCCGATTTCAAGACCTTCATATAAATGCTGAGCAATCATCATCGTGCGTTTGGCCCCGAAATTCAGCTTACGAACACCTTCCTGTTGCAAGGTTGAGGTTGTAAACGGTGCCGGCGCTTTACGGGAACGTTTACGGCGTTCAACTTTAGTAACATCGGCGGTTTGACCGGCTAATTCATCGCGAATAGCCATAGCCGCCGCTTCATCAGCGATGGCGATTTTTTCATCACCCTTATGCGTTAACTCGGCCGTAAAACTTTCTTTATCCGCTGTTACATAATGGCCTTCAATGGACCAGTATTCTTCAGGAACAAACGCCTGAATTTCCCGTTCCCGTTCACATATTAGGCGAACCGCTACGGACTGTACACGACCGGCACTTAAGCCTTTACATACTTTACGCCACAATAACGGGCTCAATTTATAACCTACAATACGGTCCAACATACGGCGTGCCTGTTGAGCATCCACCATATTTTTATCAATCGTACGCGGTGAATTAATAGCTTCCGCCACTGCATGCTTCGTAATTTCGTTAAAAGTAATACGACATTTAGAAGCTTCATCTACATTGAGTATATACGCTAAATGCCAAGAAATAGCTTCCCCTTCGCGGTCCGGGTCAGTTGCCAGTAAAATGGCTTTTGATTCGTCCGCTTCATGTTGTAATTCTTCTATGAGCTTTTTGCGCGTCGTCAAATTAGAATAGCGCGGTACAAAGCCGTTTTCAATATCAATACCGAGTTGACTTTTCGGTAAATCACGTAAATGGCCCATACTTGCTTTTACTACATAGTCAGGGCCCAAGAATTTCTCGATTGTTTTAGACTTCGCCGGTGATTCCACAATGACCAGCGTTTTGCCATCCGGATTATACGTACGAGGCGGTAAAGTTTTTGCTAAATCACCTACGGCCTGCATTACCGGTTTGGCTTTCCCCTTGGCGGTTACCGCCACTTTGCCTTCCAAACGGCGTTCTTCTTTCTTTATATTGGCGGTGTCTTTCTCACCGATTACAATAGAACGTTTAATGGACAAACTGATTCCTCCCATATTCCAATATTATATACCCCTTTGAAGCAGTTCGTTCAATACACTGCTTAAGTTCTAAGGATAATAGACTCATGTGGAGTGCTCCCTCTGAAAGTTTTGTCGTCATGGCTAAGGTTTCCAAAGATGTTTCCTGTTCATTTGATAATGACGCCAAAATCTTTCGTTCCTCCAAAGTAAAGCTTAACATACCAACGCCTTTATGGCTACTGCTTTTTTGACCGGTCGGGGTTTCAGTGCATTGCCAATTATACATATCAGGTACTTGTGAAGCTTTTGTCAATAAAACGGCACCTTCTTCCAAGAGCCAGTGATTCCCCTTAAATTCATCGGTCAGCACATTCCCGGGTACGGTAAACACATCACGTCCCTCATTATTGGCCATATCGGCTGTAATTAAAGAGCCGCTTCGCGATTTCGCCTCCACCACAATAACACCTTTTACAAGACCGCTGATAATACGATTACGCATTGGGAAAAAACCGGCTCGCGGCAAAACTCCGGGACCGTATTCAGATAACAGCAAACCACCATTATCCAGGATTTTCCGAAATAATTTTGCATTACTGCGCGGATAGCTTTGATCAAGACCGCAGCCCATAACGGCAATTGTTGTGCCTCGGCCCTTAAGTGCCCCTTCATGGGCATAAGAATCGATTCCCCGAGCGCCGCCACTGACTATGACTATACCATATCCGGCAAGTTCGGCTGCAAAAACGGTTGCCACGTTGCGTCCGTAAGGCGTACAATTACGGGCTCCGACCATAGCTATTTTATGATTAGCGGTAAGTGCCGCCAGATTGCCTCGATAAAATAAAACTTGCGGCGGATTGAATATTTCACGGAGCTCTTTAGGATACACATCATCATTCCGGCCGATTACCTGAATCTGATATTTTTTCAACTCATGTTCAAGTTCGCCCAAGTCCACATTCAAAATACCTTGGCTTAACGCTTTTTTATAATTTTCCCTTAACTGTACCCGGCTATCGACAGCTTTATCTTTTTGTACAGCCTGCCAAAGCTCTGTAGGCGTTCCGTAATGCTTTAAAGCCTCACCTATAGTTACACTGCCTACCCCCGGTAAAGAGCCCAAAGCGGCTAAAATAAGACGTTCTTTCGATAGATCTGTAGCTGTCTCCATCTGTAACTCCCCTATATAATTATTTCTTAGAATTTTCCCATTAGAAATTCCATAGTTTCATACACCTATCTATACTATTAAAATTCTATTTTATAAAGTTTAATCCAACTGTACCTTAACTTTATATTCAAATTAAATTCACTACATACGATAACTCAGCGCCTCAGCTATATGATTGGTGTCAACACGCTCATCACCGGCTAAATCGGCAATGGTTCTGGCTACGCGCAAAATCTTATCATAACTGCGAATGCTTATATCTAACCGCTGAAACGCCTGTGCCAATATCTGTTGGGCTGCATCGGTAGTCTTACATACCTTAGCCAATTGAGCATGGCTTAACTCGCTATTAAGCAATCCGTTAGTATGACTATTCAATAAACCGTCATACCCCAATTTTTCACACCGATACTGCTGAATCATACGGGCTCTGATGACCCTTTCACGGATAGTAACGGACGATTCATTATCGTCTGTAGCCTGAAGTTCTTCATAAGACGGTCGGCTTACATGAATCACCATATCGACTCTATCCAACAACGGCCCCGACAATCGTTTAATATAATTCTCAATTTGCCAAGGTGTACAAGTGCAAGTATGACCTTCACCTCCCTCATGCCAACCGCAAGGACAAGGATTCATGGCCATTAACAATATAAAACGGCATGGATATGTAAATGTGCCGTTTGCCCTGGATATATGTATAACCCCTTCTTCCAACGGTTGTCTTAACACCTCCAAAACAGAACGGGAGAATTCCGGAGCTTCGTCTAAAAAGAGCACCCCTTCATGGCTCAACGTCAATTCACCGGGTTTTGGAATACTGCCGCCTCCGGCCATACCGGCTAAAGTAATCGTATGATGCGGACTTCTGAAAGGTCTCGTCTGCATTAGGCCTTCTGCCGGTAATAAACCGGCTACGCTGTATATTCGGCTGATACTCAATTGCTCCGCTTCCGTAAGTGGCGGCAATATGGAAGGCATAGCCTTAGCCAACATCGTCTTGCCCGCCCCCGGTGATCCCGTCAAAAGTACATGATGACCGCCGGCAGCTGCTATTTCAAGTGCTTTTTTAGCTATATATTGCCCTTTAATTTCTTTAAAATCAGACAATCCCGTATCAGAACTCGAATCCGACACTATCTTTTTAGCCAATACTTCAGGCAATTTTCCTTCAACCATGGCTACCAGATCTTTAAGTGAGGAGGCAATTACCACATCACCGCCGAAGCCGTGTTTCATTTCTACCCCCACGAATGGTGCTGTATATAACCTTTGAATTTGTTGTTCACGGGCACCCAAGGCCAAAGCTAAGGCGCCACTCGTTCCTTTAAGCTGCCCCTCTAACGACAATTCCCCGATAAAAACTGAAGCCTCTGCCAGTAACCGCATTTTTTCACTATTAAGCCGTATTGAGTCAGATGCCAAAAGGACGCCCATCGCTATGGCCAGATCCAAACCGGACCCGTCTTTACGAATATCGGCAGGTGCCAAATTTATAACGATACGTCGCATGGGAAATTCAAATCCCGCATTGCGAATGGCCGCTCGCACTCTTTCCTTAGCTTCTCTTACGGCTGCCGTAGGCAAGCCCACTATTTCAAAACAAGGCAAGCCTCGCGCTATATCAACTTCAACGGTCACCACTTTAGCCGTGAGTCCATATAACACCATACCCTTTGTTTTTGCATACATACAATCCCGTCCCCTATAAAACTCCGTCTAATTAACAAAAACAGCCTTTTAAATGTCGAATCTCATGATGAGTCCCATTGCATATATAGACTTCAACCACATCAAAGCGAATCGAAATCTCTGTATTACTGTATTGTGCTAAATATACTTCCAGACTGCGTCGTATATGATTTTGCTTTAACGGAGTGACAGCTTCACAAGGCAATCCGAATTGTCCGGTGCGCCGTGTTTTTACTTCAACAGCAATGAGAACACCTTCTTTTTTGGCTATAATATCCAATTCACCATAACGCGTACGTATATTACGTGCTATTATTTCATACTCATTATGTAATAAATATTCACACGCTTTAGTCTCGCCGAAATTTCCCAACTCTTTGTTTGTCAAATCTAACAGCCTCCCTAAATCGATTTTTATAAGGTACATACTCCCTTTGTTCTTTACCTTAACAGATATTACAGAAACTGTAAATTCAACTTCACGGTGCTTTGATACGATGGGTTCTATAACAGTACTATATTTGAATTGACAATTTAAAATAATTTGTTCTCATAATTCGGGTATATTTATTCAAAACAAAATATTCGACTTTCAACTGTTACCCAAATAAAATAAGATAAAAACAATACAAAAAACCGGTCTGCCGACCGGTTTGTAATTGTATGCAGTTTAATCTTTATCATAAAGTATAACTATAACTTATTATAAATTACAATCGTAATAAGATTATTTCTTTACTGTTTCAGCTTGAAAACCAACCATGCTTTTAATCGGCTCAAAGCTTTTCCGATGCAGCGGCGTTACGCCCTGCTGTTCCAAAGCTTCCCGATGAAGCGGTGTAAAATACCCCTTATGAATGGCAAACCCATAAGCGGGATATTCTTCGTCCAATGACTCCATATAACGGTCACGAGTTACTTTCGCCACTATAGAAGCGGCCGCAATAGAGGCACTCTTGCTGTCGCCCTTAATAAGCGATTCAACAGGAACAGTAAGTTCAGGCAACGGCATAGCATCCACCAATACAGCCTTAGCCGGTACCTTTAGAGTATTAACGGCTTCATACATCGCCGTCTGAGTAGCTCGATAAATATTGAGACTGTCAATTTTTTCAGGACCATAGGAAATACAACTTACAGCTACCGCTTGACGCATGATTTCATCATAAATCAATTCACGCTTATGAGGAGCGATTTTTTTAGAATCATTGAGTCCTTCGATTTGAGCATTGGGCGGTAAAATAACGGCTGCCACCGTCACCGGTCCGGCAATAGGACCGCGACCTACTTCATCGACCCCGGCAACTTCATAAATACCTTCTTCATAAAAGCTGTTTTCATAGCTATAGAGAGCATTCAAACGTTGAAATTCAGCCAATTGCTTCTTTTGACGCATCACATACGCCGCCGCCAATTTACGCACCGAAGATCGTTTGTCTTCTTGGGCCCATAATAGTACATCAAATTCAAACTGCGTTGTTTCCAACAATGTTTTAATTTCTTTCACCGTTAAGGCATCAAATTCATTCTTCGTCATGCTTTGTGTCATCCTCTGTGGCTAACGGTTCTTCATTAACACCGTCTAAAGTTAAATTGCCCAGTTTTTGATTGCGATAATCGGCGAGCACTATGCGACGTGCTTTTTCCAAATCTACAATACCGCCGCTCACCAAACAACCGCGACGGCGACCGATGGATTCCAAGAGTTGATTCGCATCACCCAGTTCTTCCGGTTTTAATTTATAACGTTCCGCCAAGAGATCCGGATTAGCCTCATTCACTTGATTCAATAACTGTTTCATAACCGATTCCAAATCATAAACATCATCGGAAATAGCTCCGGTCATAGCCAAACGAGCAGCTGCCCGCTGGTCTTCCAACTTAGGCCACAATACACCCGGTGTATCGAGAAGCTCTAAATCTTTACCGATTTTAACCCATTGCTGACCACGTGTATGCCCCGGTTTATCGGCCGTACGGGTAGCGGCGGCACCGGCTAATTTATTGATCAACGTGGATTTACCTACATTCGGAATCCCCAAGATAATTGTACGTACAGAACGGCTGCGAATGCCTTTGTTTTTCCATTTATCGATAATAGGTTGTGCCAAACGTTCAACGGCTTTTACCAATTGTTTATTACCCTTGCCTGTTTTAGAATCAATCGCCAAGACTGTAAGGCCCTGTTTTTCAAAATAGGCAACCCATTCCTTTGTAGCCTGAGGATTCGCCAAATCAGCCTTATTTAACACCACAATATGCGGCTTTTGACCGACTACTTCACTAATAACGGGATTGGCACTGCTTCGCGGAATACGAGCATCCAACAATTCAATGACTACGTCTACTTTCTTAACATATTCCTTAATCATACGGGTGGCTTTGGCCATATGTCCCGGGAACCAATGCACGACCGGAAATACATCCTGTTTTGTATCTGCCATAGGTATCGCCTCCTTTAATCCTATATTCGTTCAATTTTAACCGATTATTATGCATGTATCAATATACGGGTTAAGAAAATCAGTTTAACCCCAAGAGATTATTTATCAGATTTTCTTATGCTATATCTAATATATATTATCTGACATGCAAAGTATTCGGTAAACTTCTTAATTTATGCAATTCGTGTAATCAAACAATATTAATAAAAAATGATTCAATCATTTATATATTTATTATAACATGCAAAAAATAAAGGGCTGCCAACGGCAACCCTTTATTTGTGAAATTAGCGTTTTTCGCGAATACGCGCAGCTTTACCAGTGAGATTACGTAAGTAATACAACTTAGCACGACGAACCACACCACGACGCATAACTTCGATTTTAGCCAAACGTGGGCTGTGAAGTGGGAATGTACGTTCTACACCCACACCGGAAGCAATACGACGAACAGTGAAAGTTTCACGAACGCTACCGCCTTGACGGTTAATAACCAAGCCTTCGAAAACCTGGATACGTTCACGAGTGCCTTCGACAACCTTTACGTGTACACGAACGGTGTCACCGGCGCGGAATGCAGGAATGTCTGCACGAAGCTGTTCTTGCTCAAGTACGTTAATAATGTTCACTTTTGTTTCCTCCTTATTGTAGACATTCTTACCCATACCTCATAGGCAGCGGACTATCTCAAAATAACACTACTATAATATCACACACCAACTGTATATAGCAAGTCTATTTTTGTAAAATTTTCAATTCTGTCGACTATTATCGTCAGGGGTGCATTTTCGCCAAGCTACGCTTGGCTTCAACACGATTAAAGAATTCCGAATAATTTCATTCCCAGTACGCCGCCCCAGAAATGAATCAAAAAGCTCACAACCGAAATCGCCAATCCTACACGCCACCATGTACCTTGCGGTACATAACCGGCTCCGAAGAAAATAGGCGTTACGCCGGAACTATAATGTGTCAAAGTACATCCCGGACTGTTCATCAAGCCAAATAGCAGAATCGTAAACGGTATCGGTGCCCCCATCGCCACCAAAATAGCGGCAAAAGCTGAGAACAACGCTGTAATACGAGCCGTTCCACTGGCAAAGAAATATTGGGAATACACAAAGGCGGCCGATACAAAGAAAGCAGCCCAGAACCAGTCATAACCATTTAGTAAGTTACTTACAAAATCCGCAAATACAGCAACTACACCCAGTTTACCAAGCAAACCGGCCATGCCTACGAGCGTCCCCATCCAAATAAGAATATCCCAGGCTGTTTTTTCACCCAGTATATCATCCCAGGTTAAGGAACCTGTAACAACACAAGCGAGTACACCAATCAAAGCAACTGCGGTAGGATGCAATTTAGTCCATATAGCCGTAGCCCATAAAATAATACAGGCCACAAAAATCAATGACACATAAATTTCACTTTTTGTGACAGGTCCCAGCTTATCCAACTCTTTTTGAGCCATCGCAGGGGCCTCCGGTGTTGCCTTAATTTCAGGCGGATAGATTTTATAAATGAACCAAGGCATTAAAATCATACAAATTACACCGGGAATCACACCGGCCTGAAACCATTCCCACCAAGAAATATCGTAACCGAACAATTTAGCGCCTAAGGAGGTAATCAATAAGTTACCACTGCAAGCGGTTAAAAAGATGGTAACGGTAATCGTATTAATGGTATGTGCCGTGGTCATTAAATAAGCACCGATTTTGCGTGACGTGTCACCATGCGGATTGGAGCCGAAGGAAAGCGAAATATTTTGCACAATCGGGAAAATAATTCCGCCCCCACGAGCTGTATTTGACGGCGTAGCCGGCGATATAATTAAATCGGCGCAAGCTAACGCATAGGCCAACTTCAACGAACTGGTACCGAATATACGAATCAATGTATACGCAATGCGCTTGCCAAGACCTGAATTAATAATACCGCGCGAAAAGAATACAGCCGCCACGATGAGCCATACATTAGCTTCCGCATAACCGCCCAAGGCCTGAACCATGGTTATGGATTTAGTTGCAACTGCGGCAACTACACCAAAGATAGCCATGCTCCCCGTAGGCCAAGGTCGCAAAATAAAGCCTGCAATCGTAGCTATAAAAATGGCCAATAAATGCCAACCTTCCGGCTTGATTGCCTCAGTATGAGGCAAAAACCAGATAATCAGCCCTATTAAAACGGTTAACCCCGCACGAGTAAAAGTATTCATACATATATCCCCACATACATAAAAAATTTATTCTCTCTCAAATTTCCCCAATTTTATTTTAAAGTGCTTACATCACCGATAACAGCCATGGACTCATAAGCCAAACGAACTAATTGTAAGCGATTGGCTTTAACGGCTGCATCGTCAACCATAACCATAACATCTTCAAAGAATTTGTTAATAGCCGGTACCAATGTTTCCGGAATAGCCACCACTTTATCATAGTCCTTATTTTCAAGAGCTGTTTGGGAGTTTTCATACGCAAGAATTGCTTCTTTAAACAATGCTTTTTCCGCTTCATCACTTAAGAGCATTTCATCAACAGCCTGGTACGTTTCACTTTTCACCAAGTTAAACATACGGGTATAAGCCTGAACAAGCTCAACATTTTCATCAATGCGATGAGCCATGATAGCTTTTACCAAGCCGTCAGCCTGAGCAACCGTAACAGTCGGATTGGACAATACCAATTCGATAACATTATGTGGAACTTCACGATCCAAGTAGATATTTTTCAAACGAAGCGCGAAGAAATTAGTCAACTGCCCTACGATTTCATCATGTTTAGCTTCCGGAACGCCTAATAAAGTAAGGTCCTGACGCCATACCAGTTCTAAGGATACATTCAAAGCACTGCTGCTTAAAATATTCAACACACCGATTGTCTGTCGACGAAGTGCATATGGATCTTGGGAACCGGTCGGAATTAAACCTCGACTGAAGGTTGCCACAATATTATCGACTTTATCAATAATACTTAATACTTTGCCGGCCGGAGTTTTAGGTAAAATATCACCGGCAAATCGAGGTAAATACTGTTCAAAAATAGCTTCGGCTACTTCAGTGGATTCACCGTCGAGTAATGCATATTCTTTACCGATAACGCCCTGTAATTCCGTGAATTCAGTTACCATACCGGTTGTTAAGTCGGTTTTGGCCAACACGGTGGCACGTTCCAATTCAACCATTTCAGCTTCATCAAGACCGCAGGCTTCACCGAATTCTTCGCCTAAAGCCAATAAACGTTCGGTTTTATCGGCTAAGTTACCGAGACCTTCTTGGAAGACAATCTTTTTCAAACCTTCGGAACGATCGGCCAATGCTTTTTTACGGTCTTCGTTGAAGAAGAATTTTGCATCATCCAAACGAGCACGCAATACGCGTTCATTACCGGCCGCCACTACATCAAGGCTGTGGCTGTCACCGTTACGAACCGTAAGGAACATAGGCAATAATTTACCGTCTTTATCCACCAATGGGAAATAACGTTGATGATCTTTCATCGGTGTAATAACAGCTGCATCAGGCAAAGCTAAGTAGCTTTCATCAAACGAGCCGCATAAAGCTGTCGGATATTCTACCAAATAAAGAACTTCTTCCAATAAATCATCATCCCAAACGATAGTGGCGTTTTTGGAAGCTGCCAAGTCGTGAAGTTGTTTGGTAATCATGTCACGACGTTTATCCTGATCGACAATAACGAAATTATCTTCTAAGTTCTTAATATAATCAGCCGGATGCTGTACAAGCACGCCACGTTCACCGAGGAAACGATGCCCACGACTGAAATTAGAGGAACGAACACCCGCAAATTCCACAGGAATCACAGCTGTGCCCAAAAGAGCCAACATCCAGCGAACCGGACGGATAAATTTATCGTCTAAATTGCCCCAATGCATCGATTTAGGGAAGCTTAAGCCGTGAATCAATTCAGGCAAGATTTGTGTAAAAATGTCCATAGCTTTTACACCGACCGTTTTAGTTTCGGCATAAATATAACCGTCTTCCACCACTAAATCAGCCACATCAATGCCTTTACCGCGTGCAAAACCGATGGCTGCTTTAGTAGGGTTACCGTCCGCATCGTAAGCAATGGAAGCGGAAGGACCCTTATGGCGTTCGCTCAATTCATCGGACATATCCGCAGCACCGTCAACCATTAAGGCAATACGGCGTGGCGTGCCCATCGTGCGAATTGCATCATATTTTAAGTGATGTTCCGCTAATTTGGTTTCTGTTAAGGACTTAAGTTGTGCTAAAATGCCGGGCATGGCGCCGGCAGGGATTTCCTCAGCACCAATTTCAAATAATACATCTTCAGCCATATTACTTATCTCCTTTCAACAGTGGGAACCCTAATTCTTCACGTTTATTCAAATAAGCTTGAGCACAAATACGAGCCAAGCTGCGAACGCGACCGATAAAAGCAGTACGTTCACTGATACTGATGGCACCGCGCGAATCTAATAAATTAAACGTGTGCGAGCATTTTAACACATAGTCATAAGCCGGCAAAATAAAGCCTTCTTCGCAAATGCGTTTTGCTTCTTTTTCGTACATATCAAACAAAGTGAACAACATATCCGTATCGGCTAAGTCAAAGCTGTAGGCGGATTGTTCCACTTCATTAAGATGCCAAATATCACCATATGTTACATTTTCATTCCATTTCAAGTCATATACGTTTTCAACGCCTTGAATGTACATGGCCAAACGTTCCAAACCGTACGTAATTTCTACGGATACCGGTTTAACATCGATACTGCCCACCTGTTGGAAATAAGTAAATTGAGTTACTTCCATGCCGTCGAGCCATACTTCCCAACCGAGACCCCAAGCGCCTAAAGTTGGCGATTCCCAGTTATCTTCAACAAAGCGAATGTCATGGTCTTTAGCATGAATGCCCAATGTTTCCAAACTTTTCAAATATAATTCTTGAATGTTTTCAGGGGATGGCTTAATAATAACCTGGAATTGATGATGTTGGAACAAACGGTTCGGATTGTCACCGTAACGTCCGTCAGCCGGACGACGGGATGGTTCCACATAGCATACCGACCATGGTTCAGGTCCGATAGCGTGCAAAAAAGTCGCCGGGTTCATGGTACCGGCCCCTTTTTCCATATCATAAGGCTGTTGTAAAATACAACCTTGCTCTGCCCAGAATTTTTGCAGATTTAAAATTATCTCTTGAAATGTCATGTTCGTTCCTCCTAACATGGTGCCCTTTAGGACACTAACTTCTGTTACCATACCAATTCCCGTTTATATTGTCAACCAAAAACAATTGTCCTCGGCTGAAAAGTTGTTTGTAACACAAATATTATACCACTGTTTATTATAGTATCGTTAACTCTTAACGCTCAATAACAACTTAGTCAAATGCTTTAGCCTGCATTTCGTGCAAGAATTTCAAGGAGCTCAATTCTTGACCCAACTGAACCGTTGTGTAAGCAAATAGTCCTCGTTCCAACTCGCGCCACAAAGTTCGCGGCAATTGAACCGAAGTTGCCTCATGCCAATCATAAAGCAAAATTTGCCCCACCGCTTGCTGTGCCGCAGCCGACAAATTAAAACCGGTAGTCTCCCTAAATTCCTTCACAAAGCGAGCCACACCGTCCGCCTGTTGATAGGCCTTAGCAGATGGTACAAAACCGGCCAGACTGAGAAGCTGCCAACCAAGCAAAATAACCGCCAACGGCACCGGTTTGGTGAGAATCAATTCGGCAAAACGCAATACCAGCGAATATAACGCCGAGTCTCGTTCTTCCGCAGCAAAGGCCGTACTGATAAATTCGCCGGCAAAGGAAGCATAGCAAATACTATCCAAATCCGTTTCCAACGAGCGAATCAAGTAACGGCCGTCCAATTGCTGCAGATCATAATACTCACCATTGGGTAACAATGTTATATATACTTGACTAAACGGCTGTAAGTAGCCTGCATTTTTAAGGGTTTGCCATCGACGTTGCGGAATAGAGCAATGAAGAATGCCACGTTGTTTTGTCAAAAACGTCACTACCGAATAGGTCTTACGTTTACGGCGATATAATACCACCGCATCACAATTAATCGTGCCTTGACCTTTCATACGGCATTACTCCTTCTCATCTTCCTCAGTCGGTTCTTCAACCGGCGGTGCCGGTGATGCTTTAAGACGCGCAATACGATAACCCTGCATTTCCGTTACTGTAAAAATATAACCGGCCAGTTCTACCGTATCACCCACAACCGGGGTTCGTTCCAACATACCGAAGATATAACCGCCGATTGTATCTTCTTCCGGTTCATCAAAATCGACATGCATGGCATATTCCACTTCATCAACAAGAACTTTACCGTCAAAATCGAAAGTGCCGTCATCATTGATTACTACAGCCGGTAAATCTGTTTCGTGTTCGTCTTTAATATCGCCCACGAGTTCCTCGATAATATCCTCGAGACATACAAGACCTACCATACCACCGTATTCATCAACAACCACAGCCTGATAAATTCGGCGGGTACGCATATATTGTAACAATACGGAAAGTTTCATAACTTCCGGAACGGTCAAAATATCACGGCGAACCAAACGCAAATCTTTACGAGCCTTTTCTTTTTGCTCCATCAAATCTTTAATGTGAACAAGTCCGATTACGTGATCCTTATCTTCCATACAAAGCGGATAACGAGTATGACTTGTCTCCGATATGATTTTCAAAGTCTCGTCAAAATCATCTTCCACATAGATACAATCTACATCTTGACGCGGAATCATAACCTCACGGGCCATACGTTCCACAAAGTCAAACACATTATCGATGAGTTCGCCTTCCACGTGATCAAGCTTACCCTCAGAATGACTGCGATTGACCATCATGCGAATTTCTTCTTCCGTATGTACCAAGTCAAGTTCATTCTTATATAAGGTGCCGAAACTTTTTAAAAAGATGGCACTTACCTTTTCCGCAAGCCATACGAGCGGCGTTGCTATAAAACCGACACCCATTACGATTTTAGCAGTCCAGCGGATATAACGAACCGGGAATGATAAGCCTAAGGCCTTCGGAATAATTTCACCGAACGTGAGAATAGATAAGGCAATTAAAGCAATAATTACAAAATCTACACCGACGGACAACCAATCACTTTCCACTTCAAATAATCGTTCCCAATCGGCAATAAAAGGTGCCATTAATGCACTGCCTACGCCGGCGAGCAGAACAATAAAAAAGAGTATCAAAAATTGTGCCGTATTGATAAAACGAGCCGGTCGTTTATACAAATTCCGCAAATAAGCTTTCGCCACTTCACTCAAATCTTCAATATCATCCAAATGTTCTTCACTGAGACGAGCAAACGAAAACTTAGCCAACACTAAAATATTAATCATTACTATACAAATTACGGCCAACCCGATCAATAATATGGCGGCCCCTAGGGGGGTATCTATACCAATCAGTCCTTTCTATTCATAACCAAATTCGGACAACATGCCTGATTTATTGCGCCAATCTTTCTTAACTTTTACCCATAAATCAAGATAGACTTTTGTAGCCAGTAAACGTTCCACATCGGTACGCGCTTCGGCGCCGAGTTCACGCAGCATATTTCCTTTTTTACCGATTATTATACCCTTTTGCGAGTCTCGTTCGCAATAGATAGTTGCACGAATATAGGTTGTACCGTCAGGGCGTTGTTTCATTTCATCCACATCTACGGCAATAGCATGAGGAATTTCTTCCCGTGTTTTAAGTAATATCTTTTCACGCACAATATCAGCAATAATAAGTCGTTCCGGCTGATCTGTAATCATATCTTCCGGGAAATATTGCGGACCTTCCGGTAATACCTGTTCCAAAACATCCAATACTTCATGAATATTATCTTTTTCAAGAGCCGAAATCGGAATAATCCCTTCAAACGGATATAAATTCTGATATTCTACAATAGTTTCCAAAATTTGTTCTTTGGCTAATGTGTCGATTTTGTTAATAACTAAAAATACGGGTACATCAACATTTTTAAGCTGTTCAATAATAAAATTGTCCCCGGGACCGCGTTTTTCATTACCGGCCACCAAGAATAATACGGCTTCTACTTCCTTCAAAGAATCAACCGCTGCTTTTACCATAAATTCACCTAATTTATGCTTAGGTTTATGAATCCCCGGCGTATCCATGAACACAATCTGTTTCTTCTCATCCATATACACACAAACGATACGATTACGCGTCGTCTGGGCTTTATCAGAAACAATCACAATTTTATCGCCGATGAGTGCATTAATCAAAGTAGATTTCCCAACATTCGGTCGCCCTACAACAGCTACAAAACCGGACTTAAAATGTTTATCTTTATTCATTATATGGTGCATCCTCCCGCACATAACCTAAATTACCGAGCACGAATTCTTCTTCACGGCGCATTTCCGCTTTATCTTCATCCGTCATATGGTCATACCCTAAAATATGTAAACAGCCGTGAACCGTCAAGTATGCAAGCTCCCGTTCAAAAGGATGTCCGTACTCTTCAGCCTGTTCCGCTGTTCGTTCCAAGGAGATAATCAAATCCCCGATTAAATGGGTCTCTACTTCCACATCAATTTCATCGCCTTCATTAAGAGCAAACGACAACACATCGGTTGGTCGGTCAATGCCGCGATATTCCTT
Organism: Veillonella seminalis; assembly: GCF_003992065.1. GTDB lineage: Bacteria > Bacillota > Negativicutes > Veillonellales > Veillonellaceae > Veillonella_A > Veillonella_A seminalis. The sequence goes on from NZ_RQUZ01000011.1 coordinate 19,897, forward strand.
GTTAAGCTGATGAATTACTTCATTATTGCAAAGTAAAACGCTCAATTCCTCTTCATCGCTGAGACCGTATACTTCACTTACTTCACCGCATACTTTTTGAATGATTTCTTCATTGGCTGCTGCCACACGATCGCCTTCAGCAGGCTCCATGCCTTCTGCATAACTGATTGTTACTATCATAGGTTTCACCGACCTTCCTCTTGTGGTGTATCTACCGTTAACACCGGTATCTCAGACTGTTTAACCTGCTCATCTTGCATAGCTTCTTTATGATTTTTATCGGTTTTGTCCGGTTTTTCTTTCTTTTGTTTCGTTAACGGTTTATTTAAATCGCGACCGGTTCGTTTCACTTCATACCGTTCATAAGCGCGAATAATCTTACTTACGAGGTCATGACGAACAACATCGGCATCAGTAAAGTGAACCATGGAAATACCGGCCAAACCGGTAAGTACGTGTTCTGCTTCTATAAGGCCCGATACCATGCGGCCCTGCAAGTCAATCTGCGTACGGTCACCGTTAATTACCATTTTGGAATTATTACCCAAACGAGTAAGAAACATCTTCATTTGTTCCGGCGTTGTATTTTGAGCTTCGTCCAAAATAATAAAGGCATTTTCCAAAGTACGACCACGCATATAAGCGAGCGGTGCTACTTCGATGATACCGCGCAACATGAAACGATCCACCTGTTCCAAACCGAACATATCATTTAAGGCATCGTAAAGCGGTCTTAAATACGGATCTACTTTTTCTTTTAAATCACCGGGTAAGTACCCGAGTTTTTCACCTGCTTCTACAGCCGGACGAGTCAAAATAATACGCTCTACATCGCGATTTTTTAAATAAAAAGCTGCCAAAGCAACCGCCAAGAAGGTTTTACCGGTACCGGCCGGGCCGATACCGAAGGTAATCGTATTGCGACGAATACTGTCAACATACACCTTTTGACCTTCCGTCTTAGGCGTAATCATACGCCCTTTAACAGTCACATTAATCGTATCTTCAAACATGGTGTGCAACAAGTCGGCTTTACCTGACTTCACCATTCTTACGGCCATACGAATCTGCTGTTCCGTAATGGCACTGCTTTCGTTATAAAGGAACACTAATTCTTCCAACACGCGCCAGAATTGGTTGACGATTTCATCGTCCCCCTTGAGTTGCAACGTATCGCCGCGACTCACCACCTGACATGGTAATTCTTCTACAATAATTTTCAAATGACGTTCTTGCATACCCAAAATAGGCACTGCCATTTCATAGCGTGGAAACGTAAATGTTCGTTCCGTCATACTCTTCTCCTTACTCCTTTTATATGTTTGTTAAAAATAAAACTGTTGGAATTATAAAAATTTACGTACTGCCGAGCCGTTTAAATAGTTACATAAGTCCCCCTGTCGCACATCACGTTCTTCCAGTCTTCGTTCTATTTCTTCTTGAATACGCCACCAGCCCATGGACCAGTTCGTAAACAAGGTATTTTCTTCCGGTGCCCGACCTACCAGCCGTTGCAACACGATATCTTTATCCAAATGTTGTAAAAACGCGATAACTCGCTCAATATATTCGTCGGCACTGATTAAGGAAAACTGTTTTTCCTCATACCATTTGGCCATTAATGTATTCTTAACTATATACAGTGCATGCAGTTTAACCTGATCAACGCCGAGAGCCGTCAAAATACGGGCCCCTTCAATTGTATCCGTCATGGTATCCCAAGGCAAATTAACAATCATATGGGCACAAACACTAAACCCGTAACGCTTGGTCCGCAGCACCGCATCAATAAATTCCGCCATACCGTGACCGCGATTGATTTTTTCCAATGTATGATAGTTAACTGACTGTAAGCCGTATTCCAGATAAATATCTACCCCGTATTTTTCTTTAATATCCTGTAAAATCTCAAGATACCTGTCATTTATGCAATCAGGCCGTGTAGCAATAGCAATTCCCACCGTACTGTCGATGCAACCGGCTTCCATATACGCTCTAAATCGATCCGGTTCCAAATAAGTGTTGCTGAAATTTTGGTAATACGGAATATATTTGTAGGCCTTGTATTTAGGAGCAATATGAGCAATATTCTTCTCAAGCTGCTCCCGGACCGTCATCGATGCCGGCAAGTTTTCATAACCGGCCCCGATTTCACCGCAAAATACACAGCCGCCTACACCAACCGAACCATCACGATTCGGACAGGTTAACGGCAAAGCCACCGGTAATTTATATACTTTTTCACCATATTTTTCTTTCAAAAAAGCCGATATGGCTCGGTACCGTTTCGGTTTTGTTGTATCACTCATTAACTAATACCGCCTCCGGTCTCACAAACGGTCTTTGCCGTTGTTTTACATCTATAATTAACGTCACCTCGGTTACGCCTTTTGACATGTAAGTTGCTTGTTCCGCTTCGGAAATAGCCCCCAAGATGAAAGCCGTAGCCAATGATACCGTATGTTCACAATAATCTTGACGAATTCGTCGCCATTCCACAAACCGATAATTAGGAATATATTGTTTAACAAGCTCTTCGTCACGCCAAAAGGCTTCCCCCGACTGTAATAATTCTTTCGTCTGTTTCGGAAGACCTAATTCATCACCACGTACCTTACCGCCGAAGCTGACAAGACAATCAAATTCCAAGAGTTCTCGACTGATTACATCATTTTGCTTAGTAAAATAATCATGTAAAAATGCCATTTGATCACGGTCATTCAATTTACGTTTATGCAAATTCTGAGCGATCCAAGCTTTGGTCAATTTTTCAAAATAATGGAAGGCACTATCACCGGTATCAATCAGACGCCGTCCCAAATAGCCGAAGACAGTACGCAAACGCTCACTGTTGTAAAATCGTTCAAATACATCTTCAAAATGTTTTAGAAACCGAACCTCATCATAAGGCAATACATGACTGGCCAACACTTCGTACGGTGCCTTAGCGTCATATACATAATCATATTCCGTGCTTCGTTCCAAGCCGGAACCTTGCAATAATTTGAGGAATCCGATTTGTAACGCATGCGGTGTCAGACTGAATACATCATTAAAAGACTCGCCGAATCGTTCATACGGTTCATGCGGTAAGCCCACAATTAAATCCATATGCACATGAGTGCGACCACATTCAATAACCGGTCGAATTACTTCACAGATGTGCTCCCAATTGTTATAACGACGAATCGCCTTTAACGTTTGCGGATTTGTACTCTGAACACCTACTTCAATCTGCATTCGTCCTTTTGGGACACTGACGAGTAAATCGACTTCCTCCTGCCCCATTAATACGGGCTCCATTTCGAGATGGAAATTTGTCTCTGTATCCGCATCATGAATCCACTGCATCAACGGTAAATGATGATGCTTGGCACAGTTAAAGGTACGGTCAACAAATTTAACCTGCTTTACCTTATGGTCGATAAACCACTGTAATTCTTTAAAGGTTCGTTCCTGTGGGAAAAATCGTACCGTATTAGCATTCCCGGATAAACAATATTGACAAGAGAACGGACAACCGCGGGACGATTCATAGTATATGATTTTATGCTCTAAATCCACCATGTCCGCTTCTTCATACGGGAATGGGATTGTACTTAAATCAGCCACTTCAGCCACTTCTTCGGAACCTAAAATTTGACCGAGCCCCTTCGCACCTGCATCACTATCACCGCGACCTAAAATACCGATTATCTCGGGTTCCAACGGCGATTCACCGTTTTGCAAGCGCTTTGTCAAAGCAGAAAAGGCCTCTTCGCCTTCCCCTTGCACAATATAATCAATATAGGGATGATGTTCTAAAATACGACGTGCCGTATATGTTACTTCAGGACCGCCGAGTACAATTTTTATCTGCGGCCGTACCGATTTTAACAAAGACGCTACATGAAGTGTCATGTCGATATTCCAAATGTAGCAGGCAAAGCCCACCACATCGGCATCATGTTCCGTTAAATCACTTATAATATCCAAAACAGGCATATTAATAGTGTATTCCACTATATCATATGCCTGTCCCTTTGTACGCCCGAAAGCGCGCAAATACCTGAGCGCCAACGACGAATGTATAAATTTTGAATTTAAAGTACTTAAAAGTATGTTCATTAATATCCTCATCATATGATCGCAGTTAACTACACTGCCACTAACTTAGTCATTATCTACATTATATCATATCTTGAGAATTTTGTGTGAAAACTCCAATGGGAATATCGCTTTTTACGATAATATTACACTCTTATCAAATTTCATACGTAAAAATATCACAGTTATAAATTATCGGGCAATCAAAAAACTCCGACATAAGCTGTTTGGCCCCTGCATCAGGTTTCGATGCTACCTGGAAAAATGCTTTCATAAAAAGAGCATGCGTAAATACGGCAACATTCTCATGGGTGCCGCCAAATCGTTCGTTAAGTAATATATGAGCAGTCTTAACGCGGCGTATAAATTGGCCAAACGATTCCACGTCAGGACGCATTTGTAAATCCGGATCCAATGTTCCCCAAAACTCTTCTACCATTGGCTTCCGTTCCGCCATAGTTGAACCCATACATTTAACCGGATCTAAATAAGTAAATTCACGAACTTCCGGCCACTCTTCAACTGCCGCTGTCGGATATGCCTTAATTGTTGGCTTAGCCGTTTCTTTAGTGCGTAAATACGTAGAGTGGATGATATACTCCAAGTGTTCAGGCAGATGCTCCGGCACCTCTTCAGCTTGAGATTGCCCTAATGGAGTTAACGGTATAGTTGCTGTGTTAAAAGTCTTAAGACCGGCATTAGCTGCACTCTCACCGTGCCGGATAAGATAGATGGTTGCCATATTGCTCCTTTTACTTAATTGTTAACTGTGTCAATAATAAACCTTTATCATTCTCATTATCTTGTATTAATTGTACGCTCAATAATCATAAAAATCTATTGCAATTTTATCATGAACAGAGAAACGCTCAATTTTATTATCATTTATTACCTATCAGTCACTTAATAAAAGAGTATAAAAAGAATTAATAAATTACAATTCAAAAACCTGCCACATAGATAAATGCGTAAAATTCTTGTAAAAAACACCATATTGGGTATAAAATATGAGTACTACGAAAGATTTAAACAATAATGAGTCTTAATATTTTTAAAACTTTAAATATAGTAACTATTAATTTATCATTTGATTCAGTTGTTTTACCGGTTTCATTTAGATAAATTCGTTATCGGAAGATTAAATTGATTAACAATTAAACTGTGAGGTTCTTTATGACTAATGAAATAACACTCGACCAAACGCCAAAACAATCCAACTTTATACGTAAAATGCATGAGTATTTACCGGCTATTTGTCATATGATAAACGATACAGCCCAAGGTTCTTTACCGGCGCTGTTGCCATTATTCATTACCAACTACGGACTAACCTATGAACAAGTAGCCATCATCATATTCTTTAATACGGCTTTAGCTACAGTCGCTCAACCGTTTTTCGGGTATCTGGCCGACAAAAAAACATTCTGGCAGAGTATTCCTCTGGGAATTTTAATCTGCGGTTTCAGTATTGCCTCCATTGCCTTTGTTGATAGTTACATAGGTATCATTCTATGCGCACTTGTCTCCGGCTTTGGCTCCGCGCTGTTCCATCCGGAAGCAGCTCGTTGGGTCAATGCCATTGCCGGCAAGGAAAAAGGCAAAGCTATGAGTTATTTCTCCGTCGGCGGTCAAGCCGGTTTTACCATCGGACCAATCATCGGCAGTACTGCTTACATTTGGGGCGTAAAAAGTCTCTTAATTTTTGCCGTAATCGCAGTTATTGCGATTACCTTATATTTAGTGTTAAAGCCATATAAATTAGCAGCTAAAGCTGAACGTAAAGTAAAAGAATCAACATCCACAACAACAGCTCAAAACGATTGGCGCAGTTTCAATATACTATTCGTTACCATCGCTGCCCGTTCCATTTGCTTTGCCGTTCTTAATACCTTTATCCCGATTTATTGGATTACACATTTTGGGCAAACTACGGCATCCGGTAATTTAGCCTTATCCATTTATTTTGTTTGCGGCATTATCGTTACTATTTTAGGCGGCACCTTGGCAGACCGCATCGGTTATGTCAAAGCCATTCGTTATTGCTATATTTCATTAGTACCTATCATGCTGGCCTTTACGCTGAGTGATAATTACTGGCTCTCTATGATTCTTATCTTACCGTTAAGTTTCGGTATTTTCACCCAATACAGCCCAATGATTATTTTGGGGCAAGTCTATTTAGCCAAAAACATCGGTTTTGCCTCCGGTATTACCTTAGGCCTCGGCATTACCCTTGGCGGTATCGTGGCACCGCTTATCGGTAAATTAGCGGATATTTACGGACTTCAGAATGCTTGGCTTACCTTAAATCCGATTGTGTGGGTTGCTTTATTATCCACCTTCTTCATTACCGATTTACCGCGTTTTAAAAATAAAACCAATACTATTGAAAAATAAGGTATAATAAAACTGTCTAGGAGTTATTGCATTAATAACTCTTAGACAGTATTTTAACATTATGAATCCTCTTCTTTTAAAATAAGGAGCTACTATGATACGCATCGGTATGGGACAAATTGAAATCGTTCCCGGCAATCCCCGTAAAAACAGAGACACCATTTTACAAGCTATCGAATATGCCAAAGCATTGCGCATAGATTCATTAATACTGCCGGAACTCGCCCTCAGCGGTTATCTCATCGGTGATGCTTGGGATCAACCGGCTTTCGTCAATGAATGTGTCGCCATGGGCGAAACTATTATTAAAGCAACCGATAATATAGCTGTTATTTTCGGCAATGTCGGTCTTGATCCTGACAAAACAAACTTTGACGGTCGTCCACGTAAATTTAATGCTATTTTTGCCGCCCAAAACGGCGAACTCATTACACCACAAGAAGCACCGTATCCGTTTATCATAAAAACATTAAATCCAAACTATCGCTTTTTCAATGAAGCCCGGTATTTCACACCCCTGCCGATTGTAGCTCAAGAATTACATCGTCCCGTTGAAGAATTATTGGGACTCTTACCGTTTACCTTTAAAAACGGCGAAACTTTTAATGTGGCACCGTTACTTTGCGAAGACAGCTGGGATGAGAATTATTCGTTTTCACCAACCACAACTTTAGCCGATAAGAGTGCTATTCAAAATGTGCCGATTCATGCTTTTATCAATATTTCGGCTTCCCCATTTACCCTTGGCAAAAATGAACGACGCCACCGCCTCTTTACCGAACGGGCCCGAGCTCTTAAAACACCCGTATTTTATATAAATTCAGTGGGCCTGCAAAATAACGGTAAATCTATTTGTACCTTTGACGGACAATCCACCGTATATAATCGATTCGGAGAAATTGTAACCCAATTACCGGCCTATGAATCTATAGTACAACCGGTATTACTTGATAAGCTTAAACCGGTTGCAAATGATGATTCTTGTGCCATGTATGGCATTGCAGACTTAAAAGATGGCCACACGACTGTTAAACCGGCCGTTGAGGTCCCCGTTCCATCGGAACCGGCCCAAATTTACCATGCCCTTCACTACGGCTTACAATCCTTCCTAAAACAAACCGGTATTAAGAAAATTGTCATCGGCGTGTCCGGCGGTATCGATTCTGCTTTAAATGCGGCCCTCTACGCGACCGTTTTGGATCCGTCACAAATCTACTTGGTAAATATGCCGACTCGCTTTAATTCAACAGCCACGAAAGATTTAGCGGCTCAACTGGCCAAAAATCTCGGCTGTCAATATGCAGTTTGCCCGGTAGAAGACAGTTTAACACTTACCGTTAATCAATTTGAGTCATTAAGTTTCGAAGGACCGAACGGTTCGGAACAAGTAAAAGTCAGTTCCTTTGTAAAGGAAAATATCCAAGCTCGCGATCGTTCCGCCCGTATCCTGGCCGGTCTTGCCGCTTCCGTAGGCGGTGCCTTTACCTGCAATGGCAATAAGACAGAATTTACCATCGGTTATGCTACTTTATATGGTGATTTAGCCGGTTTCTTAGCTGCCTCCGGCGACCTCTGGAAATACCAGGTCTATAACTTAGCCGATTATTTAAATAAAGAAATCTTTAAACGTGAAGTTATTCCCCAAGGTACTATCGATATAATTCCGAGTGCCGAACTTTCTGAAAACCAGGATATCACCAAAGGCCAAGGCGATCCGTTACAATATGAATACCATGACCGCCTTTTCCGAAGTTTCATCGAACCTTGGAATCGCATGACACCGGAAGACTTGTTGTCAGCCTATAAAGAAAATCGCTTGGAAACTGTTTTAAACTTACCTAAGCCAATTTCAAATTACTTTACCAGTGCTTCAGATTTCATTGCTGATTTGGAACGTTGGTGGAATTCGTTTGCCGGTCTTGCCGTAGCGAAACGAATTCAGAGCCCACCTATCATCGTAGTCAGTCGTCGTGCCTATGGCGGTGATTTACTGGAATCACAGATGGCACCGTATTATACGGAAAAATATTATGAACTGAAAGAAACATTGGTATAGCAATATTAACTACTACCATTTCAAAAATAATCAATAGCAATAAAAAAGATATTCCCCGTAAAAGTCTAAATCATTTGATGTATGACCAATTCGGGGAATATCTTTTTTGCTTAAATTATAAAATTTTATCGTACGCTAAGTTTTTATTCATTAACGATTTTATCAATCCAATCAAAAAGTTCTTCCAAATCGTAATCACCGGCATGTGGAATACCCCAAGGTAAGTCAAAGTTAACATCGTAGCCATAGTTAGCCAGGCGGGTAGCTACAATAAGCGTTACTGCCATGGATGTGTTATTGTCGATTTCACCATAACGAATACGCCAATGTTCAGTAGAACCGTTCGGTTTAATATAATTAAGCGGATTCATCATTTTTATTATATGTTCATCAGCCACTGCCGTGCCATCACCGTTAAAGGATGCAAATTTTGTAAAATGCTGATTATCAATAGTTGCCGTACCGAAAAGATTATTTTCACCGGTAAAATTATCACGGGCATCAAAAGCACCGGGTGCTTTCATACGGCCTACGGATGTATTGTAAGCTAACCAATCAACATCTATGAGATCGGTAATCGGACAATAAGTCGATATAGCAAAAATATCTGTCCGTGCATTGGCTGCGCCAATCTCTTGTAAATACGGAGCATAATCGGGTTCATCGCCGGTAGCACCTAATAATAATGACAAGGCCCCGCCTGCACTGGTCCCGTTAGAGATAATTTTATTCGCATCACCCGGCATATTCTTATCGTTTTTGTGCAGATACGCCACAGCTGCCTTTAAATCGACAATAGCAGCCGGCGCTTTCCCATAATAAACGCCTTCAATCGTTTCATTACTGCGACCGCGCGCTGCCGGCGCCGCCACTACAAGGCCGCGCGATAAAGCATATAAAACAGCGTTTGGTTCACCGTCTTTAAAAAGAGTCGGTGTAGCTGCTTTACCCGGACGATAACCGCCTACCGAATTTGGCAAAAAGATAGGGGCCGATTCAGCTGTATACTTATGGTCCTTTTCATTATGAAAATAGGCTTCCGGAATATACACATTCATGGACTGATAGGTCGTATCCACCGGGTTAGCCACGTACGGAATATTTTCATAGGCTCTAAAGGTAACATTCTTACCGTCAACCTTCATTGTTCGCGTTTCATAGGTACGATCTTCAAAATTTAGAGAATCCGCATTTTCTTTCATATTAGTGGTCTCTGAATTATTATTAATAACCCCTGCGGCTCCAGCTGAACTTATCATACCGCCCACAGTGAGAACCGCCCCCATAAGAACCATAGCTCGTAATATCTTTTTATATTTCAAATGTTTTGCTCTTTCCATAATTACTTCTCCTTTCAATGTATTTTTTACATCTGACTATATTTGTATTATATCTTCTATTTGTATTGATTATAATTATAAGTTGAAAGGTTAGGAGAAATATGAAAAAAACTATACCAGACATTTGGTTCACCTTTACATTCGCTGCAAAGTTTCAACGGCTTTTACTTTATCGATAATAGTCTTCACAATATTATCCAATCGACTATTTTCTTCATAATTAGCCGGACAAGCAAAATTAACACGATTGTCTTTAATCAGATTTTTAGCCACATTAATTCCATTTTCCTGTTCCGGATTATATACGGCAATGGCTTGACCGCCGTTTACTTTAACCAGTTTCATACAAGGCACATCGGTAAGACCGTCACCGATGTAGATCATATTACTGAAAGGCACACGTCGTTCCACTTCCGGCGTATATTGATTAAGCTCTTTATCACTGCTCGTGGTAATATCCAAAACGCCTTTATTGATGCGGAATAAAAATTGCGTTTTAGCCGTATAATTAACGGCAATCTTCGGCCACTCAATGAGACCGTTATAATCATACTTGAATTCACAAGCATAAATCTTTTTGAAAAACTGGGCAATTTCACTGCCGTCGATGATTTCTTTTACACCAGACGATACAATATAGTGCTCTATTTGTACACCTTTTGATTCTCCATAAGTACTGATGCGGTCAAACCAAGATTTAACGCCCGGAAAATACTCAATCCCTTCCCCTAATTTATTTAAAGTTTGCCGCGTAATCGGCACTTCGTGAAGCCGGCTCATCTTAACCATCATAAACATATATGCCAGAATACCATCCATACCGTCTTTGTCAGTCAAGCCGTTCGCCTCACGCCAAAAATCGGCCGTTGTCATACCAAGCTCCGGAATAAAACCATATTCCTGCATATCCTTAGTACACAACGTCTTATCAAAATCATACATCAAAGCCACTATAGGCTTTTTATTCGATTCCATATAAACTCCTTTCCTCCCTTTTAGTTTATCAGCGACTCTTGCGAGTTGCTTTCTAAACGCGAAAAGACTTCTCCATTCTGGGCAAGCTAGCCTTTCGTGCATGCACGCCTCCTCCACTCCTTTAAGTATATTAGCCACTCTTGCGAATTGCTTTTAATATACGAAAAGACTTCCTTATCACGATAAGCCAGCCTTTATGCTTGCATGCCAGATGGCGATTCGTGATAAGGAAGTCTTTATTTTTTTAAAAAAGCTTTCGCAAGAGCGCTAATAAACCCGCTCCTACTGCCAACACTATAAATCCAATTAAAAATAAACCACCAAAGAAAGTTAACACACTAAATAGAGCAACCGCAACAGCTGCCATAATTAATTTACCCTTCCAGCCTAAAGAACTGATGGTAAATATTTTTATCCCCGGAATTGTCTGGTCAGAAGAATCACGTCTAAACCCACCAAATATAGCATTAGTTTTGGCACGATTTTCACGACGAATTTCTTCTTCCGACTGTTCCCGACCATTCTCATCAATGGTCATCCCATCGAAGGAACGCCGTTCTTCTTCCGATAACACACTAGTCTGTTTAGTATCATAAGATTGTTTATCTTCCATAGCAATCTCCTATGTTTTAAATCTAATCGTCAGCACTATTAAGTCGAAAGCGTGTAAGTTTTAAATTAGGCGTTTAAATGTTTTTGCAACAATTCATTAACAACGCCCGGATTAGCACGGCCCTTGCTGAGTTTCATAACTTGACCGACCAAGAAACCGATAGCTTTGCCTTTACCACTCTTGAAGTCTTCTACAGACTTAGGATTATCGGCAATAACCTGTTTTACAATTTCTTCGATAGCACCGGTATCGGTAATCTGAACAAGGCCCTGTTCTTCTACGATAGCTTGCGGATCTTTACCGGTTTCCCACATGGAAACGATAACTTTTTTCGCAATTTTACCGGAAATTGTGCCTTTGTTGATAAGTTCAATCATAGCTGCCAATTGAGCCGGTTTAACCTTGGCATCAGCGAAAGTAATATTCGCTTCGTTAACCATTTTAGATAGATCACCAAGCATCCAGTTAGCTACTGTCTTAGCATCGGCACCGGCTTTAACAGTTTCATCAAGATAATCAGCTGTTTCACGCATAGTTGTTAAAATCGAGCTGTCTTCTTCAGATAAACCGTAATCAGCTTGGAAACGGGCCATCTTAGCATCCGGCAATTCCGGTAAGGACTGACGGGCTGCTTCAATTTGTTCATCCGTGATTACGATTGGTGCCAAGTCTGGTTCAGGGAAATAACGGTAGTCATTTTCCGCTTCTTTTTTACGCATAGACAAAGTCATGCCCTTGCTGTCATCCCAAGTACGGGTTTCCTGAACGATAATGCCGCCGTCTTCCAAAGTTTCAGCCTGACGAATAGCTTCATATTCAACACCTTTTTGCAACGCGGTCAAGGAGTTCATATTCTTAATTTCAGTTTTAGTACCTAATTTTTCTTCGCCCATCAAACGTACAGAGATATTGGCATCGCAACGCAAACTGCCTTCTTCCATACGAACATCGGAAACGTCCAAGTATTTAATGATGGAACGGATTTTTTCTACATAAGCACGCGCTTCTTCACCGGAACGAAGATCAGGTTCCGATACGATTTCCAACAATGGTACCCCGGTACGGTTATAGTCAACATTGGAAGAATCGGATGTGCTGATAGTATTGCCGCTGTGAACCAATTTACCGGCATCTTCTTCCATGTGGATACGGGTGATGCGGATACGACGAGTTTTACCGCCCACTTCGATATCAATATGACCGTTCAAGCAGATTGGCAAATCATATTGAGATGTCTGCCAATTTTTAGGCAAATCCGGATAATAATAGTTTTTACGGTCGAATTTATTGAACTGTAAAATTTCGCAGTTCAAAGCTAAACCGACACGAATCGCGTATTCCACTACTTTTTGGTTTAATACCGGCATAACGCCCGGCAAACCTAAACATACAGGGCAAACATGGGTATTCTGATCGCCGCCGAATTCAGTAGTACAACCGCAGAAAATCTTAGATTTAGTCTTTAACTCCGTATGGACTTCCAGCCCTACGACTGTTTCGTATTTCATAGTGTTACCTCCCCAATGGATGCGATTTTATTGCATTCCGGACAAGCCTGTTCGAATGTGTAAGCCGTGCGGAATAAGACTTCTTCACCCATAGCCGGTGCCAACAATTGCATACCGATCGGCATGCCGTTGGATGCAAAACCTGCCGGGATGGAAATGCCCGGAATACCGGCCAAGTTAACCGGGGTGGTACAAATATCTTCTAAATACATGGACAATGGATCATTAATTTTTTCACCAAACTTGAACGCAGTATTTGGCGCAGTCGGTGTTAATAATACGTCTACGTTTTCAAAAGCCGCATCGAATTCGTTTTTGATCAAACGACGTGCTTTCAAGGCTTTCAAATAGTAAGCATCATAATAACCGGAGCTCAATACATAGGTACCGAGCAAGATACGGCGCTGTACTTCGGCACCAAACCCCTGAGAACGAGTCTTAGTAGACATTTCAACCAAGTTGTCGGCCGGCACACGCAAACCATAGCTTACGCCGTCATAACGAGCCAAGTTAGAGCTGGCTTCCGCCAACGCGATGATATAATACGCGGATAAAGCATATTTGGAAGTCGGCAAGCTTACTTCTACAATTTCAGCCCCCAAGCCTTCGTATACTTTAGCGGCTTTTTCAAGAGCTTCGCGCACTTCACTGTTGAGTCCTTCGCCAAAATATTCTTTCGGCATACCGATTTTAAGACCTTTTACGTCATTTACCAAAGCTTTCGTATAATCAGGACGTTCACCCGGAATGGATGTAGAATCACGATGATCGTAACCGCTGATAACATTAAGAACAATGGCTGCATCCGTTACGTCACGAGTCACAGGTCCGATTTGGTCAAGGGATGATGCATACGCAATAAGACCGTAACGGGATACATTACCGTAGGTTGGTTTTAAACCGACTACGCCGCAATAAGAAGCAGGCTGACGAACAGATCCGCCTGTATCGGAACCCAAAGCCCAAACAGCACTACCGGCTGCTACAGAAGCGGCCGCACCGCCAGATGAACCGCCCGGTACATAATCGGCGTTCCATGGGTTCGTTGTTTTAGCAAAAGCGGAGCTTTCGGAAGAACTGCCCATGGCAAATTCGTCCATGTTAAGCTTACCGAGACTTACATAATCTTCTCCGGCTATTTTTTCTACAACAGATGCATTATAAGGCGGCACGAAGTTTTCCAACATACGGGACGCACAAGTAGCCTGCTGATCTTTAATACAAATATTATCTTTTACAGCGCCCGGAATACCGGCTAACGGTGAAATAGCTTCACCGGCTGCAATTTTTTCATCAACTTTAGCGGCTACGGCCAAAGCTTGTTCGTGAGAATCCGCTAAATACGCATGTACGGTCAGTTCTGTTTTTGCTTTATGAGCAATAATAGCATTAGTCAATTCAACCGCGGACAATTCTTTGGCGGTCAATTTCTGATGTAATTCATGAATGGTCACAGTGCTTCCTCCTATTCCTGTATAACGCGCGGCACTTTGAAGTAACCGTCTTCTTCTTCAGGTGCATTCTGCATAGCCAATTCATGTGGCAATGAAGGAATCACTTCATCCTTACGGAATACATTATGTAAAGGAACGGCATGGGCCATAGGTTCTACCCCTTCAAGGTCCAATTCTTCCAATTCGGCAACATATGACAATACGTCATTAAGGGCTTTTTCTACAGTGCCCATATTTTCTTCGCTAATCTCTAAACGAGATAATAAAGCAATTTTTTTTATTTCTTCCCGATCAATTTTCATGCGTACACATCCTTTCATTTTATTATTATATCAAATTGAATATAACAATACAAAACAAGGCCTTATTAATTCCAATCTTTGATTAATTCTAAAAATTCCGCTTCATTCATGACGCGAATGCCCAACGATTCCGCTTTGGTCAGTTTACTGCCCGCTTCGGCACCGGCAATAACAATGGTCGTCTTCTTGCTGACGGAGCCTGTAATCTTAGCGCCATGTGCCGCCAAGAGTTCACCCGCTTCTTTACGGCCCATGCTTTCAAGGGTACCTGTCAAAACGATAGTATCCCCTTCAAGCTCCGTACCGCTCGGTTCCACCTGTTCTTCCGCCATGACAACGCCGGCTTCACGAAGAGCTGCAATGAGTTCTAAATTATACGGCTCTTTAAAGTAAGCTACCAAGCTGTCGGCCATAGTCGGACCGATTTCACTGACGGCCGTTAAGGTTTCAACGGTTGCGGCTTGCAAAGCTTCCATAGTAGGAAAATGCTCGGCAATGGTTCGTCCCGCTTTAGCACCGATTAAGCGAATCCCCAAAGCAAATAGCAAACGCCCAAGGCCGCGTGATTTAGAGTCTTCAATCGCTTTTAACAAATTCTGAGCCGACTTTTTACCCATCCGCTCCATAGTAACAAGCTGTTCTTCCGTTAGTTTGTATAAATCGGCTACGGTAGCGATCAATTTATACGCGATAAGACTTTCAACAATGCTTGGTCCCAAACCGTCAATATTCATAGCATCACGCGATGCAAAGTGAATAATTTTTTCTTTTTCAACGGCCGGACAATGCGGATTACTGCAACGAACAGCTACCTCACCGGATTGACGTACCGTCGGGAAATCACAAATTGGACAATGAGCAGGCATACTGAATTCTCGTTCTTCGCCGGTTCGTTTTTCAGGCAAAGACTTAATAACTTCAGGAATGATTTCAGCGGCCTTATGAATCATAACATGGTCACCGATACGAATGTCTTTATCTTTGATAAAATCTTCGTTATGAAGCGTTGCCCGTGCCACATTCGTGCCGGATACAAACACCGGTTCCAATTCGGCAGTCGGTGTCAAAACGCCGGTACGGCCAATATTAATGGTAATATCCTTAACGATAGTTTCCACTTCTTCCGGCGGATATTTGAAGGCTGTGGCCCAACGTGGGTCTTTAACGGTAGCACCGAGTTGTTCCTGGTCTTCAAAAGAATTAACCTTAATAACCATACCGTCCGTATCATACGGTAAATCGTGACGAGCTACATCCCAATGGGCAATTTGCTCAATCACTTCATCAATCGTTTTACAAACTCTATAATGTGGGTTCACATGAAAATGATACTGTGCCAAACGTTCCAAGAGTTCACTTTGTGCATGAATATCAGAGCCTTCCGAAGAACCTACGGCATAGGCAAAAAAGTCCAAATTACGGCTTGCCGTAATAGCCGGATCCAATTGACGCAACGAACCGGCTGCTGCATTACGAGGGTTCACAAAAGTAGGTAAACCGGCCGCTTCGCGTTCTTCATTAATACGCTGGAACTCTTTGTGCGGCATATATACTTCACCGCGAATTTCAATGTATGGTGGTGCATTTTCAATCCATAACGGTACCGATTGAATAGTACGCACATTATTGGTCACATCTTCACCGACACGACCGTCACCGCGGGTTACGGCTCTTACAAGAACGCCATTTTCATAATGAAGATTGCACGCCAAGCCGTCAATTTTAAGTTCTACTACATATTCCGGACGATGGCCTAAGTCTCGTTCCGTACGTTCCGCAAACGTCCGTACTTCAGCATCACTAAATACATTACCAAGACTCAGCATTGGGCGGCCGTGAACAACTTTAGGAAAATCCCCTTCAATCTTGGCTCCTACACGCTGAGTCGGCGAATAGGATGTTACAAATTCCGGATGAGCCGTTTCCAAATCGAGTAATTCACGATAGAGTTTATCGTACTCGTAATCTTCCATTTCCGGCGCATCTTTAACATAGTACAAATATCCGGCATGAGCCAATAATTGTTGCAGTGCATGTGCTTTTGCTTCTTCCGTAGCCGCACCGGCCACAGCTGCTCTTAATTCATTCATTGTTGGCATGATGTTTCTCCTACCGTCTTATTGTAAAACAACAAATTATTTTTCTAAGCGTTTAACCGGCGCAAATTGAGCCATAATTAAACGAACACCTTGTGTCGGGAAGTCTATTTTTAGTTTCAGACCGGAACCGGAGCCTTGAAGCTCAATAACGGTACCGTTCCCCCATTTGGAGTGAACAGCCGTATCCCCGACTTGCCAGTTTTCAACAACCTTATTACGTAATGTTGGTTTTGTGACCGGCCGTGACATGACCGATAAATGAGACGGCACATGACGCTGTACATCTTCTCGCACTTTACGTTTAGGTCTTAATTCTTCAATCAAACCTTCCGGAATTTCTTTTAAGAATCGGGACGGTAAATAACCGTTGGTGCGACCGAATACAGTACGTGTCGTGGCATTCAAAAGGTAAAGTTCCTTTTCCGCACGCGTAATACCGACATAGCAAAGACGACGTTCTTCTTCGATTTCTTCCGGATTCATAAGCGTACGGCTGTGAGGAAATAAACCTTCTTCCAAACCGGCTAAGAACACAATCGGGAATTCCAAGCCTTTCGCTGAATGAAGCGTCATCAAAGTTACCTTCGAATCAGCCTGTTCATACGTATCCACATCGTTAACGAGTGCTACCTGCTCCAAGAAGTCTTGCACTGTACCCGTAGGGTTTTCGTCCAAGAATACTTTGGCCACGGATAACAATTCACCGATATTTTCTACACGGGCTTCATCCTGCGGATCCGTACTGTCTTCCAACTCTTTTAAGTAACCAGTTTTTTCTAAAATGGATTCCAAAATCTGCAATACATTATAGTTTTCCATCATGGCTACTAAAGTAAAAATCAAAATACCGAATTCTTCCAGCTTTTCCTTGGTTTTGCCTTTGATTGTCGGAATATTGCTCAACATGGTCAAACTCATAAATAAAGAATTACCCGTTTCCCGAGCATAATCCTGTAATTTAGCAACCGTGGTAGCGCCGATACTGCGTTTTGGAACATTTATAATACGAATCAGACTTAAATCATCAAACGGATTAAAGAGCACTTTTAAATACGCCAATACATCTTTAATTTCCTTGCGGTCGTAGAACTTCGTGCCCCCTACCATTACGTATGGGACACCGCGTTTAATAAGCCCTTCTTCAAGTGCACGGGATTGTGCATTGGTACGATATAAAATGGCCATATTGCCGTACGGCACTTCATGAATATCATGCTGTTTGGCAATCGTTTCACTGATAAAAGCGGCTTCTTCCAATTCCGATTGAGCTTCAAAATGATGAATTTTAGGTCCCAAATCTTTATCTGTCCAAAGAACTTTTTCGGGACGTCCTTCATTGTTATCGATAACCGCATTGGCTGCTTCCAAAATCGTCTTGGTAGAGCGATAATTTTGCTCTAATTTAATTGTTTTACAAGCCGGATAATCTTTTTCAAAATCAAGAATATTTTGAATATCCGCGCCGCGCCAAGCATAAATACTCTGGTCCGCATCCCCTACAACGCAAATGTTCTGCCATTTGGAAGCCAATAAATGAGCCAATGTGTATTGTGCGTGGTTCGTATCTTGATATTCATCAATCATAATGTAGCGGAAACGGTTACTGTACTTCTGAAGCACATCTTCACGACTTTGCAATAACTTAACCGCCACCATTAACAAATCATCAAAGTCCAGCGCATTATTCTTACGCAGTTCCCGTTCATAATATTCATACACATCGGCTACTTTTTGACTATAAAAATCACGAGCTTCCATGCGAAATTCGTGAGCCATCATAAGACGGTTCTTCGCATCGGAAATAGCACTCAACATGGCTCCCGGCGGAAAATACTTATCATCTAAGTTAAGGCTCTTTAGAGCACCCTTAATTACGGCCTGGGAATCACCCGTATCATAAATTGTAAAATTCTTACTGTAGCCGAGGAAGTTATCCAACTCAAAACGTAAGAATTTAGCACAAAATGAGTGGAAAGTACTGAGCCATATGCGATCGGCCATAGGTCCTACCAAATCTTCCACACGGCTTTTCATTTCTTTAGCTGCCTTATTGGTAAACGTAATGGCTAAAATTTCATACGGATTGACTCCCTGTGCCAATAAATGAGCAATTCGATACGTCAGTACACGTGTTTTACCGGATCCGGCGCCCGCTACAATCAATAAGGGGCCTTCCGTGGTGCGTACCGCTTCTTGTTGCTCTTTATTCAAGCCGTCAAATAAACTACTCATAACAGTCCTTTCTACACAGTATAATCAGAATGAACAAAAACGTTGCAAAGGGCAACGTTTTTGTTTTGCTTATATTAGCTAATAAGCCGTATTATTTCATAGCTCCCAAGATTTGAGGAACGATTTGTTTTTTACGGGACAATGTATTAGCCAAGAATACTTCCTGTTCTTTTGGTTCCTGACCGAAAGCAGCAGCTACGATAGCTTCTGCATCGCCGGCAAACAATAAGTTTGTGCTTTCTTTCAAGATATCGGTAACCATAATATAGGAAGCGGCATAATTATTAGATGCACGTAAGTCTTCCAAGGCTTTTAATAAAGCAGCTTTACGAGTTAATACTTCTTCAGCGTTCATGGTAGTCAACTGACCAATGCTGATAACCTGACCGTTGGCACCGAATTCTTTCATGTCCGTACGAACGATTTGTTCATCGCTGAAATCAGATACATCGGCACCGGCTTTCAACATTTCAAGACCGTAAGCTTCCAAATCAACACCGGCAATAGTTGCTAATTTTTTAGCAGTTTCTACATCTTTAGGTGTGCAAGTTGGCGAACGGAATAATACAGTATCGGAAATAATAGCGGATAACAATAAGCCCGCAATATGTTTTGGAATTTCCTGACCATACTGCCAGTAGAAGTTAGCAACGATTGTACAAGAGCATCCAACCGGTTCATAGTGAATGAAAATAGGATTTTCAGTTGTTAAACCGCCGATACGATGGTGATCGATGTTTTCAATAATTTCGGCATCTTCAATGTCATCGATAATCTGTACTTTTTCATTGTGGTCGATTAACACAACTTTTTGTTTTTCTTTAGGTGCTTCCACTTTAGAACGAACCATACCGAAATAAGTATCGCCGTCTACTACAGGGAATGCACCGGCATGACCGCGGTCAAATTCTTTTAAT
The DNA here is from genome assembly GCF_003992065.1 of Veillonella seminalis. Lineage (GTDB taxonomy): Bacteria > Bacillota > Negativicutes > Veillonellales > Veillonellaceae > Veillonella_A > Veillonella_A seminalis. The sequence goes on from NZ_RQUZ01000011.1 coordinate 39,876, forward strand.
TTAAGTTCAGGGGAAACCAATTGGCAACCGGCTTTAGATACGATATCAAGAGCCGTAACGGTTTTCTTATCAAGCCAAGCACCGGCTAAAGCATCGATTAAACGACTTGGCAAAACTACGCCAACGAATTTACCGTCTTTTACAACCGGTACACGGTTCATGTCATGAGTGTTGCGCCATGATAAAATATCTTCTAAGCTTGCAGCAGCATCTACGGCCGGAACTTTTTCCATAACGTCTTTAATACGAACGGCAAAGCTTGTCACGATTTCAGGATGTTCTACTTTGAAATAATCAAGCACGAAGGATGTTTCCTTGTTGGCTTTACCGGCACAAATTGCTTTGGCAGGCATGCCCATCTGGGTTTTCAAATTGGCATAACCCAATGCAGAACAGAAGGAATCCGTGTCGGGGCTCTTATGGCCGGTTACTAAAATTACATTTTCACTCATGTATATCACCTCATAAAATAATTAGAATTAACGAAGTTAATTTATCTCATTTATTATACCATAAATCGGCCCTCTCTAGTATGAGTAAATAAGGATTATACCATGCATTTTACAAACAAATATCTCCACCCGACACAATATCGGATGGAGATATGAAATACTCACTAAAATATATCAGACTGCATAAAAACGAAAAATTATAAGAACATTACAAAGTTAGCCACAACTAAAGTAATACCGGCGCCAATCATCGGAATGGCTGTACGTTTAACCAAATCAAACGGCGAAATCCCGGCCATCCCGGAAGCAACTACGATTACGGCCGTAATCGGCGAAATCGCCCGAAACGCACTGGCAATAAAATGCATCGGCAGAATCATAAGGGCTGCCGAAACACCGGTAGAAGCAGCGATGGACGGTACCAAATTGGCAAAAGCGAAGAACGGTGCATTCCCGGACCCCATAACGATTGAGGATATACCGATAATGGACACCATCACGAGCGTAATACCGATTCCGCCGAAACCGGATGTTTTAGCCCAGTTAATAAGAGCATCAATCGTACCGATAGCCATAAGACCTTTAGCAAATAATTCGCCGGCTACGATAAGGCTGACTACGTTCGCCATTTGGCGCCCCATCCCGTCAAAATAAACTTGCAAATCGGCTAAGGTGGATTTCCCGTCAAAGGTACGGAAATATTGGAAAATCATGCCAATAGTCGTACCGATTAACATGGCCATGATGATGTTCATTTTAATCCAGGAGATCCATAGGCTGGAGAACGATAAAATTAAAGCCAATGGAATAACCGGTAGAATTGCATAATATAGCGGAGCTTCTGCTTTACGCAAATCTTCATTGGTCATTTTTTCTTCGTGAACTACCACATCTTGAGATTCTACAATGTGACCGTCCCGTTTATCCATGTATTTCTGTGTTAAGTAGTGTAACACAGCTACTACCGGAAATACCCAAAGAGCAACCGGCACTTGGAAGGAATGCCAGTATGTTACAGGATCAACCCCGGCCAATTCGGCAGCAAAAATTGTACCTGTATCACTAGGACTCCAGTCGAGACAGAGTGTAGTAGCGATAGCAGCGGTTGCCGATAATTTACTTACACCTAAAGCAATAAGAACCGGATACATGGTAACCATCAATAACATAGCCAAACCGGACGCACTGTTAATGGCAAGACCGATAATCATCCCTACCACCCAGCAAGCACTAAGTACGATGTATGGAGATTTCAGTTTCTTAAGAGGCTTAATCGTCAAAGTGACTAACGCACGAGACGCACCGATATGGTCCATATAGCGAGCAAACCCGGCTACTGCCATGATATTAAGACCTAATTTAGCTGCGCGTTCACTGAATAGAATACGAATAAGTTCATAGATATCAAAGATAAAGTTACCTGTTTGTTGTTTAGCACCTAAAATTGTGCCATAACCCATTAAATAGGCTAATGCCAATAATACCATACCACCGATAAATAAAACGGCCTGTGCTTTATACCTTTTAAATACCAAGATACCAATCCAGAGAATGACAATTATCGAAATAATAATATTCACGTACTTACCTCCTCACTCCAACCACAACGAACCATCACGGTCATCCCCCAATAACCGTTAACACACATACAGCGGTCCCAACATATTCATCGTTTTATCAACATATCAGTTCGCACCGCTGCCCACAAACTACGCTTCGCCTCCTGTCTTTATACTTTTGTGTATTTTTAATTATCATTATTATATCATATATTCTTTCATTTAAGTTATACATAATATGCATTAATTAGATTGAAATAAAAAGTGAGTATGATCTAAAGAACATACTCACTTTATTACACCATATTAGTTTTTCTTACTTTTACCGGTATTAGTGCTTTTTATTTTTACCGGAACCGATGCTTTCAATCAAGATGAACAGCATCGGAATTACGAAGATACCGAATATAGTAGCAGATGTCATACCGGCTACTACCGTGATACCCATGGATACACGAGCACCCGCACCGGCACCGCTGGAAATAGCCAACGGAATACATCCCAAGATGAACGCTAAGGACGTCATCAAGATAGGACGTAAACGAATCTTAGCCGCTTCGATGGCCGCATCGACAAAGCGCATGCCACGCTCATCAACACGAATCTTCGCATATTCGATAATCAGAATCGCATTCTTCGCCGCTAAGCCGACCAAGGTCAATAAACCAATCTGTAAGTAAATATCATTGGTCAAGCTATAGGACCCGGTTAAGTTCAACAACCAAGGAATTGTAGCTGCCCCTACGATACCGGATGGTACGGAGAACAATACGGCAAACGGAACTTTCCAGGATTCATACAAGGCGGCCAATACGAGGAATACGAAGATAATCCCCATGCCTAAGATAAGGATAGTCTGGCTGCCGGCTTTAACTTCTTCACGGCTTTGATCGGCCCAGTCATAATCATAGCCTTGCGGCAAGGTTTTAGCTGCTTGTTCAAGCGCCGCAATGGCATCACCGGAACTGTATCCCGATGCTTCGGAACCACCGATTTTAACAGCCGGATAGTTGTTAAAACGAGTAATCGTGGATGCCGATGTAGACGATACAGCTTTAACATAGTTGGCTACCGGATATAAGGTGCCACTGCTGTTAGCTACATAGATATTATTGTTGTTTTCAGGCGAAACGCGGTAATCCTGGTTGGCTTGAATAACAACTTTATAAGTTTTACCGAACTGGTTAAAGTCATTAACCTGGATAGAGCCGTAGTAACCTTGCAAGGTGGTAAAGATATCAGACACACTCACGCCGTCTTGGGCTGCTTTGTCACGATTAATGTCAAAATCATAAGATGGCGTACTGTCAGTAAATGTCGTATAAATAGAACCGAATACCGGTTGTTTACGTGCTTCACTTAAGAAGTCATTAACAACGGTAGCCATTTTTGCGGTGGAATCCCCGGCTTTATTAATAATATACATGGAGAAACCGCCGGAGTTACCTAAACCCGGAATTGGTGGCGGGTTCAACGGCAAAATGGTAGCTTCCGGAACAGTGGCCGCATAGCCCATCAATTTACCGATTTTGCTGTTAACATCCTGACCGGCTCCTTTACGCTGACTCCAGTCAGACAAAGTAGCAAACATCAGACCGCCGCTTGTTTTTTGAGCACTGGCCAAAATATCAAAACCGGCAATCCCTGCTTTGTCGACAATATCCGGATCTTCATTCATAAACCCCTGTACTTTATCGAGTACGGCAATCGTACGCGATAAAGTAGCCCCTTCCGGTAAGTTTACGGCAACCATGTAGTAACCGTTATCTTCCGGTGGTACGAAAGCGGTCGGCAATACGCGGAATACACCAACCGATACTAAAGCAAAAGCCAATAAAGCGGCAACTGTAATCCATAAATGTTTAGCCAAACGAGCTAATTGGTAACCGTACCAATCACTAAAACGATCCAGCGCATCATTAAATTTATTAAGACCGCGATGCAATAAGTTTTCATGTTCTTGAGGCACATGTGGTTTTAACATCATAGAACAAAGTGCCGGCGTCAAGGTCAACGCTACGAAAGCGGAAATAGCTACTGATACGGCAATTGTCAAGGCGAACTGTTTATACAAGATACCGGTCATACCACCCATAAAAGATACCGGTACGAATACGGATGCCAATACGAAAGCAATACCGACAACCGGACCTTGAACGTTTCTCATAGCGGCAATCGTCGCATCATGTGGCGGTAAGCCGTTGACTTTAATTTCGTACTCTACCGCTTCAATAACAACGATAGCATCATCGACTACGAGACCGATGGCCAATACCATAGCGAACAATGTTAAGGTATTGATAGTAAAACCTAACACTTCAAACGCCGCGAAGGTACCAAGCAAAGATACCGGTACGGCAATCATCGGAATTAATGTGGAACGCCAGGATTGTAAGAAGATATATACAATCAAGGCAACTAAAATCAAGGCTTCCACGAATGTCTGAACTACTTCTTCAATGGACGCAACAACGAAGTTCGTGTTATCTACGATAACCGTATATTCTACGCCCGGTGGCAAGCTGTCTTTTTGTCTCTCCAAGATTTTCTTTACATTACCGATTGTTTCAATCGCGTTCGCATCACTGGTTAAGGATACGGCAAAAGCCGCCATTGGACGTCCGTCACTCTTGGCGTTAAAACCGTAGTCTTCAGAACCAAGCTGAATAGTAGCCACGTCTTTTAAGCGAAGTAAATTACCGTTGCTATCAGTTTTAATAACGATATTGCCGAATTCTTGAGGCGTAATCAAACGACCTTGAATGGAAATATTACGCGAAATTTGTTGCGTACTAGGCGTCGGGTCGGTACCTAAGGAACCGGCTGCCGCCTGTTTGTTCTGCGCAGAAATAGCACTGGTTACCTCGGCAATAGTCACATTATGCTGTGACATTTTGCTTGGATCAAGCCAAACACGCATAGCGAAGTCAGCACCGAATTCCTGCACACTACCAACACCTTTGATGGATTTAATTTCGTCCATCATATAGTTGGATGCGTAGTTCTTTAAGAATGTTTGGTCATATACATTAGCATCATTAGATTTCAATACAAATACTAAGGACATATCGCCGGTAGATTTAGTAGTTATAACGCCTACATTCTGTACTTCCGACGGCAAGGATGCTAAAGCACGTTGTACACGGTTTTGGGTATTTACCGTATCCATATCCGCATCAGTACCTTGATTAAATTGGACTGTCAAGGAGTAGCTACCACTACTGCTACTGGTAGAAGTCATGTAGTCCATATCTTGAACCCCTACGATTTGGGATTCAATTACGGATGCTACTGTATCACTTACAACATCTGCAGACGCCCCTACGTAACTGGTCGTTACGTGTACCTGTGGCGGTGTTATCTCCGGATAACGCGCAATCGGCAAGGTTAACATTGACACGAGGCCGACAATCGTAATAATCAAGGACAAAACGATGGCAAAGATAGGTCGGTTAATGAAAAATTTCGACACAGTGTCCCCCCTTATTTCATCTTTTCAATCTGTTCTTTAGTCAACGCCGTAGGGTTAACTGTTACACCGTTACGAATCTTGGTTAACCCGTCAACAACTACGGTTGTTCCCGGTTTCACCCCACTCTTAACAATTGTATAAATACCCTGAGTACCGCTGGTTTCAACCGGTGTTTGGGTAACCTTACCATTTTCATCAACAGTAAACACAAAGGATTTATCCAATACATAGGTAATGGCTTTAGTAGGAACTAAGATAGCGCCTTTAATAATATCCCCGGAGGATACAACGGATGCATACATATTAGGTAATAACATATGCTGCGGATTTGGGAAAGATGCTTTGAACATCAACTGACCGGATGTACTGTCAAGATTTTTGGCAGCCTGTACCAATGTACCGGTATATTGATAAATAGAACCATCAGATAAACGAAGTTGTAATGGTACATTGTCTAAGCTTTGACCTTGTTTGTTTTTCATAAAATCAAGGTATTCAGCTTCACTCATGGCAAATTCTACGTATACAGGATCAACCGTATTAATCGTAACTAAAGTAGTGCTGCCTGCTGTTATATAAGCACCTAAATCAACATCATCCATTTCTAACGTACCGTCAAACGGTGCATAAATTACAGTGTCTTGTAAATTGTCTTGTGCAATACGAACAGCTGCATCATTTGCCGCTAAAGCTGCTTTTTGCTGTTCAGCTGTGCTGGCTTGTGTATCTAAAGTCTGACGTGCGATAGCATCTTCATTAGCTAATTGTTGATAACGCTGTAAATCACGTTCAGCATTTAAATACGATGCATTGGTGGAAGCCGCAGTAGCTTGTGCGCTTGCTAAATTAGCTTCGTATTGACGCGAATCTAAACGGAATAACGGTTGACCTTTAACAACCTGCTCCCCACCCTTTACATACTTTTCTACCACATGACCGGATACGCGCGCATGAACTGCTGTCGAATTCTGCGAAGTAATCGTACCGTTAAACGATGTAGCAATTTGTGTATCGGTAGCCACAATTTTATATGTATTTACCACTACAGCCTGTTGTTGCGCTTCTTCCTTACCGCAACCGGCTACGATCAGCATCATCGCCAACCCGGCCATAATGCCCCCAAACAATCGAAACTTATTCATTCTCTGTCTCCTCATTTAAAATACCATGTAAGATTATATTCATAGCTTCTGTTAAAATATCAATACAATCCTGCGGATTCCGTTGTCCATCATAGAACACAGACTTAACTACGCCCTTCAACATAAGCAATAATATATCAATATTTAAATCTCTTATAATGCCTAATCGTTGCTGTTCTTTTAAAAAGTCACCAAACAAATCCCAATCTCGCTCGAATGTTCGCATTACCTGATCTAATAGAGACGGTACAGACGCAAACATTAATCGATAGTGATCCCCGCTGATTGCAGCGTACAAATCGGATTTTACTGTAAAATAGGTTTTTAATTTAGTCACAACGTCCAAACTGTCATCTTCCAAAATTTGCTTATGCAAATTATAGAAATCTTGACCCTTATCAAATAAAATCCGTTCAATAATTTCATTTTTAGAATGAAAATTTTCATACAAAGTGCGCTTACTAATATTTAGACGCTTTGCCAAATCATCCATCCGAAATGACGAGCCGTGTAATTCTATTTCGGCTACGGCCGCATCAATAATTCGCTGCTTCATAGTCGCCTCCTCCATCAACAGGCACACTTTCGTGTCAACATAAACACTACAAGATACCTTCCACAGAACACATAAAAACAACAAAGCAATTATTACACTATACTGCTTACCTCTTTATAAAAATCGGTACCCACTACACTATAACAATCACATTCTCACAGCACTTACCTTACAATTCGGCACACTCCATCCGATTATAAAGTAAACACTATATAAAAAATTGATAAACTTTACGCATTACCAATGTTTTTATTCTAAAAAAGCTTTCAACTCACGCTGCAAACCGAAGTGAAAACTCTAGTACCAGTCTTGAGTTTATCGAAAAAAGCATACTTTGTCAATAATTATTATACTATAATCTTCAACTTTTTTCGATATAAAAAACCTCTTCACCATCCCACTATTTTAGTATATACATTATATGCCTTAAAAAGACACCATATACTAACCGGGAGGTAAAGAGGTTTATATTACTTACATATATTTTTCCGGGTCAAGTTCTCCGGTCATACGATTACGTAAATCGCGACGGGCAACTTCCATAATCCATAACCACCAAAGATGACCAAATAGTTCAGATAAATTTTCATCAAACGGAATCTGTGCCAAAGGCGGTACTAATCCCATAAGTGGCATAACGATTACATGGGCAAATAAATATACAAAGAAACCAAACACGCAACCTTGCCACATTTTAATACGCGGCCAATATTCAGCGATTACACAGTACATAATACCAAATACAATAGAGAATAAAACATGCACAATAAATACATCAAGCGGTAGCTGTACACCGGAGAATGTATACGATAAATCAGGCATATGCAACATATCCAAAACTACTTTAGGTGGTGTTACACGCGACATGGCATCAACCGGCCAAAAAATATTAGGATCACGCGGAGGAAACGGAACTTCCCACCCCCACTTAGCAATGGCACCTATAATGCCGACAATAATACCGATTAAAACAGACAAACCTACACGACGTCTGCTTGGTTCTGTGATGTAATTAAAACCTACTTTCATCACAAAGCCCCCTTTCTTACAAATACTTCCTCAATAATAGTATTATATCACTTTATTGATTAAATCGCCATTAAATTTGCTCAAATAATTTCATTTTCACTCAATTCTTAACATGTCAAGCTTATACATGAATGTTGGTAATAATATAATTGCCTTAAAATGCATTTACTTTAAAATTAAAATAAAAAAAGACGCTCAACTGAGCGTCTTTTAATCTGGTGCCGGAGGTGGGACTTGAACCCACACGGTGTTACCCGCTTGATTTTGAGTCAAGTGCGTCTGCCATTCCGCCACTCCGGCGTGTTTCGGAACAATGATTATTATACGCAAACTTTACAAAGCTGTCAACAAATTTTTTACAAAAAATTTTCAAATTTTAAAAATAAATTTGGTAACTTATGTCTATTTCTCATAACATGTATTTTTTATGAACAATTTACTTTACTATTTTCTAATCTTCTATATAATAAGAGGTACTTTTGTATCAATAGAAAGGAGACAAAAAAATATGATATCAAAGTTAAGTTTTAGTTCCCTTGGTAAATACCTGGCCCCGATTATTGTGGGTTTAATCGTATTCGCTATCGGCGCTCCGGAGGGATTATCGTCCGGTGCCTGGATTTTCGTAAGTATTTTTGCCGCCTTAGTCGTTGGTCTTATTCTCGAACCGATGCCACCTGCTTTTATCGGCATGATTGCAATTACTTTAGCGGTTCTCTTCCGCGTAGGTATGCCGGTTGTTGAAAAAGCCGGTAAAATCGTCCCTACGACTGCCGCTCAAGCAATTAACTGGGGGCTCAGCGGTTTCTCCAACGCCATCGTATGGTTAATCTTTGCGGCCTTCATGATCGGTATCGGTTACCAAAACAGTGGTCTGGGCCGACGTATCGCTTTATTCTTAGTTCAAAAATTAGGCAAATCTTCCCTGGGTCTTGGGTATGCCATTGCTATTACCGATCTTATTTTAGCACCATTTATCCCAAGTAATGCAGCCCGTAGCGGTGGTACCATCTACCCTATCGTGTCCAGTATTTGCCCTATGTTTGACAGCTATCCGGATAAAAACCCTCGCCGCATCGGCTCTTATTTATGCTGGATCAGCTTGGCTACCACTTGTGTATCCAGTACCTTGTTCCTCACCGGTCAGGCTCCGAATCCGTTAGCCGTTGAACTGGCCGCCAAATCGGGGGTGGCCACTGTTAACTGGACAAGCTGGTTCTTGGCTGTAGCTCCTGTAGGCATTATTCTATTCTTAATTACACCAATTCTGACATATTACCTTTGCTCGCCGGAAGTAAAAGGTTCTCCTGAAATTGCCGAATGGGCCAAGGAAGAATTCCATAAATTGGGGGCTATGAGCAAATCCGAAATCGCCATGGCGATTATCTCCCTCATTGCCTTAACCCTCTGGATCGGATCTTCTACTTTTGGTGTAAACCCAACCACAACAGCACTGGTTGTTATCATCCTGATGGTGTTATTTAAAATCATCACCTGGAATGATTTTCTCGCCAACAAACCGGCATGGAATGTATTGACTTGGTTTGCCACCTTAGTTCCTATGGCTGCAGGTCTTAAAAATGTAGGTTTCCTTGACTGGTTGGCAAAATCTGCCGGCTCCTACCTCGTAGGCTTGGATGTAACTATGGCTACCTTAGGCATGCTTATCGCCTTCTGTGTACTTCGTTATTTCTTCGCTTCCGGTACAGCCTATGTAACGGCTATGGTCGGTTTATTCGCCGCCTTGGCACTCCAAATTCCGGGAGCTGATGCCAGCCAAATTATGATTATCTTACTCTTGCCAATGGGCATTATGGGTATCTTAACACCATACGGTACCGGTCATAGCCCTGTATGGTTCGCCAGCGGTTATGTAAAAGGTCCTGAATTCTGGAAATTGGGTGCTATCTTCGGTATCATTTACCTCGTTATATTCATCGTAATCGGTATTCCTTGGATTGAATTTATTTTACCTAAATTGATTTAATCAAACTTTAACAAAATAGCGGACTTTAGATTAAACCATTAATCACTAAACTTAAAGCGGTAACGAATCGTGATTCAATTCACGATTCGTTACCGCTTTTTCATGATATGAACAAATAAAAAACCACTACCCTTAAGTAGTGGCTGTTTTAGAATCTGGTGGAGACGAGGAGAATCGAACTCCTGTCCAGAAGCGTTGCCCCACAGACTTCTCCGAGTGCAGACGATGTTTTAGATCTCAGCTAACTTTCGTACAACGACAAACTATATTAACCCAGCTCTGTTGTTTAACCTACTATACTAGAGCAAATATATTAGGCGAGCCCGTAGTTTGACGCCTTATCCCCGATCACGGGCAGATCAGAGTAAGACGTAGCTTATGCAGCTAATGCAAAGTTTTCTTTTGCGTTTAATTTAAAAGTTCCACCGTTTAACGGCCAAATGGAACGCCGACTCGCTATCTGTGATACACGCACCCCTGTCGAAACCATTACGTCCCCATGTGTGCATGATTAATTATAAACAACTGTACCATAACTGTCAAACAAAATGGTATATTTTGAACTGACAGTTTAAATCTACAGTACATTTGATTCTTTAAAAGCCACTAATAAAAAATGCATAAACATAATATTTTAGACGCCGAGGCATATCTGAAAGAATATACCTCAAAGCGTCTATATTTCACATTGCATATTAATTAGTAATCGCAACTTTGTTCTTTCATACGACGACGAATATCACGTTGGGCATCACGTTCAGCCATATCTTGACGCTTATCGTAATTCTTCTTACCGGTTACGAGCCCTACCGTCACCTTGATTAAACCATGTGCAAAATGAAAATTGAGCGGTACCAAAGAAAATCCTTTTTCCTTAACCTGACCCATTAATTTATGAATTTCGCTACGATGCATTAATAACTTACGCGTGCGCATCGGCTCATGGTTAAACTGATTCCCCTGCTCATAGGGACTGATATGAGCTTGAAACAAAAACATTTCGCCATTCTGAATCGCACAATAACTGTCCTTTAAGTTAAGTCGGCCCTGACGAATCGACTTAACTTCAGTACCGGTCAAGGCAATTCCCGCTTCATAGGTCTCATGAATGTGATAATCATGTCTGGCCTTACGATTATCGGCAATTAAACTGGTACTATCTTTCTTAGACTTACTCACAAACTACCTCCTAAAACTTCATGTACTGCTATTTTTTCTTACCTGATTTCTTCTTGTGACTTACTTTCTTGCTCTGCTTCTTGCCTTTAGATTTTTTGGCAAATCTGGCAAAAGCCGCCGGCATAGTATCTTCATAATCACGTTGCCAGCTGTATTTAGCACCGCTTCCGCTCTTGCGTTTACCGTTTTTACCGTCTTTAGCACTGTCACTGCTCTTGCTCTTTTCACCCTTAGAACCTTTACCGCCCTTACCGGATTTGCCGTTTTTTCCCGACTTACCGGAACGCATGCCTCGACTACCTAAACCGGCACGACGATGTTCTCCGGCCAACGATTTTTCAATTAGCGTCTGAGCATCTACTTCACCAAGTAAGAAATCGATTTGTTTTTTATCCTTATCAGCCTTAATAAGCGTAACTTTAACTTCTTGTCCCAGATGATACGTCCGCCCCGTACGACGACCTACCAACAAGAAATGTTCTTCATCAAAGAAGTAATAGTCATCATCCATCGTGGCGATATGAACTAAACCGTCAATACCGTTTTCGAGCTCTACGAACATGCCGAATGATGTAATGGAACTGATTTTACCGTCAAAAACTTCACCGATAAACGGTTCCATATATTGTACTTTTTTAAGGTCATTCGTATCACGTTCGGCCGCAACCGCAATTTGTTCCTGAATAGAACAATGATCAGCCGCTTTGGCTAAATATTCATCCGTATCATCATATTTATTATAACCGTCGCCCCAGTGCAAACGTTTCTTCAACAAACGATGAACAATTAAATCCGGATAACGACGAATCGGTGATGTAAAATGGGTATAGCATGCCGAAGCAAGGCCAAAGTGGCCCACATTAACCGATGAATAGCGTGCTTGTTGCATAGAACGCAAGGTCATAATTTGAGCAATCGGCTCAATCTCTGTTCCGGCTATACTGTCCAAGAATTTTTGAATATCTCTTGGTTCAACCGCACCATCCGCTAAATGGAACGGCTTGCCTAAATACGTTACTACGGTTTGCAAAGCTTGCAACTTTTCTTCACTAGGCTGTTCATGAATACGATAAATACCCGGTTTATGAGTATCGCGCAAATAACATGCCACCGTTTCATTGGCAATCAACATGCATGCTTCGATAATTTTTTCGGCAATCGAACGGTCTTTACGTACGATTTTAAGAGGCGTACCTTCATTATCCAATAATATCTTATATTCCGGAAATTCAAAAGAAATGGCACCGGACTTTTCACGCATTTGTATTAAAATTTTGGCGACTTCATGGAGTTCATGAACCATAGGCATTAGCGGTAACAAATCATCCGGAATAATGCTCTGTGTCAACGCTTTATATATTTCAGGATAACTGCAACGGCGATCAACCCGAATGACGGACGGACTGATTGTAAAATCGACAACACGACCGGCATGATTGATTTCCATAATGCAGCTCATGGCATAACGATCTTCTTTAGCATTAAGACTGCAGATACCGTTAGATAATTTGGTGGGAAGCATCGGAACAACCCGGTCAACCAAATACACGCTGGTGCCGCGTTTATAGGCTTCTTTATCGAGCTGAGTATTACCGCGAACATAATGACTTACATCAGCAATATGAACACCTAGTTTATAATGACCGTTAGCCATTTGTTTACAGCTTACCGCATCATCCAAATCCTTGGCATCTTCACCGTCAATAGTAATCATCGGTACATCACGTAAATCGAGGCGTTTGCCGTCAACGGCCACATTAAACGATACTCGATCGGCTTCTTTTAAAACGGCTTCAGGAAATTCGAACGGAATCTTATGCTGTGCCATCACACAGTTAATATCCACGCCCACATCGCCTTTATAGCCTAAAATAGACGTAATCTTACCTTCCGGCTGACGGCCCTTACCATCCGGCCAATTGGTTATTTCTACCAATACTTTAGCCCCGCTGCGAGCTTCCATGGTATCCGGTAAAGCTACATAAATATCATCAACAAGACGTTCATCATCAGGCGTTACAAAGCCGAACATCTGCTGACGGTCATACGTGCCCACAATAGCCGTATTCACATGTTCAAGGACTTTTTCAACACGACCTTCGTGGCGCTGCTCACCGACATGACCGAATCGAAAGATATGAACTAAGACTTTATCATTATGCATAGCCCCGTTACGGTCGCCGGCACCGATATTAACTTCGTGCAAGCCTGTATCATCAATAACAAGGCCGCGCCCGTTGCGAAGACTCTTATACGTGCCTTCAAATTCCCGTACTTCTTCAAACTTTTTCTTTGCTTCTTCAGCTTTATCGATGAATTTGTAATAGTCGCCCGGCCGTGATTCCAGTAACCCCTCTTTGGTCAGCGCCTCAACATCGCCCATAAAAGCTTCCAACTCTTCAGACCCTTTTATGCCCAAAATATACGCCGCATCTTCAATATGATACGCTTCCGGACTAATGGCCTTAAAAAACGCTAAAATCTTATCTTTCATCTCTTCCATAACCGTTTACCCCTACCAAAAAAGCCTGCACAAGGCAGGCTCCTATTAATATTGATTCAAGTAAATCCCTAAGAATAAGCTTAAAATGGCAAAAACAATACCCAATACGATAGTACATTTAGATAATAAACCATCGATACCGCGCGCTTTACCGCCAAATACGGAATCGGCCGCACCACTCACGGCGCCGCCCATGCCGGCACTTTTACTAGATTGTAATACAACCACCAAAATCAATAAAATAGCAACTACCACTTCTGCAAACATCAAGAAATTTCTCACAATTGTCATCCTTCCTAAGGCTCATTCTTTTTTGCCAACTCACTGCGATGTTCCAAATATTTTTCTAACTTACGCTTTACGCGTTGTAATGCATTATCAATGGATTTAATACTGCGATGATATTCAGCGGCAATCTCATTATAGGATTTACCGTCCAAATAACCCATCAACACTTTGCCTTCCAAATCGCTTAATATGGACCCCATTTTTTCTTCAATATCGGAAAATTCTTCACGATTGATGAAGAGTTCTTCAGGATCCGTCCCTTGACCTTCGATTAATACATCCATCAAGGTACGTTCTGTCTCATCCGCATAAATCGGCTTATTCAGCGAAATATAGGAATTGAGCGGAATGTGCTTCTGCCGAGTCGCCGTTTTAATGGCTGTAATAATTTGCCGGGTAACACATAATTCGGCAAAAGCTTTAAACGACGCCAACCGGTCCCCTTTAAAATCGCGCGTTGCTTTATAAAGACCAATCATTCCTTCTTGAATAATATCCTCTTTGTCCGCTCCGATTAAAAAATAAGACCGTGCCTTGGCACGCACAAAGTTTTTATATTTATCCACAAGATAGTCCACCGCCAAGTGGTCATCTTGTTCTTGCGCTAATTTACAAATTTCCTCATCTGTTAAATCTACATAACGACGGTACTCATCATTTACGCGTGGATTAACGCACATGCCGACCTCCCACTCTGCCGGATTCGCAGAACCTAACTAATGTAACTCTCATTATACTTGATAGCCTTCAGTTCTGCAAGGTCATTTCTTGCCCCGTCGCAGGGTTTCCCACTGTTTAGCCACTTCACCGTCAATTTGATACCCCAGCTCATTGCGTTGTAATTGCAGACTGTCACGATTGTGAAGTCCTTTATAATAACGCTGTTCATCAATTTTGGCTCGTTCCACCTGCGCTTTAAGTTCGCGAGCGGAAATGCGAAGTGCACCGAAACCGAGCACCTGACTTTGTTCCGCATAATCGGAAGTGCATACATATACATTGGCATAGGAATTTCTAAAAGTAAAAACGGTCCGTTCAATATAAGAATCCGCTGTTTCACCATCAGCCGTATATACTTCTAAAAAATCATCAGTCATAAACTCTTCGGCACTGCCGGGATGGGCATATTTACCGTCAAAAACCAATATAACCCGATATCCTTTATGCTTGCCGTAATTCTGCAACATATGCTTAATACGACCCCTGGCATGCTCCAATGAACTTTTACTTATTTTTTTAAGTTCCGGCCACGCAAAAATAACATTATATCCGTCAACAATTAAAATATCTTCTCTCATGTCGGAGCCTCACTCCTCTTTATTGACGTTGCCGAACTGCTTCATACATCAAAATAGCGGCCGCTACCGATGCATTTAATGAATTTAAACGCCCATACATAGGAATCGTTACGAGAAAATCACAACGTTCTTTAGTCAAACGACTGAGGCCTTTGCCTTCATTACCGATAACAAGCACAAGCGGGCTCGTTAAATCGGCTTGATACAAAGTCTGTTGTCCTTCCATATGGGCCCCCAGAACCCAGAAACCTTGTTTCTTAAGTTCTTCAATCGTCTGCGCTACATTGCCGACCTGTACCAAAGGAATTGATTCAACAGCCCCCGCCGATGTTTTGGCAACCGTCGCATTAATCGGTGCCGTATGTCGTTTCGGAATCAGTACCGCCGTTGCTCCACAGCATTCGGCCGTTCGAATAATCGCCCCCATATTATGAGGATCTTCTATACCATCCAACAATATTAAAAGCGGTGCTTTATCGGCCGGCCAAGCAGCCAATACTTCACCTAAATCAGCAAATTTAACCGGCGCAGCCAAAGCCACCACGCCTTGATGGACCACACCATCTGCATATTTACTGAGCTGTTTATCATCTACACGACGAAGTTCAATGCCTTTGTCCTTAGCGAGGCCTATGATTTCCTGTAAGGAGCCTTGTACTTTATCATTGGTAATAAACAGACGCTGAATGGTACGTCCCGACCGCAAAGCTTCACGCACTGCATTGCGCCCTACAATATAATCACTCATGAGTCTGTCTCCTTTACTTTATCATAACTCAACTAACCCATACTGTCCAAAGTATAGTGAAAAGCATCTTTCATCAATATTTGCAACCGTTCGGCCTGTCCGGATCGATATAAATAGCCCAATACGGCTTCAAAAGCCGTGCTGGCACGATATTCCTGTACCGTTGCACTCTTCGGTACATGTACATTACTGTTGCGAGCCCGTTTGGCTACTTGTTTTTCCATCTCGGTCAAATATTCCGTCGTTTCCCAAGCATGAAGGACTTTTGATTGAGCCTTGGCACAAATACATTCAGTTACCAGATTATGTAACACTTGAACCTTCGTAATACCCGCTTCAGTCATACGTTCACGAATATACAAGGAATATACGGCATCGCCTATATAGGCAAGCATGAGGGAATCCTCAGCTTCCGCCGGTATTATTCCCTCATGCGTAGTTGTTGCTTTTAATTTTTCAATAGCCGTGGCTCGTAAAAATTGATAGCGCTTAAAGTTCACGTTTTTTCCACCGTGCCCCTTGCGGCGAATCTTCAATTACGATACCGATGTTGCCCAATTCATCACGAATGGCATCTGCCAAATCCCAAAGTTTTTGTTCACGGGCATTCTGACGAACGTTTAAAATTACCTGCATTAATTTTTCGTATTCTTCAGCACCGGCACCGCTTTGAGGACCTTCCCAAGCCTGTTCCAAAATGCCAATAATATCTGTCATCATCTTGAAGATGTTTCTTACTTCAGCCAATGTTTCATGGCAAACTTTACCATTGCAGTTCTGAACAGCCTGATAGTAGATGTTGATTTCTTTAGCTAAGCCGAACATAGGTGCACCGGCTAAAGCTGTATTGAAATCATCGGACATAGCTTCTTCAAATTCTTCCGCATATTTACGAGCGTTGTCCAGTAATGCTTTTGCTTCTTCATCACATTCACCTTCTTCTTGGTTTTCCAAGTATAAAAGGTTCTGGATAGCTGTTGTCATGCGTTCCAATGATTTATTCGCTTCTTCCAAACGTTCATCGCTGAAATCAAGCGGACTGCGATAATGAGTGCTCATCAAGAAATAACGAAGCGCATCAGGACTGTATTCTTTCAAGATATCTTTAACCAAGAAGAAATTATTCAAGGATTTACTCATTTTTTCCTGGTTAATGGTGATGAAACCATTGTGCAACCAGTAACGCACGGACGGATGATGACCGGTGCATCCTTCGGACTGAGCAATTTCGTTTTCATGGTGAGGGAAAATCAAGTCACTGCCGCCGCCATGGAAATCAAATTCTTCACCCAAGTATTTATTACTCATTGTGGAACATTCGATGTGCCAGCCCGGACGACCGTTACCCCATGGGCTTTCCCAGTATGGTTCACCCGGTTTAGCACTTTTCCAAAGTGCAAAGTCCATCGGATTTTGTTTACGATCATCCACGTCAACACGAGCACCCGCTTCCATATCATCCAATGTACGACCGGATAATTTACCGTAGTCTTCAAATTTTTCAACGCTGTAATATACATCGCCGTCTAATTCGTAGGCAAAGCCTTTTTCAATCAAAGTGGAAATCATAGCAATGATTTCATCAATGTGTTCGGATACGCGCGGATATACATCGGCATGACGTACATGAAGAGCATCCATAACTTCAAAATAGGAATCGATATAACGATTTGCAATCGTATCCCAAGAAACACCTTCGCCATTGGAGGTGTTGATAATTTTGTCATCAACGTCGGTAAAGTTCTGCACATACGTCACTTTATAACCGACATGCGTCAAATAGCGACGAATTACATCCCAAGTAACAAAAGGACGAGCATTACCGATATGAGGATGGTTGTATGGTGTTACGCCACATACGTAAATCTTTGCTTCACCCTCCTTTACCGGCTTAAATACTTCTTTTTCTCTTGTCATCGTATTGTATACTTTAATTTCTCTCATCGCTACCGATGCCTCTCTTCCGTAAAAATATAAAAAGCCACCATCTCATTACAGAGACGGTGGCCCGCGGTTCCACTCTGTTAAGTACTGATAGCACTCTCTCAAACGCATAACGGGCGTATCCGAACAAACCTACTCTATTCAGCCTGTTAACTCCCGAATGCATTTCCCTTGGCTATACTTAAACCCTTCCACCAGTTAGTTCTCGCTGTAAAGTTAGACACAAAGTACTTCTTTCGTTCATCGTCTTTCATAACAATTTTATTCGATATATTGAATATGATATCACGAAACCCTTATAAAGTCAATGTATCCCTACTAATTCTATACAAATTATACGGCTAAAATTAAATAGTGTGCAAGTGATTTTTTATCCTGTTTTATTTTCCGGCTGTAGCAATATTAACAATTGTCTTAACAGCTAATTCCATGTGTTCAACACAGGCAAATTCATGAGGTCCGTGAAGATTTTCTACACCGGTAAACAAATTAGGTGTAGGAATACCCATGAAGGAAATCTTAGACCCGTCAGTACCGCCGCGAATCGGCTGGATAAGCGGTTTAACACCGGCTTTTTCCATAGCGGCTTTGGCTACTTCGACGCAATCCATGTGATCTTTAATGATATCGTACATATTGTAATATTGATCTTTAACGGTCAATGTTACCACTTCACGGCCATAACGTTCATTTAATACTTTGGCTGCCAATACAAACAATTGTTTTTTTGCTTCAAAGAAGGAGCGGTCATGATCACGAATGATGTATTTCATAGTGCCTGATTCAACACCCGTTTCATTGCTGGAAAGCATGATAAAACCTTCATGATCTTCCGTCAATTCAGGTACGGCAGCTTGAGGCAATAAGCGGTCAAATTCCATGGCCAATTTATTGCAGTTAATCATTGTATTTTTAGCCGAACCGGGATGAACGGATACACCGTGTAATTCTACAGTGGCAGAAGCCGCATTAAATGTTTCGTATTCCAATTCGCCGAGGCGTGTGCCGTCAATAGTATAGGCAAAATCTACCGGGAAGTCTTTCACATCAAATAAGTCGGCGCCGCAACCGATTTCTTCGTCGGGTCCGAAAGCACACATAATAAGACCATGTTTAATGTCCGGATTTTCTTTTACATAACGTAAAGCTTCCATGATTTCAACGATACCGGCTTTGTCGTCACCGCCAAGAAGAGTTGTACCGTCAGTAACAATTAAAGTTTGACCTTTATAATTGGCTAAATTAGGAAAATCAGCTACACGGCTATAGATTCCTTTTGCGTCATTCAACAAAATATCTTGCCCATCATAGTCTTTGATAATACGCGGCGTAATATTTTCCGCATTGTAATCGGCAGTGTCCATATGAGCAATAAAGCCGATGCCCGGTACCTGGTCGTTAGTATTAGCCGGTAAAGCACCAATTACAAACCCGTTCTTTTCGTTGATTTTCACATCACTTAAGCCCAGTGCTTCCAAATCAGCTTTCAATACTTTGGCAAACTCAACCTGAGTTTGAGTACTCGGTACTGAAGTAGCCGCTTCATCAGAGCGCGTGTTTGTTTTAGTGTACCGCAAAAAACGTTCAACCATAGATTCCATATTATAGCCTCCTTTTAAAAAAGAAAGAATATAAAAAAGAGTACAGGAGGAAACCTCCCGTACTCAAAAATTGACCGTCAATAAAGGATGTAACCTACAAAAAATAATCAATTATAACTGACTGATAGCCGCATCAAGGCGTGCCAACGTCTTTTCTTTACCGAACAAGGTAATGATGTAATTCAAATCAGGGCCGTGCATTTGACCGGTCGTAGCAATACGGATCGGCATAAATACGAATTTCCCTTTCAATTTGGTTGCTTTCATAATACCTTTGATAGTAGCTTTCACTAGGTCCGGCGTAATTTCGTCCAAATCGGCTACTGCTGCACGGAATGCATTGAGTACGATCGGACAAGTTTCTTCAGCCAACACAGCTTTAATTTCTTCGGCGTGTTCAGCGTCCGGAGCTTCCATATCTTCAAAAATCAATTTAGCTTCTTCTTTAATCTGAGCACCGAAGCTGATATGATCTTTTAAACATACGCAAAGCATGATGAGTTTTGCTTTTTCCACTTCATCAGGGTTTGCCGAAGCATAACCGGCTTCCTGCAAATGCGGTAAGCATAATTCGTATAATTCTTCATCGGATAAATTCTTCATGTAGTTGAAATTAATCCAATTCAATTTATCGATATCGAAAACGGCCGGATTCTTCGCTACGCGGTCCATGGAGAAGTTCTGAATCAATTCTTCCTGAGTAAACAATTCCTGTTCGCCGTCCGGAGCCCAACCGAGCAAGGCTAAGAAGTTGTCGATAGCTTCCGGCAAGTAACCGAGCTGACGATACTGATCAACGGAAGTAGCACCGTGACGTTTACTCATCTTCTTGTAATCTTTACCGAGGATTAAGGAAATATGACCAAATGTCGGTACTTCCCAACCCAAAGCATTGTAAATCGCAATCTGACGCGGTGTATTGGAAAGATGTTCTTCCGCACGGATAACATGCGTTACTTCCATGGTATGGTCGTCAATAACTACCGCATAGTTATAAACAGGAATTCCGTCGGATTTAACAATAACGAAATCGCCTACACCGTTAGATTCAAAGGATACGTGACCGCGAACCATATCATCAAACGCAATGGTCTGATTCAAAGGTACACGCAAACGAACAGTATGTTTACGACCTTCTTTTTCATATTCAGCGATTTGTTCTTCGGTTAAATGACTGCAATGACCATTGTATTTAGGTGTTTCACCACGTTCTAACTGTTCCTGACGAACTGCTTCCAATTCTTCTTCGGTACAGTAACAACGATACGCCTTATCTTCATCCAATAAACGCTGCGTCACTTCATTATAAATATCAAGACGTTCCGTCTGACGATATGGTCCATTTTCGCCGCCTACGTCAATACCTTCATCCCAATCCATGCCAAGCCATTTAAGAGCGGCTTTAATATTCTCTTCGCTTTCACGCGTAGAACGCGCTAAGTCTGTATCTTCAATACGCAGAAGGAATGTGCCTCCTTCTTTACGTGCCAATAGCCAGTTGAAAAGGGCTGAACGAGCACCACCGATGTGGAAAGGCCCTGTTGGACTCGGTGCAAATCGTACCTTCATCTTTGCCATGTTTATATCCGCTCCTTTACAAAAATACATTTTATTTTATGGTTGCCATTCGCTGACGATTACGCTTGGTACAAGCTCACTACAGCCTGTGCTGCCAAGCCTTCCATGCGACCGAACGCCCCCATCTTTTCATGGGTCGTCGCTTTTACACTGATAAAATCTTCACCAATGCCTAAGGCATCGGACAGATTTCTTTTCATAGCCCCGATATGCGGCTTTAATTTAGGTGCTTCCGCAATGACCATAACATCTACATTATACGCCTTAAATCCTTTTTCGTGTAGTAGTTTCATAACTTGACGTAATAATTCCATACTTGAAATACCTTTGAACGCATCATCTTCCGGCGGAAACCAGTAACCGATATCCGGTAAACCGGCCGCTCCCAATAAGGCATCCATCAATGCATGAATCAATACATCCGCATCACTATGGCCATCCGGGCCGAATTCGCTTTCAATTTGCACACCGCCCAAAATACAAGGTCTTCCTGTTTTAAAACGATGCACATCATACCCGAATCCTACTCGCATCATAGGTTCTGTCACTCCTAAATATTGTTTAGCTCTTATAATATCCTCAGGGGTTGTAAGTTTACAGTTGATATAGTCACTCAGCACTATATGAACCGGCTTACCTTGATGTTCCACCAAGGAAACATCATCGGTGCCCATAAAGTTTGTTTCAGCCGCATAAGCTTGAGCTTCCAACAACCAGTCTTTCTGAAACCCCTGTGGTGTTTGAACCGCATATAATTCGCTGCGTTTTAATGTCTCTGTAACCAATAAATCATCAGTCACCCGTTTAATCGTATCAATAACAGGGACAGCAGCTACAGCGGCACCGTATTTTTGTGCTGCCTCGGCCACAGCCGTGAACAAGGCCGGTTTCGCCATAGGTCTGGCCCCGTCATGCACCAAAATAATCTCCGTCGTTGCACTGACAGCCAATGTACCGGCTCGCACAGAATCTTGCCGTTCTTTACCGCCTGTTACGATGCGCGGCTGCCAAGGTAATGCCCCCATGTCAGCCACTTCCTTGGTCACTATGTCCTCTTCACCGGCTGCCGCTACGATAATTACTTCAGAAATATCAGCTACTGACGCCAAATGGTGTAAATTCCACTGCAATACGGAATATTTGCCGAGGCGCAAAAATATTTTGTTAGCTTCACAGCGCATGCGTTTGCCGGCTCCGGCGGCTAATAAAATACAGCTGATCATTCTTTAGTTCCTTTCGCTCGTGCAAAAATCATACGACCTGCACTTGTCTGCAATACCGATGTAACCATGACATCAATCGACGTGTCAACATACTGTGCCCCGTTTTCAATAACAATCATAGTACCATCGTCTAAATAAGCCACACCCTGATTATCTTCTTTACCTTCTTTGATAACTTGAACACGAATCCATTCACCCGGAATCATAGCCGGTTTTAAAGCATTCGCCAAATCATTCAAATTGAGGACTTCAATACCCTGCAAGCTGGCCACTTTATTCAAATTAAAATCATTCGTTACAATTTTCCATTTTTTATCCAAAGCCAAACGCATCAACTTGGAATCTACTTCCGCAATATCCTCAAAATCATCGGGGATTACTTTAATAGCAATTAACTCTTTTTGTTGCATGCTTTGCAAAATGTCGAGACCGCGACGACCGCGATTGCGTTTTAACACATCGGCCGAGTCGGAAATATGTTGTAATTCTTCCAATACGAATAAAGGCACAACCAAAGGCCCATCCAAAAAGCCGGTGGCACACAATTCAGCGATACGACCGTCAATAATAACCGACGTATCCAATAACTTTGCTACCGACACAGATTCGAATTCAGACACAACCGGAGCTGTAACCTGCTCAACTTCTTTGGGCGTTGCTTCTTTTTTCTTATCTTTTGCTACTGTACGACTCTGAAGCCAGTTGGCATAGAGTTCCGGCCCCTTACGTGATGCAAGACGCATCCCGATATAACCGAAGATAGCACTTAAAATAATAGGAATGTACGAACCGATAATCGGTACGCGATAAAATGCCAAGCCAATAAGATTTGCTATTATAAGTCCAAAAAGTAATCCGGCTGTGCCGGCCATTAATTCCTGGTTAGGTACACGTGATAAAATGCGTTCAATATTTTTAGCCAGTTTCAAACCTTGATCGATAATCGGTAAAGCAATTACAAAACCGATCAAAGCACCGATAACCCCGCCTAAAGCTAAGGCTAAAATCTTAATTACCGAAATACCGAAGAAACCCATAGTCCAGAATTTCACATCGATAATCGGCTCCCAAACCGGCATAAAAGTATCTGTCAACATATATCCCATAATCCCAACCAATAAGGCTATGACATAACGTAAAATCTTATATACCATTTCATTTCACCTCCTTTCCCTTTGTACATCTCTATTGTACATTAAAATTATAAATAAATCATTAACTCATTATTAAAAAATGCTATCAAAATACAAGTTGCATCGCTTCTTGTACGGTTGTAACACCGTGAATTACAATATCCTTGCGATTCCCCTTCACCTGTTTCGCATTTCCTACCGGCACAACAAAACGAGTAAAGCCCATTTTGGCAGCTTCCGCAATGCGTTGTTCGATGCGCGGAATGCTGCGAATATTACCGGTCAGACCAACTTCACCCAGAATCACCATATCGGACGGCACAGGACGATTTTTTAAATTCGATACAATAGCAACAGCCACCGACAAATCACAAGCCGGTTCATTGACTTTTAAACCACCGATAACATTAACGTAAACATCCTTATTGCCAAGAGTCAAATTGCAGCGTTTCTCAAGCACGGCCAATAAGATAATAAGTCGATTCAAATCATAGCCGATGGAAGTACGCCGGGGCATACCGAAAGCTGTCGTAGCCACAAGGCTTTGCACTTCGACCAAAATCGGACGAATCCCTTCCAAATAGGCCATAACCGCCGAACCCGTTTCTTCCTCCGTCCGCTCCGCCAATAGCGTGGCCGATGGATTAATAAGCTCTGCAAGGCCTTCCTCCTCCATAACAAAGAGCCCGGATTCCGACGTGGAACCGAAACGGTTTTTAATACCACGCAAAATACGGAACTGATAAGATCGTTCCCCTTCAAAATAGAGTACTACATCCACCATGTGCTCCAACATGCGCGGTCCCGCAATATTACCTTCTTTAGTTACATGACCGATAATAATAACCGGCACGCCCTGCTCTTTGGCAAAACGGAGTAAACGAGCCGTACACTCACGAACTTGGCCTACACTGCCCGGCGTCGAATCGAGTACCTCCGTAAACATTGTCTGAATCGAGTCAATGACAAGCAAAGCCGGTTTATGTTGACTTGCTTCTTGCAAAATAGCATCCAAATTAGTGTCGGCCATAACCGACAACTCTTTGCCTTGAATACCAAGGCGTTCAGCCCTGAGCTTTAACTGCATCTGCGATTCTTCACCCGATGCATACAGCACTTTACCATGTGTATCGGCAATACGTCCCGATACCTGCAGTAAAATCGTAGATTTACCGATCCCCGGATCACCGCCCAATAAGATAAGCGCGCCC
Source organism: Veillonella seminalis (assembly GCF_003992065.1). Classification (GTDB taxonomy): domain Bacteria; phylum Bacillota; class Negativicutes; order Veillonellales; family Veillonellaceae; genus Veillonella_A; species Veillonella_A seminalis. The sequence continues at coordinate 64,779 of NZ_RQUZ01000011.1, forward strand.
GGCACAATACCGCCGCCCAAAACACGGTCGATTTCACCATAGCCGGTCGATATACGCGGCGAATCTTCAGTTTTTATGTCAGCCAATGCTACCGGCTTGGTAGCGGCCTTATCAACAGGAGCATAGGATACCGAGCCCTTTTGTTTGGTCTCGCGCACCACTTCTTCAACCAGTGTATTCCACTGACCGCATTGAGGACATTTCCCGAGCCAACGAGCCGATTCCGCTCCGCAATTATTGCAAAAATACGCAGTTTTTACCTTAGCCATAGATTCCCTTTCTTTATATACTCGTGAATCAACTTCAATTTGAGAACCTTTTTTTCATAAATTGATTATAAAAAAATCACGAACACCATTTAAATAGTATTCGTGATTTTTAGTGCAATATCCTTCAAACAGAGGAGTAATTTTTCATGAATAAAATTGAAAATCGGCGTAATAATCAACCAAATCTGTAACTGTTAATCAATTCCTGTTAATTATACTACCATAGTGATGTCGCCATCCACCACATTAGCTTTGATAACGGAACCTGCAGGAGCATCACCCTTTAAGATCAAATCGGAAATAGGGTCTTCAACCAAACGCTGGATAGCACGTTTTAACGGACGAGCACCATACGCAAAGTCGGAACCTTCTTTAACCAATACTTCAAGAGCTTCAGGAGATACTTCCAAAGCAAGGTCACGTTCAGCCAAACGTTTTGTTACATCTTTCAACAAGATGTTAACGATTTTACCCAAATCTTCACCGGTCAATGGATGGAATACAACCATTTCATCAATACGGTTCAAGAACTCAGGACGGAAATGACGTTTAACGGCATCCAAGGTGTTCTTCTTAGCTTCGGCAAAATTGCTTTCTGCGTTTTTCTTAGCGTCATCTTTGCTCTTAGCAGCTAAGAAGCCCATAGCGGCACTGTCTTCTTTTAAGAAGTTGGAACCTAAGTTACTTGTCATGATAATAACCGTATTACGGAAATCTACCGTACGACCTTGGTTATCAGTCAAACGACCGTCGTCTAATACCTGCAATAAGATGTTGAAGAAGTCAGGATGAGCTTTTTCAACTTCGTCAAACAAGATGACACTGTAAGGTTTACGACGTACGGCATCAGTCAACTGACCGCCTTCATCATAACCGACATAGCCCGGAGGCGCCCCAACTAAACGGGACACGGTATGTTTTTCCATATATTCGGACATATCAAGACGAATCATGGCATTTTCATCACCGAATAAGTTGGCTGCTAAAGCACGAGCCAATTCGGTTTTACCGACGCCGGTAGGGCCTAAGAATAAGAACGAACCGATAGGACGTTTAGGATCTTTAAGGCCCGCACGAGCACGACGTACGGCTTTAGATACAGCTACTACAGCTTCATCCTGGCCAACAACCCGTTCATGAAGTTCGTCTTCCAAACGAAGCAACCGTTCTGATTCTTCTTCAGCAATTTTAGCAACCGGTACACCACTCCATTGAGAAACGACAGCCGCAATATCATCTTCGGTAACAACAAGTTTTTCTTCGTCTTCCTTGCTGCGAGCCGCTTGTTTAGCTTCAATTTCGTCAACCAATTTCTTTTCTTCATCACGGAGTTTAGCCGCTTCTTCGTAGTTTTGTCCGGTTACGGCTGCTTCTTTTTCTTTACGAACATCAGCCAGACGGGTTTCCAAATCTTTTACATCAGGTGGTGCGGTGAATACTTTCATACGTACTTTGGATGCTGCTTCATCCATAACGTCGATAGCTTTATCCGGCAAGAAACGATCCGAAATGTAACGACTGGATAATTCAACCGCTGCTTTTAAGGCTTCGTCGGTAATCTTAGCTTTGTGGAACGCTTCATAGCGGTCACGCAAGCCTTTCAAGATTTCCAACGCTTCTTCTTCGCTAGGTTCACCTACCAACACAGGTTGGAAACGACGTTCCAAAGCGGCATCTTTTTCAATATGTTTCTTATATTCATCAAGTGTCGTAGCACCGATTACTTGGAATGTACCACGGGCCAAAGCAGGTTTCAAAATATTGGCTGCATCCATGGAGCCTTCAGAAGCACCGGCACCGATTAAAGTATGAAGTTCATCGATGAAAATAATCATATCATCGTGCTTCTGTACTTCATCAATAGCTTTTTTCAGACGTTCTTCGAATTCACCACGGTATTTAGCACCGGCAACCATAGCCGTTAAACTCAAGGAAATAATACGTTTATTGCGTAGAATTTCAGGTACATTCTGACTTACAATGCGCTGTGCCAAACCTTCGGCAATGGCTGTTTTACCGACACCCGGTTCGCCGATTAACACAGGATTGTTTTTCGTACGACGGCTCAGAATCTGAATAACACGATTGATTTCATTGTCCCGACCGATAACCGGGTCAATTTTACCTTGTTTGGCTACTTCATTTAAATCAGTAGCGAAATCTTTTAAATCGCCCAAATTACTGCTGCCGTTGGCACTACCGGAACCATTGCCGGCACCTTCAGCACCGCCCTGTTCAGAGCCGTAAATGTTGTTGATAGCTTTTACTACATCGTTACTGCGAATGCCCATGCTATAAAGAACATTAACAGCTACACCGTCGCCATCTTGTAAAATACCGAGCAATAAGTGTTCGGCACCTACATAGTTATGCTGCATTTGGTTGGCAATGCCAACAGCCAATTGCAATACACGTTTAGTACGCGGTGTAATATATAATTCATTGCTGTGGCTGTTACCGCGCCCCACCGCATCCAACACAGCTTTTTCTGTAACTTCATCTTCCAAACCCAAGGAATGGAGTGCTTTGGAAGCTACACTGTCTTCTTCCAATAAACCAAGGAGCAGATGCTCTGTGCCCACGTAATCGTGGCCAAACTCCTTAGCTTTTTCCTGCGCAATGCCTAAAGCACGTTGCGCACCGTCTGTAAAACGTTCAAACATTTTATCACCTCATATCTTTAACGGGCCAATCTGTCACGAACAACTTTTGCGCGATAACGGTCGCGTTCGGGAGCTGTCATCGATTCTTTCCCTGCATATTTACTTAAAAAGTTAGGTCTTGTAGTTACCACTAATTCATTAAATACATCAGCTGAATGTTGCGGTAACACACCCATATCCATACCTAATTGAACATCACTCAAAAGGCCCAGCGCTTCTTCACCGGATAAACGTCGTGCATACTGCAAGGTGCCGAAGGCACGCCATACACGGTCTTCAAACGCTTCGAAGTCATTACCTTTTATGGCTTCACGAGCTTTTACTTCTTCTTGAACCAATTTTTCAATTACTTTTTGAATTTGTTTAATTGTGTCTTCTTCACTGATCCCCATCGTTACCTGGTTGGAAATCTGATAAATATTACCTAATGCTTGTGAACCTTCACCATAGAGACCGCGAACCGAATAACCGGTCTGTGTAATATTACGAACTAAACGATTAATTCGACCTGTCATGGCTAGCGCAGGCAAATGTAACATAACGGATGCACGAAGCCCCGTGCCTACGTTAGTCGGACAAGCTGTTAAATAACCGTACCGTTCGCTGAAGGCATAGTCACATTTGCTTTCAATCGCATCATCGATTAAAAGTGCATGTTCCAATGCTTCTTTCAGTCTCAGACCCGGTTCCATGGCCTGGATACGAATGTGATCTTCTTCATTGACCATAATGGCCACAGACGCGTCGTTGGCAACAACTAAGCTGCGATACATTGCTTTTTGTCCCATTTGCGGACTCATTAAGTGTTTTTCAACGAGAATTTCACGTTCCGTATCGGATAATTTATCTAAACTAATATTGGAATAATCGCGACCATCGGCGGCTTTTAAAGTGCCAAGCACACCGCGCATCATGGTGTCGACCTTTTTCAGCGACTCTTCGTTATTCCGATTAGTAAATTGCAACCCTTTGAAGTTACGAGCCAAACGAATTCGACTGGACAGTACAATATGTGAATTTAGCTGTCCCAAGGGATCACTGCTTTTCAGCCAACCGCTAAGCGGTTCATCCAAGATTTTATCTAACATAACTGTCCCTCCTATTTATCGGTATTACCCAAGGATTGTTCCAACGATTTAATTTCATCACGCAAACGAACGGCTTCTTCAAACTGTTCTGCCTTAACGGCTTTATCAAGCTCTTGACGTAACCGTTTGATTTGGTGTTTTGTTTTGAAAACGCCGGTGCCGCGACTCGGTACACGACCTTCATAATTTAATGAGCCTTGCAGGCGTCTTACAAGCGGTGCAATCTGTGCTTCAAACGTTTCATAACAATGATCACAACCGAATTTACCGGTTTGATTAAAATCACTAAATGTCATACCGCATTGACTGCAGCGAGTTTCTTGACGAGGATTCAATAAACTTTCCGGATACAATGAATTGGTAAAGAAATCATTAGTGAAAAAGTCATTGTCCCATAAGGACGGACCGAAATTCATAAATCCTTGACTGCCGAAATCTTCACCTTGCTGTTTAGCACAGGTACTACATAAATGACGTTCACTTTTCTTACCGTTAACCACTCTTGTCATATGAACCGTGGCTTCATTTTTTTTACAATTATCACATAACATAACGCATCATACCTCCTTCACCATGGAGACTACTTGTTCAAACAACCGACGAACTTTTGCTTCACGCGTTTTGCGATCCGGTTCTTCCATCAAGATGGCGAACGCTTCATGTAAAAGCGCTGCTTCTCGTTTACGCAAGAACTTTTGCTGCATCAATTCAAACAATGAATTATCTATCATACCCATGGTCAATGGTTTGTCAGTGGCTGTTTCTTTCTTTTCTTCTTGTTTAGATGCTTCCAATAACGCTTTCACCGGAATCCGTGTGATACTGATGAATCCACCCAAACCACGTCTTGATTCTACGATGAACCCGCGGTCGTTTGAAAAACGTGTGCTTAAGACATAACTGATTTGCGATGGCGCACAATTGAGCTCATCAGCCAATTCGTTACGACGTAACACGATACCGTCTTCTCTGTCCGCTTGCTCTTCTAACAATTTAGCTAATATAAATTTTTCAATTCGATCCGCTAAAATTCCCATACATCATCTCTCCAAACTTTATATCTAATAATACACTCTGTTTCATATACTACCTTCGTTCTTTTATGATTCGGTCGCTCGGTTTAATTGATTGTCGGACGGTCTACTTTCAGTTCAACTTGCTGTATTTTTTCATTCAATCTTTTAACCTTTTCACCTTTTGTTCTTTTGACCTTGTCTATATAATAGTTGACTTTTTGACTTTTGTCAAGCTAAAAAGTCAAAAAAATTTTAAAAATTTGACTTTTTATTTTTTTCAGTAATTATAGGGCTTCACAAGCACTCTTATGATGAACCGATTATAATGTTTTAAAGTAAACTGTAAACAATTTCTTAAAAGTCAATTTATATAATATATAAAAATCCATATACTAAAAAAGACGCTCAATGAGCGTCTTTTTTAAAGCTTACTTAAGCTTGATGTAATTTTTTTATCAGTTTGAAACTGTTGATATTAAACTAAGTCAGGTTGTGGACACAACCGAACTTATAATTATTGACGGTTACCCAAACGAGCGTCAACAAACAACTGGCTGGCACGGCTATCACCGGCGAATTTGAATTCATCAACCAAATCACGAGCGCTGGCTTCTTCTTCAACCTGTTCATTAATGAACCAATTCAAGAAGTTAACAGTTGCATAATCTTCTTCTTTAATAGCTAATGCATAGATTTCGTTAATTTTACCGGTAATTACTTGTTCATGGTTGTAAACCATTTCAGCAACTTTCAATGGATCGCTAACTTCAACAGCCTGAGCTTTGATGTCGCCCAAAGTAGTTGTTTCGTTACGAGTTTCTAAATAGTCAATAAATTTGAATGCATGATCCATTTCTTCTTGGTACTGCAAACGTAACCAAGCGGAGAAACCTTTAAAACGTGCATCAGCCATTGACAAGGATAATGCTAAATATAAATATGCGGAATTAAATTCAAAAATTACTTGTTCGTTTAATGCTTTTGCGATTTTTTTGTTCATGGTAAATTCACCTGAAACCTTTCTTCTCAATTAATTTATTAATTAATGTTACACCACGCAGAAATTTACATGCTGTAATGGAGCCGTGATTCACATCACTAAGCTTGATTAATTCTTTATAAGAATTTATTATCGCTTACAACTTCATTATAACACATCGATAATCATAAATCTACCCTTGTTTTTCAAACAGCGACCATATAATAATTCTAATAATTCATATGTTAAATTACTAAAACAGCTACAATCGTTATCAACAAAGGTTTCCTTACTCTATCATCTTCTTCCTTGTTATTTGTTCTATTTACTTCGTTGCTCTTAACACCTCTGTAATCATTACTCTATGCCTGCTACATTAAAGCAAGATGAAGATTTAGTGAACTTTTAGATTTAAATGAGATTCTTTTTAGTAAAAAATAAAAGGAGCCCCCTCGGGGCTCTTAATACAAAGAATTATATTATAAGCTTTTAATCTACCAATTAATGGGCTGCACCTTTTAGGTTTAATAATATTACGCCGATAATAATGAGTACGATACCGGCTACGGCTGTCATGGAAAGTTCTTCTTTCCAAATATATACACCGATAAGGGCCGTTAACGCAGTCCCGATTCCCGACCAAATGGCATAAGCAATGCTGAGTGGGATCAAATTTAAAGCCTTTGATAATACATAAAACGAGGAACTCATGCCCACTACAACCACAATGGATGGAATTAGCTTAGTAAAACCCATGGATAACTTCATCATGGATGTTGAAAATATTTCCAGTAAAATAGCTGCGCCTAAAAATACATAACCAATCATTTATTAACCTCCTTGAGACCTTCAGCAAACGCTTGTGAAAACTGTTTCATGCCGTTTAACATTAATTCAACTTGTTCTTTCCCCATTTTTTGAAAAGCATATGACTCAACAGCATTTAATTTATTCATTAGTGATTGAAACTCAGTTCGCCCCTTTTCCGTCATTACCAAATATTTCTCGCGATTATCATTCGATATGGCTTTATAGGCAATAAAGCCATCTTGTTCAAAGCTTTTACACAGAGTTGAAACCGTTTGTTTAGGTAATCCCCACTCCGCACAAATTTTCCGCTGAGTTACTTCTTCATAATCAAAAATACTGATTAAAATAGCCGACTTATTATAGCTGATACCTTCTTGTTTGGCGAAATCGGAATACAACATAATTGTTTGTCCAAAAAAGTGACCTAACGCCTTAATTTGATCTTTATGTATCATATCCAAAGTAATACCTCCGTTTATATACAATTAAATACATCAAAGCTAAGCATCTTATATGCAGATTTACAATTTATTATCCTTATATTGATCCTTCACAAACCAAAAAGTCCTAATTCGTACTTTCTACATTTTGTATTATAGTACGGATTAGGACTTTTTTATTTTTTGATGTTTGACTGTATTTATATCGGACAACCACAGTATTAATACATTATATTAAATCTCTCATTTAACAATAATCTGACAGCTGCGCATAGTTTCCAAAGCCGCGTCATGCTTAACAGGTGTAACACCGGCACAGCAATCGCCCCATACTGTAATCGGTACATTCGGTAAAAAAGCTTTCAATAAGATTGCATTGGATACAACACAAATATCAGTGCAAAGGCCCACGAGTTCAATAGAGTCGATAAGCTCTTCCGCATTCAAATACTGTAAATCTTCAGCCAATTCAACAGAACCGAATTGATTTTTACAATATACCTTTTCAGGATCTACAGGTGCTGCATTTATAATTTCCGGAGCCAATTGCCATCCTTCAGTGCCTTCCTGGCAGTGCAAAACCGGTAAATTCTGCCCTTCTTGCGCACTTAAATACGTATCATCATGCGTATCCATGGTATAAAATATATCCCCATTAAATTGAGCAATTTTTTCTGCTACTTTTGGTACAATCGCCTGTGCCTCCGGTGTTCCTAACGAACCGGAAATAAAATCGTTCTGCATATCCACGACGATCAAAACATTTTTGCCCATAATAATCTTCTCCTCGCTTGCCTCAACTTTTAACGTATTACTCAGCCTCTTTTACCAACATTTCACGCAATACTTTTTCAAATTCTGCAATCGGTAATGCGCCCGGTAACGCTACTTTATCATTCACCACGAAGAAAGGTACCGAATTAATTCCGTAACGAGCGGCCAAGGCTTCTTCTTCGCGTACTTCCTTGGCATACATATCGGAATCCAACACAACCTTTACATCCGCTTCAGCTAAACCGGCTTCTTTACCTTTGGCAATCAGCACCGCATGATCTGATATCACTTCACTTTTTACAAAGTAAGCTTTATACAATAACTCTGTCAAAGTCTCCGCGATTTTATAATCTTTTGCTTGTGCTAACTTAGTAATGCGATGAGCATCAAAGGTATTACCCGGTTTTGCTTTATCATATCTGAAATCTATGCCAAGCGCCTGGCCCATCATATTAACACCATTGATTCGGTCGGCAGCATCTTCTAACGTTAAACCGTATTTAGAGGCCAAGCGTTCGGTGGCCGTTTGAGTAACAACAGTCGGTGCACTCGGATCAAGCTCAAATGCTTTCATCGTTACCGTAATGTTTTCATTATTTTCTTCGTTTAACTTCTGAATTGCTGCTTCTAAATGTTTGCGTCCGATGAAACAAAACGGACAAGCATAATCTGACCAATATATAATTTCCATAATTATCTCCTTTTTATTTATATCACGTTAATTATCTATATAATTAATTTCTATTACTTTTTCACCATCGTGTTTAAAAATAATCCCCAACATGATATCTGTACCATATACACATTTACCATAAAACCATTCCGGTATTGATTTACCATTCCTGTCAGTTCTTTCTTCTACAGTCAAAGGATGTCCATATGTTGCATATACATCCTCTAAGGTATCACCTACCCCTATTCCACGTGAAGTTACTGCATCTCGATTTGTAATAACAATTAACCCTATTTTTTCTCCGCCTCTGAAGCGTAAAAACTTAATTCCACCATAGCGATATCCTACTATATAATTTCCACCATTTGTTTTTAAAACTTCTGTGGGTTTTCCTAAACTAGTTTCAACCTGAGCCAAGGTAAGCCCCAATGGTAATCCGGCTACCTTAAGTTCAGAAGGATCTAAACCGCTATCAACCAACTGATTATATGAACTTGTTCCCCTCACTTGTCCTTGTATCGTACTCAATGAACTTACTTTTCCCTCTACTGTTCCGATAATACTTGAGCACACTAAAGCACCGCAAACGACTATAGATATTAGTTGCTTTTTCATAATTGTCCACCCCATAGAATTTAACATTCAAACATTATAAAAAATACTATTTATTTACTTCTACACCGCGTTTTAAAATTCCTTTTCACTAAGACTCCCTCTTTTTATAAAAAAGAACAATAAAAAGGCCTTCTCATAAACCATCACGAGAAGGCCCTATATACTAATGTTATATATTATACTCTATTACGCCAAGTCAAAAGCAACGCCGAATTAATGATTACCAGCACAGAACCGGCATTATGTACCAACGCACCTGTAACAGGTGTTAAAATTCCCGGGAAGGATAAACCGATTGCTGTAAAATTAAGAATCATGGCAAATGCCAAATTCCACTTAATAGTACTCATCATACGCTTAGATAATGCCATAAGATGAGGTAACTCTTTAATTTCATCATCAACGAGGGCAATATCTGCAGCATCCACCGCAATATCACTGCCTACACCACCCATGGCAATACCGACATGAGATTTTTTGAGTGCCGGTGCATCATTAATACCATCACCAATCATACAAACAAATTGGGCTTCATTATTTTCAATATATTTTAATTTATCTTCAGGTAAACAATTCGCCCGGATACTGCGAATTCCCAATTGAGTACCAATAGTATACGCTGCACTTTCATTATCGCCGGTCAAAAGAACTGTTTCAACACCAATTCGATTTAATTTATCAATAACAGCTTTACTTTCGGTGCGCACAGTATCAGCCAAGACTAAGTACCCTACTAAATGTTGTGCAACAGCTACGAATACAATAGTGCCCCCTTGATCCAAATACTTGGCACTTCCGTTTGTTACATTAGAATTAATCACTATACCGGCTTCCATCATCATTCGTTCGTTACCGGCTAGGATTAATTGACTTGCAATTTTACCGGAAACGCCTCGCCCCGGCATCATTTTAAAATCGGTAACCGTCAAAATATCTGTCTTAGCGTTCTCCTTATAGGATTTAACAATAGCTTTCCCCAGCGGATGTTCCGACAAAGATTCTAAGCTGGCTGCCAAGCGATAAATAGCATTTTCGGTACACCCTACCGGCGAATCAATCTTCTCAACAGCAACTACTTTAGGCGCACCGAATGTTAAGGTTCCTGTTTTATCAAAAGTAATCGTTTTAACATTGGCCAAACGTTCCAACGCATCGCCTTCACGAACGAGAAAACAATGTTTAGTTGCATTACCGATTGCAGCCATAATAGCCGTTGGCGTAGCCAAAACTAAAGCGCATGGGCAAAATACAACCAAGATAGTAACAGCACGCAAAATTTCGCCGGTTACGGCCCAAGTACCGATGGCGGAAAGTAAAGCAATAACTACAACCCAAGTAGCCCACCGATCGGCTAAGCCCACGATTTTAGCCTTACCTGCATCGGCAGACTGTACCAAACGAATCATACGCTGAATAGAGCTGTCTTCACCTACTTTTACGGCACGCATATCAAAACTGCCGAACTGGTTTACCGTACCGCTTGAAACCATATCGCCTACCGTTTTATCCACCGGTAATGATTCACCTGTTAATACAGCTTGATTTATGGATGTTTCACCGGCAATAATTTCGCCGTCTACCGGAATCGTTTCGCCGGGTAATACACGCAAAATATCGCCTACTTGAACGGTCTCCGCTTTTACAAGCTGAATTCCGCTTGAAGTCAAAAGACGGGCTTCCTGTGGTGTTAAATTAACCAACTTTTCAATACCGGCTCTTGCTTTTGCTACTGTAATATCTTCCAGTAAAGCACCAATCTGCATGATAAAGGCCACTTCGGCAGCCGCAAAAACTTCACCGGTTGCAACAGCCGCAATGAGAGCCAATGACACTAATACATCAGCCTTAATGTCAAATTCAGTTACCAGACCGATAATAGCCTCTATAATAATCGGCAAACCGCAAAGTATAATAGCAAGCCAAGCGATATCAAATGGTAACGGCTGAAAACCAAATAAACTGGCTAATACAGCCAAACCTGATAAAACTAAAAATATAATATCTTTTTTAACGCCGCCCCATTCTAATAACTCTTCTAATTTACTGAATAAGCCTGTTTCCAACTTGTGAATGACTGCTTCCATGACTGATTCCTTTCTGATGACTATAAAATATAATATAACACTAATGAATGAGCAAATATTCATATGTTAAGTTATTTTATACCTATAGGGGTATATGTTTGTATTTGCATTATATACCTATAGAGGTATATGTTGTCAATATAAAAAAAATAAAAAGACGAAGACTTTATCATCTTCGCCTCAGTCGTTTCTATTTAGTTTTATACTTAACTTCACTACTGCATATTAGCAAAACGTTCTACAGCTTTGGTGAATTTATCGAGAGTTTTATCTACATCACCATGCTCTAACCCATCACGTACACAGTGACGAATATGGCCTTCTAAAATAACCTGCCCACAACGATTCAAAGCAGATTTTGCAGCATTAATTTGGGATAAAATATCCTCACATGGTACGTCTTCGTCTACCATTCTGTCAATCGCCTGTACTTGACCGATAATTTTTTTGAGACGGCGATGTAAGTTATCCGCATCCATACACTGTTTCATAGGTATCCTCCATAGTTTTTATCTTATACTTAATAATAACCGCGAACACATGTATTGTCAATAATATGACACCTTTTCACAGTCTGAATAAAAACTAATCATTGTAAACTTCCCAAAAGTTATAGGTAAACAAAAAAAGCATCACAGTTATTATTCGCAATAACTACGATGCTTTTTGTGCCACCTTTTCACAGTGGCTCATAAAATGTTGTTCTGTCATGATAAACTCGCTTTTTAATTAAAAAGTTTTGAGCCAATCTTCAATGGCCTGGTTGATTAAGATTAAAATTGCTAACATACTACATCCCTCCATCTCAACAGTAGGTACCTTCCATAATTCCTACTTCTTTTCTATGATGCTATTCTAAACTATAAAGTAACTTTACAGTCAACAGCTTTTCTCTGAAATCTAGATGAAGTTTATATCATATTTTCTATAGTATTTTATCACATTATCCAATAACAATATATAAATGCAACATGGATATAGACATTTTTGATATATTTAACAGTTCTATCGTATAAAATGTCTTTTTTTCATTCACTTATCAACTTACCTGCCATCTTGCTTGACTTTTACTTTTCGGCGTCCTTTTTCACCACCGGAACTTGTAGTAAAGAAAAGATTTCATCATGCAACACTTCGTCAAACGTAGTATCCAAGAAACACGAATCAACCACATCACCACTCACCTGATAACCGTGTTCTTCAATCCAGCTGAGCAAACGCTTCAATAAAGTCATATCGGTTGGACGCCCACTCTTATAGCAACAAATATAGTCGCCTTCCGGTAACGTAAGAAGCGTAGACTCAAATTCAAAATTGCCGACCGGAACACGAATATAGCAACCGCCGTCCTTAAACATATTATCTGATTTAAGTGCTTCTTCTTTATATAAAAAGCCATAACTGTAAGCCGGTAAAAATTCGTGGTTATATAAATCACGCCATAACTCCATTGAAGTTAAATGAATATTTTGACGATCTACGCCATCCATGTTATTTTCCATAAATTTATGAAATATGATACTTCGGTCCTTGTAATGACGTAAAAATGGCTCTCCTTGTGGCTTAGTTGCGGCATGAACAGCTTCTTTATACATATAAAAACGCTGTTGCAATGCCAAGCGCTTGCGCCCCAACTCCTGTATTTCTTTTTGAATTTTTGCTTCCTGAGCAACTAATAATTCAAGCTCCGCTTCAGGATTTCGATTATTTAAATGGCCTTGAATCTCTTTCAAACTGATCCCTAAGGCCTTTAAAAAACATATCTCACGCAAGAGCGGAATCTGAACACGACTATAGTAGCGATAACCGTTCGATGCGGTAAAAACCGGTGAAAAGAGTCCTATAGAGTCATAATATAACAACGTCGGGCGAGACAAGCCATGTAACTTAGCCATATCACTGATACTGAGCAAGTTTTCATGAATCGATTCATCCATTACGATGGCTTCCGTATCCACTTTTTCACTTGCTTTTACCCTTATAGGAGTATCACCGCGATGTGGCTCAATGATGTTAATGTCAGATTGCTTCTTATCCGCATCAAAAGCATGTTCTTGTCCTAAATTGCTTTTATTATTTGTATCATTAGTATCCATAGCATCTCACTCCTTTCCAGCGCTATTCTGCTAAACTGTTACGCTTTGCCTGCTGTTTCCAAACTATTAATATATAAATTCCAAATAATTTCTTGCATAGCCCGATGACCTTTAATCCCCATAAACGGTCGTTCACTTAATACTATCTCAGCCGGTTCGGGATTACTGATAGTTTGAAAGGCAACAGACTTTTCTTTAACAATTAAACGTCGCTCTTGATCACTACCTAATAATAAACTATTATTACCGGTTTGCAAAGCAGCCTGCCAATCATGGCCTTGCACATAGGAATAATAATTAGGCTTTGTTTTACTGTCATCATGAGCAACATAAGTAAATTCACCGGCATCCAACCATTCCTCCTTGAGGGCTCGTTCCATGCCTTGTAAAACAGAACTCGGACCGGCCACCACAACGGAGTCAAACCACGGTTCACCACATAACCGTTGAATCTCTTTAGTTCGTTCAAATTGACGCGTCTTTTCACCTTGAATTTCTGACAACAAAGGCTCCAACTGTGCTTCCATATTCTTATTTAGAGCCCTTACCACTTCACTGACCCAAGTTTTAGTACCTTCCAGACCATATGGCAAAACCGGCTCAATATATGGCATTGACAATTTTTTTGAAAGCCACTCAGCGGCTTCATGACCAAGTTCGGGATGAACCACCACATTTAAATCAGCTTTTTGCAAATGCTGTAAGTCCGCCATGCTATGATTAACCGCCAGACTTAAATTAACCTTTATCCCAACCATATTTAAGAGACGTTCTAATTCGGCCAAATCATCGAGTTCATTATAATACGTAACTGAACAGCCTATTAAGTTAACCGTAAATTCGTTTTTTGCACCTTCACCGCAGCGCACTGTTGCATCGGTACCAGTATTTACACTTACATATTGGCCTCTATCTTCACTTACATGTTGACCTTCATCTTTATCTGTTTCATCAAAGTCTGTAAGTAAATCAAGTAAAGCCTTGCTATAGCCCTGCCAAAAATCGCCTAAAGTGCCACCCGAGTCCATGGTTAGTATAGGGCAAGTCAAATCGGACGTGCCCACAATACTCGGCAAATCATCACCGATTAAACTGAAAGCACAACTATTTTCAACCAAAACCAAACCGGGCTGAGTCGGCAGCTTAGCTAAATCAGACAATGTCTGCAATACCTCTTTTTCAGAACCGAACACAATGGCACCATTCGTCGGATACGTGCATAAAAATCGTTGTCCCAAATTAAGTCCGGGACGATCAGTTACTTTCATGGCATAAAAATAACACCAAGTCGGCCCGTTGGCAACGATATAAGCATCGGTAATTCCGGCCGCCATAGCCGCCGCACCGGCCAGTGCGCAACTTTGTAAACATTCATTATGATTAAACCACGAATTACCAGCCATAAAGCACAATCCCCCTTTCACCACGCCGCCTTGCTAACATAAACAGCTTGCGATACATCTGTACCAAACCGGCCATGCCGATAGGCGGGAGACAAGGCAGCATCAGCTGTCGTAAAAAAGGTTCCGCTAATTCCTGTGTCGTAATAATTAACGCATCACGCGGTAATTCTGTATCCGCTTGCTCTAAAACGGCCGGTGTTTCCGGATAATATTTATCTAACAGCTTCCTCAAACTTTTCTGCTGATCTACCGGCACATTATCGAGAATGACGACCTTATCCAGTGAAAGACCGCCTAAGTACAACCATTCTAAAACCCAACTTAAATCAGTAGTCGGACTCACTACGCCCCAACACAATATAATTGAAGCCGCTTGAAGAGTCTTTTTATATGGCTCATAGCCCTCTTCAAAACGGTGCCAAACATTAGCTTTTACAGCCTCGATATCAATAGCCGGCGCAGTTTGAAGATAAGTTGAATTTGAAGATATAGGTATATCTGTAGTCGGTGCAACTGTGCTTGAAGTTATAGATGCATCTGTAATCGATGCAACAGTAGCTGAAGCTGTAACTTGTACAGCTTTATCCCTTTTAAAATCCTGTAAAAAGGTATTAAACGCATCGAGCCAACGAACGGTTCCCTGCCAGCCAATCGGATAATCAGAGGCAAAATGAGGAATGCCCAATTTTTCACTCATATAATCGGCAATTTCTTTTAGATAAGCATAGGCTTTTTGTGTGCCACCTAAAATGACAGTAAAATCCGATTCACCGATTTTTTGCATATCTTCAATCGAACAATAACCGGGAAAGCTTTTATATATCTCCAAACCGAAGTCTTCAATTAACGCACAGAACTGTTGAATGTCCAGCGAACTGGGACCGTCTTTTTCACCAATCAAAGTTACTTTATAAGGCGTTACCGATGAAAGTTTAGAGCTGACAGGATTTGTCGATTCAGATTTAACATGATTTTGGCGTGGCACATTAACCTCATGTTCTGATTTGACCGTAATCTCCTCGGTCGCTTCCGTTTTCACCATAAACCGATCAATTAAAAGCTTACCGGTCGCAATAAAACCACCGTAATACTCACCGTCTAAAAAGCCGTGACAATCTATATGCAAGATAGGCACACCATGCTCTTGCTCAGCTTCCTGACATACGGCTACCGAATCGTCACCAATGACGCCGGACACACAGGAATCGGTAACTACAATATACTTTGGAGAATACGTTGCCACCACATAGTCCAAGCATTTCTTTAACAATTGACTGCCGCCGAAGATTGACTCTTTTTTGCCTATATTAGAGGTTACCAAAGGGGCCGTATAGGGCGGGTCAGTATATTCACGGCGAGCCAACATACGAAAATACTGATTACGCTCCATTTCTTCCGTTATATGAGCACAGGCTTTCGGTGAATGATATACCACCACACAACCTTCCGAATGAGCTACCGCCTTCCACACACCGGGCATACTGCAACTGCAACTGACTTTATCTTTTATAAAACGTCGCTTATTCACGGCCATAGCTATACACCAACTCTTCCAGTTCTTCAAACGTTAAAGGCTTCGGTACATCGGCAGCTTTGTTATTTTTTATATATGCCGCCAATTCACGATACACACCGGACTGATTGCTATCCGGGGCATATTCAATAACTGTCTGACGATTAACTTCCGCATTCTGTACGATCGTATCACGCGGAATCACAGCCACTACTTTCGTGCCTAAACGATCTGCAAAAGCTTGCACAATGGCTTCTTCATTAGGGACTAAACGACTGTTCAGAATAAGTCCGCCCAAACGAACGGAGCCGCGGTTGGCAAAACGGACAATCCCTTTACAGATATTATTAGCCGCATAGAGCGCCATCGTCTCACCGGATGTAACAATGTAAATTTCCTCGGCATAGCCTTCACGAATCGGTACGGCAAAACCGCCGCAAACCACATCACCCAGCACATCATAAATGACAATGTCCGTATCATCCATAACAGACAGCTCTTTGAGCTTCTCCAAGGCAACGATAATACCTCGCCCGGCACAACCAACACCCGGTTCCGGTCCGCCCGCTTCAATGCAAGTGACACTGGCAAAACCGGTATGAACCACGTCTTCAGCCGTAACATCGTCATCTTTTAGACAAACTTCGTCCAGCACGGTTTGGTGGCAAATTTTATGAAGCAACAACCGTGTAGAATCATTTTTAGGATCACAGCCAATTTGACAGACTTTTTCCCCTTGCTGAGCCAAGGCAGCTGAAATGTTGGCTGTCGTCGTTGATTTACCGATACCGCCTTTACCATATATAGCAATTTTTTTCATATGCATCACTGCCTTTCCGTTATTATATAAGGCTATTTCGTAGCGTCCCCTAGTATATGGCTATTTCGTAGAATCTCCCAACATGATGCGCACTTCGTTGATAATGTGATTTTCTAAATTCCGAATGACCGCATCGACTCCAAATTGATGTACATCGGAAATGCCGGCCGGTTCAAAGTGGCCAATGCTTTCAGCCAAGTAGGTACCGCTTGCTTCAACAGGTACCAAGCCCACTTGTACTAAACCGAGATTTAATTCTTCATCCGTTAAAAGGCCCCAGAGCCATTCATCCACCAAATGCGACCACATGGCACTCATAACTACGGTTTCATCACTGCGTGCGTATTTTTCAAAGGTATTAAGCACTTCATACTTCTCATGCCCATCAGCCTCATATTCGCTCATATAGCTTTCAAATAAATAATCCAAAGAAAGCCCGAATCGTTGCAAACGTTTGAATAAATTATGTTGCTGTTTCGGTCCTAAATGAGTTTGCTTGTATAATGCTAATTTTACCGCTTTTTTGACTGCTTTACCAATTAATTCGCCAAGCTTGGAATGCTTTCCTGCTCCGTCATAATAATAAGGCGCCTCGCTGTTGGCGACCACTATCGTTTGATCCGTTCCCGAACCGGTAGCGATACCTAGAGAATAGTGGCTACCTGCTTGGAGCTCTTGTAAGGCAGCAGTTTTAGCTTCCGTACAAGTCACTAAGGCTCTGGCTAATAAAGGTTCCGCCAAATCACCGTCAATATAAAGAATAATATTAATAGTGCCTAATGGATCAGCTGGATTTTTAGGCGATTCTGTTTTTCGGCCCGTTTTAAAACGAATATCATCGTCAGTTGTTGTTTCCGTTTTTAACAAAGGTCTATAATACGAAGCTTCATCACCTACACGCCCACCATTAACATCAATACCACCGGTAACAATAGCTGTTACGGTAAGTTCCTTATAAGACTTTTCAATAATCGCTACATTCTCCATGTAGGCTGCTGTCCCGATACCGCTCCCTTTGTCCGGTTCAAATCCCAAACGCAAAGTTACATCATGTAAATGCTGCAAATAGTCTTCTAATGATGTGCACATCGTTTCGCCGGGGCCGGTTTTAGAGTCATGATTGAATACATATGTGTAGTCCTCATGATAGCCACCATTAAACAGAGAGGTACTCAATACCTTGCGCGGTCCGGTAAAATTTACAACGATTGATTTTTCATAACGAGATACCGAGTCGCCGGTTGGCAATTTCCACAGTTCCATAAAATAGATTCCTTTTGGTGAAAAATAATGCTATAGATATAGCCCCCATTACTTGCTTAATGGGGGAAATCTTTAAACTATAGTAAAAAACTAATCCTATACTGCATTCGATATTTATATTAGAAAGTGAATTCCATACCTAATTGATAGTTGCGGCCAGGCATTGCCCACCAGTCACCGGCAGTACCGCCCCAACCAGCAACATTCGACATTTCCGCATAGTACACATCAAAGATGTTATTAATACGGCCAAAAACGGTAATGTCATCAGTAATACGATAATTGGCACTTACATTAGTAATCCAATAGGTGCTCTTAGGGAAGAAATCACCTCTATCGGCAGTCGTAGCACGACCCGGACGGTCAATTACAGCACGCACATCCAAATGAGCATCCCATTTAGCATCATTATAGTCTAAGCCTAAATTGATGGCGTGTTTCGGAACATAGCCGTTTGCATTGGCGGAACGACCGGAGGTAGCATCAATATGAGTATAAGTATAAGCTGCTCTAGCTGACAAATTACCGGTAATTTGCTTACGCAGATCAAAACTGAAACCACGTGCTTTTTCATTAGAGAAGTTAGCATACTTACTGGTAGACATATTATAGTCAATTTTATCGGTAGAGTGACGGGTAAAGAAATTTAAATTCCCTAATAAGGAATTACTAAATTGATGATGAACACCGAAATCTACTTCATGCCCTGTTTCCGGTTTTAAGTTTCTATTACCATAAGTTTCGCTGAATAACTGATATGGGGGCGGCGCTAAGAAATATTCATTGTAAGACACATACACATTAGTCTTTTCATTTACATCATACCCTAAGGAAATATGAGGCGATGTGTGTGAGCCGAATTCCGAATGATGGTCAACGCGAATGCCAGGAGTTAACGTCCATTTTGGAGCAAAATTCCATGCATCTTGTACATAATACGATGTATTAGTTAATTTTTTACCAGTAATTTTTTCCCAACTATCACCGATAGTATTTACTTTATCCTGGCGCCAATCAAAACCACCAATCAAAGTATGTTTATCTAAAAGATACGTTACCTGATCGCCAATTGCAATCGTTTTAATATCCGTCGTATAGCCGTCATAAGTACCATCATAGTGATTGTTTAATACATATAACTGATGACTTAAGCGATCATTAATCTTATTTTTCCAAATGCCACGGAACGAATCATTGCCTTCATTACCATAACGAATATGATTTAATTTTTTAGCAGAATCGGCATATTTTACATCGGCACGATAGGAATCATAAGAAATCATCACATTATTGTTATCATCAATATCACTACCCACCATGAAAGATGCGGTACGTCCGTTTAAATGTTGTGGAACTTCGACCCCATGAGCATCCTTATAGCTACCCACAATATCTTTCTGATACGATGCACGCCAATATACATTGCCTTCTTTACCTTCGTTGATAAATTTATATTGTTCTTTATCATAACTGCCACCGGTAATACGAGCAGTTGTTTTCATGCCTTCTTCCGGTACACGAGTAATAACATTTACAACACCGCCAATAGCACCGGACCCATATAAGGTAGAAGCAGCCCCTTTAACCACTTCCACACGATCAATACCATCCATATTTTTTAAAATAGTAAACGGTACGTTAACACCGGCAGCATTCATATTAATACCATCTACCATATATAAAACATTATTACTACCATTAATTCTGAAAGAATTAGAGTTAGTATACCCTACACCGCCACCATATGTATTAAACTCTACTCCCGGTACGTTACGCAAAGCTTCCCCTAAATTAGATTCATGTCTTTCTTCCAAATCTTCGCCTTTTACAACAGTTACACTGGCAGGAACTTTGGTAACCTGTTGTTCCGTTCTTGTAGCAGTTACTACAACATCAGGTAATGCATATACCTCATCAGTAGTGCCGGCTGCCGCCATGGTTTGGCCACTTAATGACATACCCATTAGTGCAAACGTAACATAAGCAGCTAACATTTTTTTGTTTTTACCAATAACTCGACCCATAATAAACCCTCCAACTCAATACCTATAAAAATACTTATTATAAAAATAGTAATAAACTAAACACCTTAAACACGCTTTATTATTTTGCGGAGTATCCATATGTTACACGCGCCAATTCCTCAATACCATTAATCATAAACTGTGAATAACTCATTATCCAGCGAGCGTCAATTACATAAATTTGATGATTTTTTACAGCTTTCACATCTTTCAAGGCAGGATCACTATATAATGAAGTAACTTCAATTTCTTTATACTGATCAAAACTATAAACATTTGACGGTACAATAATAACATCAGGATTAATTCGTATTAAATCTTCACGAGTTCCGCTTTCACTGATGTCCAAGCCCAATAAAGCTGCCGCATTAGCTGCATTTATCAGCTGTGTCATATTGTCAAAAGTGCTCCCTATACCGCCGGTCAAGCCTAAAACACCATAAAATCCGACAATTTTCCGGCTTTTAACCTGCTCCGTAAATGCAGCAACCTTTACCAATCGTTGCTGCATTGAGTTAACAATGGCTTCGCCTTTACTCTTTTGATTTAATAAGTCAGCTAACTCTAAAATAGTTTTTTCACTGCCATCTATAGTTATTGGGGCTTTATATACATAGACTGGAACATTTAGGCCTCGTAAAGTAACCACCATTTCCTGGTCCACCCAGTCAGGAACAATCAGTAAATCCGGATGCAATGCCAAAACGGCTTCCGTATTCAATTTTACCTTTGCTTTTATTTGCTTGGATTCTTCCGGAAAATTATTTGGTAAATTACCTAAAGCCACAATCTTCTGCGGACCTACTAAAGAAATCACCATATCTTCCGTACTTACACCGATAGGAACAACGCGTGTAGGATTATCCGGCACCTGCACCACGGCACCGGTAGAATCTCTTATCTGATGTGTTCCCTCTAACGTTTTTGTTTCATCTAATGTCTTACAACCTACAATGGAAAATACTATCAGACAAAAGATAAATAAAAACCACAACTTTTTATAAACACTCATAGACTATCGTCCTTCAATTTCGCCTTCCATGGCTAAATACAATTGTTTTAATTGATCTTCCATATCTTTTGGTGCTTGCCACAAACCACGCTGAATAGCCTCTAATAATGTTTCAGCAATTCGGGCCAATGCCCATGGATTCACTGATTGCATCCATTCTTGCATATCTTTATCTAAAGCATACTTATTGGCATAGCCTTCATATACCCAGTCCTCGATTACAGCACTCGTGGCATCCCAAGCAAAACTGTGTGCCACCACATTTGCCAAATCAGAGGCTCCCTTATAGCCATGTTGTTGCATACCTTCTATAAACTTAGGATTTAACGTCTCACCACGAACTAAACGATTCACTTCCTCTTTTAAATTACGTGTTTTTACCTGTTCACGATTCGAACTATCACCAACATAGGAGCGTGGGACTTCACCGCGAATACTTCGAACAGCAGCTATTAAACCGCCATGATAGGCATTATAATCATCCGAGCTCAACATATGTGCTTCTCGATTATCCTCATTTTTAATGGTAACTTCCATAGTGGCCAGACGTCTTCTAAATAACCGTTTATCCTGATTGGTTTTAGCCCCGTCACCATAACAATAACCGCCCCAGGTCACGTAAACATCAGCTAAATCATCAATCGATTTCCAATTTTTCTGTTCAATCAATTGTCCAACACCGGCACCGTAAGCCCCCGGCGGATCACCAAACAAACGGAAGCGAGCCTTTTGATAGGCGTCTTTTTCATTTTCCCCTTCTGCTACGAGCCACGAAACATCTTCATTAATGTGTTTTTTAATAAAATTATCTTCTTCGCTCTCATCCAATTCGGCAACCAAAGTGACTGCTTTATCTAGCCATTTTAAAACATTTGGCATCATGTCTCTAATAAGCCCGCTTATTCGTCCGGTCACATCAATACGTGGTCGTTTCAACTCTGAAAGCGGTATCGCTTCAACTCCGATAACACGACCGCCACCGCCTTGCCAAACTGGCTGAACGCCCATTAAATTCATAAACTGCCCCAAGCATTGTCCATGACTACGTGTATTACTGCCTGCCCATAGAACTATGCCAATTGACTCCGGATAATGCCTTTCCTCTTTAATAAAATCAGTTATAACCTGATCTGCCAATGTAGCTCCCAATTCATACGCTACTTTAGTAGGCAGCATTCTTTCATCGACACCGAAGAAATTACGTCCCGATGGCAATACATCAGCGTGTCCGCTTGTAGCCGCACCACCGGGACCCGGTTCAATATAACGACCGGCCAAAGCTTTTAATGTATGTCCTATTTCCTGCTCTGTCTGCATTAATTTCGGCACATATTCGTGACATGCCTCCATTAGAATTGAACCGATTGCAGTCAGCCAATCTTGCTTTTCCTTATTATCTTTTTCAATGTTATACAACTGCCATAACGTATTAACAGTTTCTAAATTTTGCCATGAATCAGTATAAGTATAATCATTTTCTGCAAAATGTGTAATTATATTACGAATGACAAGCCAAATTTGATCAACAATATCTTTATTACGAATGATACGCTTACCGATAAAGGTATAGTCTTGATTCTCATTAGAATTAATTTGTTCATCTATATATAAAGCATCTATCTTTTGACCACTATGTTGTTCCAATGTATTCCAATCATACCCCAGACCTTCGGCAATCGTATCCGGTAATGCCGGCACAGTACCATTTTGAACTCGCATAAGTGCCAACAAAAACTCTTGTAAATTCTTACCGGTCGGCACATTGCCAAGAATATGTAACCCCGTGCGCATTTGCATATGTTTTAAATCTGTTAACATTTCATGCAAAATAGCTAAAACACTATTCTTATCGGTATTTTTATCTTCTGGAATACTTTCCCAAAAATGGCATAACTTAGCTTGTTCAATGATAGCTTCATACAACGATGTTAAACTTTCCGGCGATTCCAATTCAAAATGACCGTATTCATCCAAAAGATTTTCTAACTCCTCGTATTCATCATAAAGGCCGGCTTCAGCCATAGGAGGCGATATATGGCCGATTAAGCAGGCTGAACTTCGCCGTTTAGCTTGTATCCCTTCACCGACAATTGTCATCCAATAAGGATACACATTGGGTAAATCCTGAATGCCCATTTCAGGATAACAAGAAGAACTTAACCCCGTGCCTTTCCCGGGCAACCATTCCAATGAACCATGAGTGCCTACATGCATCACCACGTCCGCTTTAAATATCTCGCGGAGCCAATAATAGAATCCTTCATAATGATGTGTCGGAGCCAAAATAGGATCATGATACAATTTACCCGGATCTTCACCAAAACCACGTGGCGGTTGCACCGTTACCCAAATATTTCCATTACTGAATCCCGGAATCAGGAGTTCATCACCATAACGAAAAACTTCTCCCGGTGCCGGTCCCCAGCCTTCTTCCATATTTACTTTCGATTTATCCGGCAATGAATCAAAAAATTCCTTATATTGCTGCACACTTAATTTACCTTCGGCGTCTTCAACCTGTTCCTCACTCAGCATACTGCGATCATTAGTAGTATGTGATAAAACAGATTCTATTAATTCAGCCCCCGACTCAGGAATTGAGTCAATGGTATACCCTTCGTTCTTCATAGCTACCAATAAACGTTGCACCGACTCCGGTGTGTCTAAACCGGCTGCCGAACCTATATTAGAATTTTTAGGCGGATAATTATGAAGAATAATCGCAACTTTTCTTTCAGCTGGCAATAAATGACGAAGTTTTTCATATTTTACAGCTCGTTTAACGATAGATTCCACTCGTTCTTTAACCGGCCAATATATGTATTTACCATCAATATTAGTTTGTGCCGCTACAACCCCACCATGAAGGGAACCATCAAATTCCGGTAAAGATACCGATAAATTCACGTCTAAAGGACTTAAACCTTGTACATTGGCCTCCCAAGTCGCTTCATCCATATAGATGTTATACCCCATTAAAATCGGAATATCCCAATGACTAATATCTTCTTGAGTTGCTGCATTCAAACTGATTAGTGAAAATTTACAAGTATTAATTAATACTTCAAACGGTAAAGGTCCATCACAGAATAAAATCCGTAATGACTCTTTCAACGAAGGTGCTCCTATAAGCGGATTACCGCCGTATTGCCCGAAAAAGATAATAGGGTTGTAACCGTATGTCTTAATTGTTTTTCGCAACAATTCAGGATAATACAACTCCTTCATAATCCATTCTTCACGATAGAAAAATACACCGATACTTGGACAATCAACCACGCCTTCAGCTTCCAAATACTCTTTATAGGTCGCGTACGTGACGCCATTTTCACCAAGGATACCTTGCCATAGCACCGGTATCGGCTCCGGTACTTCAACAGCTTCACCGGCTAATGAAGCGGCATATAAAAACGAATTCTCAAAATTGGTAAGCCCACTCAACTGCTGATATTCTGACAATCGAATCATTTCAGCTTCACTCATACCGGCGCGCAATTTATCCATATCCTGTTCTTCATCGGCATACAACGCATAGCAAGGATGGTTCTGATATAACCAATTAGCCAAACGACGTAAAAACGGTGTATCTAATCCGGTCCCCATATGTTTCATAATAACAACATCTGATGTTTTAAGGCGTTGTTCCCATGATTCATTCCATTCCGGTTCTTGTTTTAAGTTATATAAGTCAATTTTAAAATGTTCTTTGGCCTCAATACGACCTTTAGCTTCAACTTCACGAACATGGTGTATTTGCTTAGCCATATTAGTAATATATAAAATTTTTTTCATTTTAGCGGCTTCCTTTCACCACTTGCAATACAGTATCAGCTGTTATGGTATCAATCGAATAATAAGTTCCACGCATAGCCTGCATCAGTTCTTTCGCAATTCCAAGGCGGATAAAATCTTGCTCTGTATCTAATATCAAAATCCCCACCGGTAAATCAATAAAAGCTTTCCCCCAAGCTAAAGCTTCGTTTACCGGATTATCGGTTTCACCATAGGTTGCCCGACCATCCGTAACAATAAGAACGTCTATTTTTTCGGTTGGTGAACGTCGTAAAACCTGCTCACAAGTTCTATAAGCCAATTCCAAAGCCCCTGCAAGCGGTGTTTTACCACCGGTAGGTAAATGTTCTAATAGACGTCTTGCCAACTCAATACTGCCGGTAAAAGGTAATACCAATTCCGCTTTCTCCTTGCGAAATACGATAAGACCTACTTTATCACGTTTCTCATAGGCATCCTGTAATAAACTGAAAATAGCACCTTTCACGGCCTCCATACGTTTGCGAGCCGCCATAGAACCACTGGCATCCACAACAAATAGATAATGACCACCGACTTGTTTTTCACGCTCTTTACGTCGATAATCCGGTGCCTTGATTTGAATGGCTAACGAACTGTTATTTTGTAACTCCGAATGCCGTATTTTTTGATACGGTGCAGCCGCTCGTATAGTCGCATCCAAAGCTAAATCTTTTAACGGTTCCGGATATTGGATAGCTCTTACATAATGACCGCCGCAATCTCCGGCTTTAGTACGTAAGCGCTTGCCTGAACCTTTTCGTGCCTTACGATCCATGGTTTTATCAGCATCTAAACGCAAACCCATTAAGTTTTGATTCATGGCCGCTATTAATTCCGGCCATATATTATTTACACCATCGTTTTCAAGGCTATCATCCTGATTGTCCAAATCAGTTTGACTTTCGTTCTCAGAGGATTCATTTAAACTATCTAAATCGTCACTAAAATCAGACTGTGACTGATTATCTTGGCTAACATCATTTTCATTGTCACCCTCTAATTCAGTATTCTGAATATCTTCGTTATCGTTATTTTGCTCCGGTTCTTGCGAATTATTATCCGGATTATTTTCCTCCTCACTGACCGTACCATTATCATGATTATTTTCTGATTGATTATTATCTCTATCGAGTGACTGATTTTGACTATTTCCCACTTCAGTTTGTTGCCGCATACGATGAGGCAATACATATAAAGTAGCTTCCTCTACGTGTTTCGGTAAAATATATGACTTTTGATCTAGCCCAGCCAATGCCGCTGCCGCAACCGCCAGTAAAAATTCATTTGTATTACCTACTGCGCCGGATTTTACTATAAAACTGATACAAAGTTGCAATATCGCCTCAGACGGCTCTATATTTGTTACCAATGCTTCAGCTCTTCTAAGATCCGTTATCGAAATTATGGGTTCGATAAGTTCTGAAGTCAAAACTTCTCGCAATACAGCCAAACGATTTGTTTCATCCGGGTTTTCCATGGATATATGTAAGTCAATATTTTCCCACTCAGATACAGCCAAACTACCTTCTGCCGTATTGACAGTACCGATTAAAGTTCCCCCCACATCTCTAACGCGTTGCAGTAAAAAGTGGCGTAAAGATTCTCGTAACAGATGAAAATCATCAACAAAAAACACCTTTACAGCCTGATTAAATAAACCATTGCCGCCTACATAATGACCGGCTTGAAGGGTTCTCTCCAAATCAATATGATCTGTCAATGCCTCGGCCTGAATATGTACCGGAATAGTACGATACGAAATTTGCCATTGCTGTAATAATTCACGGACACGATAACTCTTTCCTACACCGGTCGGACCGGAAATTATAATGCTATTTATTTTTGGTTGTATAAGAGCCATTGCTAAAGCTCGCTCTACATTCGCAATCATATGTCCACCTTTATGCGGTTAAACCGATATTTTTTACGAATAAAAAATTATTCATCCGCCTCTAAAATATCGGCAACACTATTCCAGTCAAACCCTTGTTCCTCAAACGGGCGGCGGCGCATACGATGTGGCAATACCAATTGTGCCGCCTCTTTTAAATCATCATTAATAATCTCGGTTCGTTCATTATACGCAGCCAACGCTTTTGCAGTATGTAGCATCGTAATATCCGGCCGATGGCCGTCAACATTAAGACGAATCGACAAAGCTGCAATCTTCCGCAAAACAGCGTCGGTAACGTTAACTTGTGGCAATAGAGCACGAGCCTTAACAACACTTTCAGCCAATTCCCGCTCACTGTCTTTATACACTGCCTCAAAAGCGGCTTTATCACTTTCAAAAGCCAAACGACGCTTTACAACTTCCATACGCGATTCGGGTTCGCGTTCACCTTTTACATCTACCGATAGGCCAAAACGGTCTAATAACTGTGGGCGAATATCCCCTTCTTCCGGATTCATAGTACCTACCAATATAAATTTAGCCGGATGTGAGTAGCTGATACCTTCTCGTTCAACTGTATTAATCCCCATAGCCGCTGCGTCTAAAAGAACATCCACCACATGATCGTCCAACAAATTTATCTCATCTACATATAAAATATTATTGTTAGCTTTTGCCAATATACCGGGCTCAAACTTTTTCTTGCCTTCAGTAAGAGCGTATTCCAAATCAATCGTTCCGACTACACGGTCTTCAGTAGCATTAATCGGTAACTCCACAACCTGCATTGACGCTGAGCCATCAATTTCCAAGGGCGGTAAAATAGCCGCCAACGCTCTTACCGCCGTTGACTTGGCCGTTCCTTTTTCCCCTTTTATCAAAACACCGCCAATAGCCGGCTCGATAGCATTTAAAATTAAAGAACGCTTCATATCCTCCTGACCTACAATTGCCGAAAACGGATATAATATTTGTTTAAATTGTGTTCCTTGCTCTATTTCATTAATTTCGCTCATGTTGCTGACTCCTACTATCCATTTAACTCTACCGTCATATCAGGTGGTAAGGTATTCCCGCGACGATACGGTTCGATATCAGTTGCATCATTCGGGAATACAAAAATACGTTGCTGTGTAAAATATGGATCTTCATACACGGCGGCCGACAAATGAAACGCCTTTTTTAAATTTTTAGCCGTCAATACTTCTTTAGGCAAACCATCCGCTACTAAGTAGCCGTCTGAAATCAATAAAAGCCGTGTACAAAACTTAGCCGCCAACTCTAAATCATGGACTACGATAAAAATAGTTTTACCCGATTCACAATGTTGTCGTCCCTGTCTAAAAATTTCATCGGCATATACCAAGTCTAAAGCTGCCGTCGGTTCATCAAGAAGTAATAATTCTGTTTCTTGAGCTAATGCTTTGGCCAAGAAAACACGTTGCCGTTCACCACCACTCAATTCATTAACGGCTCGATCTCGTAAATGCCAAATCCCCACATTCTTCATAACAGTCTCAACAACATTTTCGTCATTGGCAGATTCATTTTGCCACCATTTTAAATATGGATAGCGTGCCGTCATAACGATTTCTCTAGCTGTATAACCAAAGTTTAAATTTACACTTTGTTGCATACAAGCAACTTGTCGAGCAATCTCTTTATCACTCCGTTGTGCTATAGAGTCACCGTTTAATATAACAGCTCCTTCCGTAAAAGGATATAAACCTCGTAATGCCTTTAAAAAAGTAGTTTTACCTGAACCATTAGGTCCAATAATACCTATAAACTCGCCACGTTTAGCCTGTAAAGAGATATCATGTAAAATCTGTTGATTACTCAAGGATACACTTAGATGTTCTACACTTAATTCCATTTAAATGCCTCCTTTTTGACGAACACGACGTAATAGATATAAGAAGTACGGAGCCCCTAATAAAGCCGTCATAATACCCACGCGAATTTCACTCGGCGACGCCAACACACGCCCCAATGTATCACAAAATACAAGAAAAAGTGCTCCTGCTAAGGCTGAAACCGGCAATAATATGCGGTGGTCAGGCCCCACCAAAATTCGAACGATGTGAGGAATAATAAGCCCCACAAAACCGATAGCACCACTTACACAAACAGCTGTCGCTGTAATAAATGACGCTAAAAATAAGAAAATCAATCGGTATAACATAACCGGAACGCCTAAAGCCTTTGCTTCCGTATCACCTAATACCAACACGTTTAATTGGCGCCCAAAAGTAATTAGAATAGTTGTCCCAATGAGGAATGGTCCAATAGCAAGAAAAACATGCTCCCAACGTCTAAAATCGAGCCCGCCTACCATCCAGAATAAAAATTCTCGCAAACGATATTCATTCATCAGCGTCAAAATACCGGAGGTAAAAGCACCAAGCAACATACTGATAGCAACCCCAGCCAATAATAAAGTAGCCGTTTCCACACGACCACCACGCATGGTTAATAAAATCGTAATACTAACGGCCGCAAATGCGCCAATAAAGGCAAACATCGGCATATAAAACATACCAAGCGAAGTAAGTCCTAAGGAAATAGCAATAACAGCACCTAACGATGCACCCGCCGAAACCCCCATAATGCCCGGATCGGCTAATGGATTGGAAAAAATTCCCTGCATAACGGCACCGGCCAATGCTAACGAGGCACCAACCATGAGCCCCACTAAAATACGCGGCATACGAATATACCATAATACCGCTTCCTGCTCCGGTTCCAATGGAGCAGTTACCGTGACCGGTATACCCAAACCTTGCCAAATACTCTGCAAACCGCCAAGAACCGGCACCTTAATAGTTCCCAAATGAAGGGCTATTATAATTATCCCTATCAGAAGGGCCGTCATTGTTATAACGCTGATAACTTGTTTCTTTTTTCTGTCCATACCTCTCACCAAACGAATTATTTAAATTACATCTCTTAACAACTAAAAATTTTTGGGAATCGAATCCGATTGAATATACTCAGGGTAAACAATTTTTGCAATTTCTATCATTGCTTCACCGATATGCTGATTACTCGTATACAAATACGCTGCTCGAACCGGCATTACATGATTATTCCGCATAGCTTTCATCGACTGAAAAGCAGGCGTATGTAAGAACCGCTCTTCCAAACCTTTATCCATAGTTTGATAGGCCGGAATCAATAAATAATCGGGATTCATATCAATAACTCGCTCATCGGTAAATGATATTCGCGGTGGATAACCTCGATAAGAAGGAGCATTATAAATACCCATATAGCGACTCATATCATCGAAGAAACTTCCCGTTCCGGTATATCCGTCCATGGATGAAACAAAAAGTACACTCCGTCGTTTATCCTCAGGTATTTTATTTACTTGATTCTGTAGCCAATCAATCTCAGTTCTAATTTTACGACTGTAATAAGCCCCTTTCTCAGGCTCTCCCACAAGATATGCCATTGTTTCTATATTTTTAATAGTACTTTCTACCGTTTTTCCGGAATCGACGACTACAGTGGGAATCCCCATTCCGCGTAAGCCGTCAATTACATCTTTAGATGTATATTCCGGTGCCAATACCAAATCCGGTTTTAGCTTTACAATCTTTTCAAAAGGATAACTATACAACTGTGTTTTTACTTGCTTAGCCTTTTCCCATTCCATAGAATACCCTTCATATTTTACCAGCGAGCTGATAGCAGCTATTCGGGACGTATCAATAAGACCTAATAAAACTGTATCATAAGCCGATGTCAGCGTTACAATACGCTTTGGATAATCAGGAATTTTTACAATTACACCATCAGCACTTTCAACCGTTTTGGTATATTTCTCGGATGTAGAATCTATAACCGGATGAACGCTACACCCGGATAAGCTGATTAAGCATAGTATGGCAAGTAAACCGGCAATAATTATCTTTCGATATATTTTCCAAAAAGCCATAAAATTATGCCCTCATCGTATGTTTATTTTGATAATATTTAATAAAGATTTTTTTCATAGTACATTCTAAAGGATTTATAGTCTGACCTGCTCGTACCCGACTATAACAGGCACCACCACAGTAATTAATAAAATTACACTGCGTACACATATCAACAACCGGCTCTAAATGAGTCAATAACACACTTTCCTTTTGACTATCTCCCCCGGTAGTAACATGGCCAAGACAATATTCTTCTCGCCCTGCCAAAGAAGCACAAGCATACATCATACCATCCGGACTTACATACATACCGGCCTTATGAAGTGCATAGCAATGTGAAAAAGGAGTATATCCCTTTTGTAATTTATTAACTTTATCAATTTGAGCTATTATAAGTGAACGATGCGTTATATTTTGCCAATATTCCAGCCGATTTAACATTTTATGAACACCGGCCTCCAATATTTGTTCGGTAATAAGTGGTTCTTCTTTTCCCCGACCTTGCGGACGCACCAGATTAAATCCGACTTGCCGCACATTTCCCAAATAATAGGCCAAATCTATAACCTTGTCCAATTTATCCACAGTAACTGCATTAACTACTGTCGTAATACCTATTTCAATACCGGCACTACTTAAAAGTTGAATACTTTTAATTGTATCCATTGTTGAATCACCAAAATCCATATAGGGTCTGTTCACAGCATTGCTATCGGCAAAACCATCCAAGCTAACCCCTATAGCAATTTGATGTTTCTTTATAAATTCTATTTTTCGGTCATCTAACAGCGTCGCATTCGTCTGTATCTGCAATTTTGCCTTGATTTTATGACGTTCTAACCATTCAACACATTTAACTAGCAACTCCCACGCCAATAAAGGTTCACCGCCGGTAAATTGAATGGTAGGCGTACCCGAATACTCAGTTATATACTGCAATGCTTGCTTTGCTGTATTCCACGTCATAGGCTGTTGAGTCTGATTGGCTGCATAGCAATAGGAACACTTCAAATTACATTGGCCTGTTAAAGCCAAAATCAGTAACTGAACTGATTTAGACTGTATTGTATTATCCGCATTACAATTCATGCATGCCATATAGCTCATTACCTTTACCTACTAAATTCAAAATACCGACGGTGATTATCAGTTTGCTTAATTTTTAAATACTAAATATCAAGAAGCAAATTAAAAATAAAATTCACTCCTTTATAATCTGCCACTAGAATGTGTGTGCATAACTAACAGTGTAGTTAAATGGATTATCCCAATATTCCCAATCGCCATTAGTAATTACATTATGTCTGTCTAAAATATTATTAAGATTAATTTGTACGGAATCATTTTCGCCGAAGGCATAGGAAACATATGCATTCAAATTAATTAAATCCGGATTAGTTCCCCCATCACGGTTTTGCAAACGTTTAGTTAACCAATTTAACGCAATACCGGCATCCAATTTATTGTCAGTATAATTTACTCCCGCATTAAATTGAAGTTTTGGATACGCCTGATTCCAAGTTGATACGCCAATATCCCGTTTTTTAGGATTAGAATACGTTGTCCCCAAAGACAATGTTACTTTATCTGTCAATAAGCGTTTGTAATCTAATTCAATACCGACATTTTGGAATTTACCGCCATTAATTCGAACGGTATTCTTACCGGTTTCAGGATCCGGAGCCCAATCAAAGAAGTTTTTAAAGTCCATGTAGAATAAAGCCACTTTCCAGGAGTCTTTTTCAGTTACATGTTTATAACCAACTTCATAGTTCCAGCCTTCTTCCGGTTTTAAATTCGGACCGCTAATCGCCTGATAACCGCCATTTACATATTTAAAAGTATCCGATAAGTTTGGCATCGTAAAGGCTTTACCAACATTCGAATAAATGGATGACTGTTCATCCAATTTATACAGCATCTGCCATTGTGGCATAAATACATTCTGGTCATTTACCGGATCGGAGATTTTTTGGAAACGAGCGCCTAAAATTGTCGTCAATTTAGGATTAATTTCATACGAATAGCTACCATACAATGCCATATTATTACGACCAGCTCTTACATTGGATGTAGCCGCTGCTGTGCCTTTATAGGTATCTCGGCTTACCAATAAACCACCAATGAAAGAATCTTTATTATCTCGTAAACTCCATTCATGTTGAACATCAATACCATATTTACGAGCTAAATAATTACTGGCATTTTCACTCCACTTATTAGTAGCCAAGTTTTTACTTTCACCATACAAATCACGATCGGTGTAAAAAGCTACGGCTTTAGTATTATCATAGTCATAAGTCAATGAAAAATTATTCTTTTTATCGTCATAATGATAACGCTTACTTTCTGATGCCTCTGTCGCTTTTGCTTTAGTTAACGTTCCCGGTACTACAATTTGACCATAAGTGGAGTTGGATTCACTACGCATATAACTTAAATCCAAACGTTCACTTAACTTAGCATTTAAGGCAATATTAAATAAATCACCTTTACCGCGTTCATTATAATATTCATATTTACGCTTGCCGTCTAAATCCTTACGATTCGGACTCGTTCTATCAATAGCACCGAAAAACTCTTTACCTACAGCGATATTAAAATCTTTATTGCCGGCAGAAACCAAATACTGTTTATAGCCTAAATTGCCTAACCCAACTTTGGCTTTTACATATTCTTTTTCCGGCGTCGAGGTAATAATGTTAATAACCCCGCCTAGTGCTTCAGCACCATATAACGTAGAAGACGCGCCTTTTACAATTTCAATTCTTTCGACATTTTCCGGTAATATACCACTTAAGCTATTTTTACCATTCAAATTAATAGGAGCGCCATTAATCAAAATAAGAGCACCACGTTCTAAACCACGAATATTTACACGGCTATCCATGGAACCGTAATCAAGACCGCCAGCCCCATAGGAAAAATTCGTAATCCCCGTTGTAAACGATATAGCGTCAAATACAGTCTTAGCACCTGTATTTTTAATATCTTCTTTAGTTAATACAGCTGTTGCCGCCGGAGTTTCCAAATCTCTCGTTTCTGTACGTTGAGCTGTAACTACAATCGGATCTAATGTATATGAATCCGAGGTCTCTTCAGCCGCTAAAGCAATTCCCGTATACAAACAATTTGACACAACACTTAACAAAACCAGCTTTTTTAACACAGATTTGTTCAACACACTCTTTTTTGTCATAATAACCTCTTAACACCAATACAAAATTAAAAATACCTAATGTGCTTAGTTTTATTTTTAAACACATAAAAATATATTCGAGTTGCAAGAAATTCCCTAATTTTTATCGCAACTGGAATTCTACATTAACACTTGTAGTCGTACTGATTGGTTCATTACCTCTTCTGGCCGGTTCAAATCGCCAACTACTTACTGCATCCAAGGCAGCCTGATCCAAGGTATCACTACCTGATGAATCATTTATCCAAACAGACTCAACACTTCCGTCAGTGCCTATAGTTAAACCAACGCCAACACTGCCACGCACATTTTGATTGCGAGCCGATCTTGGATATTTTGGTTTGGGCGTATATGTCGGTACCGGCCTATAAAAAGTAGTATCAACCTCCGTACCGTTAGGATCCCCCTGAATGCCGGGTTCTGTACCGGTACCGAAACCGGCAAGACCACCGCTGCCGGAACCACTGCCACCACTATTAAGAGCTGAATCCAAGCCTGCACTTACTACGCCTTGTTGGATTGTTTCCTGATGTTTAGTAACAATACTATTTTCATTATTACTGGTTAATGGCTCAGAATATTCAGGCAACGCCGTCATAGGCGTTACTGCCGGTAAATTAGCTCCAAAATTTCCACTACCATCACCACCGTCGCCACCGCTATTAGAATTGCCCTTAGGATTAGGATGTTTAATTTCTACATAATCCACCTCAATAATCGATGACATATCATCCGCTTTAGGGATGGCCGGCCATGGCAAAAAAGGAATAACGGTTAATACAACGGCATGAAAAATGAGTGAGGCGACCCAAGGCTTAGTCCACATATTTCGACTATTCATTGAATTCTCTCCTATCTTTCTTCAGCGGCTATAGATACTTTTTGAATCCCTGATTTTTTAGCTGTATCAATAACACTTACTACACGTCCATAATTAACACCCGCATCACCGCGAACAATAATGGCCATCTCCGGATTTTTACTTTTTTCAGCTTCCAAGCGTGCTTTCAACTGACCTTCCGGAATTCGTTCCTGTTCCAAATAAATGGCTCCGTCCGCCGTTACCGTTATTGGCAATACTTTATCTAAGTTTACTTTAGATGTTGCAGCTTGCGGCAATTGAATAGGAACACTCTTTTGAACAACCATCGTCAACATACTCATCATGAAAAATACCAATAAAAAGAAGATAATATCAATCATAGGTATAATCATCAATTTAGGTTGATGTTCTATTTTCATTGACTTAAGCTTCATGACGTACACCTGCATTCGTATTAATTACATATAAAGAAGCAACATACTCAATATCGGCAATCAATACATTAACACGCTGAGCCAAATATGTATGAATTACCAAAGCCAAAATAGCTACCAATAAACCTGTAGCAGTCGCAATCAAGGCTTCACCGACACCGCCGGTAATAGCAAACGGTTCACCGGATTCGATAGAAAGCACGCTAAAAGAACCAATCATACCGACAACAGTACCCAATAGACCTAATAACGGCGATAAGGTAACAATAGTTTCTAAATAATTCAGATATTTCTTTAATTGGAATACTTCGTGCGTAGCAATACTTTCTACCACATCACCGGCTTTTAAATCTTCAGTACGTTCAATAATAGCCGTTTTAACAATATTACCGGCTACACCACCTGCTTCATCACAAAGAGCTTTAGCGGCTTCTAATTGGCGTGTACGTAATAAATTCGGTAATTGTTCTTTTAATAAATCAATATTTGACGATGCCGCTTTATAACATAAATACCGATTTACCCCTATTGTTACTGCTATAATCGAAGCCAGTAAAATAGGATACATAACTAAGCCACCCTTATGAAATAATTCTAAAATTTCCACGATTTTAAATCCTCCTTGACAAACACATCAAAAACACAAATCACCCAAAATATAAAAAATGGACACATCTACGAAGATGTGCCCATAATAAAACAAATGTTTATATTATCGCTAATCCCCTTCCCATCGCTCGTAGGTAAAAACGGTGATTCTCCTATAGGCAGTTCTCCTGGCTTAGATTCATCGCTTACCTCGCCTTCCCGGAAAAATCCAGTGGCAATGTGAGGTTCGCTCCTCCTACAGTGGCGGGACCGCATCGGCTTATACCGATTTCCCTATTAAGTCATGTGACACCTATATAATGTACTTTATTAATTATATGATTATAGTGTATAAAACTACATAATAGCTGTCAACTGCCCACATCTTCTTTGAATTAAATTAAATAAAAAAGTGTTATTTCATATTTTTTATAAATAATATTTTTTATATTTAACCCTATCAGAACAAAACTCAAAAGGCCACACACAATACCTATATACACACCGATTTTCCCAAATAGAGGTAAAAATAAATAACCACAGTTTAAAATAAAAGTTCCCCAACCAAATGAATAACGATTATTCATAACAATCTGTACACGTCTAAGCGGTTTTATGAATAATAACAGCAATAAAGCGCAACTCAAGTCTAAATAAATAAGCCATATGATTTCTAACGCCGGATGCCCATGATTCTTAAAATGTAAATCAACCCCCACGGCCAAAATACTCATATACCATGGTGGCGAGGTTATGTAAGAAATAAACTCCGGACTCTTATAAGCCCACACCCACAAGTCGTCAGCCACAAAGTATCCTTGATATGCATTTTGCAATTCAGATTTATCAATCAAACATAAGTGATAAGTACTTGTAGCCGGCTTAGACAAATCTTTCCCGGATGGAATATCTAACGATAAAACCTCCTTATCCGGATACTTATTCTTTACTAAGTCAAAAATGTCCGAATACGTATAAACAGATGCCGTCTTTTGCTGTGACGCAAAAGACGCTTCTGCCCCGGCCGCACTATCAGCATAATACACCCGTGAAAAATAAGAATGACCTATCAACAAAATGCCTGAAACGAATAAAATAATGCAATAAGGCGAAACTACAATTCCTAGGAATGTATGTAGCGAATACATTCCTCGTTTTGGTGAAAGATTAATTTTTCTATAAATTTTATAGCCTGCAAAACACGTTACTAAACTAACCAAACTAAACAGC
Source organism: Veillonella seminalis (assembly GCF_003992065.1). Lineage (GTDB taxonomy): Bacteria > Bacillota > Negativicutes > Veillonellales > Veillonellaceae > Veillonella_A > Veillonella_A seminalis. The sequence continues at coordinate 102,228 of NZ_RQUZ01000011.1, forward strand.
AATAATAAAACACGCCCCGTATCTCCCAATAAAAGATTACTGTGAAATCTGGCTAAGGTTCTTACAATTACAGCCGTATAGTCCATATCAACATGGCGTGGTACCATCTGATTATTTGCCGGAATAAACTGACCATCTCGAATATAGTAATGATAACGAATAATCTCCTTATTATTCTTTTCAGTAAAACGAAAAGAAATCAAAGAGGTCTCCGGTCGAATTGCCATGGATCGCAACGTGTAATTAGGATGTTCCGCCAATATTGTATTAATCTGATTTTGGCTGTTATTCCACATGGAACTCTCATGGGCAGAGTACATTTCTTTTTCAATATTCGAAAAAGAAAAGCCTCTAAGCATAATAACTAACCCGGAAAAGCAGAGTAAGAAAAATACAATGCCCCCTATATAACCCGTGTATTTATGAATCTTATACCATTGTTTCATATAAAACTCCATAAAAGACCCTCGATCATGATAGATTGAGGGTCTTTTTTAAATCGTCTAGTACTCGTAACGAACACCTAATGTATAGGTACGACCGGCAGTTGCCTCATTATCATAGAATTCACGGTCAAATATATTATCAATACTAAATTTAACTGTAAAATCAGGGGTAACGCGATACCCAACACTGGTATTCACTAAGAAATAGCCGTCATAAGCACCGTATTCGCCGGCTGCTGCCGTAGAGCTTTGGCGTGCACTAACATATTGCATATCTAACAAACCGGTCCATTTTTCCTTGTCATAAGCCAAACCGGCATGGAAGATATGTTTCGGTACAGAATAATCAACTGCATTGCTATAGCCTGATTGATTAGAATTCGTTATTTTTGGTCCGATGATTTTCCCCATTTGCCACGAATAGTTAACATATGAAGATAAACTATCTGTAAATTTATGCTCATAGTTAAGCTCAATGCCGCGACGTGTTTCTTCACTGTAATTTATATATTGTTTGTATTTTACTTTCTTAGGATTGGTATTCGGTTCATAGAAAGTGGCTGCCGCTACCTTATCATCAGTTTTTATATGATATAAGGAAACATCAAGAGTGTCTTTATCAGTAAGCTGACGCTTCATGCCTAATTCCCAAGTTTTAGATACTTCAGGGTCTAAATCCGGGTTAGGAATATAATTGCCGGAATTGACCGAGGCTCCGGTATAGACAACGTATCGATAGATGTTATATAAGGCCGGTGGATTAAATGACGCACCGTAAGATAAGTAATAATTAGTATCTTCATTAGCTTTGTACTCTATGGCAACTTTTGGGCTTATATGATTGTAAATTTTTCCATCAGAGGTGTCATTATAATTAGCTTCTGTCGACCAAAATTTACCGCCACCTTTATCGAAACGATCATAACGAGCCCCTAAAAATACACTCCACTCATCATTAACTTTATATTCATCTTGGGCAAAGATTGCCAAGTTTTTAACCTTACCATTATCTTGAGCATAGTGTGTTATAACAGAGTTCTTATTATGCCAATTCGATAATTTATAGCGATTCTGAGTCATTTCCTCTGTATGATAAGAAATCCCCGCATTAATCGTATGTTTGCCAATATTGCGCCAGGTTTTTTCAACCTCATACGTGAACTTTTTACCCGGATATTTAGAGTATTCACCCAAACCGGTCCAATCAATCCCGGTATATTTACTGTCAACAATCGGTTGCGTATATCCGTCAACTTTATCATGAATATAACTTGCTCGAGCCACAAGATCATTAGCACTGTCACGATACGTTAAAATGTGTGTATCACGCTTATTTTCGTTATCATAACCAAGAAAGCTCCCCGGGGATAATACGACCACCTTTTTATCTGCTACTCGTACAGAGCCGCTCCAAACCGGATTGCCATCAGCATCGCGAACATAAGAGAACGGATTTTTATAGAATGATTCGCTGTTAATATGTGAATAGCTATAAGTTAAAGTCTGGTTTTCATTAAAATAGTAGCCTACGTTAAAACCGTAATTTTCATGCTCCCATTCTTTTTCCCCACGGCCACCAACGACATAATTACCATTTTTTAATTGCGGTAAATCTGCAGCCATAGTTGCTTTATTTTTACTCGTTTCGGTTACCGGTTTTATAGAGCGATAAAATCCTTTATATCCATCTGATGATCGTTTTTCATAGTTAACCCCTACGCTCCATTTATCAGATACTCTTGAATTAACTACTACGGCACGTTTCCATGTATTATTGCTTCCATACGATAAATCAGCTACAACGGATGTACCGAATTCCGGAGCGCCTTTCGTTGTGATATTAATAACGCCGACAACTGCATGACCACCATACAAGGAAGATGCACCACCGCGTAATACTTCAATACGCTCAATATTACTGATTGGAATCATATTAAAATCAACTGAGCCATTATAGGTACTATTTTGTTGAACACCATCAACTAATACCAAGATATCTTTAGAATTCATACCGCGCATAGTCAAACTGCCTTGTGCATTTTGGTCAATAAAAACGCCCGGTAAAAACTGCAAAACCTCCTGAACCGATGAAATATTCTTATCAGCTATATCTTGTGAGGTAATAACGCTTACACTGGCCGGCACATTAGCAATAGTTTGCTCAGTTTTTGTCGCAGTTACAACTACTGTCCCTAAATCATAATCAGTAACCGCATCTTCGGCCTGTACACCAACACAGCTCAAAATACTACCACAACATGCCAATACTGCCGCTCGTACTAACAATCCCTGACCTTTCATAATACCCTCCTAATAAAATTACCCTAAATTACCTAATCAGTTAATAGATTTATTTTTTTTACTATTCCTCTTCTTTTAACACTACCTCACCTAATGCTAACTCAAGGTTCTTAGTAATCCCTTCATAATCCATTAACTTATAAAAAAACATATCTACTTCAATCTTGAAATAGATATGCTACATGACCTTTGCCATAATCGCCTCTCTATCGCTCGTAGATTAAAACGGAGATTATAAATAGGCAGGTCTCCTGGCTTAGATTCATAGCGCCTCTCGCCTTCCCGGAATATCCAGTGGCAACATGAGATTAGCTCCTCTTACAGTGACGGGATCGCATCGGCTTATACCGATTTCTCTATTAAGTCTAAATCGACACCTATAAATATGTATAAAATTTCTTCATATACAGTATATATTTACTTTTCCACCTCGTCAATCTTAATTCAAAACAAATATTAATCATACTATACCCTATATTGTATACTAAAACTCCTTTATTTCATAGGGTTTTATAGCTTATCATCGTTAATTTTTATATTTAAACATATTATTCTAAACAGTATTTTTATACAAAAAACCTTAAAACAAAAGATTTTTTACTTTAAGGTTTCATCTTATAGTTAAACTCTATTTATTTTTTTATAATATTTTTAATCAAAATAACTATACTCTAATATAATAATTTACTGCAAATACTCAACTAAAAATCTTCAAAAGCCGCTAACAATTCTTTCGTGTATTTTTCTTTAGGATGCTGATAAAGTAATTCTGTCGGTTGTAATTCAATCAACCGGCCTTCGCGCATAATTCCGATACGATTACAAATTACGCGTAACAAATCTAAATCATGCGAGATAAACAGACAAGCTAAAGATCGTTCCTTTTGAATATCTTTTAAAATAGAAATAATCTGTGCTTGCACCGATACGTCAAGCATCGATGTCGGTTCATCCAATAAAAGAATCTTCGGATTTAATAACAGTAACCTGGCAAGACAAATACGCTGTAATTCTCCGCCGGAAAGTTGATGCGGATATCTGGAAAGTAACTCTTTACGAAGTTGTACTTTCTCTAAAACATCCTCTATACTATGCTTTAAATTAATATCTTGATTCTTATGGATACGAATCGGTTCTTCAATAGACTCTTTGATTGTCATGCGCGGATTTAAAGACGAAGTCGGATTTTGAAAAACTAACTGCATATCTTCTCGCATTTTTTTATTCTCATTTGCCGACATTTGCGATATTACTTTTCCGTTTAATAGAATTTCTCCCTGATCTGGCTTTAAAAGTTGCATGATAATTCTAATTAATGTGGACTTCCCGGCCCCACTGGTTCCCGCCAAACCAAGAATCTCATTCTCTTCTACCGAAAAAGAAATATCTTTTAAAACCTTGAAGATTCTTTTATTAATAAAGCCTGTTGTGAAACTTTTAGAGATATTCCTTATTTCCAATACACTCATACTATTTACTCCATTCACAACGCACCTGATGGGAAGAAGATAAATTCTTCATAACTTGATCTTTTTCGCATATGTCTAACTCATAATACTTGCAACGATTTTTAAAAATACAACCATTGGGAATGTTATGCAAATCAGGTGGTAACCCCGGAATCGATTTTAACCTATATCTTGGTTGTGCTTCTAAAAAACTGATAGTATAAGGATGTTTAGGCTCTTTAAATACTTCTTCACAAGTACCGTATTCAAGAATTTCTCCCGCATACATAATCCCAATATAATCTGCTAGTTTTTCTGCTAAACAGATATCATGAGTAATGAATAAAATACTAACACCGCTCTCATCTCGAAGATCACGGAATAACTGACAAATTTCGCGCCGCACAAAAGCATCCAAACCTTTAGTCGGTTCATCCGCAATTATCCACCCGGGGTGTGGCATCGCCATCATAGCTGCTAATACACGTTGAGCCATCCCACCGGATAATTCACCGGGATATTTATCATATACCGCTTCCGCATTAGGCAAGCCAAACCGCTTTAATTGTTCAATCCCCTTTGCTTTTTCAGCGGAATAAGAAGTCTTATTTCTGTAACAGTTTGATTCAACGACTTGTTTACCTACCCTTTGCATAGGATCCATAGCAGTAATAGGATCTTGTGCAATCCATCCTATCCGGGTACCTCGGGTCATATTCCATTCCGCTTCTGATTGTGCCAATAAATTCTGATTTTTTAAATAAATTTTACCGGTCACAACAGCAGATTCATCCAAAAGCCCCATAATCGCTGACCCCATTATAGATTTCCCACTTCCCGACTCGCCCACCAAAGCCGTTATTTTACCTGAAACTAATCTGAAATTTACATTGCGAAGCACTCGAGTAAGCCCCTGTTCTGACGGATATGCAACTGATAAGTCATCAATAATAATATCTTCCATCATAACATTTTCCTTTCTCCGGCATTACTCAACTGCAAATGTTCACGCAAAAAATCACCAATCAAATTTATACTCATACAAAAAAGTGTTATTGCCATACCCGGTGCCAATATCATCAACGGATAACTCCTAAAATAAGTCCGGGCATCACTAATCATAACACCCCAATCGGCAATTGGCGGTGCTACCCCCAGGCCCAAATAAGATAAAGCAGATGCTGATAAAAGAGAGGTACCGATTCTAAGAGTCAGTAAAACAACGATTAAAGGAAAAATATTGGGCAGTATATATCTTCTCAGAATATAAGAATTACCGGCACCCAAACTTTTTATGCCAATAATATAGTTTTCATTTCGAAGATGTATTACCTCACTTCGCACAATACGTGAAAATCCGGTCCATGAAGTAATCGTTACCGCTATAATTAAACGGGCATCATTTTCCGGTAATACGGCCGCAATAGCAATCATAAAGCTCATACCGGGCAACCCTTGAAACAGACTGACCAAAGCTTGTATACCTTGATCTATGCGTCCACCGTAATAGCCGCCAATCATTCCCAATATCAATCCTACTAGCATAGTACAACAAGCTGCTACGGTCGCAAAAACAACTGATGTTCTTGCACCATAAATCATGCGTGATAAAATATCACGACCTAATGCATCTGTTCCTAACCAATGTTTGTATGAACTCCATTCCAAAATTTCTTCAGTATTTACCTCCGTAGGATTATAAGGTGAAATCCATGGTGCCATTACGGCGCAAAAGATTGTTCCCAATACTATAGCAAAAGCTAATAGATATAAAGGATGTACAGAGCGGAAAACCTTCATCAATCGCCACCTCGTCCCTTAGGATTTAATACATAATAACTCAAATCGACTAAATAATTAAAAACAAGGAATATCGTACCACTTACAATCACATAGCCCTGTATAACGGGGTAATCTCGCCCCCATATGGCAGCCAGTACATAACTGCCCATCCCGGGAATAGAAAATAAATCTTCAATTATTACCGAGCCGCCTAGAATGGCGCCGAAATAAGTACCAATCATAGTTATAACCGGCATAAATGAATTAGGCAACACATGATGTAGTAAGATATATCGCATAGGAAAACCTTTAGCGCGTAAAGTCTGAATAAAAGGAGTAAATTGCAATATGAAATTGAACACTTTTAAAAACCCAGTAACTTATTAACTTCTTCAATGAATACTTCTTGTGGTGTCCGGTAATTTAGAATTTTGCGTGGCAGTGCATTACACCA
>NZ_RQUZ01000012.1 GCF_003992065.1 Veillonella seminalis
TTGTAGTTGTATATATAAATAAATTATGACTAAATAGTGTGCTTTTTGAATTATAGGCTCTATAATCTAAGAGGTGTAAAGTATAAATTTAGGGAAAGATATTTGAGATAAATGATAATGGACTGGTTAAATGTTGTTGTATATCTCATAAAAATATCTTGAAAGGGGATGGTAGTAATTGAATATTTATTTATGTACAAATAATAGGATTAACTGACATATATCAACACAGAACATGGGGAATATATGTTGATAATCAAATAAATGGTATTTTTTATATTTTGGGAGAACATTTTTAACAAATATTGGAGGGTTTAATGGGAAGTAATCATCCTAAAAGAGTAGGAAGTGATGTAATTTTAGAATAATTTTGGGAATAATTTTTTTGAAAAATATCGCATGGATCGGAAATTAGGGTCGTGTATAGGCCGGTAAAGGAGTCGCATAGTATGAATAAGGTATTCAAGGTAGTATGGAGTAAAACAAAAGGTATGTATGTGGTCGTATCTGAATTGGCTAAAAGTCATCAGAACGGTACATCAAAGAGGGTAAAAGGGATAGTTTTGTCCGGTTTAGTTGCTGCTTTTTTATTGGGCGCTTTGGGAACAGCGGACGCGAGTTTGATTACCACTGATGAAAGTCAGATGGAGATGAGATATGACCAGACGGATCAAGCTTATAATTCAGTTGGTTGGGATTCCGGTAATGGAGTTCAATATAAACTGTTAGTTCAAGGTGCTACCGATGGTGGCGTTGAAGTTAAAATGGGGAGTTACATGAGTGGTGGTGATAAAAAGGTTACAACTAAACCACAACCTGGGCCTGCCCAAATCGAAAATAAATATCAAGTTTTAAAAATCGGTTTGGACTCTGCTACGCTTAAAAAGATTAATGACTCTAGTAAAAATTCTTCAACTGCTCTCGATGAATTGAAAAAAATGGCAAATCGCGATCTCAGTAATTTATCGGAAGCAGGGGAAAAGAAACTGAACGATCTTGTAAAAGGTATTAAGACCGGCTCGACGGATCTTACTGCAGGCAGTGACAATATTAAAATTGCGGAAAGTGAAAATGCTGATGGTAGCAAATCCTTTAGCGTTGATTTGAATAAAAATGTTGACCTTAGCGCAGATGGCTCTGTTACTGTAGGCGAAACCAAACTGGATAAGTCGGGTTTAGAAACCGGTGAAACCAAAGTTAAAGCTAATGGCATATTGGTTGGCACTACAGCTTTAACTGCCGGTGGCTTGGGCATTGGAAAAACAGTTGTTGCAGCTGACGGTTTGACTGTTGCCGGTGGCCCATCCGTAACTACAGCCGGTATTGATGCAGGCGGTAAAAAAATATCTAATGTTGGTGAAGGTGCTGTTGTTGAAGGTTCTACCGATGCTGTAACCGGTGGTCAGTTATTTGGCGTGCAAAAAGATCTTAATGATTCCATTAAAGGCGCTCAAGATACAGCTAATTCCGCTCTTCAAAGTGTAACCGTAACCGATACTAAAGGCCAAACTTTCGTTGTTAATAAAGACAATGCAGGCTTTGGTATTGTTGGTGCTAAAGACGGCATGGTTGAAAGCACAGTTAGTGGTCAGAATTTGGTAGTTGATTTAACCGATGCAACGAAAGAAAAAATCAACAACGCAGCCGGTAAAGATTTAGGCAACTTGGATGACAAAGGTAAAGAAGTCATCAAGGAAGTTGTTAAGGAATCCGTTAATGTAGACGGTGGTGATAACATCAGTGTTGTTGATGCAACGAATGATGATGGAGTTAAAACATTTACTGTTAACTTGGATAAAAATATTAATCTTGGCACAGACGGTTCCGTTACTGCAGGCGATACCAAACTAGACAAGTCCGGTTTAGAAATTGTTGGTGGTCCATCCGTAACTAAAGATGGCATCGACGCAGGCGGTAAAGTTGTTGGCAACCTTGGTGAAGGTGCTGTAGCTGAAGGTTCCAAAGATGCTGTAACCGGTGGTCAATTATTTGGCGTGCAAAAAGATCTCAATGATTCCATTAAAGGTGCTCAAGATACAGCTAATTCCGCCCTTCAGACTGTAAGCGTTAAAGACGGCGCAGGTAACGTTCTTACCGTAAATAAAGATAATGCAGGTTTCGGTATCATAGGTGCTACCGATGGTATGGTTGAAAGTAAAGTATCCGGTCAGGACTTGGTAGTAGACTTAACAGCTACTACAAAAGAAAAAATCAACAACGCAGCGGGTAAAGACTTAGGCAACTTGGATGACAAAGGTAAAACTGTAATTAAAGAAGTTGTTCAAGAATCCGTTGATGTAATAGGCGGCAATAATATTGAAGTAACTGATGCTGTAAATAATGAAAGTGTTAAAACATTCACTGTTAACATGAAGAACAATGTTGACTTAGGTGCTACTGGATCCTTTAAAGCCGGTGCCACTACAGTTGATGCTAGCGGTTTAACAGCCGGAGCAACTAAAGTTGGTGCTGATGGCGTAAGCGTTGGCGATGCAACGTTAACAGATGATGGTTTATCAGTTGTTGGTGGTCCATCCGTAACTAAAGACGGCATCAATGCAGGCGGTAAAGTTGTTGGTAATCTTGGTGGAGGTGCTGTAGGTGAAGGTTCCAAAGATGCTGTAACCGGTGGCCAATTATTTGGCGTGCAAAAAGATCTTAATGATTCCATTAAAGGCGCTCAAGATACAGCTAATTCCGCTCTTCAAAGTGTAACCGTAACCGATACTAAAGGCCAGACTCTCGTTGTTAATAAAGATAACGCAGGTTTCGGCATTAAAGGTGCTACCGATGGTATGGTTACCAGCGAAGTTTCCGGTCAGGATTTAGTAGTAGACTTAACAGCCGCTACGAAAGAAAAAATCAACAACGCAGCCGGTAAAGACTTAGGTAACTTGGATGATAAAGGCAAAAACCGTTATTAAAGAAGTTGTTCAAAACGCAGTTGATGTAAAAGGCGGTACTAATATTAATGTAGATGCAGCTAATGTTAATGATGTTAAGACATTTACTGTTAACTTAGATAAGAATTTAGATTTGGGCGGCGAAGGCTCCATCACTTTGGGCGATACCATCATCAAATCCGGTGACGTACAAGTTGGTGGTACAACCATTAATAACGGCGGCGTAACTTTGAACTCTAACGGCGAATTCAAAGTTGGTGACACTGTAATCAACGGCAGTACAATTAATGTTGGCGGTACAACCCTTAACCAAGGTGGTTTGACAATTAAAAACGGTCCTACTATTAACGTTGGCGGTATCAACATGGGCGGTACTAAGATTACCAACGTAGCTAATGCCACTGAAGAAGGCGACGTAGTAACTTACAACCAGTTACAAGAAGTGAAAAACATTGCGACTGAAAGTTCCGAATTGGCTAACAGTGCACTTCAAACCGTAGCTGTTAAAGGTAACGACGGTCAGACAATCACTATCAGTAAAGGTCAGGCAAACCTTGGTATCGTAGGTGCTACCGATGGTATGGTTGAAAGCAAAGTATCCGGTCAGGACTTGGTAGTAGACTTAACAGCTGCTACGAAAGAAAAAATTAACAATGCAGCCGGTAAAGATTTAGGTAACTTGGATGACAAAGGTAAAGAAGTTATCAAAGAAGTTGTTCAGAAATCCGTTGACGTAAAAGGTGGTACTAATATCGAAGTAGCCAGCGAAACTGGTGCAGATGATGTTAAGACTTTCACTGTTAACATGAAGAACAATGTTGACTTAGGTGCTACCGGATCTATTAAAGCCGGTGCTACCACAGTTGATGCTAATGGCTTAACTGCCGGTACAACTACAGTTTCCGCTGATGGCTTAGCAATTGTTGGTGGTCCATCCGTAACTAAAGACGGCATCAATGCGGGCGGCAAAGTGGTATCTAACCTTGGTGAAGGTTCCGTGACTGAAGGCTCCAAAGATGCTGTAACCGGTGGTCAGTTATTCGCAGTAAAAACTGATGTTGATGGCGTAAAAGGCCGTGTAGATACAATCAATAATAACCTTGAAAAAGTTACTAATAATTTAGAAAAAGTGACTGAAACTGCAGGCAGTGCTCTTCAAACAGTAACTGTAGCAGATACTAATGGTAAAGAACTCACTATCGATAAAGACCGTGCAGGCTTCGGCATTAAAGGTGCTACCGATGGCATGGTTACCAGTGAAGTATCCGGCCAAGACTTGGTAGTAGACTTAACAGCGGAAACTAAAGAAAAAATCAACAACGCAGCCGGTAAAGATTTAGGCAACTTAGATGACAAAGGTAAAGAAGTCATCAAAGAAGTTGTTCAGAAGTCCGTTGACGTAAAAGGTGGTACAAACATCGAAGTAACCAGCGAAACCGGTGCTGATGATGTTAAGACATTCACCGTTAACATGAAGAACAATGTTGACTTAGGCGATAAGGGATCGATTAAAGCCGGTGCCACTACAGTTGACGCTAACGGTTTAACCATTGCTGATGGCCCATCCGTAACTAAAGGCGGTATCAATGCTGGTGGTAAAGTAGTATCTAACCTTGGTGAAGGCTCCGTGGCTAAAGACTCCACTGATGCAGTAACCGGTGGTCAATTATACGGTGTGAAAACTGAATTAGATGACAAAGTAAACACTGTTACTAATGAAGTTAATACAATCAAGACTGATGTAGGCACATTGAAGACTGAAATGACAACAGTTAAAACTGATGTTGGCACAATCCGTACAGACGTAAATACCTTGACTGATCGTGTAACTACAGTTGAAAATACAGCCGGCAGTGCTCTTCAGACCGTAACTGTAAAAGACAGCGAAGGTAATAAACTTACTGTTAATAAAGAAAATGCAGGCTTCGGTATCGTAGGTGTTACTGACGGTATGGTTGCAAGCAGGGTAGCCGGTCAGGACTTAGTTGTGGATTTAACAGCCGCTACGAAAGAAAAAATCAACAACGCAGCCGGTAAAGACTTAGGTAACTTGGATGATAAAGGCAAAACCGTTATTAAAGAAGTTGTTCAAAACGCAGTTGATGTAAAAGGCGGTACTAATATTAATGTAGATGCAGCTAATGTTAATGATGTTAAGACATTTACTGTTAACTTAGATAAGAATTTAGATTTGGGCGGCGAAGGCTCCATCACTTTGGGCGATACCATCATCAAATCCGGTGACGTACAAGTTGGTGGTACAACCATTAATAACGGCGGCGTAACTTTGAACTCTAACGGCGAATTCAAAGTTGGTGACACTGTAATCAACGGCAGTACAATTAATTTTGGCGGTACAACCCTTAACCAAGGTGGTTTGACAATTAAAAACGGCCCTTCCATCAATGTAGGCGGTATCAACATGGGCGGTACTAAGATTACCAACGTAGCTAATGCCACTGAAGAAGGCGATGTAGTAACTTACAATCAGTTACAAGAAGTGAAAAATATCGCAACTGAAGGTTCCAAATTGGCTGACAGTGCACTTCAAACTGTATCGGTTAAAGGCAACGACGGCCAAGTAATCACAATCAGCAAAGGTCAAGCAAGCCTCGGTATCGTAGGTGCAACTGACGGCATGGTTGAAAGCAAAGTTAATAGTAATGATTTGGTGGTTGATTTGACAGCGGCTACGAAAGAAAAGATTAACAATGCAGCCGGTAAAGACTTAGGCAACTTGGATGACAAAGGTAAAGAAGTCATCAAAGAAGTAAGCCAGCATGCTGTTGATGTAGTAGGCGGTAGCAATATCACAGTTGATACTGAAAAAGTTGATGATGTTAAGACATTCACCGTTAACTTGAATAAAGACTTGAACTTAGGCGGCGAAGGCTCCATCACTTTAGGTGATACTGTAATTAAATCCGGTGACGTTAACATTGGTGGCACAACCATTAACCAAGGCGGTGTAACCTTAGTTCCTACCGGTGAATTCAAAGTTGGTGACACTGTTATCAACGGTGGTTCCATTAATGTAGCCGGCACAACAATCACCGAAGGTGGTATTATGGTTAACCCTCAGGGCAACATCGTTCTTGGTGATACTACAATCTCCAATGGTGGTTTCACAATTAAAAACGGTCCAACCATCAACGTTGGTGGTATCAATATGGGCGGTACTAAGATTACGAACGTAGCTAACGGTACTCAAAAAGGCGATGTAGTAACTTATAACCAGTTACAAGAAGTGAAAAATATTGCTACTGAAGGCTCTGAATTAGCTAACTCCGCATTACCAACTATTTCCATTAATGACGGTAACGGTGGTGTGATTACGGTTAATAAAGGTCAGGCAGGCTTTGGTGTTACCGGTAAATCCGGCGGCATGGTTGAAAGCAAAGTTGATGGTCAAAACTTGGTAGTAGACTTAACAGCCGCTACTAAAGAAAAGATTAACAACGCAGCTGATAAAGACTTATCTAACTTAAGCAATAAAGGTAAAGAAGTTATTAAAGAAACCAGCCAGAATGCAGTTAATGTAACGGGCGGTAACAACATTACGGTAAATCCTTCCGACGTTAACGGTGTTAAGACATTCGATGTTAACTTGAATAACCAAATCGACCTTGGTGCTACGGGCTCCGTAAAAGCAGGCAACACAACGGTAGATAACAATGGTGTAAGCGTAGGATCCAGCACATTGACTGGCGACGGTTTAGCTGTAGGCAATACTAAAGTAAGCGACAGCGGTCTTGCTGTTGGCGATACTAAGGTAAGCGGTAGTGGCCTCACAGTTGGTGATGTAGCAGTAAACGGCAGCGGCTTATCCATTACCGGTGGCCCTTCTGTAACTAAAGACGGCATCGATGCAGGCAATAAAGTAATTTATAACATTGCTGATGGTGTAAAAGCTGGCGACGCTGTGAATAAAGGCCAGTTGGATAAAGTAGACACTAAAGTTAATGACTTGAGTGGTAGAGTTGATGGCCTTGATAAAGGCCGTAAAGACTTAGGTACTAAAGTTGACGGTTTAGGTCAAGACGTTAAAGACCTCGGCACTAAAGTGGGCAACTTGGATACTAAGGTAGGTAATTTAGATACTAAAGTTGGCAACCTTGATACTAAGGTAGATAAATTGGATAAGACTGTTAAAGGTTTTGATGGTCGCATAACTGAAGTTGAAAAAACTGCCGGCAGTGCTTTACAGGGCATCACGGTAGGTACTGACACTAATAGTCATGATGAAGGCGTTAAACTTACTAAAAAACAGAATCGCCTCGATATTGTTGGAGCAACAGATCAAAAAGGTGATAAATCAATCGTTACATCTGTTTCGGGCAATAAAGTTAATATTGATTTAGCTGATGGCGTAAAAGACAAAATTAATAACGCAGCTACCAAGAATATGGATAATTTGTCGGATACAGGTAAAGCGAATGTTAGAGGTTTGGTTAGTGCTGTTGGTGATAATGCAGTTGTAGTTGATACAGATGTAAATGATGCCGGTGTAAAAACATTTACAGTTGGCTTGACTGAAGATGCACAGAAGATGTTAACCCGACATGTAGGATGGCGTCCAAAGATAATGCTAAGACAAGTAAAGATGAATCATCTAAGATGATGGCAAGAAGCGCCGCTCGTTCGGCCGGTTATGATTGGCGAGATGCTATTGAGGGGGAAGAAAATCAGTATGATGAATATTTGGATACCAGTGATGAATTCAAGATTACTGATAAAGGTGTCTTGGATTTAGCTGATGATGTTCATATTGCCTCTTCTTTGACAATTGGTGAAACATCTATGACTACTGATGGGGTTTATGTAGGTGGTACAACTTCCTTAACTAATGATGCCTTAACAGTTCAGGATTCCGCTTTAACAAATGATACCCTCGTTCTTGGTGGCACAACTTTGGCAACACATAACAGCGAAACAGGCTTAATCACTTTGGATAATGTAGCTCAAGGTACAATCTCCGAAGATTTGCATCAAGCAATTACCGGCGCTCAGTTGTATCCTATTAAAACACAGGTTGACAACAATACAGCTGCAATCGGTGTAATCGGTGAAGTAGTAAATGCTCAAGGTCAAGCAATCCAAGGCTTATCCTCTGAAATTCAAAGCGTACGTAACGAATCCGCTGAAGGCGATGCAATGACAGCTTCCTTAGCAGCATTGAATCCACTTCCATACGCTGAAGGCGAACGCGGACAGATTATGGCTGGTGTTGGTACTTATAAAGGCAAACAAGCTATGGCAGTAGGTTATGCGTATGCTCCGAACAGCGATCAGCAATACACCGTAGGTCTCTCCTATGGTCAAGGCGGTAAAGCTATGGCTAATATGGGTGCTACATTCCGTATCGGTTCCGGTGAAACAACTAAACCTGGTAGCTCTGTAGCAGCAGTTCAAAGTAAGGTTCAAGCTTTAGAAGCTCAGAATAAAACACAACAAGCTAAATTCGATGAAGAATTGGCAACTAAACAGAGCCAGATTGATGCTCAGAACGATCGCATCGCTAAACTCGAAGCTTTAGTTCAGCAGTTGGTTCAACGTTAATTGGATTGTTTAGTAGTGAATTACAACGTATTGTCAAATTACAGAAAATTTTGTTGGCGATGTAGTTACAATTGAATAAAGTGCAAGTAAACAAAACGTGTGATATAGAGAGATAAGACTCTTTGTATCACACGGTTTTGTGTATGAAGATAAAAAATGATTTATAGCAGAAATAATCAATTAAATGGTGTTTTTTACAAGTGTACATTATGAAAAAATATGAATGAGAAAAATGAAGAAAGTTCATGAAAAAATTAATTAATCGATTAGTAAACGATTCGTGTTATTTCATTTTTAGCATTAATAGAATTTATTATTTGATGAAAATAAAATAATACTTTAAGAGTTTAGATTTTATCTGTGTTGTTGATTTGCAGTGATAAAAAAGGTTATGAAATGAAATTATTCAATATGTTAAAATCTAATAAACAAGAGGTTTTTGGCTGGTTGACATGATTGCTGAATGAATTATATAATATGTTTATATAAAAAAGAAATCCAATTATTTAGATATAAACATATAATTTTAATGTGAAAATCTTATTTTGAGTTTGTAAAATTAATGATGGAAAACGTCTTAATTTATATTTTAAATTTATAATAATAAAGTAGTTTGGAGGCGTACTGAATGAATAAAGTTTTTAAAATTGTTTGGAGTAAAACAAAAGGATGCTATGTTGTCGCATCAGAATTTGCAAAATCTCATCAAAGTGGTGCAACTCGAGCATCCCGCAAAGTAATGGCAACCTTGTTGTTGAGCAGTATGGTATTAATGCAACACTCCGTATATGCCAGCTATATTACGGCTGATAAGGGGTTTATGGATGGGAAAAACTCCGTAGGGTTTGATACCGGTAATGTAAGTTCATATCGTTTATTATTACGTGGTATTAACGGGATTACCACTACGTTAACTACATATGATACTAATGCTGAAGATGGTGTTGGTACCGGAAAGGCAATGACGGATTCAAAAAAACAAGTATTGACAATCGGGTTAAGTACTGAATCACAAGAAAAATTAGATCAAGCTGCATCATCAGCGGCATCTTCTGCAAGCAGTGCTGAAAGCTCTGCATCTAGTGCAACAGCTGCTGATAGTAGTGCAACTAATGCATCATCGAGTGCAACAGCTGCCGATAGTAGTGCATCCAGTGCATCATCAAGTGCAATTGCCGCCGATAGTAGTGCAAGTAATGCTGAATCTAGTGCAACAGCAGCCGATAGTAGTGCATCCAGTGCGGCATCGAGTGCGACAGCGGCTGATAGCAGTGCTCAAATAGCAGTTGATGCAGCTTCTACGGCAACAAGTGCGGCTTCTACTGCTAATAGTATTTTAGATACATTAAATCAGGGCGGTATTGCCGGCGGTACAATTAATGGTGAAGGTGCTTTAGCAACCGGTAAAAATTCACAAGCTATTGGTGATTATACATCGGCATATGGTACAAATGCAGCAGCAACTGCAGATAATGCAACAGCTATTGGTGCTAACTCTCAAGCAACTGCTGAAAATTCGGTAGCTTTAGGTGCTAATTCGGTAGCATCCGAAGCGAATACCGTATCTATTGGTTCTGTTGGTAATGAACGTAGATTAACTAATGTAGCTGATGGTGTTAACGATACAGATGCAGTTAATATGCGTCAATTAAATGCGGTGTCTAATAAAGTCGGCGAAGTTCAAAATGAAGTTAAAAATGTTGGTGCATTAAGTGCAGCCTTGAGTGGTTTGAAACCAATTCAATATGATCCAGCTGAACCGACTCAGATTATGGCGGCCCTGGGAACTTATCGTGGTCATAATGCTATGGCATTGGGTGTTGCTCATTATGTAAATGATTCGACTATGTTTAATGCGGGTCTTGCTTATGGTAACGACGATTCTAAAGTAATGGCTAATGCTGGTGTGACATGGAAGTTTGGTACTTCTTCACAAAAAGAAGCTGCAACAAATCAGCAGTTGGCTGGTAAGGAAGCACAACAGAGGATTAATCAATTGACATCGGCTAATCAGGCACAAGCTACTCAAATCCAAAATCAGCAGGCTGAATTAAATGCTCAGAACGATCGCATTGCTAAATTGGAAGCTTTAGTACAACAGTTGGTTCAAAAATAATCTCACTATATTATGTTAATAGTTTTTAATTATAGAGGATTTCCGGACTATAAAATCTCATAATGTGAAGAAAATTTTCTGCGAAGTCCTCTGTATAAGGACAACTGAATAGTGTTAAAAAACTAAGTGAAAAGTCATGACAGTTGGTTTGAAAATATGCACGAAAAATGTGTATTTTCGAGCCATGTCATGGCTTTTTTTATTTGTTTAACAATTCGGGTAAAAACGTGTATAAACATTATAAAGTTTTTTTCTAAATGACAAAAATTAATTGAGAAAAACTAAAAAAGATGGTATTGAAAATCGCTGATTATATATGCACAGATTTAGATATGACGATAAATGGCTAACTGATAATGTTAATGTTGATTTCAAAAAGTTGATTAAAAATTCATGAATTAGCATGAAATTTATGCAATTATGAAATGATTTGCCTATTGTTAAGATAGGATTAATATGTTATTCTGAAAATGCAGTGAAATGAAATAATTCGATTTATAAATTTAAAATTTATGATGAAGTTATGACTGAAAATTAGTCTATAATTCATAATATTTTTGATTATATGTTTTTATTTATTGGGAAATTAGTGTGAAGTTATTATTCGAGTGAGTAAGGAGAAAACAAATGAAAAAAGATTAAGTGTAGGTAAACGTTTAGCGGTAATGGGAACAGTGCTCGCAGTATGGGGGCAAAATCCTTTGGTTTCTAAACTTTAGCTATCGGTGGTGTTTCTGAAGCTCACGATTCCAATACAATTGCAGTAGGTCTTTCTGCTATTGCTCAAGGTCATTACTCTGTAGCTATGGGGCAACAGGCTCGTACTTTTTCCGATAATGCATTAGCAATTGGTCACTATGCAGAATCTTACGGGGAAGAATCAACAGCTATCGGTTATTTCTCGCGTGTTGGTGGATCTAATAATATCGCCTTGGGTAATATAACTCGTTTGCAAGGTGTAGATAATTCTGTTGCACTAGGTTCAAATGCACGTTCTGTACTTAGCAATTCCGTAGCCATCGGTAATAACTCTGCGGCTCTTATTGATTCAACTTTTGATATGCCAGCAGAATATTCTAATGAACGGTTTAGCGCAGAGCAAGGAGTGGTATCTGTAGGTAATATTTACTATACAGTAACAGATACTAAAACCGGAAAAATTCGAGAATACAAAGCTAATACTCGACGTATTATTAATGTAGCCGGTGGTCGCGCAGATACTGATGCAGTCAACGTAGCTTAGTTGAAAGCAGCTCTTAAAGATATCACTATTGAAGCGGCTGAGGGGATTACTGTAAATCGTGTTGATAATAAATTTACAATTGGTTTAAATGTTGTGGGATCCGATACGCCAACTGACGTGGTAACTGTAACACCGCCTCCATATGATCCAAATTCTACAACGACAACACCATCTGCTGATACAGAAACTACTCCTGGTGAAAGTGCTTCTGGAGATACAGGCACAACAACTCCAACAACGCCTGAAGAAGGTTATCCCAAATCCGGTGACCAGGTAATAATTGGTGTTGAAACTAAACCAATTGGTATTGTTGATAATGAAGGTAATAAGACAGCTGTTACTCCTGGTAGCGAGTTCAGTGTAGTCGGTGCCGATAATATCACAACGACTGCAAGCGTGGTAACGAATGAAACCAAAAATGAAGACGGAACTACAACTATCACTAAAACACCTAAGTTGGAAGTAGCTTTGAACAAAGATTTGAAAGACTTGAACAGTGTAAGCACAGGGAATACAGTTCTTGCCGATGGTTTAACGGGTAAAGATAGTGCTGGTAAAGATGCGGTTGTAATTCAGAGTAACAATATTAATATGGGTGGCAATGTGATTCAAAACGTTGCTGAAGGCGTAAACACAACTGATGCGGTTAATGTAGGTCAGCTCAAAAACGAAACTCGCGTATCTGCTGATGGCGCTTTCATCAAAAAAGACAACACAGCAGCTCAGAAAATTACAGCTTTGGATAATCAGGTTCAAGCTAACAGCGAAAGCATTAGTTCCATCAATGATAGCATCACTAACCTCAACGGTGGTGTATCCAACTTGAGCAATCAAGTAAGCAAATTGGACAATCGTCTTGATCGTGTAGGTGCCGGTGCAGCCGCTTTAGCAGCTTTACACCCACAGGACTTCGATCCAAGTGCAAAATGGGACTTCGCAGCCGGTTATGGTAATTACAAAGGAGCTAATGCAGTAGCCTTGGGTGCGTTCTACCGTCCGACTAATGACTTGATGTTCTCCGTTGGTACCAGCATGGGGGGCGGTGAAAACATGTTCAACGCCGGCGTAAGCATTAAATTCGGTAGCAGCAATGAGTACTCCAATTACTCCAAGTCTGCATTAGCCGAAGTTGTTTCCAACCAGGATTCTACGATTGAAAACTTGAATAACCGTGTGGCTAAACAGGAACAGGAAAACCAAGAATTGCGTGCACAGATTCAAGAAATCTTGAACCAGTTGGCTAGCAAATAATAATTGAATAATAATCATTTACTATAGGTTTCGTTCTATAAACTTAGGTTTTAATTGGAGACCTTGTAGTAAGTGTAAAAAGAACTCCTAGTCCGTTTGGACTGGGAGTTCTTTTATTTATTCCGCACTGAAGAAATTTTTCAATTCTTCAAGAAACCTTGTTGCCGTTGGTGAGAATAGTCGATGCGAGTGAGTCACTAGGTACCATTTATTCTCTAAGGTAGGCACGATAGGGCGATAGGTAAGGGTAGGATGATGCGGTGGTAAAAGGCAGCTCAAGGTAACCGCGTAGCCTAAGCCTTGTTCGACCAAAAACAGCATATTGTTGATTAAATTATAGGTGGCCATGATGTTCAAATTGGAACGGCTGGTGCCGAACAGTTCGTAGTCGGTAGGACTGGCAAAGCCTTGACGGGATAAAATTAACGGCAACTTTTTAAGTTCCTCTTTTTGGAGTTCGGTCTTTTGGGCCAACGAGTCGTCTTGACGCATAAGAAGTACGCTTTTATCGCTGCGGCCGATGTAATAGTAATCATAGCCTTCACGGAAATTAGGCTCTACCACGAGGCCTATATCTAATAAGCCCTTATCGAGCCTGTCCATAACAACGGTGTGATCGCCTGAATATAAGTGTAGATGAATTTGTGGATATATTTGTTGCAAGTTTTTGAAACATTGAGTGATATCACTCATGTGGTGAGTTTCTCCGCAACCGAAGTAAATATTGCCGTTTAAAAGTTCTGCATCTTTTTTTAGAGCCCCTTCGGTAGCACTCACTAGATCTACGATTTCACGGGCCCGTTGTTGCAGATAACGTCCTTCTTCGGTGAGGGTTATTTTACGTTTACCGCGGATAAAGAGCGTTTTGCCCAATTGGTCTTCTAAATCCTTCATCTGTTTAGACAAGGTAGATTGCGTAATATGTAATGTTTCGGCGGCTTTACTGATAGTTTCTTCCTGAGCGATAGTTAAGAAATAGACGAGCAAACGTGTTTCTATCATGAGAGGCTCTTTTCGTGTTTTTTTTCAGAAAAAGAAAAGTATATCCTTATTTTACTATTCCTAAAAACGATGGTAAATAAGAACTAATAACTGTTAGTCATAAAGTTAAGAATACGATACAATGAAGACAGCTCAAGAAAGGGTTTGAGAAAAGAGGGTCAGAAAACAGTTCGCGAAAAATGTTTGAGAAAAGGATTAAAGAAGCGCGTGTGCCGAATGTAGCGTATTAAGTAATAGTATATAAAGGAGATGTTTTACTATGAGTAAATCATTGGTTGCTTATTTTAGTGTTACCGGTACGACTAAACTGGTAGCACAAAATTTAGCAGAGGCGATTGGTGCGGATCTATATGAAATTAAGCCGGAAGTTGCCTATAAGACAGCGGATTTGGATTGGACGAATAAACAAAGTCGTTCTTCGGTAGAAATGGCGGATATGTCATCTCGTCCGGCTATTCAAAAACCGTTGCCTGATATGAAATATTCTGTTTTATATGTAGGTTTTCCAATCTGGTGGTATCGTGTACCGTCGATTATTAACACATTCTTAGAAAGTTTTGATTTAACCGATGTGGTGGTTATTCCGTTTGCTACGTCCGGCGGCAGTGCCATGGGTAAAACTAATGAAGCTTTGAGCCCATCTTGCGTTGGTGCCGTATTAAAAGAAGGGCATCGTTTTTCGGTGCATACATCAAATGATGAATTAAAACAGTGGTCTGAATCTTTTAATTTAGGTAATTAAGCGAGAAAAATTGTCGAGAGAGGGGTAAAATATTAGAATCGTATAAAGTATATGAGTCGTATGAAGCAAATACGTAAGATGGCAGTTTTGGGACTGCTTTGTATGAGTTTACAAGTAGGAGGAATGAGCGTAATGGCAAATAATATACAAGAATTAACAAATAAAGAAGTACAGACAGTAGCAGTTGATAAACAGGCAGATGTGAAAGACTTAAATAGTATTTCTGCATTTCCGGTAGGCGAGTTTAATAAAGACTATGCGCAATATTTTAGCGGTAAAAGTTGGTTGGCTCCGTTAAATAACGAAGAAGTGGGCATTCATAATGTAACATTTGAACCAACCAGTCGTAATGATTGGCATGTTCATCATGGTGCCGGTCAGATTCTCGTGGTAGTCGGCGGTAAAGGTTGGTATCAAGAAGCCGGTAAACCGGCTCAAGCATTGGCAACCGGTGATGTGGTGTACATTGCGCCTGAAATCAAACACTGGCATGGAGCTACAGCAGACAGCTACTTCTCCCATTTAGCTATGACGGTGCATAAAGAAGGTGTATCGGTTACTTGGATGGAACCGGTTACTGATGCCGAATATAAAGACCTTAAATGGGAACATAAATAAATTCCGGATGCTAAAAACCCCGTTCCGAAATCTCGGAACGGGGTTTTGTTGTTTGTTATGGAATTAAATGAGCTTGTGGTTTATACGAACCCAATCCAATGCCAATAAGTGGCTGCGTAAACGAGTAACATGATGTAGCCGATGATAGTGATCGGAATACCTGTTTTCATGAACGTTTTTACTTCGAAGGTACCGGAACTGTAAGAAACCATGCCCTGAGGGGAGTTAACCGGTAAGATGAAACCGAAGCAGATGGAGAATTGAGCGATTACCGTAAGACCTATAGGGTTGATACCCGGCATATTAACAGCTGTTACGATAGAGATTACGATCGGAATCATGGCCGAAGATAACGCGGTGGCCGAAGCGAAACCTAAGTGGATCATAATCAAGAAGAGGGTAATCGTTGCTAAGAGAGCGAATATGGTCAATGTTTCGAGGGCGAACATGTGAATAAACGCATTGGCGAGCCAAGTAGCGGCTTTGGTTTTTAAAAGTGCGGTACCAAGGCTGATGCCGGCGCCGAACATAACGATGGAACCCCAGTCAATACGGCTTTGTGCGTATTTCCAGTCGATAATACCGATACCCGGCATTAAGAACAAGGCGATAGCAACAACAGTAGTAGTCGTTGTATCGTATTTGTGCAAGTGACCGCCGGTAGCCCAGAAACCGAGCAAGATAACGGAAAGAACGAGTAATTTCTTTTCGTTAAAAGTCATAGGTCCCAAGTTTTGGAGATGTTGCTGTAATTCTTTTTGAGAACCTTCTAAGTCATGTTCGTCCGGTTTTAAGAGCCACATGGATAAGAAGTAGTAAATTACAACCATCACCAAGGAGTAAGGGGCAGCAGCGAGTAACCAATCAATCCAAGATACTGAAGTGTTGAGTTGCGTGGAAATGAAGCCTACGGCAACCAAGTTTTGGGCAGCTGCTGTTTGTACCATGATATTCCAAAGTGTATCCGCCTGGGTGGCCCCGATAACGAGGAGGGCAGCCAGTTTACTTTGGCGATTAATGCCTAAGCTGTCTAAAATACCGAGAATAATCGGAATTAAGCAGGCTAAACGTGCAGTAGCGCTCGGTACGAAGAACGATAAGATAAAACCGGTGAAAATAACGCCGATATAAATACGGCTGGTTTTAGTACCGATACGTGATAATACGTTTAACGCAATGCGGCGATCGAGCCCTGTTTTAGTCATGGCCACGGAAATAAACATGGCGGCCGCAACTAAGGCCCAAGCCGGTGTGGAATAACCGGAAATGGCAATTTTTAATGCATTACTGGTGCCAAGAATCTTGGTCGGTGCATCGATATTAGGTGCTGTACCCAATAAAACGGCGGTGAGTGCAGTCAACATCGTAGCACTTACCGGATACGATACGGCACTGCTGATCCAGAGAACGATGGCGAAGAACAAGATGCCTATCATTCGGTGACCGGCCGTCGATAAATCACTTGGCGTCGGTAAACATAAAATACCGATCAATACTGCAAAACTAAGAATAAGTCCGATTAATTTGCTCTTTGGATAACCTGCAGTTGGCAGCGTTGCCGCGGGGGTTGTCTGTGTAGCCATGATTCATCATCTCCTTTTGGATAGAGTTTATTTTGATTAATAATAAACCCGGACAATAAATTTAATAAAGAAAAAACAATAAAAATAATAAAAAGGAAAATAAGGACGAATTACTCATAAAATAAGTGTCACAAAACAAATCGGACTGATGTTTTGCGATGAATTCCGAGTAATTAAAACTCTCTTTTTTCTTTTGTAAAACAACACGCTGTCTATTGATTAAACAGTATGTTATTACTTAAAAGAATTCGACAATACAATGTGAATTCCTTTATCGAATCGTTTGAATTTGAACGAAAATACACGAAATGTAAAAAACCTCCTATAAAAGGAGGTTTTTAATTATAGTATTTGGTTGATAAAAGGTAAGCTCTTATTATATGCTGACTCTGAATGGAAGGTTAAAAATTAATTATAAATAAATTGCATAATTAATATAATAAACGGGTATAATTGGTTGTTATCGCATATTAATTGTTTTTGATTTTACGCGCATTTGTAACGAACAAAATGTGTAAGTATATGACCTTTGTGAACAGAAAATTCTGATTGTCCTTTGTTTGTCTGTATATTCCTTTACATATTGCATACAACATATAACATCATGAATACACGATATGTCAAAAATTATTGCTTATCGATGTTCATACCTTTTAAGAGGGCTTGTTCGGAATGTTCCATGTGGAGACGGGCAATTTCGCGAGCTTGGGCCGGATTGCGTTCAGCAATGGCTTCCACGAGCAAGCGATGCTCTTCCCAAGTTTTAACCAAACGTCCTGGCTGATTCATGGACATGGTACGGAAACGTAAGGTTTGTTCGCGCAAATTATGGATAATTTCCACTAAACGTTCGTTGCGTGAAGCTTTATACAATACTTCATGGAAGTTAACATCCGCTTCGACCACTTTGTCCATATTTTTTTCTTCCATAAAGGTGCCGATTTCTACCAACATGCGTTCTAAAAATTCGATTTCATCCGGCGTGATGCGTTCAGCAGCTAATTGAGCAGCCAATTCTTCGAGTGCAGAACGAATCTCGAATACTTGGGTTACATCTTTCAACGAAATATCGGCCACATAAGTGCCGCGATGAGGAATCATAACAACAAAGCCTTCCAGTTCCAATTTGCGGATAGCTTCGCGCACCGGTGTGCGGCTAACGCCTAATTCTTCGGCTAATGGCACTTCCATTAATCGTTCGCCCGGTTTGAAAACGCCGTCGCGAATAGCTTGGCGCAAGGTTTCACATACAACTTCACGAAGCGGTTTGTAAGAGTTTAATACGATTGGTTGTAAACGTCCTAGATCTTTGTTCATTAGGCTAAAGCCTCCTTGCCGTGGGTTTTAGTAATTAAGGAAAGCCAATTGTGGCCGGCTGCTTTGATTTCTTCTTGCAACGTCAATGCTTCTCGAGCTGCATCGAGGTAAACGACCATGGTTGGACCGCTACCGGTCATGATGGTGGTATAGCCGCGGTCGGTGAAAAACTTCTTGCAACTTTGAAGTTCCGGATGAAGCGGGAATATCAGTTCTTCAAAGGTATTGCCACTTACTTTCATAGCCTCTTTGATGTCGCCGGTGTGAATCGCTTTTTCAACTTCATCGATAGTGGTACTGTCGAATTGGGACTCATTGTTAAAACGGCTGTAAGCGGCTGTGGTGGATATAGATAATTCCGGCTTTACTACGAGTAACCAATGCGGTTTACCGGTCGGTAAATAGCTTAATTCTTCGCCGCGTCCTTTGCCGCGAGCGGTGCCGCCTCTCATGAGAAACGGTACATCGGAGCCTAAACCGTTGGCTAAAGTCATGAGCTCGTCATCGGTAAGACGTAAGTCCCAGAATTTATTGAGTCCGAGAAGCATTGCGGCTGCATCGGAACTGCCTCCGCCGAGACCGGCTGCGGGCGGTACACGTTTTAATAAGTGAATGGCGCCGCCGGTAGTGCAACCCGTATAGGTTTGCACGGCTCGTAAAGCTTTCATAGCTAAGTTTGTTTCGTCATAGGCCATCATGTCGTTCATGTACTGCGGTAATTCCGGTGCGGAACCGGAGAAAACAACCGAATGATGTTTGGCAAAATAAATGGAGTCTCCCAAGTAAATGGATTGAAAAATAGTATCGATATTGTGATACCCGTCATCGCGCTTATTGAGAATAGCTAAACCGATATTAATTTTGCTGAAGCTGAGTTGCTCCATGGATATCCTCCTTTATGTGATGAATGGATAGATTACTTGCTTTTATCGGCTAATTATCTAGTTGAAATTATAAGTTGGTTAGGTTAAGATGAACATAGATATATTATACCTTAATAGCTTCTATATTTAACTATAAATTATACGCTATTAACGGACAAATTTCAATTTTTCTAGGAGGAACTATGCAGTTCAAGTGGGGTCAAACCGTAAACGCCTTAGTTATGACGACCATCGGTTCATTAATTTTTGCTATAGGTCTTGATGCTTTTATTGTACCACATAAGTTGGTATCGGGGAGTTTAAGCGGTATCGCGTTAATGCTTTTCTATGTAACGGGGATTCAGGTCGGTACCTTGAACCTCTTACTTAATATACCTATTTTGTGGGCTGCGTATCGCTGGTTGGGACGTTGGCATGTAATGATTACCATCTTCGGCACGGCGGTCATTTCCTTCCTGATTAATGCTTTTGAATTCATGGCCGATTATCAATTGACGCACGATCCGCTGATCGGTTCGTTATTGGGCGGTATTTTATGCGGCCTCGGGCTCGGTATCGTCTATCGTTCCGGCGGTAATACGGGTGGCCTTGATCCTATTGCCATGATTATTCGTAAATATTACGGTCTTCAGATGGGCAGTATTATTTTTGGCATTAACTTTATCATCTTAGTGGTAGCAGCTATAGTTATCAGTGTGGAAGCAGCGGCGATTACGCTTGTAAGTATTTATGTTCAAGCCATGGTTACTAATAAAGTGGTTGTCGGTTTTAATCAGCGTAAAGCTATTTTTATTATTTCCACTTGTCCGTATAAAATATGTGATGTAATTATTCATCAAATCGGTCGTGGTGCTACCATTTTAAATGGCGAAGGAGCTTATACACATCAACATAAGCAAGTTATCTTGGTTGTAGTCGGTTTGATGCAGGTAGCAAAGTTGAAAGAAGCCGTGCAAAAAGAAGATCCGTCGGCATTCATGATTTTGTCCGATGCTGCCGAAGTTATCGGTCAAGGCTTTACCATGCCGTTGGCAACGCCTAAAACGGTAAATGCGGCTATCGAGCGTTCTATTCAAAATGGACCTATCAGTGATTCCATACCGGAACAGCCGAATAGCACCAATGCTGGTAAATAATCAAGTTATACATATTTGTGGCAAAATATGTAAGGTTAAGATGTCTGAATGACAAAGGCATAAGACGAGAGAATTTGGGACGAAAAATACACTGTAAGTAGGGTATTTTTGAGAAAAATTGATGTGTGGTGAGGTATTTTTACATTCATATAGAAAAAATAGGGGGGCAACATGGAAAAAGATTGGCGTTCAACTATTAAAGTAATGATTCTTGTTACTGTCGGTACAATGTTGTTTGCATTTGGTATTAATGCATTTATTGTACCTCATAAATTGGTAAGTGGCGGCATCAGTGGGATAGCGTTGATATTGTATTATTTAACGGGGATTCAAGTAGGTACTTTGAACTTGATTTTGAATATTCCTGTCTTGTATGCGGCCTATCGCTGGCTCGGTCGTTGGCATCTGGGGATGACCATCTTCGGAACGGTTGTTTCGTCACTTTTAATCAATATGTTTAGCTTTATGCAGGATTTTCACTTAACGACTACGCCGTTGGTAGGTGCGATTCTGGGCGGGATTTTTTCCGGTCTCGGCATGGGGACGGTGTATCGTTCCGGCGGTAATACGGGTGGTCTCGATCCGATTGCTTTGATTATTCGGAAATATTACGGTCTCCAAATGGGCAGTGTTTCCTTGGGGATTAACAGTGTGATTCTGTTTATTGCCAGTTTTATCATCAGTGTAGAAGCAGCGGCCATTACTCTGGTAAGTATTTATATCGGTGCAATGATTACGAACCGCGTAGTTGTCGGTTTTAGTCAGCGTAAAGCGGTGTTTATTATTTCCTATAAGCCATATAAAATCTGCGATTTGATTTTGTATAAATTCGGTCGCGGCGCCACCATTTTGAATGGTGAAGGTGCTTATACACACCAGCATAAGCAGGTTATTTTGGTTGTAGTGAGTCTGATGCAGGTGGCTAAATTAAAAGAAGCGGTACAAAAAGAAGATCCTACAGCCTTTTTTATGGTCACGGATGTGGCTGAAGTTATCGGTCGAGGGTTTTCCATTAAATCGACGGCGGCTACTCAACAAGCGATTGAACGTGTTCGCGCAAGAGTCGAAATGAATGATTAAAAACTTTAAAATGCAATGTTAGTTATAAGTTTTGAATGATACTTTTAGCAGTTGAAAATACTTTTAGTAGTTAAAGATGCTTTTGGCAGTTAAAGGCGTTTTTGACAGTTGAGGTATTTTTGATAGTTAAAGCTATTTTGGGTAATTAAAGATATTCCCCTAATAAAGGGTGTTATATACTATATTAAAAATAATTGGAGGCTGCACTTATGGCACATGAATTAGCAGGTAAATTGGTTCGCCCGGAAGATTTGATTAACTTAGAGGCGGTGATTGAGGCCTATTATAATAAAAAGCCGGATTATGAAAAGAAGGAACAGCGCATTTCCTTCGGAACATCCGGTCATCGCGGCAAATCTTTAGCAGGCAGTTTTAACGAACTTCATGTGGCGGCTATTGCCCAGGCTATTTGTGACGGACGTAAAGAATTTGGGGCTACCTGTGTATGCTTTGTCGGCCATGATACACATGCCCTGTCGGAACCGGCGTTGGAAACCGTGCTTGAAGTATTGGCAGCGAACGGTGTTGTAGCAGCGGTAGATGGTGAAAACGGCTTCGTACCGACGCCTAGTATTTCTCGTGCCATTATTCGCTACAATGAAATTATTGATAAAGAAGAGAAAATCGCTTTTGTACCGGACTTTTTAAAAGCAAAAGTCGGCCATGGCAAAGCGGACGGCATTATTATTACGCCGTCTCATAATCCTCCGGATCAAGGCGGCATTAAATATAATCCGATTAACGGTGGGCCGGCTGATACGACGGTGACGAAATGGATTGAAAATAAAGCCAATGAATATTTGAAAAATAACGGCGAAGGTATTCGTCGTGTTGCCATTGACGAAATTGACTCCGGTTTACAGTGGGAATACGATTACAAAGGTCTGTATGTCAAAGAGTTGGCCTATGTGATTGACATGGATGCTATTCGCAAAGCTAAACCTAAAGTGCTTATCAATGCCTTGGGCGGCAGCGGTATGGAATACTGGGAAGCTATCAGTGAGGAGTACGGACTCGATTTAGATATTATTAACAATGAATACGATCCGACCTTCAGCTTTATGCCATATGACCATGACGGCGTAGTTCGTATGGACTGCTCGTCGGAATATGCCATGGCTGATGTTATTGCTAATATCGGTAACTATGATTTGGCCGTTGGTAATGATCCCGACTATGACCGTTACGGGATTGTGACGCAGGATGGTCTCATGGCTCCTAATCATTTCCTCGTGGCTGCCGGTGCTTACTTGTTCTTAAATCGCAGCTGGCAGGGCAAAGGCTTCGGTAAAACCGCAGTGGTTACTCGAATAGTTGATAAATTCTGTAATGACAACGGCATTAAAACGTATGAAGTGCCGGTAGGCTTTAAATATTTTTCATCCTTGTTGTTTGACGGTACCATAGGTATCGGCGGTGAAGAAAGTGCGGGCGCATCCTTCCTCAAAAAAGACGGCACCGTTTGGACGACCGATAAAGACGGCATAATTATGGGCTTATTGGCTATGGAAATGTTTGCGGTTACGAATGGCTTAACGCCGGATGTACTGTACACATTCCTTACCAAACGTTACGGTGAGCCTGAATTCGCGCGTGTTGATACACCTTGCAGTAAAGCGGCCAAAGAACGCTTGAGCCAATTACAACCGAGTGATGTAACAACTAAAGAATTGGCCGGTGAAACCATTGAAGATGTACGCACCACGTCACTTTACGGTGATTATGCTATCGGCGGCTTGCGTATTACGACGGCTAACAGCTTCTTGGTAGCACGTCCGTCGGGTACCGAAGATTTATACAAAGTGTATGCAGAAACATTCCAAGGCAAAGAAGCGTTGGCAGAACTTTTGAAAGCCGGCCAAGCTTTGGTGGATGAAGTAACGTCCCGTTAGCACTATATGGTATTGCACCGCGAATTGTGGTATAATATAACATCATTGAAATTAGAGAGTACTGATAATGTAGGTATAAGGGAAAGGTGAATCGCATGAAAGTAGTTGTAACCGTAGTAGGGGTAGACCGAGTAGGTATTATTGCGCGTGTAGCTACCGTATTGGCTGAGAACTATGTAAATATCGTATCGATTAATCAGACAATTTTGGACGGCATGTTCAATATGATCATGATGTGTGAAGCTAAAGATCAAACTGCTTTGCCAAAGGTTCAGGCAGCTTTGACGGCTGAAGGGGAAGCTTTGGGCGTTCAGATTCAGGCACAACATGCGGATATCTTTCTCAGCATGCATCGTATAGGGTAGGTGATGATATGTTAAGTATTGAAAATATCCTCGAAACCAACCAGATGATTCATGACAATAAGTTGGATGTTCGTACGATTACTATGGGCATCAGTTTGTTGGGGTGCACGGCCGTTGACGGCAACACCCTTTGTGATCGTATTTATGATCATATTACGCAAGAAGCCGAAAATTTAGTAGCCACCGGTGAAGCGATTGAACGTGAATACGGTGTGCCGATTATTAATAAACGCGTATCTGTTACACCGATTTCGCTCGTAGCGGCCGGCAGTGATTTGACGAATTATGTACCGGTAGCCAAAGCTTTGGATAAAGCAGCCAAAGCAGTGGGCGTTAACTTTATCGGCGGGTTTTCCGCTTTGGTAAGTAAAGGTTATACAGATGGTGACCGTCGTTTAATCGCATCCATTCCGGAAGCATTGGCGACGACTGATTTAGTGTGCAGTTCTGTAGGTATCGGTTCCACTAAAGCAGGCATCAACATGGATGCTGTAGCGGAAATGGGCCGTATTGTTAAACAAACCGCCGAGCTTACAGCTGACCGTGATGCTTTCGGTTGTGCTAAGCTTGTTATTTTTTGTAATCCTGTCGAAGACAATCCGTTTATGGCAGGGGCGTTCCATGGTGTCACGGAAGGTAATACGATGATTAGCGTTGGTGTCAGCGGACCGGGAGTTGTTAAGCACGCTTTGGAAGCTGTGCGCGGACGTCCTTTTGACGAAGTGGCCGAAACGATTAAACGTACAGCCTTCAAGATTACACGCGTGGGTCAATTAGTGGCTCAGGAAGCGTCACGGCGTTTGGGTAAGCAGTTTGGGATTATCGATTTATCTTTGGCTCCTACGCCTGCCGTTGGTGATTCGGTTGCGCATGTCTTGGAAGAAATGGGTATTACCTCCTGTGGGGCTCATGGTACTACGGCGGCTTTGGCATTGTTGAATGATGCTGTTAAAAAAGGTGGCCTTATGGCCTCGTCTCATGTAGGCGGTCTCAGCGGTGCCTTTATTCCGGTAAGTGAAGATAAGGGCATGATTGATGCTGTCTCGGTTGGCAGTTTAAGTTTAGAAAAATTAGAAGCCATGACTTGTGTTTGCTCTGTAGGTCTTGATATGATTGCAGTACCGGGCGATACATCGGCAGCGACCATTTCGGCAATTATTGCCGATGAAGCGGCTATTGGCATGATTAATAATAAAACGACGGCTGTTCGTTTGATTCCGGTTCCCGGCAAAACTGTCGGCGAAATGGTTGAATTCGGCGGCCTCTTGGGCTATTGCCCAATCATTGAAGTAAGTCCGTTTGGGGCGGAAGAGTTTATCCAGCGCGGTGGACGAATTCCGGCACCTGTACGCAGTCTTACGAACTAAGGACGAGCACGAGGAGGTGCGGTAATGACGGTGTACGTGTGGGCGTTCGTGGTGGCGTTGGTCATTACGTTTGCGATTACACCGCTGATTAAAAGGTTGGCGATTAATATTGGGGCTATGGATAAGCCGGATGCACGTAAGGTGCATCACGGCTCAATTCCCCGCTTAGGTGGCTTGGCCATCTTTATAGGCTATATTATATCGGTTCTTTATACCGTTAAAGATTTACAGGCTGTAATGGGGCTCTTGCTGGGTTCGGTTGTGCTTGTAGGTGTCGGTATATGGGACGATGTAAAACAAATCGGCCCAAAAACAAAATTAACAGGTCAAATTTTAGCGGCAGTTGTAGTCGTGGCCTTTGGTAACCAGGTTGAGTTTATTACCAATCCTTGGGGACATGTGTTCTACTTAGGCTTTTTGTCGATACCGCTTACTATCTTTTGGATTGTCGGTTTTACGAATATCGTAAACCTCATAGACGGTTTGGATGGTTTGGCAGCCGGCATTTCTTTGATTTCAAGCCTGACCATTTTTACCATTTTGTGGCAAATGGGGCAGGTTGACTTGGCGTGCGTTGCTTTGGCTTTGGCCGGTGCGGCGCTCGGCTTTTTGCGTTATAATTTTAACCCTGCCAAAATCTTTATGGGGGATACGGGTAGTATGTTGTTGGGCTATACAATGGCCACAATTTCCGTTATGGGTGCTGTTAAAACGGCGGCCACTATTTCGTTGGTAGTACCGGTAATTGTATTAGGCCTGCCTATTTTAGATACTACCTTTGCCATCATTCGCCGTAAGATCAACGGCCGGCCGGTGTTTAAACCGGATAAAGGTCATATGCATCATCGCCTGTTGGCACTCGGTTTGTCACAAAAACAAGCCGTGTTGTTGATGTATGCCGTTACGGCGTTGTTGGGCTATGTAGCTATTTTGTTGGCAAAAGTAAATATATTGGTCGGCATTTTTATAGTGTTGGCTATTTTGTGTGTTTGCGTGTTTATTGCAACTAAATTGGGAATGATTGCTAAAGATGAAGTCATTGCCGAGGAAAATAGAGCAGCAAATAGACATTAATACAGGTGCGCTTGTACGATTGTACAAGCGCCTTCATAGCATACAGGGTATGTAGGCTGGCTAATTATGGGAGGTATTATTAAATGTTAAAAGTAATGACGATTTTTGGGACTCGCCCTGAAGCGATTAAGATGGCACCGGTAGTTAAGGCTTTAGAAGCGGCTCCGGATATGGAAGCTATTGTAACGGTAACGGCACAACATCGCGAAATGCTTGACCAGGTATTGGATTTATTCGCGATTACGCCGGATTATGATTTGAATATCATGAGCCAGGGCCAAACGCTGTATGACGTGACAACCAGAGCCTTGGAAGGGCTAAAGGATGTACTTAAAGAAGCTAAACCTGATGTAGTACTTGTTCATGGGGATACAACGACTACGTTTGCGGGGGCCTTAGCCGCTTTTTATCAAGAAATTCCGGTAGGTCATGTGGAAGCCGGTTTGCGTACAGGTAATATTTACTCTCCGTTTCCTGAAGAAATGAACCGTAAATTGACGGGTTCTTTGGCAACCTATCATTTTGCGCCGACTTCAAGTGCCGAAAAAAATCTGATGAAAGAAAATATCGGATCCGCCCATTTATATGTAACCGGTAATACGGTTATCGATGCACTTCAAACTACGGTTAAGGACAACTATCAGTTTGAAGAAACATTGCTGAATAATTTAGACTATAAAGGTCGTCGCATTGTGCTCGTAACAACTCATCGTCGTGAAAATTTAGGCGAACCGATGCGCCATGTGTATAAAGCAATTCGCCGCTTGGTAGAGGCTTTTGATGATATTGAAGTGGTATTCCCGGTGCATAAGAATCCGAAAGTTCGCAGTATCGTTAAAGAAGAGTTGGGCGATGTGGAACGTGTTCATTTAATCGATCCGCTCGAGTATGAACCGTTTGCCAATTTGATGGCTCGTTCCTATTTGTTGATGACCGACTCCGGTGGGATTCAGGAAGAAGCCCCGGCTTTGGGCAAACCTGTATTGGTACTTCGTAACACAACAGAACGTCCGGAAGCGGTAACGGCCGGTACGGTACGTCTCGTAGGGACCGATGAAAATACGGTATATGATACGGCTTATCGTTTGTTGGCCGATAAAGAAGCCTTTGATGTTATGGCTAATTCTGTAAATCCGTACGGTGACGGCATTGCATCGAATCGTATTGTAGAAGCTTTACGCTATGAATTTTTACATAGCGGTAAAAAGCCGAGCCGTTTCGGTTATTAATTGATAGTATTTAGGTAGTAAATAGCTGATATTATGAATACCCTCAGTTATATATATCAGCTAATGTGTCTACCCGAATCGTGTACATTTTTTTACTAAGAACTTTGAAAAATGCCCTTTGTATTCGTAAAAAGTATATACAACATTCTTAAATATAATAAAAAGATTGATGTAAATTTATTATTAATTTTGAAAAATACTTTGAAAGTCAGCTTGTAAACCATATTCTCTAAAATTGAAATATATTAATTATTTTGATGATAAGAATATTGGATAAAAGTATACTTGTTATAGGTATATTGGCTAAACGTATGACAAAATGTTATAATTTAGTGAAAGTTGAATTTTGTTATAATAAAGAAGTTAGAGATTAGTAGTATTCATAGTTTCCCCGTTTTAACCATCACAAAGAAGGTGATTCCAATGAAGCGACTCGATCCAACCACAATAAAAGCACTGAATGTGGCCTTATCGGCAGGTTTCTCCCTGTTGGTCAGCATTCTGGGCTGTCTGGCGATAGGCCGTGGCTTAGACTATCTGTTTGGTATGTCACCATGGTTTACGCTAATAGGAGGGGTAGTAGGAGGTTTAGGCGGTCTGTACTCCTTGTATCTTCGGGTTGTGTCGTGAGGGGGCTTACTCGTGGAGGTACTCGTGGATTTTATAAAACGTATGAGTTGTTACCTTGTCGTGGTAACTGTAGCATCTACATTATTATTAGAAGTCTTTGATTACGAGAGATACATATTAGGCTGGGTTTGGGGATGTTCTGTTAATTTACTGTATTTATTGATTTTAGGTTTATGGGGTTATAAACTTCGCCATAAAAAACTACGTACTATTGAAAAAGCAACTAAGCTGGGTACTTTGATTCGTATCACACTGGTGGCCATCGGTACATTATTGGCCGTTTATTTGTTTGAAAACTTTCCGTTTGTACCATATATACTGGGATTGTTGCTATGGCGTCCGCTAACGATTTACGAACGCATCCGGTTTAACCAGGCAGACAGACCCGATGTGATTTAATGTGTATTAAACTAAATTTCGATAGAGTAATGGGGTAGCAATTTAGGCGAAAGGAGGTGAACCTTATGGAATTACATACCGGGACTCATGACGTCGTTCACATGTGGGGCATGGCTTTTAATATGGATACTATCTATATGACTTGGGTAGTGTTTGCCATTATTATAGTTGTTGCCTTTTTTGCTACACGGCAAGTCAATATGGTTCCATCAGGCGTACAAA
Organism: Veillonella seminalis; assembly: GCF_003992065.1. GTDB lineage: Bacteria > Bacillota > Negativicutes > Veillonellales > Veillonellaceae > Veillonella_A > Veillonella_A seminalis. Next base: position 28,613 of record NZ_RQUZ01000012.1, read on the forward strand.
ATGTAGTCGAGTTTATTTTAGAAACAATTGGGGGTCAGCTAAAGGGTCCTTTAGGTAAACACTTTAGTAAGGTAAGTTCGCTACTATTTACTTTCTTTATTTTTATCTTAGTAAGTAATGAATTGGGGCTGATACCAAGTCCTCATATTTTGACATCGCCTACTAACGATTTGAACACGACATTGGGTCTGGCGCTGGCCAGCTCGGTGAGTATTTGGGTTATTGGGGCAAAGTTGAAAGGTCCCTCTTACTTCAAGCATTTCTTTCAACCGTTTGCCGTATTTGTTATCTTCCACATCATGGAAGAAATCTCTAAGCCGGTGACGCTCAGTTTTCGTCTATTCGGCAACATTGTAGCAGGTGAAATTGTATTAGAGTTGTTAAACGGTTTGGCACCGTATTTGACACCAATTATTTGGCTCGTATTCAGCTTATTTGTAGGTGTTATTCAGGCCTTCGTTTTTACAATTCTCGTGACGTCATACTTGGGTATGGCAATCAGCGATGAGGAACATTAATCACCACGGTATTACCAACCATTATTTTGAGTATCTCAGGTTGTATTCGTAACATTTTCTAGGAGGATTTTATTATGGAAAAAGCAATTTTGTTGTCAGTAAGTGTATTTAGTGCTTGTTTAGCAGCAGGTTTGGCAGCGATAGCAGCAGCTATTGGTGACGCGATGGCAGTTCGTAAAGCATTTGAAGGTATGACTCGTCAGCCTGAAATGGCCGGTAAAATTATGACTAATTTATTTATTTCCATCGGTTTGATCGAATCTATTCCTATCATTGCTACCGTTATCGCCATCGTACTTGTATTTACTGATGTTATCGTTGGTAAATTATAATTCGGTTCTTTATTAAATTGAACAGACATAAGAAGGCAAGTTATAATTCCAAGTTTAAGAGGGGGTTACGCCGTTGGTAGAAATAAACGGTACATTGCTGGTTCAATTTATAAATTTCTTTATTTTAGTTGCTATTTTAGCAAAATTTGCGTTTAAACCTTTAGTCGGTGTGATGGAAGCCCGTCGCAAGAAGATTGAAGGCGATTTGGCGAATGCACAGGCTACTTTGGATTCTGCGGAAGCTACCAAAAAAGAGTATGAAGCACAATTAGCCAATGCTCGTAAAGAAGCTCAAGCGATTGTTGAAAAGGCAGCCCAGTTGGCTGAACGGAATACGCAGGCTCAAATTAAGGAATTAAAAGAACAGCTAGTACGTGAAAAAGAAGAAGCTCGTAACGAAATTGCCCGTGAACAAGCTAAAGCAATGGAAAAAATGCGTGAAGATATGATTACACTTTCCATGGCTATTGCCGGCAAAATTGTTGCTAAGAATATGGATAGTCAGGTTAATGTGGACCTTGTTAAAGAAGCCATTGAAAAGCTTGACAGTAAAGCATTAGGGTGATTGGTATGAGCGTAGACATTGTAACAGATAAATACAGTACCGCTATCTTTGAATTGGCGCAGGAACAGCAAATTCTGGAACAAATGGAAACGGATCTTTCCTATGTAAAAGAAGTTATGGATACGCAGCCTGAATTAGGCACCTTATTGTTGTACCCGGCCCTCGATGCAGAGGCAAAATGCAATGTTTTGGCCAAAATATTCGGTGAAGCCATTAATACGATGGCCCTTAACACCTTATTTGTTATGGTCAAACGCGGACGCATACGGTATATTCAGTCTGCCATTGCGGAGTTTATTAACAAAGCACGGGAAGCACGTGGCATTTTCTCAGCCACTGTTACAGTGAGCGAAGCAATGCCGGACGAAATTTATACGCAGTTGGCCGATAAATTAAAAGCGATTACGGGTAAGCAGTATATTTTTACAATCAAAGTGGATCCAAAAATTTTGGGTGGTTTTATCATCCAAATCGGAGATACGCGTATTGATGCAAGTTTAATGCGTCGTATGGAGGATTTAAAGAAATATTTGCTTAAGTCCGATACAACAGAGATTGGGGTGAATGGTTAAGTATGAAAATGAAGCCTGAAGAAATTACTGCCATAATTAAACAGCAGATTCAGGACTATGATGTAGAACTTAACGTTGATGATGTGGGTACCGTACTTGAAGTAGGTGACGGTATTGCGCATATTTACGGTCTTGAAAAGGCCATGGCAGGTGAATTATTAGAATTACCTCATGGTGTTTATGGGATGGTACAGAACCTCGAATTAGATAACGTAGGGGCTGTATTATTAGGTAATGATTTCCTTATTAAAGAAGGGGACCAGGTACGCCGCACAGGTCGTATCATGCAGGTTCCTGTAGGTGAACAGCTTATCGGTCGTGTAGTAAATGCTTTGGGCCAGCCGATTGACGGCAAAGGCGCCATTACAGCAGAAACCTATCGACCTATCGAATATCCGGCACCGGGCATTGCGGATCGTAAATCCGTATTCCAACCGTTGCAGACCGGTTTGAAAGCAATCGACGCCATGGTACCGATTGGTCGAGGCCAACGTGAACTTATTATCGGTGACCGCGGTACCGGTAAATCGGCGATTGCCATCGATACGATCTTGAATCAAAAAGGTCAGGATGTAATTTGTATCTACGTAGCTATCGGTCAGAAAGAATCTACCGTTGCACGTGTTGTACAGAAATTACAGGAAGCCGGCGCTATGGACTACACTATCGTAGTATCGGCCGGTGCATCTGAAGGCGCTCCTATGCAGTATATCGCTCCGTATGCGGGTGTTGCTATGGGCGAACATTTCATGTATCAAGGTAAACATGTACTTTGCGTATATGATGATTTGTCCAAACAGGCAGCGGCATATCGTGCCATGAGTTTGTTACTTCGTCGTCCGCCGGGACGTGAAGCATATCCTGGTGACGTATTCTATTTACATTCTCGTTTGTTAGAACGAGCTGCTAAATTATCTGATGAATTGGGTGGCGGTTCCATTACGGCTTTGCCGATTATTGAAACCCAGGCCGGCGACGTATCGGCTTACATCCCTACGAACGTAATTTCCATTACGGACGGTCAGATTTTCCTTGGCACCGATATGTTCTACTCCGGGATTCGTCCGGCTGTTGACGTAGGTTTGTCCGTATCGCGTGTAGGCGGTAGTGCACAGATTAAAGCGATGAAACAAGTTGCCGGTAAATTACGTCTTGATTTGGCTCAATATCGTGAATTAGCAGCGTTTGCGCAGTTCGGTTCCGACCTCGATAAATCGACAAAAGCACAGCTTGATCGCGGTGAACGTTTAACAGAAATGTTAAAACAGCCTCAGTATTCACCACTCAAAGTTGAAGAACAAGTAGTTTGTTTGTATGCCGGTATCAACGGTTATTTTGCTTCTATCGAAGTAGCCGATGTACCTGAATTCCAAAATGAATTATTACGCTATGTTCACAGCAACTACAGTGAAATTTTGACCAATATTCAAACATCCAGAATATTAGACAAAGATACGGAAGAACTTTTGAAAAAAGCGATTAATGAATGCATTGAATCTTTCGGTACTTCCCATCACTTGATTACTTCTGAGGAGGCGTAGGCGATGAGCAGTGCACAGGATTTACGTAAGCGCATTAAGAGTGTTACTAATACGCAGCAGATTACCAAAGCCATGAAAATGGTAGCATCTGCTCGATTGCGCCGTGCACAGGCCAAAGCAAAATCTACGGAACCATATGCAAAAAAGTTAGGTCAAATCCTCACGAATGTATCCGCTACATTAGATGCTGAGGTGTTGGCGTCCTATCCGTTAACAATGGTACGCGATGTGTCGCGAACTTGTTACATCTTGATTGGCGCCGATAAAGGCTTAGCTGGTGCTTATACCAGTAACTTGATTAAATATTTTGCGCATGAAACACATGAAAAAGCATCTGATACGTATGAAACGATTACCGTAGGCCGCAAACCGACGGAATATCTGCAGTATCATCAGTATCCGGTGACACATTCTCATGTAGGGTTTTCCGATAAACCGGATTACAGTCATGCCAAACAAATTGTACAAGAAGCATCTAAGCTGTTTTTAGATGGCGAAGTTGATGAAGTTATTTTGATTTATACTCATTTCGTAAACTCTTTGACGCAGAATGTGACCAGCGTAAAATTATTGCCGGTTATCACAGAACCGCATCATGAGGGCGAACTTAACGAATTGTATATTTACGAACCTTCAGAAAAAGCCATTTATGATCAATTGTTGCCTAAATATTTGGAAATTACTGTGTATAACGCTTTATTGCAAGCTTCCGCCAGTGAGCTTGGTGCTCGCATGACGGCTATGACTTCTGCAACAGATAATGCAGGAGATTTAATCAGCACACTTAATTTGGAATACAATAAATTACGACAAGCCGGCATTACCAATGAAATTTCTGAAATTGTCGGTGGCGCTAATGCCTTGCAATAGGTATAACTACAAAGGAGGAGAGACCTCTTAAATGAGTAATAATATAGGTAAAGTTGTACAGGTCATCGGACCGGTAGTCGACGTTCTCTTCACGGCGGGAGAGCTTCCGGCTATTTACAACGCAATTCATATTAAAAAAACAAGCGAATCCGGCAAGGAAGAAGTGATTGTAGTTGAAGTAATGCAACACTTGGGGGACGACACTGTACGTGCCGTTGCCATGAGTTCTACGGATGGCCTGACTCGCGGTATGGAAGCAGTGGACACAGGTGCCGCTATTTCCGTTCCGGTCGGTGATGGCGTGCTTGGCCGTATTTTTAACGTACTCGGTGAAACGGTTGACCATGATGATACGCCTGTTAAAGCGTCTGAAATGTGGCCAATCCACCGTCCGGCTCCTAAATTTGATGATTTGGCACCGGAAACTACCATCTTGGAAACAGGGATTAAAGTCGTTGACTTAATCGCTCCATATGTAAAAGGTGGTAAAATCGGTTTGTTCGGTGGTGCCGGTGTAGGTAAAACCGTATTAATCATGGAGTTAATCCATAATATCGCAACAGAACACGGCGGTTATTCCGTATTCTCCGGCGTAGGGGAACGTACTCGTGAAGGTAATGACCTTTGGAACGAAATGAAGGAATCCGGCGTTATTTCCAAAACTGCTTTGGTATACGGTCAGATGAATGAACCGCCTGGAGCACGTATGCGTGTTGCTTTAACCGGCCTTACCATGGCTGAATATTTCCGTGACGTACAGAAACAGGACGTGCTCTTATTCGTAGATAACATTTTCCGTTTCATTCAGGCCGGCTCGGAAGTATCCGCGTTGCTCGGTCGTATGCCGTCGGCCGTAGGTTATCAACCTACCTTGGCCAATGACGTTGGGGCTTTGCAAGAACGTATTACATCGACTAAAGAAGGTTCCATTACGTCCGTACAGGCCGTATATGTACCTGCCGATGACTTGACTGACCCGGCTCCGGCTGCTACCTTCGCACATTTGGATGCGACGACAGTATTGTCGCGTTCCATTGCTGAAATCGGTATTTATCCGGCTGTGGATCCACTCGATTCCACCAGCCGTATCTTGGATCCGTTAGTTTTGGGCGAAGAACATTATAAAATCGCCCGCGGCGTACAGGAAGTATTGCAAAAATATAAAGATTTACAGGATATCATTGCAATCCTCGGTATGGAAGAATTATCGGAAGAAGATAAATTGACGGTTGCCCGTGCCCGTAAAATTCAACGTTTCCTCAGCCAGCCATTCTTCGTAGCGGAAGTATTTACCGGTTCACCGGGCAAATATGTACCACTTAAAGAAACCTTGCGTGGCTTCAAAGAAATTTTGGAAGGTAAACATGATGATTTACCGGAAAACGCGTTCTATATGGTAGGCACCATTGATGAAGCAGTTGCTAAAGGAAAGGAATTGACGGAGAAGGGGGAATAGTTCATGAGTAGCGGCAAGACCATGCATCTGGATGTAATTACCCCTGACAAGACGGCCTTTTCGGGTGATGTCAATTTTGTTGTCGTGCGTACTGAAATGGGCGAACTCGGTATCTTACCACGCCACGCCGATTTAGTGGTTGCCTTGGAAATTGCACCGTTGCGTGTAGATTTACCGGACGGCACTCGTCATTTTATGGCCAACTTCGGCGGTTTTTTGGAAATCAAAGACAATGTGATTACCGTTGTAACACCGAATTGCGAATTGCCTGAAGAAATTGACGTAGAACGTGCTAAACGGGCTAAGGCACGTGCGGAAGAACGTCTCGCATCTAAGAATGCAGAGATTGATTTTCATCGTGCTGAGTTGGCTTTACAACGATCGCTGTTACGTCTTGATGTAAAAAATAAAGCGTAAGCGATTACAAATTACTAAAAATGCAAATATAATTGCAAGCACAATTTAGGGACTGCTACGGCAGTCCCTTTTTTGATGTTTGAAGAAATTTTTTTTGATGTATGGAGCAATCTTTTTTTGATGTATGGAGCAATCTTTTTTTGATGTATGGAGTAATCTATTTTTTTATGTTTGGAGCCATCTATTTTTGATAATTGGATCGTTTTTTATTTTAATAAAAAAATTGAATTATAATGCTATGTATTGAATCGTTTGCCAGAGAAATTTAATTCAGAATGCGTAATAGGAGTAGACTAGTTTATAGTTGTTGATTAATGTTTGCTATAGTTCCGGACTATAACAAGCTGTGCTTTTGAGATTATTCATAAGTATCGGGATTACAGTTAAATTGTAATTTTTTCGCCAAAATTATACTATAAATCGAGTTAGCTTCATAATTTTCGAAATAACTCAAAGTGTCCACTGTCAAAAGAATGACGTAAAACTCTTGTTGACAGCTTTTTGAATGATTGGTATAGTAGTCACATCGATAACGACAGCAAGTCATCGATAGCCTACATTAACATACAGAATCGACGATGAAGAGATAAGTAATCGCAGAGCGTTGGCACAGAGAGTCCCGTAAGGTGGAAGGGGATGCAAAAGAATGCGAGGAAAATGGTCTTGGAGTATCCGAGGTGGAATGCGTAAGCTTTAGTCTCGGCGGATGCAACCGTTATAATGCCACGGTATAACCTTACGAATAGAGTCATATAGTTAAGATACTTTAAGAATAAGTACGACATAATTTTATTTTGTAAGACGTACCGGCTGAGGGCAGAGCCGTGAGGCTTTGCTAAATCAAGGTGGTAACATGTTATAGACGTCCTTGTTCACAGCGGTGAATAGAGGATGTTTTTTTTTACCGATTTTTATGGCATAGTAATACTAATCAACTTGCTGATAGCAAACTGAAAGTAGTATATGTTAATGGCATTAACCACCGTAAACGAACAACAGAGTTGAGAGGCTGTTGCTCGGAGGGGCAGTGAGTTAATAAAATGATAGGCACTAAGCAATGAGTTTTACAATGTTTGAGAAAAAAGAGAGACTTTGGGGATTCGGTTTTGAAAGTTTTCTATAAAGAAAGGATTTGAGTATAGGAACTTAGAGATTCAGATTTGAGAAAGACGAGCAGTTTAGTAAGAGGGGTTAGAGTGTTAATCATTAAGATTTGAGAAAGATGAGAAAAGAGAGTACGGGCTTGGGGGAAGGAGTGATGCAAAATGCCCATAACGGTAGTGAAAGACTTGCCGGCCATTGCTAAACTGGCAGAAGAAAATATCTTCGTCATGGACACGGTAAGAGCTGAAACACAAGATATTCGGCCGCTACAAATATTAATCGTTAATCTGATGCCGACGAAAGAAGTAACGGAAACACAGATTTTAAGAGCATTAAGCAATACGCCGTTGCAACTGGACATTACCTTACTACATATGGCGAGTCACAAGGCAGCACACACATCAGAACATCACCTCAGTTCGTTTTATCGGACTTTCGATGAAATCAAAGACAAGTTTTATGACGGTATGATTATCACCGGCGCACCAATTGAATTGATGCCGTTTGAAGAAGTGAATTACTGGCAGGAACTGACCGAGATTATGGATTGGAGTGAAAATCATGTATACTCCACGCTCTACATCTGCTGGGGAGCGCAAGCCGGTTTGTATTATCACTTCGGTATCGACAAAGAATTGTTGCCGACGAAGCTGTTCGGGGTTTTTGAAAACGAAGTCCTTAACAAAAGGCCAATGCTGCTTCGCGGTATGGATGAGATTTTCTACATGCCCCATTCAAGGCACACGACCGTGTCGGTTGATGAGATAAAAGCAAATCCGAATTTGGAGATTTTAGCTGCTTCTGAAAAAGCCGGCGCAGCCATAGTTCGCAGCCTCGATAACAAACACATCTTTGTGTTCGGCCATTCCGAGTACGATCGAGATACCTTGCAGCGGGAATATGAACGGGATAAAAACTTGGGACTCGATATTGACGTTCCTGAAAATTACTATCCTGACGATGATCCGACGAAAGCACCTATCGTGCGTTGGCGGTCAACAGGGACGCTGATTTTTACCAATTGGCTGAACTATTACGTATACCAGGAAACACCGTATATTATTGAACAGATTCAAAAAATGAAACAACAACGAAATTGTTAGTTACAGACATGGCGTAAAGAGAGAGATGCTAAGAGCTGTCAAATATAAAATAAAGAGAGATTAGGGATTGTCGGCGTGAGAAACCGACAGAGAGAAAAAGGAGAGATTTTATTATGAGCAAACAGTACAAATTCGAAACCATCCAATTACATGAAGGTCAAGTTATCGACGAAACAGGTGCCCGTGCGGTGCCGATTCACCAAACTACAAGCTATGTATTTAAAGATGCACAACAGGCAGCTGATCGCTTTGCCCTTCGCGATCCGGGTGCTATCTATTCCCGCCTAGGGACACCGACTAACGACGTTCTTGAAAAACGCGTAGCGGCTTTAGAAGGTGGTGCCGGTGCCTTATCCGTAGGTTCCGGTTCGGCAGCTATTACTTACGCGATTGAAAACGTAGCCGGTACCGGCGATAACATTATCGCAGCCTCCACTTTATACGGTGGTACCTATAATTTGTTCAGCTCCACTTTGCCTCGTTTTGGCATTACGACTAAATTCGTTGATCCTGATGATTTGAGTGCTTTTGAAAAAGCTATCGATGACCGCACTAAAGCGATTTATGTGGAAACCATCGGTAATCCGAACATCAACCTTGTGGATATTCAAGCTGTGGCGGATATTGCCCATAAACACGGCATCATCCTTATTGTAGATAATACTTTCGGTACCCCATACCTTATTCGCCCGATTGAGCATGGTGCCGACGTGGTAGTGCATTCCGCCACTAAATTCTTAGGCGGTCACGGTACAACAATTGCCGGTGTTATCGTTGAAAGCGGTAAATTCGACTATAAAGCCAGCGGTCGTTACCCGGATTTTGTAGCCGGTGACGTTCATTATAACGGTCTTGTATATGCTGATTTACCGATTCCTTTCACTGTAAAAGTTCGTGCTCAGTTGCTCCGTGATACCGGTGCTGCTTTGACACCGCTCGCTGCATGGCTCATTTTACAAGGCATTGAAACCTTGTCCTTACGTGTAGAACGCCATGTTGAAAATACCCGTAAAATCATCGACTTCTTGGCTAACCATCCAAAAGTTGCTTGGGTTAACTATCCGGAATTGAAAGACAGTAAATACAAAGCCTTGGCTGATAAATACTATCCAAAAGGCGTTGGTTCTATCTTCACTTTCGGTATTAAAGGCGGCAAAGCTGAAGGCATTAAATTCGTAGATGCCCTTGAGATTTTCTCCAACTTGGCTAACGTAGGCGATGCGAAATCCCTCGTAATTCATCCGTCCAGCACAACTCATGCACAGCTTAATGAAGCAGAGCAAAAAGCAGCCGGCGTAACTCCGGATATGATTCGTATCTCCGTGGGGATTGAAAACGTGGAGGATTTGATCGATGATTTGGCACAAGCTTTGGAACACGTTTAAGTCGGCGAATTTGAATAAACAAAATAAACCAATTAAGCAAATTACAGCTTTCAATTTAATTAATCCGGCTAAAAATGAATATGCTTTTACGCTGTACTGGTGGTATTAAGCGTTCATTACTTTAATTGCGAAATAACTTCACATTTTGATTTGCAATACAACTTCACTACTTCAACTTACAATACAACTTAAAAATTAAAAGACAAAGCCCTTGCGTGTGAAATTCTGCAAGGGCTTTGTTATGTTATGCTTTGCTTTGCTATGTTGGAGGTTAATTATTTCAGTAATATCTTGCTTCGATTTATAAAATTTGATAAACATCGCTGCTTTATAGGGAATTTTGACAATTTCTATCAAATAACTGAGTATTTAATAATAAATAACTTGACTTGAAGTTAGCTCAAAGGGGTACAATAATTACAGTAAATAAAGTGTCAAACGTATAATATAGAATAAACAAAAATTACAAGGAGATGATACAATGACAATAAAAGAAGTAGCTGAAAATTTGATATTACCACCGATACACTTCGTTATTATGAACGAATCGGCTTGATTCCAAGTGTGCCACGTACCGCTTCGGGTATTCGTGATTTTGACGAAGTAACTATTAATTGGGTTGAATTTGCCCTTTGCTTTAAAAAAGCAGGTGTACCTTTGGATGGCATCGTAGAATATGTAAAACTCGCTTTGTTATCATAGAGCAAATGGCGTTTCTGCAACATTAGTTAAGAACTAGCCGCGAGAATATTTTATTTGCTGGGGAGAAGAGGTATAAAAAAATATGTCCTCTCGCACCGCTGGGTTGCATGCAACAAGGCGATGTTCCGGGGACATATTTTTTATTTGGGAATTATCATATCAATTTAAAACATAGTTCTGTTATATTGCAAGATAAGTAAAATGGTGTTTTTCTTTCTTTCTTTCTTTCTTTTCCTGCGGAAATTATAAAATATTGGGCGTAACCGGAGTATTGCTTAAGAATAGATAATGTATGTAAAGGGTCCCACGTCTTCTGAAGCATCCCTTTTGCTACGTGTAGCCAGGGTGCAAGGAAGGCGTGGGGACCCTTTATTGTTTTAATTAAGATATTTCGGATTACACCAAAGCTTTTTAAATACTTAACTCATATAAAAGATATCCAATGCTTTTATATGGGGATTAGTGATTTCCGGTTACGCTTGATATTTTATAATCTTAGTCCATCATCTTCCGGAGCCGTGACTTCTACGGTTTCGCCTGCGGCGCGACGTGCTTCTATCAATTCGGCACCCCAGTCTGACATTTCGCCTAAAATGCGGCGCAGGCTTTGACCGCGTTCGCTTAGGCTGTATTCTACGCGCGGTGGTTCTTCGTTATATACAGTGCGGGTGATGATGCCCGCATCTTCTAATTCGCGAAGTTGGAGGGTGAGCACACGTTGCGAGATATTAGGCATCAATCGTTTTAATTCGCCGGTGCGCAAGGTGCCGTGACCTAAATGGCAGAGAATGGATACTTTCCATTTACCGGTAATAGCTTCTAACGTAGCCTCAATGGCCAAATGATATAAATTTCGCAAAAAATTTTTCACCTCCAAAATATTGAATATACCTAAATTGTAACATTTTTGTTCCTATAATACAAAAAAGTGCCGTCTTTTCAGTAATGATACTATGCTCTATAATTGCAATTGTTACAAGTTCTGAATACGAATTTGTATGAAAATAAATTAATTTGAGACTACTGCATTGATGTTAAATCTCAAAGTAGTTTTCATGATTTAGTAATATTTTACTAAAAATTAGAGTATAAAAAGTGATGGGAGGATTTTGATATTATATGGATAAAACAAAAATGGCGCTGATTGCGCTGGCAATGATGTTTTTCGGGACGGGCATAACGGAATTTATTCCGGTAGGGCTCTTGCCGATGTTTTCACAAGAATTTGGCGTAAGCTTGTTTGAAGCGGGTTCGACTGTTTCACTTTATGCATTCGGTGTGGCCGTGGGTGGCGTGATTTTGACGTCCTTAACGGCACAAGTAAATTGTAAACGGCTATTGGTATTTGCTGTGGCTTTATTTTTAATCGGCCATGTATTTACCGTGATGGCTACAACCTTTATTTGGTTGTTGATTGGCCGAATCATGGCAGCAGCCGCTCATGGCTTATTTTTTGCCATTGCTTCTTCCGTGGCAGTCAGCTTGGTGGCACCCAATAAAAGTGCCGGTGCGATTGCCTTTATTTTTAGCGGTTTTACAATTGCTACAGCCTTTGCAGTGCCACTGGGAACCTACCTTAGCGAGTTTTTAAGTTGGCGCGTATCATTCTGGGGTGTAGTAGTTGTAGAGGCGTTTACTTTGTGGCTTAATTTGCGATATATTCCTAATAATGCAGGGCATATAACGAGTAAGCCGAGCTGGCATAATCAATGGAAATTGATTACCACACCACAAATCATTTTGCCATTAGTGATTACAGTGTTAGGTTATGGCAGAACGTTTGCTACGTTTACCTATTTGTCGCCGATTTTGCAAAATATTACAAAAATCAGTGCATCCGCGGTTAGCATTGTGCTCATCATGTATGGTGTAATGATTGCTATAGGTAATTACTTGGGTGGCCGTTTCGGAAACGGCCGCTATTATTACGGTAGCAGGCATGGGCTTGTTAGCCTTTATGAGCGTGCCAATGTTACAGGCCAATATTATGTTGTTGGCAAAACGCTATGTGCCAAGTGCCGTTGATTTAGCGTCGTCTTTAAACATTGCCGGTTTTAGTGGCGGCATTATGCTGGGGGCTATTTTAGGCGGTGTAGTTATTGATTTTGTCGGCTTGGCTTATACCCCGTTAGCAGCAGCCTTCATGGTAGGTCTCAGCGTAGTTTTGACTATGGTAGCCATAGCTTGGCAAAAAGCACCGGCAGACACTATCGAGTGCGAAGCTTTAGTTAACTAATCGTTGAAAAATGGTTATAATTCATAAGTTTATGTTTCATTATGTTGATTTCTTTTTTTGTGAAAACATGTGGAAAGGATGGTATATCATGAAAGAAATTCAAGTAAAAGATTTACAGTTAAACCCTATGACACTTATTTCTGACGGCTGGATGTTGATTACGGCAGGCAATGAAAAGAACGGCTTTAACACAATGACTGCCAGTTGGGGGCATTTAGGCGCGATTTGGGGGACCAATAAGGGCTTGCCTACGGCTACCGTTTATATCCGTCCGCATCGCTATACTAAAGAATTCGTTGATCGTGAAGATGAATTTACCTTGTCCTTTTTCAACAATGACTACAAACGCCAGTTGGCTTATTTAGGCACACACTCCGGTCGTGATGAAGACAAAGTGGCAAAAATGGGTTTATCCCCTGGATTCGTAGATAACACAACCTATTTCAAAGAAGCCGATGCTCTGAGAACATCTTTTTTATTGGAGAAACTATCATCTTAATTTAATAGATAGTTTTATAACATCACAGGAGAAGCAAACAACAAGGCAATGTTCCAAGGTCATATTTTTTATCAGAGCGTTTATAAGAGCAAGTGAGCGGTTAGGATATTTCAATTTTAGTCATGTCCTACACACAGTATACTTTGAGTATTATTTTAATAACAGCGTAAAGTAGTTTTCTGTATGATAAGCCCCACCGGAAAAAATATTTCCTCGGAGCAGTGCTTTAGCGTGAAACGATCGCACTGTGAGAGGAAATCTTTTTTCCCTTCTTTTTTTCTCTCTCCCTCCATTTTTGATTACTTAAAGGTTTTTTAGAGCTCTACATAAGAAAAGGGCCGATATTTTCTGAGATGCTGTATGGCAGTAAAATATTGGGTTTGCCCGATTTGCACTATGATGTACTAAAGTAATATAAAAAGCCCCCATGCCTTTTGAAGCATCCCTTTTGCTACGTGTAGCCAGGGTGCAAGGAAGGTATGGGGGCTTTTATTAATTTACGCCATAATAATTCGGGCAAGCCAAATATTTAAGCCTATCAGTTTAAAGAAAGATATCGGCCCTTTCCTATTTGAGCTCTTTCAATAAAACTTTTAAGTAATCAAAAATATGCTCTACTGATGGCAAATGCAATCTTTCTTGAGGGGTATGGGCATGAGTGATCGTAGGCCCGAAGCTGATCATTTGGGTATTTGGCATAACGGCTTTCAAGAGACCGCATTCAAGACCTGCATGGATAGCGGTTACTTTTGGTTTCTGGCCGGTTACTTTTTCATAAATAGCGATAGCCTGTTCTTCTAAAGGACTGCCCGGTTCGTATTCCCAAGCCGGATAGGAGCCGGCGATTTTTGAAGGAAGGCCTAAGGTAGAAGCTAAGAGATGGATTTTCTTGGTTAAGAAGTCCATGGAGCTTTCGGAGAGGCTGCGAATGGAAATCAACAAATGAATGGTATGTTCTGTTTCTTCCACGATAGCGATGTTGTTACTTGTTTCAACAAGGCCTTCCAAGGAATGGTTCATGGCAAAAACGCCGTTTGGCGCGAGGTATAAGAAGGTGAGTAAAGATTCGGCTGTGTCACCACCGTAAACGGTATCAGGTAATTCAGCGTCGCTTACGAGGATGTTAATATTTTCATCTTGAGGGGTGAATTCACCGCGATACGCTTTCATTTTAGCCTGAATCCAAGTAGTAATCGGTTTTACATCGGATTCTTTTACCAAAATGGTTGCGGAACCGACGCGTGGAATGGCGTTATGTTTAGTACCGCCGGTGAAGGAGGCCAATTGATAATTGTATTGAGCGGCCAATTCATATAAAAGACGACCGAGAATTTGGTTGCCGTTGGCGCGTTCTTTATGAATTTCAATGCCGGAGTGACCGCCTAAGAAACCGTCCAAGGTTAATTTCAACGCATGGGTGAATTGGGAGTCACGATTATCGCGAAGCCGAGGAATTTCAACATCTACGCGGCAACCGCCGGCGCAACTGACTACGAATTCGCCTTCTACTTCAGTGTCGATATTGAGTAGATATTGACCGTGAGTCTGACCTTCTTTAATAGCCAAAGCACCGTCCATACCGGTTTCTTCGGATGTAGTGAAAAGACATTCCAACGGACCGTGTTCGATGCTGTCGGAATCGAGGACAGCCAGGGACATGGCAACGGCGATACCGTTATCGGCACCCAAGGTTGTTTCGTTGGCGTGGAGCCATTCGCCTTCTTCAATATGTTCAATCGGATCGGTCAAGAAATCGTGAGTTGAAGCGTCACTTTTTTCACAAACCATATCCATGTGACCTTGCAAAATAATGCTGGGGCGGTTTTCGAAACCCGGCGTAGCCGCTTTACGGATAAGTACGTTATTGGCTTCGTCCTGTTCTACTTCAAGATTACGCGCTTTGGCAAATTCAACAAGCCAGTCGCTGACAGCTTTTTCATTGCCGGAACCACGAGGAATTTGATTCATTGCTTTAAAAAATTCTAATACTTTTTGTGCACTCATAAATACACCCCATTTACTAAATCAGTGTTTACAACTGTATACAACTGTACACGAATAAAAAACTATAACTTTATAGTAACACATTTATGTTGATTTGTGACAAAAATATTCTTAACTATATAGTATAGAAATTCAAAAATCATGATGAAATGTTATTAAAAAAGTTGCACACTACAAAAAGTATTATATCGATTTTAATAGATAAAATTCCGCCTTTGCATAGCCAGTGAAAGGAATTCTTTGTTATAATAGATTTGTAAAAACCTTGAATTAAGAGGAGGGTATGCTATGGCATATACTAAAAAAATTGTTGTTATCGGCACCGGCGGCACCATTGCGGGGCAGAGCGGTTCGGCGGAAGATTTGACCGCTTATCAGGCCGGCGAGCTTGGTATTGATGAAGTGTTGGCTATTGTGCCGGGCGTAGAACATTACGGCCCTTTTGAGAGCAAACAATTATGTAATATCGATAGTTCGGATATGACAATGGCTATATGGATAGATTTGGCACATACCGTACAGGCGGCGGTAGATCGTGATGATGTGGCCGCTGTGGTGATTACTCACGGTACTGATACAATGGAAGAAGGTTCGTATTTTTTACAGTTAACGGTTAAAACGGACAAGCCGATTGTCATGGTTGGTGCTATGCGTCCGGCTACGGCTATCAGTGCGGACGGCCCGCTTAATTTATTGCAGGCCGTGCAGATTGCCAGATCGCCTGAAGCTGTCGGCAAAGGCGTACTCGTTACACTGAACGGAACCATTAATTGTGCTCGTGAGGTAATGAAACGTCACACGACCGGCTCCGATGCATTCGGCAATGATTTTTTCGGTCATATAGGCTTTGTGCAAGACGGTGTGGCACGTTTTTATTATCAATCGCTTCGTAAACATACTTTAAATAGTGAGTTCGCGCCGCTTGCGGTTAAGGAACTGCCGACTGTAGCGTTAGTATATTTGTATGGCGGCATTGATTCCGGTGTATTGCACCATGTACTACAAACAAAGCCCCACGGCTTAGTGCTCGCAGGGCTTGGTCACGGTATATTACCGGAACGTATCCGGCAGTTGGTTGAAAACCTTGATATTCCGGTTGTACGCTCATCGCGCACCGGTAGCGGTATGGTATCTGTCATGCCAAACGACAGTCGTCACGGTTTTATCGCCGGTGATACATTGGCACCTTCAAAGGCGCGTATTCTGTTGACTTTGGCATTGACTAAGACAACCGATCGAGCCGCTTTACAGGAATATTTTTACGAATATTAAGCTTTAAATTTTTAGGCGTATGGGGGTGCATCGTTCTACTGAATAGTAAGCTTCGTCGTTCTAGTGAATATTAAGCTTCGGCGTTAGTTTCTTCATAGGCTTTTAAAGCCTTGTCGTATTCTGCTTTGCGTTCGATATTTTCAAAAGCACGCTTCATGGCAAGACGTACGCATTTGGCTAAGGTATCGCCAAATAACGAGTAAGTACCCGAGTCGGTCAATACTTCGCCGTTGGTATCGATGGTGAGTACGACGCCGTCCGTAGCCGTGCCGGTAGCGTAGGCACCGCTGATGAGGCTTTTAATTTCCGCCTCGCGAAAAGCGGCACTTTTGGCTTCGGTAACGGTAATTAATGCCTTGGTTAGGGCCCCGTCGGTTAAGGCTTTATTGGTAAAAATTAAGAGGTTAATCGTGCCCGGTTGGCGAAATTTACCGTCCTTTTCTTCGTAGTAATAACCGTCGCCGGCACAATGAGCGGTTGCTTCAAAACCGGCGGTAGCAATGGTTTCGACGATAACATCGCCGGCCGTTACTTTGGTATAAACATGGAACTCCATGGTGGCACTGGTAATGAGACCGGTACAGAAATTTAAAGGATAATCTTCCTGTTCAAATTCGGCTTTTAAATAGCCGGCTGAGGAACCGCCCGGCAGTTCTTGTTCGGTTTCTACAAAAAACGGCAAGTTCTGATTACGGATAGCCATAATGTGGTGTAAACCGCCGTTTAACGGACCGGTGCTCAAGCTGTAACGCACGTCATCGAAGGCAACAACGATGGCTGTGTTATGAATATGGACTTGACCGCCGACGGCTAATTCCGACGGCGCTATATATGGATTATTAATAGTTGGTTTTGTCATAGTTGACTCCTGTTTAAGTTTATATCAGATGACACTTGTTTTTTCAGTACCTTAAACTTGCTTTTAGCACATAAAACTTGTTTGTCAGTACGTTAAATCAGCATTTAAATATATAGACACATAGTGTTATCATATATGGTTTTTAACAATTTGTCATCTGTTGTTTTTTTCATAAGAAAAGTAATAAAAAGGTAGTGTAATTTTTAAAAGAAAGAGAGGCGTTTATATGTTAGTAGCCAGTGTACAAGCCGCGGATCCGGTTTCGACCAGTGTTCAAAATGAAGTGGCGGACAGTATGAGTTATGTGGATAGAATTATTAATTTCTTTATTGAGCATGGACCGAGTCTGATTGTGGCACTCCTTATATACATTGTGGGGATGTATCTGGCCCGTTTTATTCGTGATGTGGCCATGCGCATGATGAAGCGTGCCAATTATGATCATACGGTTGTATCTTTTGTGAGTCAGATTATCTATTACGGGTTGCTTGCCATTGTTCTCTTAACGGCGCTTAACTCGGCCGGGTTCCCGACAACGTCTTTATTGGCAGCCTTTGGTGCTTTAGGTTTAGCTATCGGTTTGGCTTTGCAGAGTAATCTGGCCAACTTTGCATCGGGTCTTTTGATCTTGATTTTTAAACCGTTCAGAGCCGGCGATTTGATTACAGTCGGTTCGGTAACGGGGACGGTTCGCAGCATTCAGTTTATGAATACGACTATTGTAACGAAGGAAATGCGCACCGTATTTATTCCAAACTCCATGCTTACATCACAGCAGGTGACGAACAGTACATATCAGGATACACGTGTAGTACCTTTCGTATTTGATATTGGTTATGATAATGACCATCATAAGGCTATTAAGATTATTCGTGAAATTATTGAAAGCGATGAACGTATCGTCAACCGTGAGATGGTTGAAGTAGGTATCATGGAATTCGGCGATAACTCGGTGCGTATTGCGGCGTACCCGGTAGTAGAAAATGCCAACTATATGAAGGTATTCTATGATACTATGTCTTCGGTAAAAGATCATTTTGATGCAGAAAATATTGATATTCCATATCCTCAGCGCGTTGTGCATATTCAGCGCAGCGGTTTAGATGAAAATGCTAAGCCTTTAGGTGATATGAGTCAATATGTAAAATAAGGATTGTTGGATTATGAACTATTGGCAAAAAATGTTAGGCGTTTTTGTAGTGACAGGTGGTTTGGTGGTCGTTGGGGCATTAGGGGCAACGCAGGTTGCGGCGGCCGATCAAGCGGCCGTCAGTCAGACAACCGATGCTAAAGTAAGTCAAACGACGACTCCGGAATTGGCAAGGCAGGCGACTGTGTTTTTAGATGAAACATCTGCGGCGAAGTCGAGTGCGGTTGCCGTACCGAGTTTTGTGGCGGAAGCAGTCGTTCTGATGGATGCCGATACAGGTCGCGTGTTGGTATCGTGTAATGAAAATAAGCGAATGCATCCGGCCAGCACCACTAAAATGGTTACGCTGTTAACGGCCCTTAAATTGCAGGGGACAAGGCTTGATGAATTGGCCACAATCAGTCCGTATGCGGCCTCTATGGAAGAATCTAACTTAGGTGTTAAACCGACGGATCAGTTGCCTTTACAGGCGGTGGCAGAAGGTATGATGGTAGCCAGCGGTAATGATGCGGCCGTAGTAGTGGCTGAAAATGTGAGCGGCAGTGTATATCGCTTTGCGCTGGAGATGAATCAAGTGGCAAAAGAAGCAGGGGCTACGGGCAGTCATTTTTTGAATCCGCATGGTCTTACGGAAGTCGGTCATTATTCGACAGCTCTGGACTTGGCTAAAATTGCGGCTTACGGCATGAATATTCCCATGTTCCGTGATTTTGTAGGCGATGATTTTTACAAGGTTCCTTATGAAAACCGCAAACCGGTTTGGGTTCGCACAACGAATCACTTTATTCGCAGTAAATATGAAGGGGCCAACGGTCTCAAAACAGGCTACACGGAAGCGGCCGGTGAGTGTTTGATTGCCACGGCAACCCGTGACGGGCACACGTTGATTGTGGTTCTCTTAAATGACGATAATCGCTGGGTTGATGCGCCGGCTTTATTGGATTATGGGTTTGCCCGATTGGGTGTAACAAAATAGCATAATCGGGTATTATAAAGGTGTAATAAGACGTTAAACCTTATAAAGCTGTTATAAGGTGTTATAAACAGGTATAGATAAAGGGGTATTATGAAATCAGAATCAGGTAAAACCAGTGCGTTTTTTGCCTTTTTACGACGTTTGCGATTTATTCGTCGTTGGGGCTTGATGCGCAATATGGAACCGGAAAATAACCAGGAACACAGTCTTGATGTGGCATTTATCGTTCACAACTTGGCGTTATTACATAATTTAAACGGCGGTACGGTCGACGTTAATCGTTTGGCCGTAGCCGCCATGTATCATGATGTGAGTGAAATTTTTACCGGCGATATGCCGACTCCGATTAAATATTTTCATCCCACATTGCGTGAATTATATGGTCAAGTGGAACGATTGGCCCAAGAGAAGATGTTGCGTACGTTGCCGACGGAACTGCAAAAGGCCTATGAACCGTATTTGTTGGGCGAACTCGATGAAATAGAGTTAAAATTGCTCAAAGCGGCTGATACGATGGCGGCTTTTATGAAATGTGCCATCGAGAGAAAAGCCGGCAATGAGGAATTCAATGAAGCTTACGACAGTATATTAACAAAGCTCCACGCCATGGAATTACCGGCAGTGGAGCAGTTTTTGACATTATATATGGAACCTATGAGTGCATCGCTTGATACGCTTAATTATTCATCGTTAGATGAATGAGTGGTAAGCGGTGCCACCGGTTTTGCGGCTGAATCGGCCGATGAAGTTATTGCATTTGAGTCTGTGCCGGTGGTGTTTGTTTCGGCTATATAGTTAGCGTTGCGAAGCAGCACAGCTTTACCGCGCCACGCAAAGGCACGGTGGCCGTATTCGGCTTTGAATGTTTTATTGGTGAGTTCCGGCAGTTGCACCGGATTGACATAGGGTTCAACGGTTTGAAACTCCGGAATCGGTGTGGTTGGCACATTACGATTGTGCGGGCACACTTCTTGACAAATATCACAGCCCCAAATGAGGGGAGATTTTTGGATAATCGCTACTTCATCGGGGGGCAAGTCTCTTTTCTTCTGGGTGAGGTAGCTTTTGCATGTTTCAAAACCGAAGTCTTTATGGCCCAGTGATTGACCGGGACAAGATTTAATACAGCGATTGCAACTGAGACAGGTACCTTGCATAGGTTCGTCCGGCGTGAGTTCGCAAGAGGTTAAAAGAGTGCCGATTGAAGTGTAGCTGCCCCAAACCGGATGGATGAGGGACCTGTTTTTGCCAAAAATACCGAGACCTGCAAGATAGGCTATATACCGGTCGGCCATGGGCGATGTATCGCAGTGGATTTCAAATTCCACCGTTTGATCCAGTTCTTGCAGGGCCGCACCGAATCGTTTCAGATAGTCGGGGATGACCAGATGATAGTCGGGCCCCCAAGCGTAACGCGGTAAATTGACCGGCTGATCCGTTTTTATATAGTATGGGAAGAGACAGACAATAGCACTCTTGGGCGTCTGTAATTGTGTATTGGCCGTGAGCCGTTCTTCCAAGGTGCCGTTAATAAACGGACAGGGCTTGTTCGTGTCGATATAGTTGGGCGCATCTTCCGGTAACGGCCATGGGGCGATACCTACGGCGGGAATATTTAATTTTTTTGCTATTTGAAAAATGTCGTTTCGTGTTATCATGATACAGTTATTATGACAAATTTTGTACAAAAAAGCGATGACTTTTTATATATTACGGACGGCGTTCGATTATAATAAAAGTATATCAAGTCGCCATGTATGGTGCATTTAATTTGGCAGTGCATTTATTTTATATAGTGGATAACAGGTGTAGCGAATCTGCATGTAGAGGTAGGAGGACATCATGTTGATGTATCGGCAGTTATTGCAACCGAAGACGGTTGACGAGGCATATGAGATGGCCTTGAAATTTAAGACAGCTCCGTTTTTAGCCGGCGGCTGTTGGATCGGTTTAGGGACGTGGCGTTGGCCTTCAGTGATTGATATGAGTCAGTTGGGCTTAGATTATATTCGTGACGAAGAGAGCTATTATGCTATCGGAGCCATGGCAACCCAAGGCGATGTGGAACGGTTTGAGCCCTTCAAAACCTATGCTAAAGGACTTTTAATCAAAGCAGTACATCCTATTTTGGGTGTTCAGTTTCGTAATATGGCCACCATGGGCGGTTCTGTGGCGGCTCGCTTCGGGTTTTCCGATATTTTGCCGGCTCTATTGGCGTTAAAGGCCGATGTAGTACTTCACAAAAACTGTGTTATGCCTTTAGCTGAATATATGAATTTTAAAGAACGGGATGTACTTGTAGAAATTCGTGTGCCTAAAGAGGTACGACCGGTGGCAATTAGTACTTTGCGTAAATCGACGAGCGATTTTCCGTTTTTGACGGGTTCGCTTCGTAAGGATGAAACGGGCTATCATATGTATATCGGTTGTCGTCCGGCGGCTGCCCGTGAAGCGGTTAAGGCCGGTGAACTGTTGAGCACTAAAGGCGTAGCAGCCATTGATGAAGTGATGGCGACCGCTGCCGCTGAAATTGCGTTTCAGACAAATTCGCATGCGTCGACCGAGTATCGCGCAGCTATGACAAAAGTACTGGTAAAACGCTTGGTGCAGGAGGTAGAGCAGTGGACGTAAGTTTAACAGTAAATGGTAAAAAAATACAGGTGTCGGTTGAACCGGATGAAATGTTATTGACTACGTTACGCGGCCAAGGTTATTTCAGTACGCGACGCGGCTGCGATACGCTTAATTGCGGCCTTTGTACCGTATGGCTCGACGGGAAGACTATTTTGTCCTGTTCGTATCTGACTTATCGGGCGGCCGGCCATGAAGTGACGACGCTCGAGGGCCTTGCCGATGAAGCAGCTCTTTTGGCGGATTGTTTGGCAGCCGAAGGCGCCGATCAATGCGGTTACTGTACCACGGGCATGATGATGAGTGCTATGGCGTTACGCCGTCAAAATCCAAATCCGACCGATGAAGAAATTAAGGATTTTCTCGTAGGCAATTTGTGCCGTTGTACCGGTTATGAATCGCATTTGCGCGGCATTCGTCGTTACTTGCAGGAGGTAGAGGCATGAGTGAAGAACAAAAAGTACGTCAACATGTGGGTAAGTCGTACAAGAAAATTGATGCCGCTACGATTTTGAGCGGCCGTGCCGCTTATACGGAAGATTTTATACCGCCTCATGCACTGGTAATTAAAGTATTGCGCAGCCCGCATCCGATGGCGAAGATTCTTGATATTAACGCTACGGTAGCGTTGAAATTACCGGGCGTTGAAGCGGTTTTTACCTATAAAGATGTGCCGAAGACACGCTTTACTTTAGCCGGTCAGACCTTTCCGGAACCATCCGCCTATGATTCTTTAATTTTAGATCAATATGTGCGGTATGTGGGGGATGCGGTGGCACTCATTGTAGCCAAAGACGAAGCGACCGCTTTGCAAGCCATGAAGGTAATTCGCGTTACTTATGATGTGATGGAACCGGTTCTCGATATGCGCACTGCGTTAGATCATCCGACAGTGATTCATCCGGAAGATGATTTGGATTACAATATGCCGGTCGGCGGCGATCCTAAACGCAATTTGGCTTGTTCGTACAGCCGCGTTGTAGGCGATGTTGAAGGGGAATTGGCAAAGTGCGATTATGTGGTGGAAGATACATATTTTGACCAGGCAACGATTCAAACAGCCATGGAAACATTCCGTACATTCTGCACCATTGACCAATTCGGCCGCCTTGTATGTACCAGTTCGACCCAGATTCCGTTCCATGTACGTCGTCATATTGCTCGAGCCTTGGAAATCCCGGCCACTAAAGTGCGTGTTATTAAACCGCGTATCGGTGGCGGCTTCGGTTCTAAACAAACGGCGTGCACCGAATTGTTCGTAGCGTTTGTAACTTGGACTTTGAAAAAACCGGCTGTTTTAATTTATGACCGTCACGAAGCGAATAACTGCTCAACCAGTCGTCATGCGCGTGAGTGGAAAATTCGGTTGGGGGCTACTAAAGACGGTATCATTCAGGTTATCGACATGGTAGCCGTGTCGGATGCCGGTGCTTACGGTACCCATGCTTTTACGACGTTTACAGCCGGTGAACATAAGTCGGTACCGCTCTATAATAAAGGCAAGGCAGTTCGCTATGAATCGAACATCGTCTACACCAATCATATGGCAGGCGGTGCGTTCCGTGGTTATGGGGCCACGGAAGCCTTGTGGCCGCTTGAATGTGCGGTAACCAAATTGGCTAAAAAAATGGGCGTTGATGAAATCGAATTGCGCCTCAAAAACCTCATCAATGTTGGCGAGCGTTCGCAAGTATACGAACCTGGCGAAGTGCTCGAATCGGGGCTTTTAAAAGAAGCAATTGCCAAAGCCAAGGCTATGGCCCGTTGGGATGAACGGCCGCACAGCTGGCAGATTGATGAAACCCATCGCGGCGGTTTAGGTGTGGCATTGGCGTTCCAAGGATCCGGTGTTGCCAATATCGATACGGCCTCGGTTGAAATTAAATTGCAAGATGACGGTAGTTATACTTTATATACCGGGTCCACCGATATGGGCACCGGCTCCAATACGATTCTCATGCAGATGGCTTGCGAAGTACTTGGCTGTCCGCTTGATCACATGACTTGTTATGAAGCGGATACGGATGTAGTGCCGTTCGATCCGGGTTCTTATGCATCGAGTACTACTTATGTAACAGGAACAGCGGCTAAAATGGCGGCCGAAGATTTACGAGCTAAATTAATTAAGACGTTCGCCACTTATTTGGGAATAAGTGAAGCTGATATTGATTTTGACGGGGTAACTGCCAGAACTAAAGATGGTCAAAAAGCTATGACTACGCAGGAATTGGCACCTAAATTATTGGTAAGCTTCGGACCGGCGGCACAGCAACTTGTGGGGTTTGCCACTTGGGGCAGTCATACCTCACCGCCACCATTTATGATTGGTATTGCGGAAGTCAGTGTCGATACGGAGACGGGTCAGGTAACGCCGCTCGATTATTATGCGGTTGTGGATTGCGGTACGGTGATCAATCCGAAATTAGCCAGAGTTCAAGCCGAAGGCGGTATTGTACAGGGCATCGGTATGGCTTTGACGGAAGAAATAAACTATTCGAGTACGGGTCGCTTAGAAACAAATAACTTAATGCGCTATAAAATCCCAACGCGCCTCGATATGGGACGTCTTCACGTAGATTTTGTAGAATCCCATGAACCGACAGGGGCTTTCGGTGTGAAATCTATTGGCGAAGTAGTCATTAATACTTCCTGCCCGGCTATTCAAGGCGCCATCTTAAATGCATGCGGAGCAGAATTAACTACATTACCTATGATTTCAGAAAAGGTATTTCAGGCCTTGATGGCGAAACAATAAAGGGTAGGTATTTAATTTCGAGCCAGAAGAGTGCTCGCACTGAGGAGGAACGGCCATGATGATTCAAGCTAAACATTGGAATTCGTTGATTGAACCGGGTATAACAGCCATTGTAGGGGCTGGCGGTAAGACAACAGTACTCTCTAAATTGGTAGAATATGCAGGATTAATAGGAGCGCCGACTTTAGTTACGACTACTACCAAACTGTATGAATCTCAGGTAGCTTTATGGAATCCGTATTATGGGACAGATTTTAATGATGCGGAAGAAGCCTGTCACAAAGCTATGCAGCGGGGGCGCTGTGCAGCTTGGTTCAGCAGTGTTGATGGCACTAAAGTAACCTCTTTGAAGCCTCAGGCTATTGATGCGATGCACATGGTACATCCAAATTGGCAAATTTTGGTTGAAGCGGACGGTGCTAAAGAAAAATGGGTAAAGGCACCAAAAACGACGGAACCGATTATCCCATCTCAAACGACTACCACAATTGGCGTAGTCAATTTGCAGATGCTCGGCACCGAACTCACAGAAGAACATGTTCATAATTTAGGCGCCGTTGCCAATATTATGGAGCGCGCCGAAGGTGCTGTGGTAACATCTTCGATGCTGGCTCGTTTGGTATTGCATCCGCAGGGCTTATTCCAATACAGTCAAGGCAAACGGATTTTATTCTGTACTGGTTATGATACGGTGCAACATCGTATCATTGATGCCTTCCTTGATGCGTTATCGGACAGCAAATTCTCCATGATTGTATTGGCTGACGGCTATAAAGCCAGCTGTGAAATTGCTCGCGTTATTCAGTGGCAGTAGCAATCGTTCTCAGTCGCTTTACGTTACGTTCGGTGAATTATGTAGGGGAAATCCGGTAAGAGCCAACGTAGTGAAGCGGACATTGACAGGAATTAGTAATGGATATTGATGTAGTAATTTTGGCGGCCGGTCTCAGCCGCCGTATGGGGACTTCTAAAATATTGTTGCCTTGGCGCGGCCGTACACTTCTGGATGCGGCCTGTGAGGTATACGGCGATTTGGGAGGTAATAAAATTGTAGTTA
This sequence comes from Veillonella seminalis, assembly GCF_003992065.1. Taxonomy (GTDB): domain Bacteria; phylum Bacillota; class Negativicutes; order Veillonellales; family Veillonellaceae; genus Veillonella_A; species Veillonella_A seminalis. The sequence goes on from NZ_RQUZ01000012.1 coordinate 54,617, forward strand.
CGGGAGGCGAACAAGCAACCGAAGCGGCACAAATAGCTAATTCATGGGGATTTACGGCTGTTTATAATGAAGCACCGGAAAGAGGGCAAAGTAGTTCCTTGGCCAAGGGCATCGCTGCTTTAGCGAATTCCCCACGGCCGGTACTTTGTGCTGTGGCGGATCAACCCCTTATAACGCAAGAGGCTGTCCGTAAAATGCAAAAGGGCTATAGTGTGCTTAATCAAGATGATAAACTGATTTTGTGTCCGTTATACGGACACAATAAAGAACGGGGAAATCCGGTTATTTTCGGACCCGTATGGAAAGACGCTTTACAACAGTTAGTGGGGGATGAAGGGGGCCGCCGACTTATGCGCGGCGAAGCAAAAGATTTTGTGCAATTTATCGAAATTTCAGAACCTATCGGCGTTGATGTTGATACGCCGTTTGAATATGAACAGTTGTATAATAGGCGAGGAAAAATATGAAACCATTAATACTTATGCGCAGTGGCGGCGATATTGCCTCCGGGTGTGTGTATCGTTTACGACGCGCAGGTTTTCGTGTTGTGATAAATGAATTACCGATTCCAACGATGATTCGTCGCAAGGTGTGTTACGGGGCGGCGGTACATCGCGGGGAAGTTTTATTGGAACGTTACGTGGCACGCCATGTGACATTGGCGGAAGCACAAGGCATATTGGAGCGCGGCGAAGATATAATACCGGTAGTGACAGAAGACTATCGAACTGTTTTAGAGGCAATAAAACCGGATGTGGTGGTGGACGCTATCTTGGCGAAGCGCAATGTCGGTACGCGCAATGATGATGCACCGCTCGTTATCGGTTGCGGCCCGGGTTTTACGGCCGGTGATGATGTGAACGTGGTAGTAGAAACCATGCGCGGTCATACATTAGGCCGTTGTATTTATGAAGGATCCGCCTTACCGAATACGGGGGTACCCGGTAATGTAGGCGGTTATACGTATGAGCGTGTAATGCATTCGCCGTGTGACGGTTTATTCACGGCTCGCCGTCATATCGGCGAAGAAGTGGAAGCCGGTGAAACTATCGGTTTTGTAGACGGTACACCGGTTGTGTCGCAGATTGCCGGCATTTTGCGCGGTGTATTGGCCTCCGGTTTAATGGTAACTAAAGGTTTTAAATTGGCTGATGTGGATGCACGTTGTGAACGCTCCCATTGTTATTCTATTTCCGACAAGGCATTAGCCGTTGCCGGCGGTGTCATGGAGGCCATTTTAGCTTTTATGCACGAAGAAGAGTTATTTTAAATTTTGAGGTTTTTATGAGCTTATATGATGTAATTGAACAGCGTTTGGCACAGGATGAAAAATCAATTATGGTAACCGTGCTGAGCGGTGAACGCCAAGGCGATAAAGTCTTGTATAATGAAAAAGGCGATGTCGTATACGGCAACGCGGTTGACGGTATTTGCATTAATCCGGAACAGCGACCTGAAGTATTGAATTTAGGTGCCATGGAATGCTTTGTGCAACCGGTCGAAAAGGACCCTGAAGTATTGGTGTTGGGCGCCGGTCATGTGAGTCGTTGTATCGCCGATATGCTTCTCTTTATTGGCTGTCATGTTACTGTTGCTGACGATCGGGCGGAATATTTGCGTCCCGATTTTTTCGATGAACGCGTGCGTCGTCAATGCATTGATTTCAATGATTTGGCTTCGCAACTGCCGCTAAAAAATTATAAGGGCATTATCATCGTTACCAGAGCTCATGAATACGACAGTATTTGTCTTAATCAAGTGCGTCATTTGGTCGATTCTGCTTACATGGGTGTTATGGGCAGTCATAAGCGTATTTTTCACGCTTTTGAAGTATTGAAAGAAGAAGGTTGGACACAGCAGGAATTAGATAAAATTTATGCACCTATCGGTTTGTCTTTGGGTGCAGATACACCGGAAGAAATTGCTTTATCTATTGTGAGTGAATACTTGGCAGTAACTCGCGGGCGCAAGGGCGGTTTCTTGTCGGAAGGAAGTAAGTAAGCATGAAACGAGAATTTGTCCGCTATTTGCAGGGACATGAGAGAGATACATTGGCCATTGCCACCATTTTACAAACCCAAGGATCTACGCCTCGTAAGGCGGGAACCACTATGGTAGTACATCCCGACGGTTCCATTTTCGGTACTATCGGCGGCGGTCGGGCAGAAAATGAAATTCGTTTGAGTGCGCTTGATGCACTGAAACATAAAGAGGCTCATCGTCGTATTACCGTTGACTTGAATGATGATGTAGCCGTTAAAGAAGGCATGGTTTGCGGCGGTAATTTGGATGTCTGGATTGAGACTCAGAATGTGTAATTAGCTGTATTTCTTGGTTATCAAATTTACAGCACGCTTAAAATAAGGTAAAATAAAAGAGTACCTGTGCATCAGCGCAGAGTACTCTTTATTTATTTGTGAACCTCCTGAGGAGTGGTTATATATGATGGCACAATTACAGGGTTTAATTGAAACGTTCCGATTCGGCGATTTAGTCGATATTCTATCGGTAGCGGTTTTAATTTACTATTTATATAAACAAATTCGTGATACACGCGCCATGGCACTGTTAAAAGGCCTGATTGTATTGGGGCTTATTAATGTGGCCAGTCGTTTTTTTGATTTACATGTTATCAGCTGGTTGTTGCAACAAGGGATGACCGTCTTATTGGTTGCTTTGCCGGTAGTATTTCAGCCGGAGTTGCGACGTGCGTTGGAACGATTAGGGCGAGGACGACTGTTTTCAAAATCACAGGATGTAAGTGAAGTTGAAATCGATAATTTGGTCAATGAAGTGATGGCATCGGCGAAGGTAATGTCGCGTGATCGCATTGGTGCTTTGATTGTTTTTGAACGTGAAGTAGGGCTTGGTGAAATCATCGATACGGGTATCGAAATCGACGGTAAAGTGTCACGAGAGCTCTTAAATAACATATTTATTCCGAATACACCGCTCCATGACGGGGCCGTCGTTATTCGCGGCAATCGTATTATGGCAGCCGGTTGTTTATTACCGTTAACACAGGATCGCTCTTTGAGTACAGAACTCGGCACGCGTCACCGTGCGGCTATCGGTCTCAGTGAACAGGCTGATGCGGTTGTTTTGGTAGTGAGTGAAGAAACCGGTAAGATTTCTTACACTTATGGCGGTCATATTTATCGTCATTTACCGGAAGAACAGTTGCGCGAATCGCTCAGAGCTTTCATGGAACGCCCTAAGAATGCGTTGTCCTTCTTGAAGAAATGGAGGGCTAAAAAATGATGCGATGGATTAATAAAAATCAAGGCCATTGGATGGCTAAAATTTTGTCCCTCTTAGGTGCCATTTTATTATGGTTCTTTGTCATGAAGGAACAGAATCCGATTGTGGATATTAACTACACCGTACCGGTTCAAATGCAGAATTTGAATTCTCAATATGTGGTAGAGAATATTCCTTCAGAAGTGCATATTCATTTACGCGGACCGCGTAATTCGATTTTGGCAATTAATCAGAGTACCCTCAAAGCCTATATGGACATGGGGGATGTAGCACCGGGACAGCAGAATGTTCAGATTCAGTTTACACCGCCGTCGGGCGTAAGTCTTATCAGTATGACGCCGGATACGGTAAATGTAAATGTAGATGAATATACCTTGCGTGAAGTACCGGTAGAGGTACAGCAATTGGGCAAAGTGCTGGAAGATGTAGCCATTAAGGCTATTAATACGGTACCGAAAGTAGTTACCGTAAGCGGTGCTAAGCAAGAAGTTGATTCGGTGGCACATGTAGTATTGCGCGTAAAAATGAATGACCGACGGGCTGATTTTACGGCCTCCGGCATGATGGTAGCCGTTAACGCAGCCGGCAAGACGGTTGATAAAGTAACCATTACACCGCGTCAGGGCCAGGCTCAAATTGATTTGGAACAAATTCGTTTTGAGAAAAATTTACCGGCCGTAGCAAATTTAACAGGAACTTTAGACAGTGAATACGCTGTTAAAAGTGTAACGGTTGAACCGCAGCAAGTCCTTGTGAGCGGTAAAGAAGGTGCGATTAAAGATCTTACCGAGGTTCGTACCATAGACATTCCGTTAAACGGGCAGGTCGCCAATATTGAAGGTGACTATGACTTGGTACCGAATGAAAACTATTCGATAACACCGGCGAGAGTTCACGTAATCGTGGAAATCGTCAAAAAATATTTAGGAGACGCTAATGCTAAGAATAATTAATTTTCGAGTGGACGTAAAAAATAAAAATCCGCTGGAAGCCTTACTTGTTCATAAATTTCCTGTCTTAAAAGATCAGATTCAAGAGATTCATGTAGTGAGACGAGCCGTTGATGCTCGTAAAAAACCGCATATTACGTTTGTGTACACTTTATTTGTGGCGGTCCATAATGAGGCGGCGGTAATGAAAAAACTCGGCCGCGACAAAAATGTGAGTACCATGGAACCTATCGAACCGGAACCGATTGTTCACGGTGAACAGCTTCTCACGGAGCGTCCGGTTGTAGTCGGCTTCGGTCCGGCCGGTATGTTGGCCGCGTTTTATTTGGCTCGTGAAGGGTATCGTCCCATCGTGCTCGAGCGCGGTCAAGATGTGGACCAACGATCTCATGATGTAGAAACATTTTGGAAAACTGGTGAATTCAAAGCGGAATCGAATGTACAGTTCGGTGAAGGCGGTGCCGGGACATTTTCCGACGGTAAATTAACGACGCGCGTTACCCATCCGAGACTGCACGAGATTGCCAAATATTTTGTCCGTTTCGGGGCACCGCAGGAAATCCTCTACAAGCATAAACCGCATGTGGGGACTGATGTGCTGCGCGGCATGGTAAAAGCCATGCGTCAGCAAATTATAGCTTGGGGCGGTGAAGTCCGTTTCGGGGCTAAGCTGACGAAACTTCAATTGCAAGCAAACCAGATTGTGGGCGTTGAAGTAAATCATGAAGAAATGATTCCTACACGCCTCGTGTTGGCCGGTGTCGGTCATAGTGCACGAGATACGTATGAGATGCTGTATAAATTCGGTATTGCCATGGAAAGCAAACCGTTTGCCGTAGGTGTTCGCATTGAACATCCTCAGTCAATGATTGATATTTCACAATATGGTATCGATCCTGCCGAATTGGGACTTGGGGCGGCGGAATATTCCGTTGTCTATCATGATAAAGAGACGGGCCGTACGGCGTACAGCTTCTGTATGTGTCCCGGCGGTGAAGTGGTGGCCTCTGCTTCGGAGGACGGCCATGTGGTTACGAACGGCATGAGTTTGTATGCTCGTGCCAGCGGCGTAGCCAATAGTGCCTTGGTAGTTACCGTAGGCCCTGACGATTTCGGCACCCATCCGCTCGGTGGGGTTGCGTTTCAACGCGAATGGGAAAAGAAAGCCTTTGAATTGGGCGGCCGTGATTATAAGGCACCGCTTCAAACAGTGGGTGATTTCTTGGTCCGTCAAAAAGGTACCGTGCCGGAACAGGATGCAGCAGCACCGCATTCCTATCGTCCCGGCGTAGTGGCGGCGGATCTTCATGAATGTTTGCCGACCTATGTAACGGATGTTATAGAACGGGCGTTGCCGTATTTCGGACGTCGTATTAAAGGATTTGATGAACCACAGATTTGTATGACCGGTGTAGAAACGAGAACCTCCTCACCATTACGCATTTTGCGAGATGATGATCGGCAATCGCCGACGGTCAAAGGACTATACCCTATGGGTGAAGGAGCCGGCTATGCAGGCGGTATCATGAGTGCCGCTTTGGATGGTGCGGAAACAGCCATTCGTGTGATGGTTGCGTATAAGCCGTTAATGGCGCAGGAAGGAGAAGCGTAATGTCTAGATTATTTGGCACCGATGGGGTGCGTGGGGTAGTAAATGCGTTTTTGACGCCTGAATTGGCGTATCACTTGGGTCGCGCAGCGGCTTCGTATTTCGGTCGTCAGAAAAAACGACCTGTATTCCTCATTGGTCGCGATACTCGTATTTCCGGCGCTATGCTTGAAAATGCGTTGGCTGCCGGCATTTGCTCGGTAGGCGGTGATGTAGTGGTTGCCGGTGTGGTACCGACTCCGGCCGTAGCGTACTTGGTACGTAAGCACGGTTGGGATGCAGGCGTTGTTATTTCCGCTTCGCATAATAAATTCCCGGATAACGGAATTAAATTCTTTGACGGTCAAGGATTTAAATTGCCGGATGCGGTTGAAGATGAATTGGAAGATTTATGTCAGCAGAGCAGTGAAAATAATTTGGAACGCCCTACGGGTGCGGATATCGGCCGTATTCTTAACAGCCGTGAACTCGCTCATGAATATGCCGCTTTTGTGGAAAGTACCGTAGACGTATCCCTTGAAGGTTTGACGATTGTTTATGACGGGGCCAATGGTGCCGCTTCGGCCGTAGGTCCTGAAGTTTTTGAAAAATTAGGCGCTAAGGTGATTGCCATCAATGTCGATCCGGACGGTGTTAATATCAATGAAAATGCCGGTTCCACTCACATGGAAGGTCTCCAAGCGGCCGTTGTTAAATACGGTGCGGATGTGGGGATTGCCAATGACGGTGACGCAGACCGGTGCCTTTTAGTTGATGAAAAAGGCGAAGCTCTCGACGGCGACCAAATCATGCTTCTTTGTGCTAAACAGCTCAAAGAACAAGACCGTTTGAAGCAAGATATGATTGTAGGTACGGTAATGAGTAATATCGGTTTCCACAAAGCCGCCAAAGAATTAGGTATGAAAACATTCTCCACAGCTGTAGGTGACCGCTACGTACTCGAAAAAATGCGTGCCGAAGGTTATTCCATCGGCGGCGAACAGTCGGGTCATGTAATTTTCCTTGACTACAACAGCACCGGTGACGGCTTATTGACAGCCGTACAGATGCTTGCCTTACTTAAAAAGTCCGGTCAGCCTTTATCGGAGCTTGCCAAAGTCATGGTGAAATACCCGCAATTACTCGTGAATGTTCACGTAGTAACGAAGACCGGCTGGGATGAAAATCCGCTTATCAAAGCGGAAATTTCCGAAGCAGCTCGTGAACTCGGTGAAAACGGACGTATTTTGGTTCGTCCGTCCGGTACGGAAGCGTTGATTCGTGTTATGGCGGAAGGTCCGGATCATGAACAATTGGAACGTATTTGTCATACTGTAGCGGAAACCATCGGTCGTGAACAAGGTCTCGTAGAAGAATAAGATAAACTGTTAAAATCCATAGTATGATAGGCGGATTTAAGTATCAAGATCCCCGTCAGCTATGGATTTTACGCGTTTTTTACATATCTTTACAAGTATACCTATATCAGTTATAATAAATGGACACAGAGTGTTTATTGAGAGCTATATTCAGAAGTAGTGCTGAAGGCCTTTCAGAAGCATTTTGAGACACTTTCGGTGAATTCTGAACAGTAGTTTACAAGGTCCCGAGAGTATGCTCATAACTGTGAGACTGTCGCAACTTAAGTAAAGGAGGTTACCTAATTCGTAAAGGCGAATAGCGCAGGCACTGAACGGAGACAGCCGATTCAGTAGACGAGGTAGAGGAGTATCGAAACATCAGCGGATGCCTCTCGGCCGGCTTCAGTCGTTATATAAGTTACAATGTCTATCGGTGACGATGAGAACAAAAGACTTATACGAAGCAATTGGAGTAGTCTGTTTTCAGGAGGATACAACCATGTGTGGTATTGTAGGATATATTGGATTTGAAGACGCGTCTGAGTTTATGTTGGACGGTCTTTCTAAACTCGAGTATCGCGGCTATGATTCAGCCGGGATCGCTGTTTTAGGTGCCAATAATGTAATTAAAGTGCAGAAAAAAGTTGGTCGTCTGGCTAACTTACAAGCAATTGTTAAAGAAGACCCCAATCCGGGTCATGTAGGTATCGGTCATACTCGTTGGGCTACTCACGGTCGTCCATCGGATATGAACGCTCACCCTCATACGGATGCAAAAGGTTTATTTGCAGTCGTTCACAACGGTATTGTGGAAAACTATTTACCGATTAAAGAAGAATTAATCAAAAAAGGCTATGAATTTAAATCCGAAACGGATACAGAAGTAGTGGCCCATTTGTTGGCTGATTTGTATGACGGAGACTTTGAAGGTACCGTTCGCCGCGTGTTACAACGCATTGAAGGTTCTTACTCCTTAGTTATTCTTTGTGCTGATGATCCAAGCCGTATTATTTGTTCTAAAAAAGATAATCCGCTCGTTATCGGTCTCGGCAAAGGTGAAAACTTCATTGCTTCCGATATTCCGGCTATCATCAATCATACACGCGACACTTACATCTTGAACGACGGCGAAGTAGCTGTTGTTACTAAAGACTCCGTACGCGTAAGTGATTTGGAAGGCAACTTAATTAACAAAAAAGTATATCATGTAACTTGGAATGCGGAAGCTGCCGAAAAAGGCGGTTTTGAACATTTCATGTTGAAAGAAATTTACGAACAACCAAAAGCTATTCGTGATACTTTGACCGGCCGTATCTCTAAAGACAATAAAGAAGTTGTGTTTGAAGAATTAGGTTGGGAACCGGCTGATGTGGCGTCCGTTAACCGTATTTTGATTACGGCTTGCGGCACGGCGTATCATGCAGGCTTAGTAGCTAAATACTATATCGAACAATTGGCACGCATTCCGGTAGAAGTGGATATTGCGTCCGAATACCGTTATCGCGATCCGTTGACTGATAAAAATACCTTGGCTATTGTTATCAGCCAATCCGGTGAAACCAGTGATACGTTGGCTGCTTTAAAAGAAGCTAAACGTCGCGGTGCCCGTTCCTTGGCAGTAACCAATGTGGTAGGTTCTTCTATCGCTCGTGAAGCCAATCAGGTAATCTACACTTGGGCCGGCCCTGAAATCGCCGTTGCATCTACTAAAGCTTATACAACTCAGCTCGTAGCCTTGTTGTTATTGGCTGTATACATCGGTAAATTGAACGGCAAATTGGATGCCGCTTTGGCTGAAAAAATCTTAACTGATTTACATGAATTGCCTAACTTGTGCAATGAAATTTTTGAAACGGTTGACGATATTAAAGCCTTTGCCCGTAACTACGGTTTCCGTGAAGATGCATTCTTCTTGGGGCGCTCCATCGACTATGCGGTAGCTATGGAAGGTTCTTTGAAATTAAAAGAAATTTCTTACATCCATGCTGAAGCGTATGCCGGCGGTGAATTAAAACACGGCACCTTGGCTCTTATTGAAGAAGGTGTACCGGTTATTGCTTTGGCTACGCAGGAAGACGTACGCGAAAAAATGATGAGCAATATTAAGGAAGTTAAAGCTCGTGATGCGATTGTTATCGGTCTCGGTCTTGCCGGTGATACGGAAATTTCCAAATATGTGGACCACACAATTTTTGTGCCACGCTCAGATAAATTTACAGCCCCTATTTTAGCCGTTGTACCATTGCAGTTGTTGGCTTACTATGCAGCAATTACGCGTGGTACCGACGTTGATAAACCAAGAAACTTGGCTAAATCCGTAACGGTTGAATAATCAATTATCAATTTTTACAATCGTAACCGTGGCTATATGTACTGTAGCCACGGTTATTTTTCATGTACAGAATGACGTTTTCGGGGTACAATAATATATAATACATAAAAAGCTTTCGCCGATATGAGAGAGGGCGAAACTTTTATAGGAGGAATTTTCATGTCAGTTATTTTTTCAGGCATTCAACCGAGCGGTGAATTGACCTTAGGCAATTATTTAGGAGCGTTACGCAATTTCTTGGATTATCAAGATACTGATGAATGTTACTATTGTGTGGTTAACCAGCACGCCATTACGGTGCCGCAAGACCCAAAAGAATTATTTACTAATACCCGTCGCTTGGCAGCATTATATTTAGCAGCCGGCCTTGATCCTAAGAGGGTAACTTTGTTCGTACAATCCGAAGTGCCGGAACATGTACGTTTAGGTTGGATTATGACAACCATCAGTTATGTAGGCGAATTGGAACGTATGACGCAATATAAAGATAAATCGCAAAAACGCGGTGATTCCATTCCGGCAGGCCTTTTGACCTATCCGCCACTCATGGCTGCCGATATCTTGCTCTATCAAACAAATTACGTACCAGTAGGGGAAGACCAGAAGCAGCATTTGGAATTGACTCGCGACTTGGCACAGCGCTTTAATCGTGTGTACGGCGAAGTTTTCACCATTCCTGAAATTAAACTCAGCGTAGGCGGTGCTCGCGTTATGAGCCTTCAGGAACCAACCAAGAAAATGAGTAAATCTGATGATAATCAGATGGCTACGATTCGACTCTTGGATGATGAAGAAACGATTCTTAAGAAATTAAAACGGGCTCAGACTGACTCGGAAAATTCCGTTCACTATGACAAAGAAAATAAACCGGGCATTTCTAACTTGATGGGAATTTATGCAGCCATTACTAAAGATTCGTATGAAACGATCGAACAACGCTATGTTGGTCAAGGTTATGGTACTTTCAAAAAAGATGTGGCTGAATTATTGATTGATTCTTTACGTCCACTTCAGGAGCGATACAATGAATTAATTGACAGTCCTGAATTGGATCACATTCTTGACGAAGGAGCCGCTAAAGCTCGTGAAAAAGCAAGCAAAACGTATCGTGACGTAGAACTTGCCATGGGTCTTCATCGTAAATAATAATCTGTATTTAGGGGAACCTTGGGCTGAGGCTGGAGGTGGGGATATGGAAGTACGTGAAGTAAGTGAACGCTTTCCTTGTGGTGAAGTAGAGGAAACGTTTTCCGATTATATAGTAGTATCTTGGGTTATGTGGTTGTTTTTCGGTGCCGTGGCAACTTGGGCCGTGTGGCATTCACAACGCGGTACGGTTTGGAATCATATTGCAATTGACTATATTATTGTCGGTTTTTGTGTATGGCGCATGACGAGACAGCGACGTCCATTGGTGTACGTGTGTGAGAATGGAATTGTCATTCGACGCCGGCCGGCCAGTCTTTTGGAGCGTATCGATATGCTCTGGAACGGTGATTACTATTACACCTTTATTCCATATGCGCAGATTATCGGTTTTACCGCCAATTGGGAGGAGATCCATATGGTTACCGATAGTGGGGGTATCCTTATCGTAATGGTGGATTTACAGTTTGTGCAGTATAAGCAAAAACTAAAATTGCTGTCGGTGATTGATGAACGCAGTCATCGTATGGTATAAGTAAAACGGTCCGACCCGGTCGGGCCGTTTTTGCATCTATAACTTTAAGTTCTTAACATCATGCGTATTTGATTTTAAAAAAAGAGTTTTAGCTCTTTACAACTTTATCTAGATAAAGTATAATGAGTTCATAAATTTGAACAGTAAATTAGCTTGAGAAAGATGAAAGAGGGGACTTAGTTATGAAATTGAAGAAGATGTTGGCCTTGGGCCTGGCGATGTTTACGATGGCGGCGTTTGCAGCCGGTTGCGGTAATGATGCGGATAAAGATAAAGCAGCTGCCACCGAATTGCCGAAGAAAATTGTGATCGGTTTGGATGACAACTTCCCGCCAATGGGCTTCCGTGATGATAAAGGTGAAATCGTAGGTTTCGATATCGATTTGGCTAAAGAAGTAGCTAAACGGGCCGGTATGGAAGTAGAATTTAAACCAATTGACTGGGACAGCAAGGAAGCTGAGCTTAAGAGCAAACGTATTGATGCGTTGTGGAACGGTTTAAGTATTACGCCGGAACGCGAAAAGAATATCTTGTTCTCCACACCATATGTTCAAGATAAACAAATTATCGTTGTTCGTAACGATTCGCCAATTCAGAGTAAAGATGATTTAAAAGGTAAAATCGTAGGTACACAGCAAGGCAGCAGTGTTGAAGCAGCGATTGATAAAGATGCACAAGAACGCGGTTTCAAAGAAGTTAAAAAATATGGCGACTTCGTTAATGCCTTTATGGATTTGGAACTCGGTCGTATCGATGCCCTCGTAGTTGACGGTATCGTAGGTCAGTTCACGATGACTCAGAAAGCGGGCGTATTCCGCTTGGCTAACGGTGACTATGGTGCTGAAAAAATGGGCGTAGGTTTCCGTTTGGAAGACAAAGCCCTGCAGGCTAAAATTAATGATGTTTTAAAACAAGTAATGAATGATGGTACTGCCGATAAGATTGCTCAGAAATGGTTCGGCAACAGTAACTTATTGAATAAAGATGCTTTTAAATAATCGATTGGTGTCAGGCACGGCGTAAGGCTGTAACCGTTCACACAACCCGGTTAATATAGCAGTGAAGAAAGGAGGTAGTCCTTACCTCCTTTCTTTCTTTGAAAGGAGTCAGTCTGATGGAATTAATAGACTATTTATTGAAGATTACGCCGGTCATAGCCAATGGCCTCGGGGTGACCGTATCCCTGTTTTTAATTGTGTTAGTATTATCGTTACCGGCCGGTATTTTGGCGGCTTTATTGCGCCTGTCACCTATCGGTATTGTGCGCAAAATCATGGCCCTTTACGTGTATGTTATGCGCGGTACACCGTTAATGCTTCAGATCTTATTTATTTATTACGGTTTACCGTTCATTCCGTATATCGGGGTACAGCTCGATGATACAACGGCGGCGGTTATTTCCTTTGTCCTCAATTATGCGGCCTATTTATGTGAAATCTTCCGCGGCGGCATCCAATCCATCCCGAAAGGACAGTATGAAGGAGCTAAGGTTTTGGGCTTTACGTATGTGCAGACTATGCGCAAGATTATCTTGCCGCAGGTAATTAAACGTGTATTGCCGCCACTTGCGAATGAAACAATCAACTTGCTCAAAGATACGTCTTTGGTGTATATTTTAGCTATGAACGATGTTCTTAGAATTACGCGCGGTATTGTGCAACGTGATTTTGATACGTCTGCTTTTATCGTAGCGGCTATATTCTATTTAATAATGACCTTTGTATTGACTAATATTTTTAACTATTTGGAAAAACGTTACGCTGTGTACGATGAATAGGAGGATCAGACATGAGCTTTATTGAAATGAAAGAGATAGAAAAAAGCTTTGACGGCCTACCTGTTCTCAAAAAAGTATCCCTTTCAATGGATAAAGGTGAGGTTGTGGCCATTATCGGACCGTCCGGTTCGGGGAAATCTACATTTTTACGCTGTTTAGGCCAGCTGGAAGTGATAGACCGTGGTACAATAGTAGTAGATGGTACACCTTTGGTACGGACTGAGGGGGACGGTAATGCTGTATATACCGACAAAAAGACGCAACAAGAACTGTTGTTGCGTATGGGGATGGTATTCCAGCAATTTAATTTATTTCCGCACATGACCGTGTGGGACAATATTTTGATTGCGCCGCAGATGGTAAAAGGTATGAAAACGGCAGAGATTGCGCCTACAGCGGAAGCTTTGCTTAAAAAAGTAGGCCTTTGGGAGAAAAAGGATGTATATCCTTCCAAGCTCTCCGGCGGTCAGAAACAGCGTGTAGCGATTGCCAGAGCACTGGCTATGAATCCGAGCATTATGCTTTTTGACGAACCTACATCGGCACTCGATCCGGAATTGACCGGTGAAGTACTCCGCACCATTCAGCAGTTGGCGGAAGAACATATGACGATGATTATCGTGACCCATGAAATGGCGTTTGCCCGTCAAGTGGCGGATCGCATTATTTTTATGGCTGACGGCATTATTCAAGAAGAAGGCAAACCGGAAGACGTTTTTTCCAATCCAAAGTCACCACGTACCAAGGCATTTTTAGATTCTATGCTATAAGTAAAGGAGACATATGTAATGAAGCAACGATGGCAAATACGAATTGCTACCTTAGCGGTAGGAGCACTTTTGAGCGTGGCCGGTACAGGTTATGCGAAAAGTTTACCAAGCTATGACACGACCAAGGCAACGGCGGAAGCTCAACCCTTTGAGGCTCGCGGTGTTCATAGCGAATCTGACTTACCGACAGCGTATCAATCGTATGCGACTACGATGACAACGGAAGTTCGCGATTATCAGGACGGTTATACATTTACGGTGCCTTGGCGCCTCACGAACGGCCGTTATGAGTCACAAGCCAAAGAAGACGGCAGCACCGAGCGCGGCTATTTCTTTAATTTAGCAGAAAGCTCTATTTCCGAGCCGTTCCTTGTTTCATTTACAAAACGCGATAATATTGTGACCGGTAATGTAAGCCTGCAGGAGTGGAATACTACTTGGTATAACGAGTCCGTTGCGAATATGACGAAGGAGCGCTATCTTGCTTTATGGCGTGAAAATCGTAGAGATTTGAACGGCTATACCTTAGACGGTGATTTATTTGATTTCAAGGGTGCCACTACGGCACGCTGGGATTCTTTCGTGCGCAGTGATGCCGGCGAAACCGGGTCCACGTTCTTTGATGCGGAATTCATTATGCAGGCCGATCCTACACAGCGTTACACTATGACGATGATGTATCCGAGCAAATATAATGACTATATGATGCAGGGTGTTGTGAAAAATGTAGTGCCGTCCTTTAAATTGATGAAAGATAAATATCGTAACGTAGGTAATTTGGCCTTGACCGATGAAATCAGCTTTATCAAACCGAGCGGGTTTAAAGTGGAAATGCAGAACAGAAACGGGGCCGTTTTATCCAAGGATATCTACCGTATTGAAGTGGGGTTATTCTCAATGGAAAAAACGGTAACTATGGATTCCAGGGCTTCCTATCCGACTATGCAGGCTCGTCAGGAAATGGCTGACTTCTATGTGAATGAATTGGTAACTAATTACGGGGCTACGATTGAAACATATAAAACTTTGATTGATAATCATAACACCGGGTCTTTGATTGCTGGTTCCTTACAGCGCGGTGAAGGCATTGCCATTAAATTCGCATCCTATATTACTTTGACTGACTCCGGGGAAGCGGTAGTGGCTCGTGTCTTGGCACCGGATAACGGTCAAGTTACTTTAGATGAATTAATGAAAATGGTAGAAGGTGTTCGAATTCAGCATAAAGGTCTTATAAGCGGCGGTACGGTTATATTGTAATCGTGTTTGAGGATTGCTTGGCAGCAGTCATACAATCTTATTATGCGAGTTTCCGCTTTAATTTAAAAAATTCTTAAACTTTTTTTGAAAATTTTTTGAAATAAAAAAGGACTTTTGTAACTCCATAGAGAATACTTACAGTATAGAAGAAGTCATCGTGAATGAAATAAATTCATTCACCAATGGGAGGGATTCATATGCAAGAAGATCGCATCAATAAAGTAGTATACAAAACAATAGTTGTTCCGGCTGACGGTTCTGAAAACTCCAAACGTGCATTGCAACATGCAGTGTCTATCTGCGAACGGAATGAAGCACAACTTATTATTGTGCATGTAGCGAATATTGTGTCTGCTATTTCTAACTTTGACCAGACCCCAATCAGCGGCGGTTATGTTTCGGAACAGATTGCTGAAGATATGGAAGAAACAGGTAAAAAGATTTTGGAAGATGTTTCCAAAGATGTACCTGCCGATATTGCCGTTAAAAATGTATTTGAAGTAGGATCCCCGGGCCCGGCTGTATTAGCAGTGGCCAAGAAATTTAATGCCGATTTAATTGTAATGGGCAGTCGCGGCTTGGGACCTTTGAAAGGTTTATTTATGGGCAGCATAAGTAGCTATGTAACCAGTCATTCTACTTGCCCGGTGCTCGTTGTCAAATAAATAGTCACATATGAGGGGCTTTGCTCGCCAAGGGGCAAAGCCTCTTTTTAGAATGGAGGTACTATGAATAAACAACGGATTGTTTGGCTACATGAACAATTGCCTGAATGGGAGGAGAAGGGCTGGATTTCTAAAGAACATGCCGCACAAATGCGCGTGTTTTATGGTACCGTAGACACCAAGAAGGGACCTTCACTCAGAAGATTGTTGGTGTTATTATTGGGGTTGTTACTTACAAGTTTGGGTTTATTTTTACTTTTTGCCGGTTATTGGTACAGTTTTTCACCGGCCGGTCGTATGGATTGGTGTATTGCTCTCTTGTTATTGGCGGTCATCGCTTTGGGACTGGGTGTTTGGAAAGTCCCACGAGGCAGCATCTATGCGGAAGGTATAGGGCTTTTTTATGTGGCGGCTCTTACCATTTCGACGGTATTGATGAGTGATACCTATTATACGGGCGAAGGCTGGGGATTTTATTCACTCCTTATTATGCTGTTGACCTTGCCGGTTATTTATCTCTTGGGTTCCGGTTTTACCATGATGGCTTACTTGCTGATTGGTTTATTATGGAGTGTATCGGTACGGGAACTTTCGCTGTGGGGAGAACCTGTATGGCTGTGGTTGCTCTTGGCGGCCGGCAGTCCGTTCTTTGCGGAACGGTTGCGCCGTAAAACCCGTTCCTATTTGTCGACCTTATGGCTTTCATGGGCCTATGTGGCGGCTATTTTCGGTACGTTCTTCTTTACGATTAATTCGTATAATTTATCGCTCAGTTTATTCTTTGTAGCCGCTTTGTCGGCAGCCACCTATGCATTGGGGAGCTTATCTCGTGAACAGGGATTGTGGTCTTTGCCGTTCCGCGGTATTGGTGTCCTTGGTCTTATGTACGTCGTTGTATACGGCACTTTCATTAGTACTTGGCAGGAAGAAGCAGCTGCCTCGGCTGATTGGCTGAGTATAGGCTTAGGTCTGGTTGCGTTAGTTTTAGTTGTGGGCGGTTTGAATGCACTTTGGCAAAAACGGATGGGAACAGAGATTTTAATTACTTTCTGTCCGATTATTGTAGGCCTATTAATGCTGTCGGTTCATTGGGGCTTGACGCCGTTAACCGGCTCTATCCTGTTCAACTTGTATATAGTCTTGTTGGCGGGTGTCCTTTTGTGGCAAGGTACGGTAACGAAGCGGGTAGCTTTGGTGAACGGGTGTATTTTTACCTTCTTGGCCATGATTGCGGCCCGATTCTTTGATCCGACTTTCTCATTTGTCGAAAGAGGCTTTACATTTATGGTGACCGGTGTTGCCATATTTGCGGTGAATCTGTTTTATATGTGGCGTAAGCAAACTCGTCAGGCACAAGTTAATTCATCGGTGGCCAGGGCTAATCGGCGATTGCGACGTCGTCAGACATTGGGCGATGATGAACATATCGATGTGGCGGCTCAGACGGACGATTCGGTTAACGGCACGGCAGCCGAAAACAGTGATGGTAATGTCACCGATTCGCGTGAGCCGGCTGCGACTGCGAACCCTGTAAATAATGAAAGTGATACACGAAAGGGGGGAGCCGACGATGCGCAATAAAGTATATATTAAATGGATTCTCTTTGTTGTGGTAGGTATCCTTACCTTATTGTCACCATTTTTTATTCAGCAACGGTCTACGTCTTTGTTGCAAGGCGGCGGTGAATACCAATGGCCGGTTTCCTTGTCGCGTACGGCCGGTTGGATTCCGTCCGATTATTTGAGTGTCAAATTTTTAGGAAGTCGCGGGCCATGGCAGGGCGGGCGTTTGCCGGTCCATGATCAGGAAGTCTATGTATGGGTTTCGGCCAAGCCGAATGGTATTTTGGAAGTAACCGGCGTATCTGATAAAAAGCCGACTGCCGGTGATTATATTTTGGCCCGGGTTACACGTGTGGAAAATACGGATGTAGAATTCCACCTGCTTTTTGACCGGGTAACATTAGATTTGACCAAAGTTAATCCTGCATTTTATACGACCTATAAAGGCACATTGCTGGCCACCCTTAAGATTAAAGACGGGTATGGTGTTGTTACCGGTGTATATTCACGGGGTGTTTCTTTAGAAATGGCAACACCGGAAAGTGAAGCACAACAGGAAATTGATAGTCGGACACCGCTTAATCAAATTGGTGAACCACCGACTGCACCGACTGCGACAGATGCTGCAGGTCAAAATTAAGCTGGTTAAAAAATGGTTTTTCGGTATATAATGTAAAACAGTGGATAGATGAAGAAATAATAAACGTGTAATAGGAGTTATGGTATGGATGTTGCTCATGCACAGGTAGATGTGCAAGAATTGGCTGATTTGTTCAAAGTGTTGGGAGATCCTACACGAATTCGCATTGTACAGCAATTATTGAATAAGGAGATGTGTGTTACGGATATTGCCGAATCTATGGGGATGGGGCAATCCGCTATTTCACATCAATTGCGTGTATTGCGTCAAGCTCGTCTGGTAACATTCCGTAAAGAGGGCAAAACCGTAATGTACAGTCTTAATGATGAACACGTGGTTATGTTACTCAGCCAGGGGATTGAACACGTATCACATCAGTAAACATAATAATTGGGTACTAATCTTAAAGCCGCCTGTAAGGGCGGTTTTATTTTGTCTTTGATGCTTGATGAGCACGATTTTATTTTGCTTTGGTTCCCTGATGAGAGCGGTTTTCTTTTACCCTATGAGAGTGGTATAATAAGATGTTACAGATAATTTAAGAATGAGGATGTTTATGAAATATACAATCTTTCCAACAGATATATCGGAACCGTTGGCTGTATGGCAACACTTCGATGGGGAGGAACGGGTGTATTGGCATGATACGCAGGTTAACCGTGTTATTGTAGCGGCCGGTCGGGTTAAACGTATTACCGAGGCGGAATTACCGGAATATCCGTGGGCCTGGTACAGCCGGACCTTTTTCGATACAGTGACTGATAAAGCGTGGCAGGACATGGGTAATGAATTGGTAGTTTTTACGCATTACTATGTACAGGAAGAAGGCCGTGCTTATTGGGTAACGGCTGCTGACGAGCCGCCGACCGTTAAATCGGATGCGATTACTCCGACGGATCATGTGTATCGGCAAGCGGATGCCGATGACTATGCGGCTTGGCAGGCATTGTTCGGCCATATTCAAGCCGGTATTGCGGCCGGTACGGTGACTAAGGTGGTAGCGTCGCGTAAAGTGACGCTCGAGAGTGATAAACCTTTTGACAGCACGTCGATTATCGGGCGTTTGGTAGCTCAAAATCAAGGTGCTTTTATCTTTGCCTATAGTAAGGGTGAGGCTGTATTTTTAGGTGCTTCGCCGGAAGTACTGGTACGCAAGCGCGGGCAGGACTTTATGAGTTATGCGTTGGCAGGCACTATGAAAAAAGATGACATTCATGATCAAGGGGCACGCCTTTTGGCTGATGCTAAAAACCGCTACGAGCACAATATTGTGGTAGATATGATTAAGTCTACTATGAGCGATTTATGCGAGCGGGTGGAAGTGAAAGATACGCATATTATGGAGCTCCCTAATTTGTATCATTTACGTACATTGCTTTATGGTCATGATACGGAGCATTCAATTTTGACAATGGCTAAAGCACTTCATCCGACACCGGCTATGGGTGGTGAACCGCGTGAAGCGGCGTTAGCTCTTTTGAAACAGTATGAGCCGTATGAACGCGGTTTATATGCGGCTCCCATCGGCTGGGTGTGCGGCAATACGCCACTCTTTCGTGAAGCCGGTGACGGGCTTTTGATTGTAGGCATTCGTTCGGCCCTTATCCATGGGAAAACTTTATATGCCTATGCCGGTTGCGGCGTGGTGGCCGATTCGGATTGTCGGTCGGAATACACCGAAACAATGACTAAATTACAAACTATTTTGCGAGCCTTATAGGTGTTTTGTTTACCTGCAGAGGCTTCTGCGGAGCTTTGCTTGAACTATCAAGTCATAGGCTTAGTCGGGGCTATATGGTACAATTAAAAAGCAAAATAAGTGTATTGTCAGAGATTTTATGGAGGTGTACGATGAACGAATATATTGCAGCTGCAGTAGATGAGTTATTTGAACTTGGTGTCCGTCACGTAGTATTCAGCGGCGGGTCCCGTTCGACCGGTATGGCCGTGTTGTTCATGGCTCATGGCGGCTATAAAACATATATGAATATTGATGAACGTTCAGCCGGCTTTTTGGCACTCGGTTTGGCAAAACGCCTGCACAGGCCGGTGGCTTTGGTGTGCACCTCCGGTTCGGCCGGTGCTCATTACTATCCCGCTGTTATTGAGGCGTTTCACAGTCGCGTACCGCTAATTGTGCTCACCGCCGACAGACCGCCAGAAGCGCAGTTTGTAGGGGCACCGCAAACGATGGACCAGGTAAAACTTTTCGGATCCTTTGTGAATCATTTTGAAACGCTGAGTCCGGATATTGCCGGGAGCACGGCCACGGCGTCGGCCGTGTATGCTCGTCAGGTGATTCAGCGGGCTTATATGAAGGCAATGGACAGCGTACCGGGACCGGTGCAGATTAATGTGCCTTTACGTGAACCGTTGGTACCGGATATGAGTGCTGAGCAGTTTGCCAAGGGACGCCTTCAAAAAGAACGGCAGTTTAATATGAAACCGGGCATTATGCGTCTCGGTGAAGAGGCTATGGCAGCGCTGGCCGAAGACCTTGAAGGGCGCAAAGGCCTTATCGTGTGCGGACCGGCTACCGGTCGTGACGGTGATGATGAATATTATCGTGAAAACGGTTATGGTAACGGTTTGGCGTATTGTCAGGGTATAGAATTGTATCCGGGGTTTTACGATAATCCTAAACATGTAATGGGGAATGCTTATGGCACGGCTATGTTGGCTTTAGCTGAAACTTTGACGGCCCCCGTGTTGGCCGATTCGTTATCGTCGGTGAGAGCGTTAAATCATCCGCTCATTATCGACAAGTATGATACGTTTTTGAGCAATGCGGACTGGCAAGCAAAACTGGTTCCCGATTACATCTTAATGATGGGTCAAATGCCGGTTTCCAAACGATTACAGCAGTTTATAAAACAGCATCCCGATATTATGTGTTATCAGATTGATGCAGGTACAGCTTATCGCAATGGTACGGTGACGACTAATGTAGTGTTACAAAGTGATCCTGTTGCCTTCGCTTTGGATGCAGTCAAATCATTAACCGACACCCGTTGGTCGGTCGAACAGCTTGATGAGGCGGTTGAATCCGATGTATCGTTTGAAGAATTTTTAACAGTCAGAAACAATTATGTCGAAAAATTATGCGGCAATAAATATGTGAACCGTTGGCTGACGGCGCAGCATAGTACCAGTCTCCGAATGAACAAGGTTCATGAGGAAGCCACTTTATTTGAAGGCCGTTTTGTGCATGAACTGAATGATGCACTCGATGGACGGACCTTAATAAAACACGGATTGCCGCAGGCGGTGAACGTAGTGGTAGCCAACAGTATGCCGATTCGTGATTTCGATTACTTTTGGCAACAAGGCAAACCTAATACGCGCGTGTTCGGCAATCGCGGTATCAACGGAATTGACGGCACTGAATCAACGGCGTTGGGTATTGCCGCTGCCAAGGGTGAGCAGACCGTACTCGTGACGGGGGATTTATCTTTTTTCCATGATATGAACGGTCTTGTTATGGGGAAAAATGAAGGCTTAAACTTAGTAATTGTGTTGTTTAATAATGATGGTGGCGGTATTTTTGAATATTTACCGCAAAAAGGCATTAATCATTTTGAATATTTATTTGGGACGCCGCAAGGGCTGAACTACAGTGCGTTAGCCGATTTGATGGGCATTCGCTATCAGGCGGTTACGTCGTACGAGACGTTTGCCGATGATGTAGACCGAGCCCTAAAAGCTGGTGGCATCCATTTGCTGGAAGTAAAAACAAATCGTGAAGTAAGTCGTGAACTTCACAGAAAGTATACGGTAACTGTGTATGAGAAATGACTTCGATGACAGCCTTGATGAAACATCAATGTACGATCAAGGTGATCGAGAAGAGATTACGGCTGTTTTGGAAGCAGCCGATGATGTATATATAAGTATTGATAACGTGTCGTACCATGTGTCCTTAAGGGGCGAAGGTATGCCGCTTATTTGCCTGCATGGTTTTGGCGAAGCCGGCGATACTTGGGACAAATTACAACTCCCGGGTTTTCGCCTGTATTGCGTAGATTTCTTGGGACATGGTGTATCGGATCGATCGCACAATCCGGTACTATATCAGTTGGATACAGTGCTTCGACACCTGTATACGCTGATTCATACTTTGGTAGGTGAAGAACCGTACGGTCTTATGGGGTACTCGATGGGCGGTCGTATAGCCCTTCAGTATGCAGCTATGTATGAGCCGTCAAGGCTTTTGTTCCTCATATTGGAATCGGCTTCGGCGGGGATTGAAGACATCAATGAACGGCAGGAGCGCGCGGCTCGTGATGAAGTGTTGGCTCATAAGATTGAAACCCATTCCATTGAATGGTTTGAAGATATGTGGTCAAAACTGCCTATTTTTGAGACGCAACAGAAATTGTCGTCGGCGGTGCAACATACGATTAAAGAACGGCGACTCAGTAATACGCCGGAGGTATTGGCCCATACATTACGCGGTACCGGTCAAGGTATGACGCCGTATGTAGGCAATAAAATCTCTGAATTGGAGATGGAGATTCTCTATGTATCGGGCTCGCTTGATACCAAGTATGATACAATCGGGCAAACTGTTTTCGGTATTTGTGAAAATGTGGCTCATGTGTCGGTCGCGGAGGCCGGTCATAATGTGCATACGGAAATGCCCGATGCGTTTAATGATATAGTAAATCTATTTTTATCAGATTATAATGACAAGAACATCAGTTAATAGGTATTGAATATAACTCAATATGATGTAACATGTAGATAGTGAATACGTGCCGTATACAGTCAGAACTGTCGGCAGATTTTTAAAAAGGAGGCTATTATGAGCAAGTTTGATTGGCAAGTATTGGATCGCGGTTATGAAGATGTAATTTATGAAACCTATAACGGCATTGCCAAAATTACCATTAATCGTCCGGAAATTCGCAATGCGTTTCGTCCTAAGACGGTTGTAGAACTCATTGATGCATTTACCATTGCCCGTGATGATACTGAAGTGGGTGTAATTATTTTGACCGGTGCCAACCACGGTGGCGATGTGAATAAAGAAGCATTCTGCTCCGGCGGCGATCAGAGTGTACGCGGTAACGGCGGTTATGTAGGTGAAGACCGTATTCCGCGTCTTAATGTACTCGATCTTCAGCATTTAATCCGCATCACGCCAAAACCTGTTATTGCCATGGTTAACGGCTATGCAATCGGCGGCGGTCATGTACTTCATATCGTTTGTGACTTGTCTATTGCCTCTGAAAACGCTAAATTCGGTCAGACCGGTCCGCGTGTAGGTTCCTTCGATGCCGGTTACGGTGCCGGTTACCTCGCTCGTTTGGTTGGTCATAAAAAAGCCCGTGAAATCTGGTTCTTATGCCGTCAATATACGGCTCAAGAAGCTCTCGACATGGGCCTTGTTAATACAGTCGTGCCTTTTGATCAGCTCGAAGAAGAAACCGTTAAATGGTGTGAAGAAATTCTTCAATTGTCCCCAATGGCACTTCGTTTCTTAAAAGCATCCTTCAATGCCGATACCGACGGCCTCGCCGGCTTACAGCAATTCGGCGGCGATGCTACCCTTATGTTCTACACGACCGATGAAGCTAAAGAAGGTCGCGATGCGTTCAAAGAAAAACGCAAACCTAATTTCAAACAATTCCCTAAATTCCCTTGATAGGAGGACGTTTTAACTATGCGATGGTTACGAGAGCGGGCGCAAGCAACTCCGAATCAGCCCTTTCTTGATGGCTATACTTATAAAACGATATATGAGCGTACTGTGCTGCAAGCTGGCTTTTTGTCGGCCGTAGTGCGCGGTGAAAACCGTATCGGCCTTTGCAGTGAAAACTCGGTGGATATGGCGGTGATGCTCTTTGCGTTATGGTCCTTAGGGAAAGAAGTATTTTTAGTCAATCCTCACCTCACGGTGGCGGAGCAGGAACAGCAGGCCCTTGATCTGAAGGTGCACTTGATCTTTGCATCGCCTACAGTGCAGGAACGGGTAGAAGCAACCTGTAACGGTCGTTTTTGCAGGCCTCACCACAGTGCGGTGAATGAAGTGGCTTGGCGTACCTGGTCTGCTTTACCGCCTATGGATGAAACGTCGCGCATGCGACTGGTCCAATGTTTTGAAGGCCTCTTGGTACCGCCCTTGATGGACCAGGCTATTGCGGCTATTATGAACACCAGTGCTACAACCGGTTCGGTTAAGTCTGTGCCGCTTCGTTGGGGCCAGATTGAGGCACATGTAAAAGCATCGGCCAAGGTTCTTGGCGTTACGCCGACGGATAATTGGCTCACTGTGTTGCCCATGTTTCATGTATCGGGTTTGTCCATTATTTTACGAACCTTATATAACGGCACGGCGGCTACGATTATGTCGTCCTTTGATGAAGATAAAGTCGTGAAGGGTATTACATCCGGTGAATTAACCATGGTGTCTTTAGTTCCGACTGTATTACAACGCATTGTGGATCGTATCGACAAGCATGCTCTTAGGGTGGTACTCTTGGGCGGTGAATTTATTCCCGATGCCTTGGTGGAAACCTGCTTAGCCAAAGATATGCCGATTTTTAAGACATACGGCATGACGGAAACGTTTGCTCAGAGTGCGACAGTTAATGTGCTCGAGCATCCGGACAAACGGCAGGCGGTGGGGAAACCGTTGCCCGGCGTTGTCATCGAAGTGCGCAATCCGGATGAAACCGGTATCGGTGAAATCTGGTTGCAGTCGCCTATGTTGATGACGGGGTATTTAGGCAAACCGCCGATTGTAGGCTTTTTTAACACCGATGACATGGGCTATTTGGATAAAGCCGGGTATTTATATATCGTAAATCGACGCCAGGATATTATTATATCCGGCGGCGAAAATATCTATCCGAAAGAGTTGGAGGATTGCCTATATCGTTTGCCGGGCGTTACGGAATGCGCCGTAGTGCCTAAAGAAGATGAACGTTGGGGGCAGGTGCCGATTCTTTATTATGCCGGTGAAGCCAGTGTAAAAGCGGTTAAAGAACATTTAAGTGAAAACTTGGGCCGCTATAAACAGCCGAAAGCCATTTGTCGTTTGGCCCGTTTGCCGCGGAATAATTCGGGCAAAATTATGCGCCGGACACTTATTGATGAAGCGGCGGATATGTAAGGCTTTGGGCCCGGTTACAGGGAATAGCGTTTGGCTATCTCTACGGGGATATAACCAAAAGTAGTTGATAATTATAATATGGTTAGATGTGAGGGACAAACGATGACTCATGAGATGACGATAACAAAGATTACGTTGTGGCACATTGGTTTACCGATGCGCTTTACCTTTCGTACGTCCCAAGGCACCTTATCACATAGAGAAAGTCTTATCGTAGGCGTCACTACATCGTCAGGCTATAGCGGTTATGGCGAAGTGGTGGCGTTTACGGAGCCTTTTTATACGGCAGAAACGTTAGCCAAGAGTAAAGATATACTGTTGACGACGTGGCTGCCTTTTTTTGTAGGTAAAACGCTGTCCGGGCCTTGGGCGATGTATGAGTTGATTCGGCAGTTAAATCCGGTCGAGCAGAATGTGGCAGGGACTGGTGGATACGATGCGTTACGGCCTGCCGATTATGATGAGTCACGGGCTGCCGATTATGATGAGTTTCAGCCTATTGAGTGCGACAGGTTGCGATCTCAATACCCCATGGCTTGGGCCGGGCTGGAGAATGCTTTACTTCATGCCTATTACGGTGAGCAGGGGTTATCGACTATAGGGACTTTGGTGGCCGGTAAAAAACGGAGAGCCATCGAATCCGGTGTAGTGCTCGGCGATATGCCGATTCCTGAATTGTTAAAAGTCGCAGCTGCGCACGTAGCCAAGGGCTGTAAGCGCATTAAGTTGAAACTGAAACCCGGTGATGCGGTGGAACGAGTAGCAGCAATGCGCACGGCTTATCCGGATATTATATTGGCCGGTGATGCCAATTGTAGTTTTGATACTACCCGACTCGATGAGATTATAGCACTCAATGCGTATAATTTACGTTCTCTGGAAGAGCCGTTTACATCAAAAGGGGCAGCTCAGTATAAAGCATTGCCACAAACGTTGCGTAAAGCCATTAAGACGCCGCTTTGCTTTGATGAAAGTGTGCAATCATTGGCGGACTTAAAAGATATGCATGAAAGCGGATGGATGGATTTACTGAATATTAAAGTCGGACGGTTGGGTGGCCTTCGCGAAACCATAGATTGTATTAACTATTGCCGTGCTCATAATATCGGTTTTTGGATAGGCAGTATGGTGGAAAGCGGTGTTTCAAAATACATGCATGTGCAGCTGGCGACACTGGCCGATACGTGGATGGCCGGTGATTTATCGGATATGAGTCGGTATTTTGATGCGGATATTATTACCACGCCAATCGAGTTTTCAGAAGGTAAATTAGCGGTTGATTTTAAACCGGGACTTGGTACCGCGATTAATGAAGCTATACTTAACGAATATACGCTGGATAGGGTTGTTTTTGAATAGTCACAGACTGATGTGGCGAGGATATATTTTGCAAGGCGTATTTGCAGGTAAGAATTTACAGGAAAGTATATACATAAATAAGAAGGGAGATAGCAATGACATTAGTTGATCAACTTAGCATAGACTATGTGAATCTGACGGATACAGGCTTTGAAAGTGCCATGACAATGACGGAATTTCATGCACAACCGTTTGGCTTTTTAAACGGTGGGGCCACTTTAGCCTATTGTGAAGCTATAGCCGGCATGGCCAGCAATTTAATAGGCAAAGGGGCTTATGTAGGCGTAGGCCAGACAATTACGGCTCATCACTTAAAAGCAACGAAACCGCAGGGAAAATTACTGGCCAAGGGTACTTTGCTTCATGGCGGTAAACGCAGTCATGTGTGGGAGATTAAAG
Source organism: Veillonella seminalis (assembly GCF_003992065.1). Classification (GTDB taxonomy): domain Bacteria; phylum Bacillota; class Negativicutes; order Veillonellales; family Veillonellaceae; genus Veillonella_A; species Veillonella_A seminalis. The sequence goes on from NZ_RQUZ01000012.1 coordinate 81,340, forward strand.
TGACCAATGAAGCGGGGGATCATATTTCTCAGGTAACCGTAGTGAATGCACTGATTGAAATGAAACAGGGAAAATAACTTATTTTACGACAGGCCTTCGTGACGTATTGCTTTTGTAAAAAAATATGTAGTATGTAAATAAGTTGTACAATGAGTCGGAAATAGGATTTTAAGTGTTATAATAGGGATATAATTTATAAATTTTAAAGTAAACGAAGAAATACAGGTGTAGGAGTAAATTTTGTATGTTAGAGCGTAAAGTGTTTGGTCTGGTCGTTTTAGTCGGTATCTTTGCCGGCATTGTGGGCATAGTATTTACTAATTTATTACATGTTATTCAGCATCTCACCTTTGGATACAGTGCTGCCGAGCATTTAAGCTTTGGTGTCGGAGTAGCTCAGGCGAGCGGAGAACGCCGCATTTGGGCGCTTTTGGCATGCGGCCTTGTAGGCGGTGTCGGTTGGGTGTTGATTCATCGTTATGGCGGAAAATTAGTCGAAGTTAAAGATGCGGTAAAAGATGTGACAAAAGAAATGCCGCCGATTACGACGTTACTTCATTCCACTTTGCAAATTATAACCGTTGCCATGGGCTCGCCACTCGGCCGAGAAGTAGCACCGCGTGAAGCAACTTCAGCACTCATTACATGGGTGATGCGGTATGTGAAATTGACGAATGAAAATCGGTCGTTACTTATTGCTTGTGCATCTGGTGCCGGTTTGGCGGCTGTATATAATTCACCGGTGTCGGCGACGATATTCGTGTTGGAAACGCTGCTTTTGACATGGAATGTGAGGGCTTTGAGCTCCGCCTTTATTGCCTGTGGTATCGCTACCTTCGTAGTGCGATTGGGCCTTGGCGATACGGTTCAGTATGACATGCCGCAACCGGCTATGATTGGTAATTTTGCTGAATTTGCGGTGCTCATCGGGATTATTATCGGTGTGGCTGTTGTCCTTTTTGATAAATCGCAGACTAAGCTGCCGAAACTTGATCGTAAGAGCCCTAAGATGATTATTTTCTTCGTGATTGCTTTTGGCCTTGTAGGTCTTATGGCTATATACTTCCCTGCTATTTTGGGTAACGGAAAACCGGGCAACCAGCTCACCTTCGCTCATCTTGTGCCGTGGGAATACGGTTTGGGGTTATTTGCTGCCAAATGGGCGGCAGTTCTCTTGGCCATGGGGGCCGGTGCGTATGGCGGTAAAATTACACCATCTATGATGTTGGGCAGTACGTTGGCGTTGGTAGTCGCCATTGCCTGGAACTTTGCTATCGGGCCGATTTCCATCGGGCTCAGTGCATTTTTGGGTGCTGTCGTGTTCCTTGGCTTGGCACAAAAAATGCCGCTTACTTCCGCTGTGTTTATGCTGGAATTATCGCGGTTTTCCGTGGAATTATTCTTTCCGATAGCGTTGGCCATGGGGATGGGGATGCTCACACAAGGATGGATTAAAAGTAAAATATAAGACGATAGGATGAAAACGGCGATTTAAGAGGCAATAAAGAGCCTGTATAATCGTCGTTTTATATGAAGAATACCGTATTTTGTGATGATTTTTGATGGTGTAAAGTTTTTTGCAAAAATTGTAAAAAAATTATAAAAAAGTACTTGCACACATTAGCGTGGTATGATACAATAGCTTTGTTGTTGAGAACGAAGTAGTAAACAACAGCGAAAAGAATAGTATTCTTTATATATCGGGGCATAGCGCAGTTTGGTAGCGCACCTGGCTTGGGACCAGGGGGTCGCAGGTTCGAATCCTGCTGCCCCGACCATTTTTTTATGCGGGTGTAGCTCAATGGTAGAGCCCCAGCCTTCCAAGCTGGTCGCGAGGGTTCGATTCCCTTCACCCGCTCCACTTATAAGAAACGTTACCGCAGTCATGATGACTGCGGATTTTTTGTGTAAACAGATACTCTTTGCAAGTAATAAAAAATAAAAAAGGTTAATTGTAAACTGAAATTGAACATATAAAAAATCCATAGTAAATACCGATTTGTGTTATGATTAATGTCGCTAAACCAAATCTTATACACGAGGTATCGATATCACTATGGACTCTATTAATCATAACACATCATTACGTACAAACAAACA
>NZ_RQUZ01000013.1 GCF_003992065.1 Veillonella seminalis
TTACCATGGTCAACGTGACCGATAGTACCGATGTTAACATGCGGTTTAGTACGTTCAAATTTTGCTTTTGCCATTGAAGTAATAGCCTCCTTCACAAAAATAATAACCTATATGCCCTAATTATAATACAAAAAATCAGTAATGAAAAGAATCTAACATTAAAAACCCTAAAATCTACAGGAGATTTTAGGGTTTTATAAAAATTTAGTTGCCGTAATTCTGTTTTAATGTTTGTAATTTGTAGAAACACCACAACATGCCGAACCAAACCGGCGTAAAGAGTAACGCGATAAGTGTTTCACTGTTAAAAGCCAACGAAATCAAAACTAATGCATAAAAAGCTAAAATCACATAGTTCATAACCGGATATAACGGCATTTTGAACGGATTTGCTTTAACCACTTCAGGATGCTGTTTACGATATTTCATATGGCAAACCAAAATAATAGCCCAGATAAAAATAAAGCAGAACGTAGACACACTGGTAATTAGAATAAATACATTTTCAGGCATAATGTACTGCATGATAACGGCTATAAAAATAACCAAAGCGGAGAATACAACGGCGTTCATCGGCACTTGATTGGAACGAAGGCGGAACATACGACGCGGTGCATTTCCTTCACGAGCCAACGTATACACCATGCGACTTGTACTAAAGAGACCACTGTTACAAGCAGATGCTGCGGACGTTAACACGATGAAGTTAACGATAGCGGCTGCCGCTACGATACCGGCCGCTTTAAACACCTGAACGAACGGACTGGAATCGGCATTTACGGCCGTCCAAGGGTAAATACTCATAATAATCGCCAAGGCACCAACGTAGAAAATAATAATACGAATCGGAATATTGTTGATAGCCTGTGGAATTACCTTTTTAGGATTTTCCGTTTCACCGGCCGTTAAGCCTACAAGTTCAATCCCCGTAAAAGCAAATACAACCATTTGGAACGATAAAACAAAACCTTCCCAACCGTTCGGGAACCAACCGCCATGACTCCACAAATTAGAGAAACTAACGGGACCCACATCTGTTTGATAGCCTGTAAAAATTAAATATAAGCCACCGCCGATTAAGCCTAAAATAGCAATAACCTTAATTAAGGCAAACCAGAATTCCAATTCACCGAAAATTTTGACTGCCATTAAATTCGAAGCGAACAGAATGAGCAAAATACAAAGACTCGGTATCCATGGCTCTACATTCGGTATCCAGTACTGAATATATACACCGGCAGCCGTAACGTCAGCCATTGCGAGCGATACCCAACAGAACCAATAGGTCCAACCCGTAACAAAGGCGGCACCCGGTCCGATGTACTCTTCAACGAAATCTACGAATGAGTGATGATCCGTATTAGATAATAATAATTCCCCCAAGGCTCTCATCATGAAAAATGAAATTAGACCTGTAATGATATAAGCCAATAAAATGGACGGTCCCGCCAAATGAATCGAACGGCCCGACCCTAAAAATAAACCTGTACCGATGGCTCCCCCTATAGCCAATAACTGTACATGTCGATTTTTCAGCCCCCTAGCTAACTCCTTCTTCTCACGCATACAAATGCCCACCTCCAAAACACTAAATTTGTTAAAAAAATAAACTCACATTGATATGTGAGTTACCAACTAAATAAATAGTGGTGGCGGCACACGGATTTGAACCGCGGACACACCGGGTATGAACCGATTGCTCTAGCCAACTGAGCTATGCCGCCAAGTGTATATGGAGCTAGTGACCGGGATTGAACCGGTGACCTTATCCTTACCAAGGATACGCTCTGCCGACTGAGCTACACCAGCATACGTAATGAATGGTTGCGGGGACAGGACTTGAACCTGCGACCTTCGGGTTATGAGCCCGACGAGCTACCAACTGCTCCACCCCGCGATGAATGGTGGAGGGAGAAGGATTCGAACCTTCGAAGTCGAAGACGGCAGATTTACAGTCTGCTCCCTTTGGCCGCTCGGGAATCCCTCCAAAAACAATGGAGCTGGCGATAGGAATTGAACCCACAACCTGCTGATTACAAGTCAGCTGCTCTACCGATTGAGCTACGCCAGCATACCACAACATGGAATATTATACATATTCCTGAACAACTTGTCAATAGATTTTTTAGCTCAGATTGACTTTTTGTTCAACGCTTACGTCTCCCGTATAGCGCTTTATTATAATAGCATAGGTAATATTTTTACGCAAGTATTTTTTTACAAAAATATTTACATTTTTCTGACAATCACATTACATCCGATCCAACATATCCTTGGTAATTACCATTTCCTAAATCAGAACTCCTTATATATCTATCCTTTAAATCGATTCCCTACATTAACCACACTCATATTTTTACCTCAAATCATGATTTCTCTCATTGACTTTCTTCTATGTGAGGAATATACTACACATAAAAACTATTCTATGTGAGGTTATACCAATGGATGAAAAATATCTGGATAATGCCAAAATTTTAAAAGCGATTGCCGATCCAAAACGCTTACGAATTATCGACATGCTTTCATGCGGTGAACTTTGCGCCTGTGAAATCCTGGAAGAATTTCATGTAACACAACCCACCTTATCCCATGATATGAAAGTATTAATCAAAGCAGGCATTGTAAATTCTCGCCCGGAGGGCAAGTGGACCTACTATTCATTGAATCAAAACAGCCTTAAAAACTTTTATAGTCAATTAGGCAATATATTATGTGATACCGATGATTGTATCTACCACAAAAAGGGGGAAACTACTTGAATCGGCTAAATCCGAACCAAGTTTTAGCTTACATGTCCATTCCCTTATGGAATGGACATATAAATCGTCCTTCACATAGAAATTCTTCTATATGACGCATAGCATTTTTTTATAGGAGTACCAACAATGCAAGAAAAATTACAAACAAACATGGATTTTTCCAAAAATATTTAACGGTATGGGTCATTCTTTGTATGATTATAGGCGTATTAATCGGAAAGTTCATCCCCGAAATTCCCGCTTTCTTAAATCAGTTTGAATATGCCAAAGTATCCATACCCATGGCCATCCTTATTTGGTTGATGATTTATCCCATGATGATGAAAGTTGATTTCCAAAGTGTAAAAAATGTCGGCAAAAATCCTAAAGGTTTATTCCTTACCTGGATAACCAATTGGCTCATAAAACCTTTTACCATGTATGCTATTGCTTCTATATTTTTCTTTGGAATTTTTAAAACTTACATCACACCCGACCTTGCTACCGAATATTTGGCAGGTGCCGTATTACTGGGTGCCGCCCCTTGCACGGCCATGGTATTTGTGTGGAGTACGCTCACTAAAGGTAACCCCGCTTATACCGTCGTACAAGTAGCAACCAATGATTTAATTATATTAGTCGCTTTCGTTCCTATCGTAAAGTTTTTGCTTGGCATATCCAATGTAGAAGTACCTTGGGATACCTTGATATTATCTGTCATCCTTTTCGTCGTAATCCCGCTTACGGGCGGCTTACTCACACGCTCGCTTGTTATAAAAAATAAAGGTGCCGATTATTTCAATAACATTTTTGTCAGAAAATTCGACGGAATTACTACAATAGGACTTTTAATGACACTTATACTTGTCTTCGCAGTTCAAGACGAAACCATCATTAATAATCCGCTGCACATTGTGTTAATTGCAGTTCCTTTAATTTTGCAAACATTCTTGATTTTCTTCATTGCGTACTTTGCTGCCAGAATTTTAAAACTGCCATTCAATGTAGCTGCACCGGCCGGCATGATTGGTGCTTCTAACTTTTTTGAACTCTCCGTGGCTGTCACCATCGCCGTATTCAGCACCAGCTCCGCCGCCGCCTTGGCTACCACCGTCGGCGTATTAACCGAAGTACCGGTTATGTTACTGTTAGTAAAAATCGCCAACAATACACGCCACTGGTTTCCCACTTCCGGCGAAGAATAATTTCACTTTTTAGTTTAGCTGTTATTTTAACTGCTTAGTTTAGCTATTTCGCCCATATATCAAGGCGCAATTAATATTAATAAAAGAAAGTAGGTAAATCTTATGAAATCTGTAAAAATTTTTGAACCCGCTATGTGTTGTGCTACCGGTCTTTGCGGTGTAGGTGTCGATCCTGAGTTATTACGTATTTCTACAGTTATTGAAACTTTGAAACAGAATAATATTCAAGTTGACCGCTTCAACCTTACCAATGCACCAATGGAGTTCGTTAACGATACAACCATAAACACATTTATTAATGAAAAAGGTCCTGATGCCTTACCTGCTATTCTATTGGACGGAGATTTAGTTCTGTCCGGAAGATATCCGACAAATGCAGAATTAACCGAATGGCTCAATCTACCTGCCGAAACATTACAAACTTGTGCACAAGGCTCAGAATACGCTTCAAAAAACGAAGATGACTCAAACTCTTGTTGTTGTGAAGGAGGTTGTTGCTAATGGATCGTTTTAATCCGCAAGTCCTCAATTTAACCAAATATCTTTTCTATACCGGTAAAGGCGGCGTAGGCAAAACCAGTATGGCCTGCGCTACGGCTTGATCTTTGGCCGATCACGGTAAAAAAGTTCTTTTGATCAGTACGGATCCGGCTTCAAACTTACAAGACGTATTCGCCATGGAGCTTACCAATAAAGCGATGCAAATTCCCGATGTACCGAATCTTTTTGTAGCCAACCTAGATCCGATTCAAGCAGCCGCCGAGTATCGTGAAAGTGTTGTCGCTCCTTATCGCGGTAAACTACCGGATGCGGTTTTAAATAATATGGAGGAACAACTTTCCGGTTCCTGCACCGTAGAAATTACGGCCTTCAACGAATTTTCTAATTTTATCACCAACAAAGCCATAGAATCGGAATACGACCATATTATTTTTGATACCGCACCCACCGGACATACCTTGCGCATGCTCCAACTTCCGTCCGCCTGGAGTAATTTTATCAGCGAAAGCACTCATGGCGCATCATGTCTCGGTCAATTATCGGGACTTGAAGGCAAAAAATCGATTTACAAACAAGCGGTAGATACTTTAGCCGATAGCAAGCTTACTACTTTAGTTTTAGTTACTCGTCCGGAAAGTGCTCCACTCAAAGAAGCCACCCGCGCGTCTAAAGAACTCAAGGAAATCGGTGTTCAAAATCAAATATTAATTGTAAACGGCGCTTTGACTACAGCCGACGACAAAATATCTCAAAAACTTTTTGAAAAACAACAAGCTGCTTTAGCAAGTATTCCAAGCGAATTGCAAGAACTCACCATGTATATGGTACCGCTAAGAGCGTATAATGTTACCGGTCTCGCTAATGTACGCTCCCTGTTAAACGAGGACCACATTGCAGTCGTTAATGAAAATTTAAACACCAATAAACTCTTTGATTTAGATGATGTCGTTAACAATCTTGAAACGAACGGAAAGCGCGTTATTTTTACAATGGGTAAAGGCGGTGTAGGCAAAACTACGATTGCCGCCTCCATAGCCTTGAAGCTGGCTGCACGTGGGCAAAAAGTACACCTGGCTACTACCGATCCGGCGGCTCACCTCAACTTCGTCCTCGACGAAAACCAAAATATCACCATGAGCCATATTGATGAAGCCGCTGAGCTTGCCAAATATCAGGATGAAGTTCTCACCAAGGCGCGCAACTCCGGTCTAAGCGACAGCAATATTGCCTATATCGAAGAAGATTTACGCTCCCCTTGTACGCTTGAAATTGCCGTTTTTAGAGCATTTGCCGAAATCGTAGAAAAAGCGGATGACCAAATTGTAATCATCGATACGGCTCCGACCGGTCATACATTGCTTCTATTGGAATCTACACAAAGCTATAATCACGAGATTCAACGTACCAAAGGCGAAATTCCGGAATCCGTAAAAAAATTATTACCACGTCTTAAAAGTACCGAGACCGAAGTCATTATTATTACCTTACCCGAAGCAACGCCTGTTTATGAAGCATTGCGTTTAGAAGATGATTTAATCCGTGCCAGCATTGCCACTAAGTGGTGGGTTATGAACCAATCTTTTTACAAACTAAATACTACCAATCCAATCTTAGCTGCCAAAGCAGACAACGAAGTATCGTGGTTAAATAAAATAGACACTCATACAAAAGGTCATTTTGCAGTTATCGCTTGGAGTGCCGACGATATCAAGAATGAAAAATTACTATCTTTGTAACAGAAAGGCCATCATATGTTAAAAATAGCATTTATTTGTGTTCACAATTCCTGCCGTAGCCAAATTGCGGAAGCATTGGGTCGCCACTTAGCAAGTGATGTATTGGAGTGTTATTCGGCCGGTACGGAAACAAAGCCTAAAATCAACCAGGATGCCGTGCGTCTAATGAAAGAACTTTACGGAATTGACATGGAAAAAACACAATTCAGTAAACTTTTATCGCAAATTCCACCGGTCGACATGGTTGTTACCATGGGCTGTAATGTAGCCTGTCCCAACCTTCCCGCAAAACGTCGCGAAGATTGGGGGCTTGATGATCCTACCGGTAAGGATGACGCCGAGTTTATACAGACCATTAAAACCATAGAGTCTAAAATATTAAAGTTGGCAGAAGAATTAAGACAGCCGCCAACTAAGATAATAAACTAAAAAGCAGCCTTGCTTTTATGAGGCAAAAAATATAGCCGTGTGCATTGTAAGTTTAAACAATGCACACGGCTATTATAATTTAAAATCGGTTTCAACTCTTTTTTATTAGAAAAGGAAGAAATATGCAAAAGCAATAACAGCGATTACAAAACGATAATATGCAAATCCTGCCAAGGATGATTTATTCAAGAATTTCAAGAACCATACGATGGACAAGTAAGCAAAGATAAAGGCTGTTACAAAACCGATGGCGAACATAACGAAGTCCGACCATTGCAACTGATCAATGATTTTAAGCAAATCATAAATACAAGCAATCAACATGATTGGTACTGCCATGATGAAAGAGAAATCAGCTGCCGCTTTACGGCTGACACCGAGCATTAAACCGCCGGCGATAGTAGAACCGGAACGGGAAAAACCCGGCCATAAAGCCAATACTTGGAACAAACCGATTTGAAGACATTGATACATGCTCAACTGGTCAACATTATCAACAGTAATCGGTTTATGACGTTTTTCAGCCCAAAGCATGAATAAACCGCCTACGATCAAGCCGATAATAACCGTACCTGCCGAGAAGAGATAATTTTTAATAAAAGAATGACCTAAAAAGCCGATGGCCATAGCCGGCAACATACCGAAAAAGATATGCGCCAAAGATAATCGGTCATTGCGAATCCAGTTTTCACGACGAAGCATGCTCATGAATTTTTCGCGATAATAGAAAAATACAGATAAAATGGCACCTAACTGAATAAATACTTCAAATACACTGGCACGTTCGCCGGTAAATCCTAAAAAGTCACCTACTAAAATCATGTGCCCGGTACTGGATACCGGTAAGAATTCTGTTGCCCCTTCTACGATACCAAGTATAAAGGCAATAATATTTTGATCCATTAGTTCACCTCGACTACCAACTGGCCGCTCTATGGCCGGCCTCCATCATAATCATTCTTCTTCACTTACATGATAACCGCTTTCGCTATGCGGTTTTGTCATTTAACAACTCAATCATTATAGACTTTTTGGTTAAATTAGACAATGCCAAAATACAGCTTTACCCAATATTTTAATTTTTTTTAATACTTTTGTTACACTTTTGATACTTTTCCTTCTTTAAAGGTAAAAATCGTAATTTCTCGCGGACAATTATAACGAACCGGGAACCAATGGCCTGTTCCGTTATTAACATAACCGTATTTGTCTCCGTCACGATACATGCCTTTAAAATATTTAGTGCCTACCGGTACGAGCGGCGTACCGCCCACCACAATTTGTCCGCCATGAGTATGCCCGGACAGTGTTACCGGTATATTATGGGCAAAAGCATTTTCCATAAAATCAGGATGATGAGCCAATAAAATAGTAAAGGCCTCCGACGGTATATTGTCCAAAGCCTCTTGAAGATAAACTTCTCGCTGCTCGCCGCTGCGATCAAACGAATATTCAACACCGGCCAAATACACCGGCCAGGATCCGCCGCTTAAACGAAGCGATGAATTCCGATGCATACGCATGGAGATGCTGCTGAAAGCCTCTAAAACAAGGGGTAGATTTTTAAAATATTCATGATTCCCCAAAATATAATCTATGCCATCGGGAATTTTCGGAAACAATTCTTCCAAACGTCCGCACAATAGATTTAAAAAATCAAGGTCATCTATTAAATCGCCGGTAATAACTAAACGATCCGGCTTTTCATTTAAAACAGCCTGCGTAATTTTATCAAAATCACGCAAATCAATGAACGGTCCGATATGCACGTCACTGATTTGAGCCAATTTATAATCTTTTAAATACTCCGGCAAACTGCGAAATACCAAATCAATGTGATTTACTTGGAGTTCTTTCGCCCCTTCATAAGCTCTGACTACACCGCCGCCGGCCGTAACAGCAGGTACGGCCCAAATGGCTTTACGCAAAAATTGGCGACGACTATCTTGTTCTTCAGCCGTTGTTTTTTTAGCACGCCAATTCACCGCCGCCATGACAATTCCCAAAGGGATCAATATGGCAAAACCGACACCGAGCCCCATTAAAAGGCCGTACGTACCGGTAGCCCAAGCACGCCAAAATTCGTACATGGACGTCCCCAGCAATTGCACCTGTGCCATCTGGTAATACGTTGTCCCCACAATAGCTGTGATTTGAAGCAACACTAAGCGCCAAAACCACGCCGAACGGCGCTTCATTTTAGTTAAACGCACAATTAAATAGGAATTGGCGAATACTATCAAAAAGATTATAATCGTCGTTATGATAAAAAATATTAAACGTGCCGACATTCTTTCACCTGCCATTCTCAATCTTTAATCTCTTTATTCTCAGCCATCTTTTTTCATATACTAATTTTGGCAAAATACGGTCAACTTGCCATGTGGACCTGCCCAGGGGAACTCAGTAAAATCATCCGACGAAACCCAGCACCATTCATCATCGGTAACCATTGCCGAAGAAGCCTCACCCGTAAGTTCTGCTTCATAGGCTTCCATATCCCAACAGCGATGGGAAAACACATGCCGCAACGTAGTGATTGCCTTACTGTGCCAGGTAAGTTTACCCCCTCGAAACATTGAATTCCATTCTTCTTTCAAAGGCTTTACACCGATCAAAGGCAATTCTTTTTTATCTTGCATCGTAACATCCCTCGGCACTTCAACATTGGGAAACTCCCACATAGAATGCAAAAGACCCTTAGCCGGTCGACGATGCAATAAGTATTCACCATGCGCATTACGGATGAGCCCGGTTACAATCGAAATAATAGGCACTGATTTTTTAACAATACGCACCGGTAACTCAGCGGCAATCCCCAAAGCATCCGCCTGACACCAACGCCGTAAAGGACAACCTTCGCAGCGTGGCGCCTTCGGAATACAGATACCGGAACCAAAGTCCATGAGCGATTGGTTGAAATCGCCCGGTCGATCATAGGGCAATGTCTCATCAACTAAGGTAGCAATCGCCTTTTTACCGGCCGTACGCATAATATCATCACGCACTGCATACAACCGAGCATACACACGCAGCACATTACCGTCAATAGCCGCTTCGCGTTGATTAAACGCAACCGACAAAATGGCGCCGGCTGTATAAGCCCCAACGCCCTTAAGGCTTTCCACCTCTTTACGGGTGCGCGGTATCTCACCCCCATATTTGCTCATCACTTCACGCACACCGAGGCGCAAATTACGAGCACGGGAATAATAGCCCAAACCTTGCCATGCCTTTACTACCGTATCTTCATCCGCAGCCGCCAAAGCTTCCTTCGTCGGGAATTGTTCCATCCAATTCTCGTAGTACGGCTTCATCGCTTCAATGCGCGTTTGCTGCGACATAATTTCCGACACCCAAATACGATACGGATCTTTAGTCTTACGCCACGGTAAATCACGCTTATTGGCATCGTACCAGGCAAGAAGCGTCCTTACCCAATCGGCCTCAACCTTACTTTTCTTTTCATCCGCCATCTGATTGGATTCTGTCTCCGTCTTCGAAGATACTTCAGTTATATTTTCAGTTAAAACTTTATCTTTATTTACGCTTCGAGCCACGCCTTCATTGCCTCCACTGATTCCAACTCGGGAATCTCCGTCACCTTCGTTATCTGCATTTGCATAATGCCGTCATTATTCTTACCGAACACGAGTTTACCTTTCAAAAGTTCGCCGTTTAAAACCCGCGGAATCCAGTCCGCATCACCGGCCCACATTGTATCATAAGGGATTTTGTCAAACGATGTCCAAAACGGCTCCATCTCTTCCGTCTCCATAGGCAAACCCTCATAATTACGCAGTAAATACACATAATTTACATGCGTCCATTCCTCATTATAAGGAAATTGAAAATCTAATATAGCCACCGTCTCCAAGTCCTCAGGCTTAGCCAACAAAGACGTTTCTTCAAACAATTCGCGCACCGCACACTGACGGAATGTTTCGCCGTCCTCGCGCTTTCCGCCGAAACCGTTAGCCTTGCCGGCACCTAAACCGCGTTTTTTACGGCCCAATAAGATTTCTTGTTGATGATTTATAATAAAACATAATGTTGTCGGTCTCATGCTGTTGCCTCTTCTTTTTTCAAAAATAATTCTCAGTTGTTTCGCAAAATTATTTCCATATCTTTAAAAAGTTATTTCGACATATTTCGCTAAAATCATTATCAAATTAATTATATCACACTGCCCAAAAGGTCAATACTGTGTTAGTATTAAAGTAAGAGAGGTGTACAAATGAATGAACCACTAATATTTAATATAGCCATGGGCCGCACCAAGCCGGAAAACATCCGCCACCGCGAAGTGGCTTGCCCCTTCTGTGCCGTTGACAAATTGACCGACATTTTGGAAACGCAGGGCGATATTATCTGGCTTATGAACAAATATCCCGTCCTTGATCGAACTTGGCCTACCGTTATCATCGAAACCCACGATTGTTTCAGTGAATTTTCGCGTTATTCACCGGATAAAGCCACAGAGGTTCTTGATTTTTCTTTGCGTAAATGGCAGGAAACCATGGCTCGCGAAGAGTTTAAATCCGTATTGTATTTTAAAAACTACGGGCCTATGTCCGGCGGCTCAATTCGCCATCCGCACAGTCAAATTATAGGCTTATATGATTACGATTATCGTGAAGACATTAAAGTTCACCATTTCGACGGCCCTATTCTGAAAGAAGATTCAAATTTAAAAATTACCTTATCCGATAAACCGATTATCGGCTTTTTCGAATTCAATATGGAATTCAACGAAAAAACATCCCGTGCCGTAATGGCTAAACGAATTCAACAAATTCTGCACTATATTTTAACAGACTTTTCACGACACAGCGGTTCGTACAATCTGTTCTTCTACGATTTACAGACCGGTTCACAGTATGTTAAAATAGTACCTCGTTATGTTACCTCACCGCTGTATATCGGCTATTCAATCAGCCAAATCAGCAATAAGGAACGCGTTGAACAAATTAAAAATGAACTGAACCATGACTTTTTTATTGATTAAGTGTGACTTTACCATTCAGCCGAATTACAGTTATCATTTAATCACACATGATTTTTAGTTAGTTAGGAGATACCATGAAAATTTTTGCCATTGGCGATCTTCATTTCTCAGGCGAACCGCCTACCAAGCCAATGGATGTATTCGGTCCTCATTGGCAAAATCATCGCGAACGCCTCATAGCGTCTTGGCAAGAACAAGTAAGCGATGACGATATAGTCTTTGTAGTGGGCGATACTTCATGGGCTTTGCGCCTGGCGGAGGCAGTGTCTGATTTAAAAACAATTGCCCGACTGCCGGGCCAAATTTATTTAATCCGCGGCAACCATGATTATTGGTGGAGCAGTGCCAAGAAAATGGATACGGCCATGCAACATGAATTAACCTTTTTACAAGGTCACGGCTTGGCCATCGGAAACATTGCCTTCGGCGGCACTCGCGGTTATCTTTGTCCCAACGATACGTCCTTTGACGAAGAAAACGATACATCCATTTATACTCGCGAATTGTTGCGCACCGAAGCGGCCCTTCAAGAAATGGAACAGGCCCTTCACCAAAACGAAAACGCTGAATCATCAGAGCAAGAGGCGATTCGAATTCTGCTCTTGCACTATCCCCCATTCAATGATAAAAACGAACCCAGCGGTTTTACCGAGCTGTTAACCAAATATAAAGTTGATCATTGCATTTTCGGACATTTACACGATAAAAATTCTTTTGACCGCATTCCGAAAACCTTTGACAATACACAGTTACATCTTGTATCTGCGGACTATATGGATTTTAAATTAAAACAGATTTTATAATTTTGATATATTGTACTTTGACATATTGTGCTTTGACATATCGGGCTTTGCAAATTGAGCTCTGCAATAATATTTATCTTAAGGCACTTTAGTTTTCATATTTTATAAGGAGATTCTTTTTATGAGTCGCATTCATCGTGAACATTTACAAGCAGGCTATATCTTCGGCGATATAGCTAATGAAGAATATATTTATTTGCCGGCCGGTGAAGTCGGTGTTGACTCACCCATGTGTATTTTAGAACGTCACGGCAATTATGAGGATGTGAGCCTCGATGAAGCTGCTCATCTCATCGATACCTTGACACTCAAACCATGCAGCCATCCCAAATTGGGCAAACGGTCGTTTTAATAAATCCCCGATTCTGTTTTAACAGAGTGCATAGCGATCTAATTAATTACACATCAATACAAACAAAAAAGGCATCTTGCGAGAACTCCTCACAAGATGCCTTTTTATTCAGCTTATTCTTCAGATCCGAACGGAACCATTTTTTGAGCTTGTTCGCGATGCATTGGTTTAATCGAGCGATTAGCCACTTTAAAAGCCAACGCAATCACTGCCGCATCATCAATCCAACCGATAAACGGAATGCGGTCGGAAACAAGATCGATAGGCAAGATTAAATACCCTAAAGCGCCGGCAATGACGGCTTTAACGTATTTAGGGGTGTCAGGGTCACGGAAACAATAAAACAAGATGAACGCCCGACGTAAGAAGGCGACATTTTTACCGACACCACTGGCAAAACTTAAAAATTTAGATGACGAAAAGAATTTCGCATACTTCAATAATTTTAACGGATTCATTTTGATGCTCACTCCTATAATTCTCGTATACCTATACTAAGTGCCGTGGTTAATTATTTCTGTAAATTGTCTTTCATGCCTTTTACAACATCACTTACTTTTTCCACAACTTCGTCTTTTTTATCGCCTGCGGAAGCAACGAAATCACTTACGCTTTCTACCACATCATCTTTAGTATTGCCGGCTGATGTTAAAATATCGCTTACTTTGCCGAGCACCGTAGATTTTGCTTCGCCGGTAGATTTAATAGCGGAGGTAGCCGTACCGCTTGCCAAATCAAGAGCCGTGGAGCCTACCGTAGCCAATAAGGCACCGATACCGGATAAAGCATGTTTAGCATTGGCAATATATTCGTTATCGGAATTGGCAAGCGCTTTACCGGCAATACCGGCTACGGCAGCACTGGCAACACCAAGGACTACATTTTTAATGGAGCCGAAGCTTTCCAATAAATCGCCATTTAACAAGCTACCGAAATTAAAGCTGTTAAGGCCTAAAAATTCATCACTGCCCACACCGGCTTCGGCTAAGAAATCTTTATTTTCATCGCCCAGCGGTTTGTTTTTAAGCGGTGAATCCACCAATGCAGCAATCGTTGTTTTGTTATGTTCAACAATTTCCATTAAACGTTCTCTGTATTCAGAGAAATCGCCGGGCATAGGCATACCGCTTTCTACCCAAATCTTAGCACATTTGCCTACGGCGTATGTTAAGCAAATAGCCAACGGAATTTTAACTTTCGGATTAGGGAATACAGAAGTCAACAATGCACTTACTACACTGCCGCCGAGACCGCCGAGGAAACCGATAATAGCACCGGCTGTTGCGGTATGACCATATACGGCAGCAATACGACTTACCATATACGCATCATTGGCAATCAATGCGGTTGTACTAAGTTTTGGTGCCATCACGAGTACGCCGGCACGTGCGGCCGCCCAACGGCAGATGTTTTCAATTTCAGCATCGCGATCCGCTAATTCTGCTTCTACGGCTGCTAACGTTCCTTCCGGATGAGTCATCAAATCTTTTACGTCTTCCATCTATATCGCTCCTTTATCACCTGTAAAGTCTAATACATGACATATTAATAGAGTTCACTTTAATTATAAACCCTCATTCTGACTATTTCTATATTAAGGAATAAAATTCCTCTTTTTAACTATATAAATTATACAATTATCTTACCAGCTGGTTAAGCCTCCGTCGATTGTCCATGCGGCGCCTGTTACAAACGAGGCCTTTTCACTGAGTAAAAAAGCAATAACTTCGCCGATTTCTTCCGGTTTGGCAATGCGCCCCAACGGATAATGCATAGCCATTTCTTCCATAGCTTCTTCAAATGTTTGGTTGCTGTCGGCCAACTGTTTTGCTACCAGTGAAGTATCCACATCACCGGGACATACACAGTTAACACGCACTTTATGAACCGCCATTTCAAGGGCCAATGATTTGGTAAAGCTTACAATAGCCCCTTTGGAAGCACCGTATACCGAACAGGCCACATTTCCCTGTATGCCCGCATCACTGGAAACGGTTACCACACTGCCCTTCGTGCGTCTGAGACAAGGTGCCGCAGCCTGGCATAAGAATACGGTTCCCTTTACATTGGTACCGATCATTTCATCAAAATCCTGCTCGGTCACATCATCGATCAATTCTTCCTTATAAAAACCGGCAGCCGTCACCAAAGCACTGATATCACCAAACAAGCGACAAGTTTCATCAACAATACGGCGACAATTCATAACTTTACTTACATCGCCTTGTACAAAGCGTACTTTAGAGGAAATACGACGCAATTTAACAACCGCTTCCTGACCGGCACGTTCATTGCGCCCGTTAATTACAACGCTCCAACCTTTTTTCAATAATAACTGCGCCGTTGCGAAGCCGATGCCGGACGTACCGCCACTAATAAGAGCCACCTGATTTTCATTGTTAATCGGCATAGTATCTCACCTTCCTTCGCTACCATTGCGCTACGATATAGTCATACGTTAACTTACAAAGCATACTTACCGTGGTGGCAATAAATACAAAACGCACCAAACCCACGCCTTTTTTAATGGCCAAACGAGCCCCCAACGTGGCCCCGACAATTTGTCCGGCCGCTGCCGAGAGGCCCAATACATAATCCACATGGCCCAAACTCAAAAACAGGATTAGAGAAGCGAGGTTACTGGTAAAGTTTAAAAACTTCGCATTCCCCGAGGAATACAAAAAGTTAAACCCGGCATAAATAAACATAAAGATTAAAAATGTGCCGGTCCCCGGTCCTACAAATCCGTCATAAAAGCCGATTACCAAAGAGCCCAAAGCCAATAAAACAAGCTTTTTCTTCGAGGCTCCCGCATAGGTCGTCACCGCACCCCAGTCTTTTTTGAATAAAACAAAGGTCAACACACTGATGAGGAGCACAATAATGATTGGCTTTAAATATAAAGGTGGAATACTGATAACCAGCCAGGTCCCGAGCAGCGAGCCGATAAACGTAATGGGCATTAAACGCTTAACCAAGGACCATTCCACCATGCCGGAGCGAGCATACGTAATCGCCGCCGTCAAAGCACCGAATACGCTGGATAATTTATTACTCCCCAAGGCCACACTGGGCGGCAAATTGGTAAGTAGCATCGCCGGCACGGAAATCAAACCGCCGCCACCTACAATGGAGTCTACAAATCCGGCCAACGCCCCTGCCAAAAATAACAACAACGGCATCGTTAACGCCGGATTAATTATACTTATATCCATAAAAGCCTCATTTCAAGCGTGCCAAGATTGTTTTGTAACCATCCGCTCCATATACTAAACAGCGTTTTACACGACTGATGGTAGCCGTGCTGGCCCCCGTTGTTTCCACGATATTATCATAGCTTTCGCCGGCTTCGAGCATCCGAGCTACTTGCAAGCGTTGTGCCAACGCTTTTAATTCATTGACGGTGCAAATATCTTCAAAAAACTCATAGCATTCATCGATTGTTTTTAATGCCAAGATGGCCTCAAACAATTGATTATTCAAAGGATTACGAAGTTTTTCATTGACACTCATAAGAATCCTCCCTTTGCTTAAATATATAATTTTATTATATTACATATTCAGGCAAAAGAAAAAGACTTTCGCACTAAAAAGTAAAAAAGTCTTTTTCATCCGGTTAGAATGCCGGAATAATAGAACCCTTGAAGGTATCATCTATGAATTTCTTCGTTGCATCCGATTGATATACGGCTAACAATTTCTTGATTGTTTCATTATTTTCATCGCCTTCACGAACAACAAAAACGTTGGCAAACGGCGAATCTTTACTTTCAACAACGACCGCATCTTTTAACGGATTAAGACCCGCATTGAGTGCGTAATTTGTATTTACCAAGGCAATATCTACATCATTGAGGGAACGGGCAATCTGGGCCGCTTCCAACTCTTTAATTTGTAAATTTTTAGGATTAGACGTAATATCCGCTACCGTTGATTTCGGCGAACCGCCATCCTTCAACTGAATCAGGCCTGCTTGCTGTAATAACAATAAAGCACGTCCACCGTTGGTCGGATCATTCGGAATCGCTACACTCGCACCGTTCGGTACTCTGGAAAGGTCTTTATACTGATTGGAATAGAGGCCCATCGGCAAAAGAATGGTTTTTCCGATTGAAACTAATTTTAAACCGCGTTCACTGACCATATTATCCAAGAACGGTTGATGCTGATAGGAGTTGGCGGTCAATTCTTTTTGTGCCAACGCCACATCCGGTTGAATATAATCGTTAAATTCAACAACTTTCACTTTAATGCCCTGTTTCGCTGCTTCTTTGGCTACAAAGTCCATAACCTGTGCATGCGGCCCGGCCGTTACACCTACGAAAATTTCCTTATTGTCGGTTGCCGCACTGTCCTTACTGTCACTGCCGCAACCAACTAACATCAACGCCAGCGTAGCAATCGCTGCCAATAAAAATACTAATCGTTTCATGTGTTTCCCCCATTCTTTCTCTCTTATTCTCTCTTTTCAAAAAAATCAGGTGCCAATACTTCTGCCGATTAATCGACCGAATCAAACTGCAGCGATTCGAACTCAATTAACGAACCGGATTATTAGCGTTTATTCACTTTACGGGATAAGAAATCACCGCAAGACTGAATCAATTGAACCAATACGATCAAGATGATGATCGTCGCCAACATTACATCGCCTTGGAAACGCTGATAACCGTAACGGATCGCGATATCCCCGAGACCGCCGCCCCCAATAGCACCGGCCATAGCGGAATAGCTGATTAAGTTAACAACCAAAACGGTAATATTGTCAATAATTGTCGGTAACGCTTCCGGCAACAATACTTTGCGGATAATCTGCATTGGCGAAGCCCCCATCGCCTGTGCCGCTTCAATAACGCCGCTGTTGATTTCGCGAATCGATGTTTCCACCAAACGAGCGAGGAACGGAATAGCCGCAATCGTAAGCGGTACGCAAGCCGCCGTAGTCCCGATGGAAGAACCGGCAATAATACGTGTGAGCGGAATAATCGCTACCATCAAAATGATAAACGGAATGGAACGGAATGCATTCACAACCGAACCTAATGTAGCATTTACTGCTTTATTTTCTAAAATATGGCCTTTGCCGGTAATTACCAAAATAACGCCCAACGGTATGCCCACAATCATGGATACTACCGTAGAAATTATCGTCATTTGCAAGGTTTCGCCTAAACCTTGAATCAACATATTAATAATTTGTTGCGACATAGCCGATCACCTCGCTTCCAATAGGCAATTCATTCAAGTATTGAATAGCCTGCTCTTCATTGGTTCTGTCACCATCCAGCACTATAATCAAATGGCCGAAGCTCGTGTCTTGAATGTAATCGACACCGCCGAAGAGAATACTTACGTTGAGTCCGAAGCGGCGAATCACGCCCGCCACAACCGGCTCATCAACTACATCACCGGTAAAATTCAAGCGAATAATCGGATGTAAACCGTCTTGCCAATCCGGCTGTACATTGAGATGACGCCAAGCTTCTTCCGGTAATTTGTGGCTGATAATGGCACTAACGAATTCTTTCGTAGTTTTTTCTTTAGGACCGGTAAATACATTGACTACACGGCCTTCTTCCAAAATAACCCCGCCTTCAATTACGGCTACACGGTCGCAGATTTCTTTGATAACCTGCATTTCATGCGTAATGAGCACGATGGTTAATTTCAGTTTTTCATTAATATCTTTAAGCAATTCCAGAATGGATTTGGTTGTCTGCGGATCCAAAGCGGACGTAGCTTCGTCGCAAAGAAGCACTTTCGGATTGCTGGCCAAAGCACGGGCAATACCGACACGCTGTTTCTGACCGCCGGATAATTGGGACGGATAGTTATTCAAACGATCGCCCAATTTTACGATATCAAGGATCGGCAAAATGCGTTCTTTGATTTCCGCTTTGCTCATCCCCTGTAATTCCAACGGGAAGGCTACATTATCATAAACCGTACGGGAAGATAATAAGTTGAAGTGCTGAAAAATCATGCCAATATTTTTCCGCTGTTCCCGTAAGTCCTTTTCATTTAATTTAGTAAGATCTACGCCGTCTACAACAACGGAACCGGACGTAGGTCGTTCCAGCATATTAATACAACGAATCAAGGTCGATTTACCGGCCCCACTTTGACCGATAACCCCAAAGATTTCGCCTTCTTTAACTGAAAGGCTAATGTCTTTTAACGCTTCTACGCGATTCGGACCGTCATAAACTTTGCTAATGTGCGTAAGTTCAATCATGTGATCGCTCTCCTTTTCTCTAACGCTCTATTTGAAATATATATTAACATAATAAAAAAACTCTTCATACAGATGAAGAGTTACTGTTTCTTCATCTGTCGAAGCCAAGCTTCGTTGGAATTGGCACCGTTCCTTACCGGATGGTTGCCGCGACTTCATAGGGCCAGTCCCTCAGTCAACTCTTGATGAACCTATGTATTTTTTGCGTGATAAAATCATAACACTGTAGCTAATGACTGTCAATAGAATACTCACAGACTACTTATAAGGCTTTTGTATAGCTACCTATAGAATTCTTGTATAACCATGCAAGAATGCGTATTAAGCTAATCACAGATTACCAATAGTTATTTATAAGGCCCTATAGAGCCGTGACTCATGAGGAACCGTGCCCCTATAACGGCTAATGTACCCGTTACTATCTGCGGCCAGCTCATCATAAATAAAACGGCTTTAGCAATCGGATACGGTATAGCAAAACTCATAAACAACAAAGCAAAACTGCAATATAAGACAACGCACTTAGCCACACTGCACACGGCCGTCTGTAACCAAAGCGACTGATTCCGCAATAAAAAGCCCAGAACGACGAACACCGAGTTTCCTATCGCCACAATGGGCACAAACGGAGCAAACGGTAACATGGACTGCATAAATGCGATAATCGGCGTTACCCAGGCAATAACGAGACCACTCACCACGCCGTAACGCATGGCGGCTAACAACATGCAAAGCCCCACCAAAGAGCCTATTAAAAACATACTCACCATATTCGGTAGCGGAATAATAAGGCGCAGACTTTGACTTAACAAAGCCAGCGCCAATAATAATCCGGTCCCCGTAATAATTCGGGTATTCATAAACTAATTAAGCCAACCCTTCTGCCAATAACTTTTCATAACCGGCACGAAGTTTAGTGGCTACAGGGCCCACCTGGCCGTTGCCAACCGGTTTGCGATCAAAGGTAGTAATCGGAATAATGCCGCCGATAGTATCGGTAAAGAACAATTCATCGGCATTTTCAACAAATTCACGATCAAATTCTTTTTCAATAACGGACACACCGGCGGTCGGAGCTACACGCGTAACAACGAGCTGACGAGTAATCCCTTTTAAAATTAAATTATTGGCCGGATGGGTATAAAGAATACCGTCTTTAACGGCAAACACATTGGAAGTTGCCCCTTCCGTACAAATATCATCACGGAATAAAACAGCGGAATACGCGAATTTCTTTTCCGCTTTAGTCTGTGCCAAAATATTCGGAATGAGGTTCAATGTTTTAATATCTACATTAAGCCAACGTTCGTCCGGCAAACTGATTGCTTTAACGCCTTCGCCCAATTTACTTAAATCTTCTTTAATCGGGCGAATATACATGTACATGGTCGGTTCCAATTTGGAACGATCATACGCATGATGACGAGGTTCTACGCCGCGAGTAATTTGCAAATAAATATAACCGTCCGTAATACCGCTCTGTTCAATCATGATTTCATGCAATTCCTGCAAATCTTCCGGACGCATTTTTACCGGAAAATCCATAAAACGCATGGAACGATACAATCTGTCCTGATGATAGGAAAAAGCAAAGCAACGACCGTCAAACACGCGTGTTACTTCATACACACCATCACCAAAACAATAACCGCGATCATCCAGACTCACACATTTGGAACCCGGTTCTACAAATTCACCGTTAAAATAGGTTAACTCTTTCATAAGAACACCTCGCATATCATATGTGGTAACCCGAAATTTAACACTTCGGGGACATCCAACAAAAATCAAATATTGCTTATGTAACGATTATAGCACAGTCAACGGATACTTGCCCACAGTGAAGATAATTTTTTATGAACAAAAAGTTTTTTCACTAAAACATGTAAATTTAACGTCTCAATAAAATCGACAGTCCGGTAAAATTTAACGAAACGATAACTTTTAACGGCCCAATAAAATTCTTCGCACCGGTTGCGGTAATTTTTTCAAAGCCAACGTGCCTAAATACGACATACAAACCGTGCAGACATACAGCCCGATAACTACCAAAGCCGTGTATTGCAATTGCGCCACATACATGCCGGCCGTCAAAATAATCAGCATGAACGGATGAATCAAATAAATACCGTATGATGTATCACCGATTTGTTCCCAAATGCCGCGACTCATACTGCTCATAGGCGTAGCAATGAAGAAAAACAAGAAGAACAGCGTGGCTGCGCCCGTGTATAACATGCCCATCGGACTCAGCTGATGAATCGTATAAATCGCTTCCAACAAAGTATAATGACGTTCATTGAGCACGTAGAAATAACTGCCCATCATCAAAGCCACCGAAACGGCAAAGACGATGGTTAAAAGGCCGCGATAACGCCACAATAATTCACGGGTTTCTTCATAGCGTTCCGCCACTACGGCCCCCAAAAGGAAAATCCAAATATAATGAGCAACCCAATAATTAAGCTTCATGGAATAGGCATATTGCAGCCAGTGATTTTGAAACGTTATCTGACCGCTATAATAAGACGACCAGAAATTAAACGCCACTTGCACCACAAAGATAAGCGATAACCAAAGGATCGGCTTTTTCAAAATACCACGCACCATAACTCGCCACAAAGGCATTAGCAAGTAAAACCACAGCAATATTACCATAAAATATAAATGGTAATATCCGTTACCGAAAAACAAGGCCGGTAATAAGTAACATGGTGTTAAGCCGGCGAAATTGCCCGCCGTTGCCCCTGCATATGCAATATATAAAAGAGACCAGGCAGTATAAGGGAACAAAACGACACGCGAACGACGCCATAAAAAGTCCTTATACGAGAATGTATCAAAGCTCGAAGTGTGATAAAACAATCCGAAGGCTGACAAAAAGAAAAATGCCGGCACGGTAAAACGGGATAAAATTTCCAACAATCCGATTAACTGCACATTGGCTTGCGGATTAGTGAGGGCAAATGAACCTACATGGATGCCGATAACGCCGAGCATACAAAGTCCGCGCATATACGTGATTTCAGGTAAAAAGGCCTGTTTCAAAACAGTGTCTCCTCTCTAACACAAACGGGACGAAGGACTAAGCCCTCCGTCCCGTATATATCTGTCTATTAATTCATGCTGCAAATTGCTTATTACAATTAAACTTTCGCAATTTGAGTTTTGCTGCGATTAATTCGCCTGCTATTTATTCCTGCGTTACCGGAATTGTTGTAGACGCACCGCCGTTAGCCGCGGCAGCTGCAGCCGCCTTAGCTTTCGCTTCAGCTTCTGCCTTGGCTTTGGCTTCCGCTTCAGCTTTTGCTCTTGCTTCCGCTTCACGCTGCAAACGCAATTCTTTCTGCAACGGAGCTACCGGTTGATCATATACCGTAATATCGGTTTCGAATAAACGTCCCCAAGGGAAACGGGCCGACACGGTACGCGGATTGATTTTTAAATATTTTTCAGCAAAATCTTGAACTCGTTCGCCCATGTAGCTTTCCAACTTGTCATTCAATGTTCCGGTATAGCGTACATTATCGGTACGAATCGAATCCTGCATGCGGTAAATATCTTTACGGATATTGGCTTGGTATGCCCAGTTGTCCAAATACTGTTGCGTCAACATATCGCGATGAGCCTGGGTCGGCATAGCTTTGCCCAAAACGCCCTGAGCAATAGCATAGCCCACCGTATTACTTGCGGTATTCCAACCGTTATACGCATCAACTTTATAGAGCAAATCACGTTTGTATAAACCATATACAAATGTATTATCAGCGCCGTTAGAGTAAGAAATATCGGCAATACTTACCGGTACATTCTGCTCAATCGCCGTTTGAATCTTGTCTAAAAAAGCATTGGTACTGTTGGAAATCATCGGGAAATTTTCAAAAGCTTCCGATTCGCCGGTTACCTTACCGAGCGGTGTATTCACGGCCAATAAAATATCCGGTTTACCGTTGGTGGCTAACGTACCGCCTACAGCCTCTACGTGTTCCGCAATTGTTTTAGCCACACTCTGATCTTCATAGTGAGGCACTGTTTCACCGCCTCCGCCTAACGGATAGATTACTTCAAAGGACGGTTTTAAATGATTGCGGTCTACATGAGCTCGCGCAATTAACAACAAGCCCAACTGATCGGCACCCGGGAAGCTGCCGTAACGGTCATTTTTTAAACCTTTACTGTATAACTTCAAGTAACGACTTTCCAAAGCGGACTGTGACAAAGTACTGGTATCGTCATGGCCTAAGGCGAAATATTTAAAAACGCCATTCCGTGTTTCATCAATGAGTGCACGATTTACGGTCATATTCTTTTGACGACGATTGAACCAATCCTGCAAATACTCAATCGGCACGGAAGCTTGCAATTGTACCAACGAAGCCTGTTCATCCTGATTCAAATCACCGGCATCCATTTTATCCTGTAACGCGGCAATCTGGAAAATAGTCGGTCCGTATTGGTCATAATAAGACGGCTCTACCCCACCGCCGCTGGCTCGCGGCGAACGCATAACGGTACCGAACGCATAAATCGGCACATTCGGATATTTATCATGCAAAGCCCCGATTTGTTTTGTACGATTCAACAAGGTGTTTAAGGATAAATTATGTTTACGGGAATCTACCAAACCACCATAAATCAAAGTGTCTGTACTAATTACCATTACATCGGCACGGGAGGCATTTTCATCAACCCACTGCCAAATTTTATCCGCTTCACCATGATAGTTTTTACCGGAAATTAAATAATCCGGCGGTGTAATCACCGTATAACCGGCTCCTTCGGCCGTATCTACTGTGTAAGATAAACTAACCGGACGATTGTCTTGCGGTACAAATAAAATAGTAGCCGCGTCTACCTGCGATGTTCCCCATAAAACAGCAGCCGCTAAAGCCCCTGCCAGCCAGGAAAATCGTTTTTTCAATACACTCAACTCCTTCTTCTACTGCTTACTTCGTATTTTATAGTGCAATTTACTTGCAAAAATATAGCAAATATCGATTTTCATCGAAACTCTTGTAATCTCTAGTATTATATCATATTTTGTTGTAATTAAACATATCGAACTTAACTAATATGTAGCGTAAAACTTTTAAGACCACCCTAATATATATTCGCCGGTACTTGCTGTCCCCCGCAATTATTTAATGCGTGGCAGACTCCAGTTATAACGAATGGCCAAAGTTCGAATGATGACAACGATTAAAAACGAGCTGTACGATGCCATCTGCCACTGACCGGCATAATAAAACATGCAATACACGATGCCGCCGATAATGGCCGGCAAAGCATACACTTCTTCACGCAAAACCGACGGTACGCGCTGTGCCAACACGTCACGAATGACACCACCGCCAACAGCTGTCAAAAGGCCCAAAATAACACTCAACACCGGCATATCGGGATAATTGTACATGCCGATACCGGCACCGGTAACCGTAAATGAAGCGAGCCCCAAGGTATCTGCCGCCAAATACATCTGACGAACCCAACGCGTCCCGATATAGTGGTTGCGTCGCAAGCGATAAACGAGGAAAATAATGAACGTTACGGCAATAACGATTGTCACATAAACGCCGGTTCTGAGCGAATTAGGCGGAATATTACCGACAATCAAATCACGCATAATACCGCCGCCGATAGCCGTCGCCAAAGCTAAAACCAGCATGCCGAAAATATCCATCCGCCGCCCGATACCTACGAGCGTTCCCGAAACGGCAAAGGCAATTGTGCCTACCAAGTCAAATATAAGCCATAGTAATTCCAAGATGTTTACTCCTTAATTTGCTGTACAAAATAAAAAATGGTCTCCAAACTGTCTATTCTGCACCCCTGCATCTTTTTCGGGTCATTGGTTTTAGACACTACCAGATTGGCACGCTCTCAAACTTTATGTCTCAATATATTATTTTATTATAACACAATTGCAGTCTCTTAGTCCTGCATATACGTACAATAAACCGTAGAAAAATAAATAAAAAAGTGTAACAGGATGCAACCGGTTCTGCTGCATTCTGTTACACTCTTTTAAATCAGTTAATATAATCGCAAGTTTGACACTGTGTCATGACGTGCTCGTTATCAACTGTATGATAAGCCCCCGCCCATTGACATATATGTTGCAAAATCGGTACCACTGACTGCCCTTTTGCCGTTAACGAATATTCAACTCGCGGCGGAATCTCATCATATTGCTGTCGTTGAATCATATCGTCCGCAATCAATTCTTTCAGCGTTGTCGCCAACACCGCATCCGTTATATTCGTCATTTCTTTGCGAATCGAACTATACCGTAAGGTGCCCTTCTCATTAAGCACACAAATAACACGCGATTTCCATTTACCGCCAAACACAGTGAGCCCGTATTCCAAAGGACACCTGATATCCTTCTCCAACTTCGGCTGATACATATTAACCAATCCTTTCTATGTATTTCATTATAATAAATGGTCAGAGGTCTCTCAAGGTACTATGAAAATTATTAGTTACTCATGATTTTGCTGATATCTTCTCAAGCTAAAGTCAAACTTCTATAATGAAATCAAGCTCAAAACTTGGGAATTCTAAATGCCGATTCCGAGGATTTGAGTGATTCAATCAACATGCTTGCAGCTTTACCGGCAAGCGTTTTGAAATTTTATTATTACAATGGATTAGGAGGCAAATACCATGAATGTAAAAGCATACTTGGAAATTACCATGACTATTAATGAGTCTAACCGTCCTGCCGCTGCCAAGGTTTACAGCGATTATCGCAAACCATTCCTTGACACCATTGAAGGCGCTTTGATAAAAGACTTATTAATTCGCGACAAAGATGTTCAAGTTCTTCACGGCTTTGACAGCTTAGAACATGCCAAAGCATATTTAGAAAGCAATCTTTTTAAAAACGATGTATTCACCGGCTTGAAACCGCTCTGGAGTGCCGCTCCGGAAATAAGAATCTACACGGTGGCATAATATAGCAAAAGGCTACAACAAACAGGCTATAACAAACATACTATCCATTAAGTCATCACTTACTTGTATCAAATACAACAGAAAGGCTGTGACACTCAGGATTCCTGAGGCCACAGCCTTTTGGTGTTTACTAAAAATAAACTTATTTGGCATCAATTTAGAATCAATTTAATATCAATTGGGGCAAAAAAACACAATGTTCTACTTTTCCCCTTTGTCACTCTTAAATTTATTAGTTACTCATTAATTGCCCCATATCTTTTTGAGTCACTTTAAGTTTACTATAATAAAAGTGTACCAATACTGAAATCATAGTTAATGTTGGTACCTTACCTGATAAATCAACAATCCATGACAATACTCCCTGTTGAAATCGGGTATGAAAGAAGGCTGCCATGGCAGGATGGCCCCTTGCCATGACAGCCTTTAACTATTTAATTTGGTTAAACTTAATCATTATTTAAAGAGTCATAGGACAAATAGCAAAATAATTTTGTCCTCTGGCTCTTTTTTGTATGAATATTGTATAATGGAATTAAGTTTTATCGCTTATTTAGGGAGGTAAACTATGAGAAAGATAATAATCACTTTATCAGGTCTGTTATTAATAAGTTCATCAACAGCATTCGCCGATTTGCAAACGCAAGTTATTCGCCATCCGGACGGCAGTGCAACCATCAATCAATGGGATTCCGATGATGGGTATTCTTACAGCGAAGATGTACCACCGAATCGTGAAATCATTATCCCGCGTAAAAAAATCATTATGACGCCGGAAGAAGCTAATGAGTTAAGAGATTCGTATGTCAATGATGCGGTACGCAGTTGGCAAGAAAAGAATGTGATTATAAATACGGAACCAAACGAAGATCAAAAGAAAAATACAGATAAAAAATAAATATACTAACGATTTACTCGAAAAAGTTTTTTAAGTGGTAGTCAAAAAGTAGTCAAACCCCTCAAGACAAAGTGTTGTCAAAACAAAAAGAGCGCCCTGCGAAAGTTTCGCAAGGCGCTTATTTACTGATATGGTGCGGTTGATGGGACTTGAACCCATACGAGCGTACGCTCACCACCCCCTCAAGATGGCGTGTCTGCCATTCCACCACAACCGCATGGAATTGTTATTAAATGGTGCCTCAGGACAGAATCGAACTGTCGACACAAGGATTTTCAGTCCTTTGCTCTACCGACTGAGCTACCGAGGCAAATTATTTTTTTCGAGGCAAAAAAAATGGCGACCCCGATCAGATTTGAACTGACGATCTTCGCCGTGACAGGGCGACATGTTAACCGCTACACCACGGGGCCGCAATACCGTTGTTTCAGGTACTCAATCATAATATCATGATTTTATTTTCTGCGCAAGAGGTAAAATGAATTTTTTTTACATTTTTTTGTGAGGAATATTAAAATTTGGAGATATTTTAAGTGCCAAGGTGTTAACAAGGCACACATATCTCATACTGTAATAAAATTTTTAAACTTCTCAAACTTCTCTATTAATAGAGACCAAGACTTTATTTAGACTCTATTTATAACATAAAAAGGTTAGACACTAAAAGATTTATATGTTTCTCAAACAGAGTAGCGTAAAACTAGTGTGGTTAGAAGTAGATACTTTTACATCTATCAATCAAACAACCTTCTTTTTCAACAACTAGACTTTTTATCTGATTTATACACTACTAAATCTACATGTTTCTCAAACCATTATGACTATCCTGTCTCAATTGCTTAAGCTTTAGGCATTGCTAGATCTGCATATTTCCCGCAGAGATACGATTGCTAAATCAAATAGAATTACTCTAGACGCTACTAGATTTACATGTATCAAGTTCAAATAAAGATTTATCTACAATGCCCTTGGGCGGCTCGGTGTGGGCCATCTTATTCGAACTTTACTCGACTCCTTGGAGTCGAGTTTTTTTATTACCATTTTCGCTATCACAATCATCCCTCCTCATTATTTAAAACCTAGGACCAGAAATAAATTATGGCCGCATTATTTCTAATCAAGCATAATTAATATGCTTAATTAAATTATAATCCGTCTATTATCAGAATACAAATAGTTTTATAATTTAATATTCTATTTTTTAACAAGAGAAAAAGGAGTCTTAACTATGCAGTACAAACGTCTTAGCAACACTCATATCGCCTTTCGCCTCAATCCCGGCGAAGAATTGGTCAGCTCGATTGAAACCATCGCCCGTAAGGAAGGCGTAACTTCAGCAATGATTCAAGGTTTAGGGGCCACTAACGATATCGTATTGGAAACCTATCATGCTGATGAAAAGAAATATTACCATCATCGCTTAACCGGCGATTTCGAAATTACATCCATTACCGGCACCATTGATCAACTCAACGATGATTACTATGCTCATCTTCATATCACAATCGCCGACCAAGAAGGTAATTCTCATGGCGGTCATTTAACTAGCGCCGTTATCAGCGTGACTGCTGAAATGATTTTAACTTTACTTCCTGAAGATATTCATCGCGGCTACGATAAAGAAGCAGATTTAAACTTATGGCAGCTAGATAAGTAAAACTAACTAAATAAGTAAGCCAACAGAATGCCAATAAAATTAAATCGATATTTTTAAATTTAATTACTGCGCACCCCCACCTCCTTATGTTATAATCGAAACATAAGGAGGTATTTTTATGATGAACGAAAACTTAATTTCCATGATTAGCTCTTATTTTAAGCTTGATGAAGAAAAATTCAAAAGTGTAGTAAACAATATTGACGGTATGAACATTAACAGTGTCGATGATATTAAAAATCTCGACTCCGATCAATTACAAACTCTTTTTGCAAGTCTTAAAGATGCCTACGGCGAACTCAGTGCCAACGAAACCGTAAAAGCCGGTTTAAATGCCATTGCCGGTAAATTTTTCAAATAATATAATCACACAAAAATAAAGGCTGTTATGCAACATTAAATTGCATAACAGCCTTTTTCTCATGTTATCCGTACTATAAACAGTCTTTTTAAAACAGATTCTAACGGAATCACTTTTTATTTAATTATTGACCGGTGTAGGTATTAAATAACATTTCCATGTTCACTAAACCATGTGGTACCGGGCTTACCAAGTACAAGCTGACTACGGCCAAAATGGTAACGGCAATCGCTGCATAGGAGAAAGATCCGCGAGCACTGAATTCATACATACCGAACAAGCGCATACCGATAGCGGCCCCAACTGCTGCCACCAAAGCTTCCATAGAGAACAGGAAATCAGACGCGAAGAGTGCCAATACACCAACGAAAGCGGCTACGAAGTAAATCACCGGAATCATCACGTCCTGCTTGCTGGTAAACGAACGGCGTAAAGCTTTGGAATACAATGAAATATCCAAACCAAACAAGCCTAAGAACAATAATAAGAAATTCCAAATAGCATTCCAAGTGCCGCAGAAAGCATCACGATGCACACTTGCATACCAGGCAAAACCGGTTAAACCTAAAATGGCGAGCCCTACTAAGATGAAGTAGAAATTGGCCGGTAAGAATCGAACCGCAAAAACGCCAACCAAGCACCAAACAGCAGCAGTTACTACACTGAGAACAACACCGCCGAGTGCCGGTTTTTGATCGGCCGGCAAGCGATTGTACATGCTCATGGCTAATTCAGCAATAAAGCAGAAAATAAAGAAGGCAATAGCTGCCGGCGGCATTACAAACGCCAACGCAAACGAAATAAGTAATGGAATAACTACACGCCAGCCTTTAAATAAAACTAAGTCCTTTATATTTAAACGAAAATCCTGTGTTTCCGAAGTAAATCCGTTGTACACGGCAAAGGTCAGCATAAATGATACCAATTCTGTCGGTGTGGCGCCCCAATATAATAAGGTCGGTACTACGATAAACGATAAGGCTACACCGGTAAAGCGGGAAATAACCGCCGCAATAAAACCTGCGCCTAAATAAGGCAATAATGCAAGAACAATCTCCATGATTAACTCCATTTCTTTAAGCTTAATTTTTTTAAAAACCTTACTTCCATACTCTTTAGTATAACGAATTAAGCCCCATCAATGCAATACTTTCGCCTATCAATCAAGGATAATATTCTCTCAAAAATTTAATAAAGTGCCCTTTTATTTTCTCTTATTATCTGCTACTCAAGACCGCTTCTTATACCCCTGCCACGAGTCCAGGCGACGCCGTACCGCCGAATAGGAACACCCCAAATCGGCGGCAATCTGCATTGGACTCAGTCCCTGTTGATACCGTACACATACGTCAAACATATTAAGTTCCAAATGATTCCCCCTCAAGCGAACGCCTTCTTCTTTTAACCGTTCAGCCACGGTAGCCGGCTTAACGTCATACAAAGCCGCTAACTCCGTCGTAGACATATGACGCTGTTCATACAAATAAGCCAATTCTTTAACATTCAAATACACTCGTTTATTGCTATGCCGGATGAATATGCCCTTATCTCGCAAAGTTTTCAGCACCGTCCAACGTGACATATGTAAATGTTGAGCCACCCAGCCGGCACTTTGACCGCTGTTATATAAAGTTACAATACGTTGCTGTGTCAATGCTGACGGTTCTTTATAATCAGCTTTTTTACTTACCAATACCCCCATCTCATGAAGCCGCGCCGCTACCGTCGTGTGTGAACACTTATAACGAACGGCCAATTGCTTTACCCCAAGACCGGCTTCTAAATATAAATGAGCCAATTCATCTTCAGGCAGTTTTTTGCGCCGTGACCGTACCGGAATCTGATAGGCATGCAAACGACGCACTACCGTATCCTGACTGCACCCCAATTTTTTGGCAATCTCCCATGTAGATAACTTCTCTTCCGTGTACAAACGGTTCAATAACTTCATCGGAATTACGACTTTTGACATACTATCCAGCTCCCCTAATTTTAACTGACACAGTCCCCGTAATATTGATCAAATTCCCCCATAGTGCTGCATTTCATACAAACGCATAAGCTCACACTCTTCATAGTTTTCCCTGTTACTGCCCCTATTATAAAAAGAGTACCGCTGAGGGGCAAGCAAATGACTCATACCATTGGTGCGCATACGCACTGTCGGTACGTCGCTCATACCAACAGTATGACTCAGTACTCAACATTTTGTGTTTTATAGGCTAATACTTTGCCTACATCGATATTTTACGGTATACTATTAATTACATTACATCATGAAAAGGAGCCAGTTATGTTTAACTTTAATCTATTAAGTATTGTAGCCGCATTACCGGCTATTATCATTGCTATGGCCATGCACGAGTTTGCTCATGCTAAAGTAGCCGATATGCTTGGTGATGATACACCTCGCCGAATGGGCCGTCTTACTATGAACCCGTTTGCTCATAT
Source organism: Veillonella seminalis (assembly GCF_003992065.1). Taxonomy (GTDB): domain Bacteria; phylum Bacillota; class Negativicutes; order Veillonellales; family Veillonellaceae; genus Veillonella_A; species Veillonella_A seminalis. Next base: position 31,335 of record NZ_RQUZ01000013.1, read on the forward strand.
CGATTTACTCGGCATGCTTATGCTTTTACTTTTACACTTCGGTTGGGCTAAACCGGTCGTTATTAACCCCGCCAATTTTAGAAACAAAAAACGAGATGATACCCTCGTATCGTTAGCCGGCCCTGCCGCTAACATCATCATCGCCTTCATCTCGGCCTTCGTATTATTTTTCATCAACAACCATAATATTGACGTGTCATCCGGTCTTTACTCCGTTATTTCACTCATGGTTATTATCAATATCAACTTTGCCTTGTTCAATTTAATTCCGATTCCGCCGCTCGATGGTGCTCACATTGTGTCTAACATGCTCTCGCCGTATTGGCAGATGAAATATTGGCAGTGGGCCCGTTACGGCTTTTTAATGTTGATTTTGCTTATTTACACTCCATTCCTTACCTGGGTGTTAATTCCGTTACAGCAAATGATCTTAGGCCTTTTTGCCATGATTCTTCAATTCGTATAAAAATAGCCTCTTAGTGCTTCAAAGCACTTAACGCCGTTTGTAGTATTTTTTAAAAAGGGAGCTTATGAAAACACTAAAAAAACCGATTCACGTACAGTTTGTATGTCACGGCAATATTTGCCGTTCCCCTATGGCCGAATTCGTCTTTAAAGATTTAGTGGCAAAGGCAAATTTGAGCGAATATTTCAAAATCGATTCCACTGCTACCAGCCGTGAAGAAATCGGCAATGACACACATCACGGTACCAAAAACAAATTACGTGCTTTGCATATCCCCTTTACACCGCGAGCGGCTCGTCAAATCACCAAAAGCGACTACAATTCAGCCGATTATATTATTATCATGGATGAAAATAATCGCCGCAATTTAGACCGTTTATTGGGTGCCGATTCAGATCACAAAGTAAAGAAAATGCTTTCCTTTGCGGGTGAATCACGCGATGTGAAAGATCCGTGGTATATCGGTAACTTTAACGAAACCTATGATGACATCAGTAAAGGCTGCGAAGCGTTACTTACCGAAATACGAACTAAATATGATATTTAGACACTATATTTGCTGAGATGACCAATATAGCCAACGGCAACTATGGTATTACCTTAAATAACTAAAAAAATCCTCGAAGTACGTTGAACTGTTATGTTCAATGAAATACTTCGAGGATATTTTTATATCTTGCGTTCTGCGATTTATATTTTAATAAATTACTGACAAATTATTTTCTTGCTTCAGCTACGGCAACAACAAACTTCTTGGCCGTTTCGGTAATTTCAGCCAAAGTTTTACCGCCACCGGTCAAAGCACCGCCTGCACCGACAGCTACGGCACCGGCTTTAAACCATTCGCCTACATTATCGATGCTGACACCGCCGGTTGGCATCATCTGTGCCTGTGGCAACGGACCTTTTACAGCTTTGATAAACTTGCTGCCTACTACTTCGCCAGGGAATACTTTTACAATATCGGCACCTAATTCCAAAGCTTGAATTACGCCTTGAATGGTAGTGGTACCAGGCATGCAAGCTACGCGATAGCGATTGCACAATTTGATGGTAGCTTCATCAAATGCAGGGGAAACAACAAAAGCCGCCCCGTTCAAAATAGCCATGCGAGCCGTTTCCGCATCAAGCACCGTACCGGCACCGCAATGCATGCTCCAAGAAGGACTGATAACGGCTTCTTCGTTGTACATTACAATATGACGAGTTTCAGCTGCCTGACCCATCATATGGAATACCACATTATCTTGAGGTACTTCGAAGTAGAAGTAAACTTCCATACGGCGTTCATGAGTATGTGGCGGCATGGAGTTCCAAACGCTGCCCGGTTTCAACTGAGTTAAGCCCATGGATAATTGGCAAGTTTGCAATACATCCGGATGGATAAACTGATTGATAACGCGGTCATTAGCAGTTTCCATAGCGCCCATAGGACGTTTATTGGCTTTAGCCATTGGAATGAAGGTTGTTTTGTAAGAAGTATGAGCCGGAGCGGACACCATGTAGAATTTAGCCGGTTTCTTAGGATCATTACTCTGGAAAGTTACTGTTTTAGTGCCTTTCGTGATGTATACGCAGTCGGTATAAGTCAAGTTGAATTCTTCACCGTCAGCTACGATTTTACCGTCACCGCCTACATTGAAAATACCGATTTCGCGGCGTTCCAAGAAGAACTGTGTACCGAAGGTATGCCAGATGTCCATGCCTTTTTCAAGGTTAACGACTTCATTAACAGGCATACAACCGAGTGTTACCATGCGGTCTACGTGACTGTACACAGCTGTTACTTCGTCAGCCTTAAAAATGTTCTGAGTCAAAAATTCGTTGCGCAATTCTTCAGTCGTATAACGTTTGATGTCGCGCGGTTTTACACTGTAACGTGTATCCATACTTATCACTCCTTAGATAAAATTGTGTATGTCAATATTTTAAAAACCTAAAATATTAAAACCGAAATTAGTTATACCCTATCGGGCTTAGAGTTGCGGTCTTTATAATGAACCGCGTTCTACAATCTTACCCGGCAAGATAAGTCGTTGAGCTTCCATATCCGGTGAATCTGTTTCTTTTTGCCCCTCCGCTATCCTGATTAACAGTAAGCGGGCACATTCCCGACCGACTTGATGCGTAGGGTTTTCAATGACTGATATACCGGGGCCGATACTATCCATCCACGACCAATTATCATAACTGAAAAGCCCTAAATCATCAGGAACCCGAAGTTTATGATGTCGTACCAACTGAGCCATATCACTGAGTACCACACCGTTACCGGCAAATAAGGCCAAGCGTTCACCGGCTTTTTGAGCCTCGGCAAATTCTTTAAGAATAGCTGCTTCTAAAACATCCTTATCATTTTTAGTATATTCCAGTGTTTTTGCAGTTCGTCCCGTCTTTTGCTCATATTGGGCGGTAAATTCATCAATACGTTCGCGGCGAATGCCGTTAGTTCCGATTTGTCGAGTTGCATACAAGATTCGCTCATACCCTTTACCGAGCAATACTTCCAAACTGTCTCGTGTCACCTGTTTTGTATCCGAAGATACCAGATCACATTCACAACCTTTAACCGGTCTGTCGGCCAATACAATAGGTAGCGTCGTACGATTCACTTCATTGAGATACTCTACATTAGCTCCTGTTGCATTCATAACAATACCGTCTACTCCTTGTGCTATCATCGACTGAATATAGCGTTTTTCCTTCTCAGGATTATCGCCGGCATCAGCCAACAATAAGGTGAAACCATGTTGTTCACAATACTCCGATATACCGGTGTAAAGGATTGCCGAGAACGGGTTTGAAATATCTGATACAATAACGCCAATCATATGACTTTGTTGAAGCCGTAAGCTTCGCGCCATGCGATTTGGCTTATATTCAATATCCTTAATAACTTCGCTGATACGTTTACGCGTAGTTTCGGACATAAATTCATACTTACCGTTTAAAAACCGAGATATCGTTGTTTTTGAAAATCCGGTTCGTTCTGCCACATCGGCTATTGTAACTCTTCCCATGCAACTCTCCTTACTTTCATCAAATCCTACTCTTTCACCCCAAAGAGTGTTAAACATTAATTAAATATTTAACTTAGTCTTTAATTAATGCATTCTCAATTTTCTTCTTAATTAAGTATGTCATTTTGAAATATTCAGCTTGTGTAACGATTTGCGAAATCGTTTTCTGAAATCGTTACACTTATCACACACCACGAAAATTGTTTTTACAATATATTTACAATGCTTTATCGTCATAATAGGACCGTTTTATCAGGCTATTTTCTATTTTCAAAAATAAAAAAGTCCGATTCATCCCACAGTCATGGGAATAAATCGGACTATGTCCTTTGTTCATAAGAACTCAAAAATTTATATAATTTTAGTAACTTTTATTTATAAAAATTCAAATTTATGACGATTTGATGGTTTTAAACGATCATTTTAACATAAATATCGAATATTTTAGTTTTTAAAAGAGCTGTTGTACTAAAAACATATATACAATTGTGCCAACGGCTATACTGAGTAACAAATTACGTCGCCAATAATGAATTATACCTAATATAATCAAAGCAATAGCCTCAGGTATACCGTTCGGCGATTGCGTAAGTGAAACATCCTTTAAGGAGTAAACAACCAATAAGCCCATAACGGCAGCCGGTAACATATCCCCCAAGTACGTGATAATAGCCGGCGGTTTTTCCGATTTGGCAAACACAATAAACGAAATAAATCGTGTAGCCATAGTCCCCAGTACTACGGCACCGATCGTTAGGGTCATTTCCCAAGCAGTCATGGCAACGGCCCCCCTTCATTCATTTTAACAGGCTCATTTTTGACCTTAACTTTATAAAGCACACTGAATATGACAACCATAAGTGCCATGGCCGGTAACATGAATACATCGAGGCCCAATAGAATCCGCATCAAAAGCGATACACCAAGACCGATAAAGCCCGGTACCATGTTTTTGCCACCCAGTATCATATCCAAGAAGATAACAGCAAACAATGCGGTCAGTACAAACTCAATCCCTTTGAGGTTCAGCGTAATAAATTGACTGCCTATGGAACCGACGGCTACGCCAAATACCCAGTAAACAAAATTTAGCCACGTCACATGTAAATAAAACCAGCCGTGGTCTACAGTCTCCGGCAAGTTAACCGTTGCATTAATGGCAAAAGACTCATCGCACATACCGAAAATCAGAGGATATTTTTTCCAACCCAGTGATGTATAACGAGTTAACATCGTCAAACCGTAGAAAATATGACGCCCGTTGACCATAAAGGCCAAGATAAAAGCACCTAGCGGATCAAACGGAGCGGCTAACAGTGCGACGGTCACAAATTCCATGGAACCGGCAAAAATGGTGGCACTCATTATAATCGGCAAATACCAAGGCAGCCCCTGCCCTACGGCATATAAACCATAGGAAATGCCGAGAAATAAGAATCCCGCACAAATCGGTACCGTTAACGGGAAGGCATAACGAAAGGCATCATTCTTCATAAGGCCCCCAAGCCTTTTCCGCTACTCGTTTGATAAGGGCCAACTTAGCAAACTGCTCTGCTTCAGTCAAATTATTACCTTCTTCCGTGGAAGCAAAACCGCATTGCGGACTCAAGGCCAATTGTTCTTTCGGTACATATAAAGTAGCTTCTTCAATACGGGCCAGCAAATCGTCTTCTTTTTCAAGTCCAGGGAACTTCGAAGTAACAAGCCCTAAGACTACCTTCTGGTTCTTTATAAAACGAAGTGGGGCAAAGCCGCCGGCACGATCGGAGTCATATTCCAAGAAGAAACCGTCAATATGGCACTGGCCGAACAGAGTTTCCGCAACCGGTTCATAGCCCCCCGACGAGAACCATGTGGAACGGAAATTACCGCGACAAATATGCATGGTAACAGCCAAATCGTCCGGTTTACCGTCCAAGGCATAATTGATGACTTCTACATATTTTTTGGCAATGTGATTTAAATCTAAACCGCGAGCCGCATACTCTTTGCGTTTCGTTTCATCGCAGAATTCACCCCAAGAGGTATCATCCAACTGCAAGTAACGACAACCGGCATCATAGAATGCTTTAACAGCCTTACGATAAGCTTTGGCAATGGCTTCAAATAAAGCGTCTTCATTTTCATACTGCGGAATCGCTTCATAATGTTCTTCACGAACACAGCAAATCAGATGGAGCATGGATGGAGACGGAATCGTAAATTTGGCAACCGCTCTATCACCGGCGGCTGCTTTTACAAATTTGAAATCTTCAAGGAACGGATGGTTATCCGGGAAGTCGATATCCCCTACAATTTTAAGCATCGCCGCTTTTGGTTGATGCCCTTTAAAAGCTACCGACCAGTGTTCGGCTTTAATGCGTTCAACTCCCACAAGTTGTTCCAAGAAATCTAAATGCCAGTAAGCACGGCGGAATTCACCATCGGTTACGGCTTTTAAACCTACGTTAACTTCTTTATCGATTAAATCGCGAATCGCTTCGTCTTCTACCTTACGGAGTTCGGCTTTACTCAGCGTGCCCGCTTCTACTTCCTGGCGTGCTTTTTTAACTGAATCAGATCGTAAAAAACTGCCTACTACATCATAGCAAAACGGACCTTTCCCAATTGTCTGTTTTGTGTTACTCATATTCTCAATCTCCTCTCAAGTTTGGCAGATATAATAAAAAAAGTCGTCAACAAATGACGACCAACTGTCTTATCATCTGCCGGTTTCCCGTTGGACTTAGCACCTTTCTCTACAAATAAATTGCAAAGCAGGTTGCCGCAGCATCACCGGGCCAGTTCCCTCCGCTGCTCTTGATGATCTATAAAATTATAGCTACCTTGGGGTAAATCATTACCCGTTAGATGTATATTATAATACTTCAAAGAATAGATACCTGTCAACTATAGACATACAAAAAGAGCATCGAAAGCTGTGTGTAGCACAAGCTTTCAATGCTCTATTAAGTCTAAGTCAATATGACCGATCCCTATTATTCAGGCTTTTTGAATTTAGGGGACGTTGGGCAAGTTTCAGGCGTTACATCTTTACGAACACCAAGATCGCTGCTGCGGTCAGTGAAGTAAGTGTGTAATAACTGTTCAGACAATTCGCCCAATGGTTTATCAAAGAATTCGCTGTAAATAGCTTTGATTTCAGGGTTTTCATAGCTGGAACGAAGTTTCATGTTGGAGTCCATATCGTAGATACCTTTGATACGAGCTTCGCGAACTTTGTTAGCTACAGGCATTTTTACGCGTGGCTGTCCGCCGCCGCCAATACAACCGCCCGGGCAAGCCATCATTTCAACGAAATCATATTTTTTGCCATTAGCTTTCATGTCGTCCAAGAACGTACGGATATTTTTACCGCCATGAACAACAGCCAATTTTAATTTTTTGTCGCCAATTTCAACTTCCGCTTCACGAACGCCTTCCATACCGCGAACTTCCTGAAGGTTAGTGTAACGTTCAGGAGTCGGTTCTTCACCGGTAATGAATTTATAAGCACTGCGAACAGCTGCTTCCATAACACCGCCGGTATTACAGAAGATTACGGAGCCACCGGTTTCAGCACCGATGTATTTATCCATCTGGGATTCTTCCACTTGAGTGAAATCGATACCGGATTCACGAATCCATTTACCGAATTCACGAGTCGTAATACAGTAATCAGTATCGCGAAGGTCTTCTTTATCCCAGTAAGCAGCAGATTTATTCTGTTCAGGACGACGAATTTCGAACTTTTTAGCCGTACAAGGAGCCACGCTCACGGATACGATTTTTTCAGGATCGATATTCATCTTCTTAGCGAAATATGTTTTAATAACAGCTGCTTCCATAGCGATACAGCTGCGAGTTGTAGAAATATTCGGTAAATATTCAGGGTAGTAAGTTTCAGCAAATTTAACCCATGCAGGGCAACAGCTGGTAAACTGTGGCAATTCGCCATGGCCGTTTACAACGCGTTCAATCAATTCGCTGGCTTCTTCCATGATAGTCAAGTCGGCACCAAAGTTGGTATCTACTACATAGTCGGCACCAAGTTGACGTAAGGCGCCAATCATTTTACCTTCTAAAACGGAACCCGGTTCATAACCGAATTCTTCACCGATACCTACACGTACAGCCGGTGCAGTCTGAATAACAACGATTTTTTCAGGATCGGCGATAGCTACTTTTACTTCATCCAATTCGGAACGTTCGTTCATGGAATCGAATGGGCAAGCGGCTGCGCACTGACCGCAATGAACACAAATCGGTTCATCACCGGTAGATTCTAAATCGTAATAGTCAAGTACGCTCATAACGTCGGCACAAGCACGACGGCATAATGTACAGTTTTTACATTTACTTAAATCATGAATGATTGCAGGGTTATTCTCTGAAATCGGAACACGACGATCAATATGTTGGAATCGACTTTCGAAACTCATAGTTTTGCACCTCACACAAATAATACTAGTTATGTATTCAATATAATCCAACCTCTGTTGGAACCGACATCGACCAAAATTGTATGGTTGTGAGTGATGTCTCTTTGTAGTATAGCATCTTAAATGGCCTACTTTCAAATAGGAATTAGATAAACATTGTGCAATTTTACTATGCTTAAAATACGATAATACCGCCTCTGAGAGAAGTTTTTTAACGCGCTTGCAACAGATACTATAGAATGCTTAATATAAATCTGTCGCTTATCATTTTGGACGGAACAAACGTCTCTTGTCTACTGACAAAAGATATATTTAATCTATTTTCAATCATTGAATACAACTTTCAGTTGGCGTATAATCAAAATAGAGTTATTTATTCATTTTAACAGAGTCATTTATTATTTTTAACGACGTATGGTTGAAATAGTGACAATCAGTCAGCCTAGAACCTTGAATACCAAACGTCCTTTTCTTACTTTTTTAAAACGAGGTGACAAGATGAAAATCATCGTAATGGAACCATTAGGCGTATCCGCCGCCAAAATCGAAGCTGTCAGTGCGCCTTTAAAAGCAGCCGGTCATGAATTCTTCTATCCGGAAACGCAGGAATTGGATCAAACTAAACTATTGGCCCGCGTTAAAGATGCGGATGTATTGATTTTGGCCAATCAAAAACTCTCCGGCGATATCATCCGCCAATGCCCTAATCTTAAAATGATTTCTATCGCTTTCACCGGCGTAGATCATGTAGATTTGGAAGCCTGCCGTGAACGCAATATTACTGTTTGTAACGCAGCCGGTTATTCTACCAATGCCGTGGCCGAACTTGCTTTCGGTCTCGCCATTTCTGTAATTCGCAATATCGTACCATGTGACCATCAGGCTCGCCATGAAGGCACTAAAGCCGGTTTAGTTGGTTTTGAACTTTATGGCAAAACTTTCGGCGTAGTGGGTACCGGTGCCATCGGCCGTCGCGTAGCTGAAATCGCACTTGCTTTCAGTTGCAAAGTTATCGCCTATAATCGCAGTGAAAAACAAGACCTCATCGCTAAAGGCGTCAAATTCGTTTCCAAAGAAGAATTATTCCGCGAAGCCGACTTTGTTTCTTTGCATACACCGTTAACAGCTGAAACTAAAGGTCTCGTAAACGCCGACATGATTAAACTCATGAAACCGACTGCCGTACTTATCAATACGGCTCGCGGTCCTGTTGTTGACAGCGAAGCCTTAGCTGCTGCTCTTAATGAAGGTCGCTTAGCCGGTGCCGGCATCGATGTATTCGAAACGGAACCGCCAATTCCGGCCGATCATCCATTATGCCATGCGAAAAACACCGTGCTCACCCCACATGTAGCTTTTGCCAGCAAAGAAGCTCTCGAAACAAGAGCGGATATTGTTATTGAAAACATCAAAGCTTGGGAAGCCGGCAAACCGCAAAACTTGGTATAATTACTGTAATTTGTGTAATTATCGCTGACATGATGCCATGCGGTACAAAATACAACGTAACTTAGCACCACAATAAAATCATATCAATAAAAATAAAAGCAACCGCACTTACAATGTGTTATCACCGTAAGCATCGGTTGCTTTTTATATTATCATTCCCTAATTAATCAACGCTTAATACTGGTCGTCAATGATTTCCGTGCCCTGCTCTTTAAGCAAATCCTCTACCCACTGACGATCGGCATCGCCGGTCAAAGCTGCATGCACATTGGCTGCATCTTTGGCTTGGATTTTTTTAGCCCCTCCCAAAATTTCGTCCGCATCTTGCCAAGGCACTACGATTACACCGTCGCGGTCCATCACGATAATATCCCCCGGATTAACGGAAATGCCGCCGCAAGCAATTGGTGTGTTGATTTCACCGGTACCGTCTTTATAAGGGCCGGCCGGATTAGTGCCGTTTGCATAAATCGGCAGGCTCATGTTGGCCACCGCATCACTGTCGCGAATCGGGCCATCGATAACGAGGCCGGCGATTTGTTTATAAATCGCATAACCAAGCATGATTTCACCCATTAACGCCCGATATTCGGTACCGCCGTCATTGGACACCATAATTACGTCGCCCGGTTGCGCCATATTAAGTGCTTTATGAATCATCAAATTATCACCACTGCGCGTTTTTACCGTCAACGCACGCCCCACCGTCACCGGTTGTTTCGGTGAAGACTTCAAAGAAATACGTGGATGCAACGCACAAAGTCGCCCCATGCAATCTGCTACGTTTGCGGCCGGAATTCCCTGATACTCTTTTAACAATTCATCACTTACCATAGGTCGTTTTAAATAGACACGATTACCTACTGCCATTGCTCTCACTCCATTCTTCTAAATTTAAAATATAATATCACTTTTTACTATGAGTAATCTCTATATCTATAATACTAGATATCCTTTCTTCTTTTCAAGCAAAAAGAGGTATAATAAAAGTAAGCACAGTTAATTTAGATTGACTTTACCTCGTTTTTATGCAAAAATTATTTGAATATAAAATCAAAGGAGGCTAATGATGGCAGACGACAGACTTATAGTAGCCCTTGATGTGGCCACCATGGAGCAATTAAAAAACTTGGTGACTACCTTAGGTGACTCCGTATCGTATTACAAAGTGGGCATGGAACTATTTTATGCCGCCGGTGCGCAAACCGTAACGTATTTGCAAGAACAGGGAAAATCCGTATTTCTCGACTTGAAATTACATGATATTCCCAACACAGTAGCACAGGGGGTAACATCGTTAACCCGCTTAGGTGCCAAACTTATCACCTTACACAGCCAAGGCGGACCTGTCATGATGGCCGCTGCCGCTAAAGCTGCTACCGAAGCTGCCGAAAAACTGCAAGTGGAACGCCCTAAACTCTTGGCGGTAACCGTACTCACCAGTTTTGACGATGATGCTTGGACTGCCATCGGCGGTCAATTGCCAATTCGCGATCAAGTACTTCGTTTGGCAAAACTCGCTAAAGAATCCGGCATGGACGGCGTTGTAGCATCACCATTGGAAGCTAAGGCTATTCGCGAAGTATGCGGTGATGACTTCCTCATCGTTACACCGGGCATCCGCCCAAGTTTTGCGGCTGCCAATGACCAGAAACGAATCGCTACACCGAAGAACGCCTTGGCGGATGGTGCTTCCAAACTCGTTATCGGTCGCCCTATTACCAAAGCCGAAAATCCGCAAGAAGCGGTTCGTTTAATTGTTGAAGAAATGGAGGCTATTTAATCATGATGACAGAACAAGAAGTTAAACAGTTATTAATCGACACTAAAGCTATTTTAGAAGGCCATTTTCTTTTGACCTCCGGACTCCACAGCCCAATGTATGTGGAAAAATTTAACGTTCTTCAACATCCTAAATATACAGAACGTCTTTGCCAAGAATTGGCTGAACGTTTCAAAGATCAAAATGTAGAACTTGTTATCGGACCTATGACCGGCGGTATCTTGTTGGCTCATGAAGTGGGTAAAGCCTTAGGCACCCGTGCTATTTTCACCGAACGTGAAAAAGGCGTTATGACTTTACGTCGCGGTTTCCGCATTGAACCGGGTACCCGCGTGCTCATCGTTGAAGACATCGTAACTACGGGCGGTTCCGTTCGTGAAGTAGTTGATGTAGTTAAAGCTTCCCAAGGCGAAATCGTTGGTGTCGGTCTCTTGGTTAACCGCAGCGGCGGCAAAGCTGATTTCGGCATTCCAAACGAAAAAGTACAGGCTTTGTTAAACCTTACCGTTCCTACTTACAAACCTGAAGAATGCCCACTTTGCAAAGATAATGTGCCAATGACCGAACGCGGCAGCAAACACATTAAATAAGAAATACTATAAACCGTAATAGACCGATTCCTTATGGAATCGGCCTATTTTAATTTGTATCCGTATTTAGTTTAACATATTTGGGGCTTATTTACTCATCATACGTGAAGGTAGCCGTCTGTTTCAAATCGGCATTCAAGCTGCGACCAACAACACATTTTTCGTGAAGTAAAGTTTCGATTTTTTTACGGTCTTCTTCTTTAACAGCTTTTGGCAAATGGAAGTCAATTTTAATTTCTTTAACTCTGAATTCTTCCGAGCTCACATCCGCCGCTACTTCGGCATAGGCGCCAACAAAATCATAGCCCATTTTACCGCCGATAAGGCCCATAATGGAGAGTGCGCACGAAGCAAAAGTATCGGCTAACAATTCAACCGGTGAAAAAGATTCTTCCAAACCGCCCACATCTTTGCCTACATCAGTAAATACAGTGTGATTCTTTTTAGCGTTTGTTAATTCATTTCTCAAATGTGCTTGCATTACAACTCGTGACATACTGCTACCTCCTTACGAATAATCTGCCAAATATTAACTTCAAAAGTTTATTATAAGCATAGCCTTCGCTATTTTATAAACCGATCAATCGCTTCGTTAAGCTTAGCCAACGTTTCTGTATCATTCTCTTTAACCGCATCAACGATGCAATGTTCAATATGATCCTTCATAACAACCCGACTGACACTTTTCACCGCCGAATCAACGGCAGCGAGTTGCACCAAAACTTCACTGCAATCGCGACCATCCGCCACCATACGTTTTACCGATTCCAAATGACCGATAATCCGTGACAAACGATTCATAACCGCCTTGGTTTGCGTATGAGAATGGGTATGACCGTGTTCATGAGAATGTTCATGGGAATGTTCATGTGTATGTATATGCTCATGCATTGCCTCATGGCTGTGAGCAATGCCTAATTCATGTAATTTATCATGTTCTGTTTGTGACACGCAATCACCACCTTGTATTAGTACGTCATGTGTTTATTATAACATATAAGACAAGGCAACCCATTATTTTGAAAACGCATGCCGCAAAGTTTTTATTATTTTAAAACGCTTCCTCTGCCGACATTCAACGATGAGGATTACAAAGTGTATTACTTGCGATTCAACAAGGAACGCGCTTGTACTAATTGTTTTGCCAATTCCGATTGAGGATGCTTCAAAACAGCCTGAACAGGGCCCTCTTCTACAATCCGTCCGTCATCCAACAAATATATATACTCACATAGTGCTTCAACTACCGCCAAGTCATGCGTAATGACTAAACCGGCAAGCTGATTTTTTTGTTTTAAATTATTCAATACCGCTATTACGTCGGCCTGTGTTTGCCCATCTAAGGCTGAGGTCATTTCATCACACAATAATATTGACGGATTGCCGGCAATAGCACGGGCTAAGGCCGCCCGTTGACATTCACCACCGCTTAACATGTGCGGATATCGCTTGCTGTATGAGCTTGGTAAGTTAACGGTCGCCAATAAGCCGGCAATGCGTGCTTTACCTGACTCGCCGCCAGTCGCCCCGGCCGCAAATTCAGCTCGATCTTCCGGTGACAGCATGGTACACTCTTGTGATAAAAACTTCACATTCTGCGGCTGCAATCCTTGCATATCCCCTGTTCTGTTGTCATTTTTTGCATGTTTTAGAATTTCTTCAAGACTCCAACCTATCGTTTGTCGCGGATTAAAAGAGCTTTGCGGATCTTGCCAGATAGGCTGTACGACTTGTCCAAGTTCAGCCGCCGAATAATTTTGTAACGGCTTCTGATTATATAAAATCTCACCGCTAAAAAACGGCTGCCAAGCTAATAAGCACCGAAACAACGTACTTTTACCGGCCCCGCTGAGCCCGACTAAAGCGACCCATTCGCCGTGCTTTAAAGTTAAACTTACATCATGTAATACGGCACGATCTTCACTATCGAAAGAGGCCGAAAGATTCTTGATTTCTAAAATTGACGAAGCATCAAAATCTCTGACATCCAATGAACTAACTTTTATGCCATTTGGTCGAAGCGCTTCCGGAGTAGCCGCCATATCGCTTTCTAACTTGCCGTTACGCAATTCGTATATCGTATCGGTAATGCACTCAGCCAATTCTCGCTGATGCGTAACAAAAACTAAAGTAAGCCCTTCCAAGCACTGTACTTTTTTCAACAGCTCCGCCACCTGCAACTGACGAACCATATCAAGGCTCGCCGCCGGCTCGTCGGCCACCAAAATATCCGGCTCAGGAAGTAAGGCAAATAATAACGCCACACGCTGTGCCATACCACCGGATAACTCAGACGGATATAAGGATAATACCTGTTCCGGTAAGTCTAACGCAACACTCAGCGATTCAATCCGCGCAAGTGCCTTAGGCCACCCAAGACCAATTGCTTTCGCCAAATCACGGCTTTGTTCCTCAATGGTAAAAAAAGGACTAAAAGAGCTTATGGCCCCTTGTGCCACATAGGTGATGCGTCGACCGCGTAAATTGTGCCAAGCCGTTTCGGATTCAGGCCATGAGGTGCCACAAAGACTGGCAGCTTCATATGAAACTTGCGCCTGGGGAGGTAATAGCCCCAGTAAGGTCTTTAATATGGTCGTTTTTCCCGCCCCTGACGGACCCACGATGGCCACCGCTTCACCGGCAGCAACAGTAAGATTCACATCTTGCAGCACGGTTTGACCCTCATACGTGACCCGTAAATGTTTTAATAAAATAATCGGTTCTGTCAACGCTTCACCCCCTTCCGGCAACTTTACATATCTACATCTTTGTTAAGTTCATAATAATCGGTCGGCGATGCTTTAAAGTTAACGACCTTATGTTTCATAACAAGATTCATTTTAAGATGGGCCACGTAGATAAAAGCCGCATCATCGAGTACAGTCTGAGTCATTTCTTGGAAAATCGCCTGACGCACTGCCGGTTCCGTCGTTTGATCCAGTTGTGCCATTAATTCCTGAATACGCGGATTATTGTAATGCCCCACATTATCTACGGCATCTGCCAATACATTCGTTTTAAAATAATACGAACCTTCTCCGGTCGGTGCCGTAACAAAAGCCTTGGCAAACACATCATAGTTGCCCTGTTTTAAAACGCTGCGATAAGCATCGGTGGCATTGACTTCCACTTTAATACCAACTTCTTTAAGCGTAGCTTGGGCGGCTTCCGCCAATACAGGCAATTCTTGACGCGAGGTATACGTCAACCAACGTACCGTGAGAGGCCGGCCGTTTTTATCGACATAACCGTCACCGTCCGTATCGCGATAACCGGCATCCGCCAACAGCTTTTTAGCGGCTTCAATATTATATGCCGGAGCCGTCAATTTCATGTGGCCTAAGGCAGTATTGCTTGGGAACGGACCTACGGCAGCCAAACCGTTGCCTTTTAACAATACATCGGCAAACTGGGTTTTATCAATGCTCATAGCAATAGCTTCGCGAACTGCCTTATCCTGCATAGCCGGACTGTCAAAGTTGAAAGCTACCTGATACACCCGTGATGTAGGCATGGAACTAATGGTATAGGCTTTCGTATCCTTAAATAAATCTAAGCTGCTATAAGGGAGTCCCTGAGCCACATCAATATCGCCTTTTTGCAAAGCCATAGTAAGCGTATCGCCTTCCGTTATACGTACTACTTCAACACCGTCCAATTTAGGCTTGCCGCCCCAGTATGAATCATTGCGTACGAGGCTGACCGATTTTTCCGTAACCTTAGTGGCTTTGAACGGACCGGTACCGATATATAGACCGTCTTTCGGTTTTTCAGAAACATCAATAATCGCACTGTACGGATCTGCCAAGTATGTCAGTAGTACAGTGGCCGGATTAGCCGAACGAATCGTAAGATATTGACCGTCTGCCTGCATAGCTTGAATGCCCAAATCTTTAGGTGCCCTGTTGTGAACGGCCAACAAATCTTCAAAATTTGCTTTCACTGCCTCAGCCGTTAACGGCTTACCGTTTGAAAACGTCACTTTATCCCGAATATGCAGTTTCACCGTATGGGCATCAACAAATTGCCACGAATCGGCCAACCAAGGCTTAACCTCCATAGCATCATTAAAACGAACCAGCGTTTCCGCTACACCGTAGCGCACCGCACTCCAGCCTTGATACGATTCATGAGGATTTAACCCGGCATTTTCCATGGCCGGTCCGTACGCCGTCGTACCGTAATGCAAAATTTTACTGCCCGTAGCCGTATCATTGCTACCGCAACCGCCGATTAAAACGCCTATAATAACACACATCATGATGATCATACTTTGCCAAAAACCGTGCAATTGGGCCCTACGCTGTAATCCCATGAGTAACCTCCATATCTACACACCACTATAAAACTTAATTCTAAAGACCTGATAAACACTATATCTCTATGTCCATTACTTACCGCTTGTTCAAATATTTCCGCAAGGTTTCCCCCACATAGTGAAAATACGCCACGGTTAATACAATCGCGCCGCCCGGGGCCCACAAGAGCCACGGTGCCGTCTGTAATAAGCTGCGATTCAAACTGAGCATACTGCCCCATTCGGCCATAGGCGGCATCGCCCCCAGTCCCAAGAAGGACAGACCGGCCAGCTCCATAAGAATCACACCAATATCAAGGACCGCCGTTACTGCCAAAGGTCCGGCAATTTGCGGTAATATATGATGATAAAAAATACCGCCCTTAGACTGTCCCTGCAATTCTGAGATTTTTATATACGGCGCCGCTTTAATTTGTAACGTCAAACTCCGTGCCAAACGAGCGTATTTCGGCCAAGCCACACAAATAAGAGCCAATGCCGCATTCCCCATGCCGCCGCCCAACACCGCGGCAATAGCCAACGCAAATACCAAAGACGGCACGGCCAGGGACACATTAATACCGGTTGTGATGAGCTGGCTTACCAAACCGCCTGCATAGGCGCTCACAATCCCCAATACGGTTCCCATGACGGCAATCGTTACCGTAATTCCTAACGTAAGGCCTACGGTAATCCGCCCACCGGCCAATACACGAGCCAACACATCACGTCCGTATTGATCGGTACCAAACCAATGTGTGCCACCGGGTGCCTGCAACACATCAGTTAACACCTGTTTATACGGATCAAAAGGCCATAATTGCGGTGCCATAACCAGCAACCCGATTAAGACAATAAAACCGATAAAGACACCGCTAAAATCTTTATATTTCATCGCCGGCCTCCTTACGTTGGCTGCGATTCAGTCTTTTTTGCAAAACATCGGCACCCCAATTCAATACTAAATAAAGTGCGGCCAACCAAATCACATAGGCTTGCAATACAGGATAATCACGCGCCGTAATGGCATCAAACGCCATTTTGCCCACACCGTCCCACATAAAAATGGTTTCTACAATCGTCACCCCGCCCAAGAGGGAACCGCAGGATAGAGCTACAAGGGCTACCAACGGGCCGGCTATGGCTCGTAAAATATAACGGGTAAGAATCGTAAACCAACTTAAACCGCGGGTTCGAAGGCCTATAATATACGGTTTAGCCAATTCATCTAAGGCAAGGGCTCTCACTTGCTGAATATATTTGGCACTCATGGACCAAACTAATGTTAACGTAGGCAAGATTAACGCGGCCGGATCATTATGGCGTGCTATAACGGGCAACCAATTTAACTTCAAAGCTACCACATACAGGAGCAATAAGGCTGTAAAGAAATTGGGCATAGTATTGCCAAAAAGCGTAAGGCTTCGCACGAATTTATCGCCCATGCTACCGGCTTTATGAGCCGTCCACAGCCCCAACGGGATAGCTACCAATAACGTAATTCCCACGGCACTGCACATAAGGAGTAAGGTGGCCGGCAACTTTAACCATAATATGGAGCTTACCGCCTCCCCGGTTACCATAGACTGCCCGAAATCGCCCTGTAAACCTCTCCCCAGCCAACGGCTATATTGTAACCACACCGGTGCCGTAAGACCTAATTCTGCTCGCTTATCGGCTTGCGCTTCAAGCGATAAGCTTTGCTGTTGCGTAAACACCCGGTCAACTACATCAT
Source organism: Veillonella seminalis (assembly GCF_003992065.1). Taxonomy (GTDB): domain Bacteria; phylum Bacillota; class Negativicutes; order Veillonellales; family Veillonellaceae; genus Veillonella_A; species Veillonella_A seminalis. The sequence goes on from NZ_RQUZ01000013.1 coordinate 49,096, forward strand.
CATTGGTTAGTTGCATTAAACCAAAAGTAATGGTGGCTACGAGCCAAAGTATGCCCAATATCTGCCACAGTGGCTGCAAGCGATTAGCAACTATATGCCGTAACGTATTTTTAGTATGGGATGGACTGAATTCATGCACGTCAATATTTTCTTTGTCTGGCACCGTCACACCCCCTAAATCTATAAGTCAAACTTTATATGTATCACTAAGCTTTAAATCGACTTGTGTAAAATCCTATATGACTTTTATTTAAAAAATTTAATTGCAAGCTAAATTCATCTTCTTTATATTAGTGTACCCACTATCGACTACTTTGAAAAGCCACCCTAGGGGATACTTTTTTCAAAAATAACCCCCACCCCCGCTTTTTTTACTCTTGAATTTCCTCTATACTATTCTATAGAAATATTTTATGTCATAATATGAACCGGATACTGTTCCGGTTAATCAGCAAAATAACAAGATTGTACGAACAGGAGTCTGTCATGGATATAAATCAACGAATAGAATCTTATTGGGATAAACGCAGCGAAGCCTTTAATGAACTGCGTCTACAAGAATTAAAAAGCCCTAACGCCAAAGCGTGGCACGCCTTATTGGCTCAGCATATCCCCCTCGACAGGCCCCTTAGAATCTTAGATGTAGGAACCGGCACAGGGTTCTTCACATTTTTGCTGTGCCATCACGGACATACCGTAACCGGGATTGATATGTCTCAGCAAATGGTCAATCATGCCCGACAAAATGCCTCCACCTTTCATAGCACGGCTACCTTTGAAAAAATGGATGCCACGAAGCTCGCCTATGAGGACGGCACCTTCGATGCCGTCTTGAGCCGCAATCTCACCTGGACTTTGCCGGATCCGAAAGCAGCGTATACGGAATGGCTTCGCGTTCTAAAACCAAGCGGTGTTATTTTAAACTTTGATTCCGACTACGGCAAAACAACCTTTGCCCGTAACGAAGGTCATGTTCACGCCAATGTAGACGGTCATATTCTCGATGAATGTACGGCCATCAAAAACAGTTTGGCCATTAGTCAAGAAACACGCCCGGCCTGGGATTTAAAAACCTGTAAACAACTGGGTGCTCACGAAGTAAGTCTTGTTCCCGATGTGCGTCCTTATGTACAACAAGATACAAATTTACAATACGAAGAAATCCCTATTTTCATGATGCGCGTCGTGAAATAGGGATTATAGGAAAAAACGGTTCTCTAAGCTGCAGTATTAACTGCAACCGGGAGAACCGTTCTATTATGCCTCAAATGAGGCAAATACTATTAAATACCAATATAAAAATAACCATGTTACTCAAGGTTCCGTACAAACAGTACAGGCTTTAGAGCAACATGGTTATTTATTTAGACTGACAATCTGTCAGCTAAGTTCATTTGTTACAAATTATTCGCGTGGAAGGTCGATTTCTTTAAGAATAACTTGTTTGCTGTGTTTTTCGAAGAACTGTAAAGCTACTTCAGGGAACATAGCATAGGACAATACGTCTTCATCAGTGAAATTCTGGTAACCAAGTTCGCCCAATTTCTGACGATACATTTCCAATTCAGGTTGGATAAGGTCAGCAGGACGGCAAGTAATAGGTTCTTCGTCGCCGATGATTTTCTTACGAATATCTTCGCTGATAGGTGCAGGTAAACGACCATATTTACCGCGTACCAAATCTTTAACTTCGCTAGGAGTCATAGTGTAACGTTCCATTCCGTTTGCCATGAAGTTAACGTTCATCATAGCCATAGTACCAACGATCTGGCTGGTAGGAGTTACCAATGGAGGGTAACCGAGTTCAGCACGAACTTTAGGCATTTCGTTCATAACATCAAAGAATTTGTCAGCCATGCCCATTTCACGAAGCTGGTTCTGAGTGTTGGACAACATGCCGCCAGGAATCTGGTAATGACGAACTTCAGGTAATACTTCATGTGCAGGAGTAATGCCGAATTCATCAGCGATTTCTTTGCGAACGCCACGGAAGTATTCAGCCAATTCACGAAGAGCGGCTAAATCCAAACCGGTATCATATTCAGTACCGCGGAACATTTCAACGATACTTTCAGTTGCAGGCTGGGAAGTTGCATGACCGAATGGGCTTAAAGCTGTATCGATTACGTCAACACCGGCTTCAACTGCTTTTAAGTAAGTAGCGCTGGCAAGACCGCAAGTGAAGTGACTGTGTAAGTCGATCATCATGTCTTCGCCCAATGCTTTTTTAAGATCCTGAATCAAGGATACTGCATCGTATGGAGCCAACAAACCGGACATATCTTTAATACATAAAGAATCCATGCCCATTTCTTTTAATTCTTTGGCTACATCAACGAACATCTGGTTGGTGTGTACAGGGCTGATAGTGTAAACCATAGTACCTTGTACATGAACGCCTGCTTTTTTACCTGCTTTAATAGCAGCTTCCATGTTGCGAGGGTCGTTCAAAGCGTCGAAAATACGGATACGATCGATACCGTTTTCTTTAGCTTTTTTAACGAATGCTTCTACTACATCATCAGCGTAGTGTTTGTAGCCCAATAAGTTCTGACCACGTAACAACATCTGCAATGGAGTATTTTTAAGATGAGCTTTTAACGTGCGAAGACGTTGCCATGGATCTTCGTCCAAGAAACGAAGGCAGCTGTCAAATGTTGCGCCGCCCCAACATTCCAATGCTTCATAACCTACCGCATCCAATTTTTCCAATACAGGCAACATCTGGCTGGTACGCATACGAGTTGCCAAAATGGATTGATGACCATCGCGGAGGACGGTTTCCATGATTCTTACTTTTTTCGCTTTCATAACTCCTTCTCCTTCACTGTCGAGATGAATTGTTCACTGCCACTCCATAAAACCTTCCACATTTTACAGATGTTTACAATTCATATCCTCTTAAATTACGCTTATGACGGATACCTGCTGTCTGCCTCAAAGGCAGTCTCTGTATTCGTCTCACATATCTATTAGACTACTAATGACTTTCTTTGTCAACATATTTACAATACGGATTACTCATAAATATATATTTATATTTATTATTTATTTTTTTTAGGAGCTGTTTCAATTAGAATATTGCGACCATCTTTCTTAACTTGAATAGAAAAATCACCGTAACCGTCTTTATAATATTCCATCTTGATATCCAATAAAAGTTTACCGATTTGCGTTTCCACTTTTTCCGTCAAAAACTCACGATAAAAGGCTTCCTGACTGTTTGCCGGCGACTTTCTTAACGGTGCCGGACGACGGGCAGCCGCTTCCCCTTTAAGCATGGCGGTCTCAAAGGTTTCTTCTTCCTTTACATTTTTGAACATATCGGCATCACTCAAGCCTTTTTGAATTTTAAATTTAGCCATAATACTCTTCCTTTCAACTATAAAACGAGAAAAGGCCTGCTACAGCAGACCTTTTTCTCTTACCTATGCATAAACCTCATAATTAACACCAAAAGTCTGTTTATGCTCTATTTATTACTTTTTATTGTCACCGCCGGTACTCGAACGTTTGTCTTCAATCGTTTTCTGAATGGAAGCAACCGTAATGTCTTTTAAATCCTGTGGTGTAGCAAACGTATCTACCGTTTCAAAACCTACGCCGAGACGGCCCTGCATTACCGATAATGCTTTGTCGTCCTCATCTACTTTAGCGATATAAATATCCTTGTCTTTATCTACACCGATCAAACGATAACGGCCCGGCGGATTAATAACACGCCAGCCCCCTTCGGTGCCGTTAAACATAAACACATCACCGGTACGCACATTATCATAGAAGAAAATATCTTCATCATAGAAAACGGCAATACGACCGATATTGGATGCCTGCATATAAACGCGGCGCGTATCATAGTTCGCATCCGTACGGTAAATACGGTACGCATTATCAGCCACTTTAATTTTCATGTACACCACGTTAGTCGCTGTGGAGAACGCAGCATCCACGATTTTGCTGTCAGACGGCAAATCTTCCATGGTCGTATCCACTTCATGTTCCGGACTTTCCGGGTCAAATCGAGCGAGTACCACATTGCCCGATGTACCGCCATAAAGGCCCATAATAGCCAAGTCACGATCCGGCAACCATTCGAAATAGCTTACCTGACGTCCTTTTAAATCAATATTGGTCGGTGTTTTATCACCGGACTTATAAACTTTAACGGAATCCTGAGTTACCACGGCCATATACTTATGACCTTCGGAGTAATATTTATTACCGTCCCCTACATCAGGGAAATTACCGTCTTTTTCCTGACCGTCACTGGCCGTTACTTCAAAATCCGTAGTCGGGGCGAAGTAAACTTGATCTAAGTAGTAATAGATGCCGCCCTGCAAGGCCAAGCCCAGTGCAAAAGCTGTCATTATTTTACCAAACGATGCCATAGCCCCTCCTATTCAACAATAAAGGCAGTCGGAATCATCCGCTCACCCAATAAATCTGCCGGCTTATTCACAACTTTGCCGTTATAATACAAGGTCGTACTGGATCCGCCATCCAAGTTGGCCGCAATGTAAGCGCCTTCTTCATAGAGTACATCCTGTACGTCACGAAGCGTGGCCCCCGTAGAATAGCCCGGTTGACGTCCGTCGATAACAACGAAAATAACCGTACCGTCTTTTTTCTGACCGATAGCCGTACGCGGGCCGATGCCCCAACCGCCGTCACCGTCGGTAATCATCTTTTTGCCGTCAACAATAAGCGGCGGTCCGAATGTAATCCCTTCAACCGCATCCATATCGGACAATTCCATCTTAGTATACGTACCGGCAATCAAGTTGCCCTGTTTCGTAAAGCCGACAAAATCAACCGCTTCATCAGGTCCTACATCTTTACCGATAACATAATTGCCGTCCTGCATAATGAAACCATATGGCAAACGACCCGTACCGGTACCGTTCGGATCATGGAAGCCGCCGGCGTTAATAGCCGCTACCGCATCATTATCCTTGGCAATATTACTTACTGTTTCCCCTTTTTCCTGAATGTTTTTAGCCGTAGCTACTTTAACACGACGAGGATCCGGAATCTCCAATACATACCCCACATAACGAGTGGATTCAATCTTACGCAATTTAAGCGTCGTATCCTCACGAGCTTTAAATTTGAATAAGTCCTGACTCCGTACCGTACCTACGGTGCCCAGAATCATATTGATTTCGTCTTGATTAAACAACCAAGTTATATACTGTGGATGACGCGAACGCATAATCGCCCCCACAACGGTTCGTTTCAGATTATCAAAAGGGCCGAACAACACAACAATCGGTGATGTTACTGCGGTAAAAATAAACATTACGAGTATAAATTTTACCCACCCTCTGCTAAAAAATCGTTTCATCCTTTACTCCTATCTTCTATAAATCGGTATAATCCTCAGTCGTAATACGCTCTTCAAAATGAGCCAAATCTACCGCATTACCTATCCAAATACGATGTAAAGCATACGGATTATCACCTTGGTGAACCCAACCCGGATTCATGGTTACAGCAAGCAAAATACCATTTTCTTCGGCTACTTTTTGCGTATAATCATCTTGACGACCATATGGATAACAGAACCATTTATTGTCGATACCCAACTGCTCTTTAAGAGCCGTTTGCGCTTTCACAATATTAGCCAACTGTTCTTTATCCGACAATTCGTTCATACGCACATGATCATAGCCATGGCTGGCAATCGTCACGCCGCCTTTTTGCATTTCTTTAATCTGATCCCAAGTCAACCGTGTGCCTACATCACCCGGATTTACATACACCGTAGCGGCAAATCCGTATTCTTTAAGCACCGGATATACGATACTGTACGTATCGGCATAACCGTCATCAAAGGTAAGTACGACCGGCTTTACCGGTACTGCTTTACCATGACGAACATAATCATTTAATTGTTCCATCGTAATCGGATTGAAGCCTTTGTCATGCAATAACTTCATTTGCGCTCGGAATAAGTCTTCTCGAATTACCGCATCATTGTCTGCATCGGGTCCCACTTTGTGATACATGAGTACCGGAATCCCTTTAGGTACCGCTGTAGCCACTGTAGTCTCTGTCTTAACTGCAGCCGGTTTTGCCGCATCGGGAGCCGGCTCTTTTGTATCGGCCGCACAGCCGGCGATTAGCATCATAAGCCCCCACATTAAGCCCAAGACCAATATGAAACGTTTCATAATAAGCCTCCTACTTATTCAATTGTCTTCTAAAAACATTTATACACTCTATATTATATCACAAAGAAATGCGCTATGCCTATTGACAGCGAATCAAATCGGCTCCTATACTCTAAGTATATTCGAATAATAAATATAACATTAAAGCAATAAACTCAGATGAAGTTATTTGTAAAAAATCAGAAAGGAGTTTTTATCTTATGGAAAAGAAAATCGCCCTTTTGCAAATGAATATCGCAGCCGGCGAAGTTGAACGAAACTACGCCCACGCGGCAGAATTAATCAATACTGCAGCAGAATCCAAACCGGACATCATCGTGCTTCCCGAAACCTGGAACACCGGCTTTAAAATGACGGAAAAGCTACCGCAAGAAGCCGATGCAAATGGTGAGCGCACTAAAACCATGCTCAGTGAACTGGCAAAAAAGCATGACATCAATATCGTGGGCGGCTCAGTCGCCACCTTACGTAATAATAAAGTATATAACACCACCTTCATCGTTGACCGTAAAGGCACTGTAATCTCAGAATTCGACAAGCTTCACGGATTCTCACCGGCCAAAGAAGATCAGTACTTCCAAAGCGGTGACCATACACATCGTTTCTTCTTAGACGAAATTCCTTGTTCCAGCGTCATTTGCTATGATATTCGCTTCCCGGAAATCATCCGCAAGACAACCGTGGAAGGTGTCGATTTATTCTTCGTACCGGCCGAATGGCCAACCTTACGTCTTCGTCATTGGGAACTTTTGAACACAGTCCGCGCCATTGAAAACCAGGTGTTCTTATGTGCCGTGAACTCGTCCGGTCACATCGGCAAAGTGGAAGCAGCCGGTAATTCTTTACTCCTCGATCCGTGGGGTGAAGAAATTCTCCACCTCGGTAAAGACGAAGAAATTGCCATCGGCACCATTAATTTGAGTGTCATTCAGGAAATTCGGAATAAGATTAATGTGTTTAGAGACAGACGGCCGGAATTATATTAAAATCAGCTTATCGGCTTTGCACCAAATATACTGCCCTTCACATTCAACTTATGCTTGGTTTTAAATAGCAGCCCATTTGGCTGACTATTCTTTTATAGACAACAAAGAAAGGTTGTGACCGGTATGAATTTATTTCTTAAATCTGTAACTGTAGCGACATTGTTAATCACTATGGCTTTACCGGCCTTTGCGTACACGGGGAATTCACGAACGGCAAAATTCCACTATGACGGCTGCAAGTAAGCTCAAAAAATAAGCCCGGCAAACCATGTGTATTTTGATAGTCGTGATGCGGCAGTCAACAGTGGCTACGTACCTTGTAAAGTATGTCGTCCTTAATTAATTGCTGAAAACATGACAGTCACAGACATAATAAGCATAATTACCTCCCCATTAGAACCAAAAACTGTTAGACAAAGCAGTAATTAAGGCGTATGATATAGACATTATTATAAATTATACATAATTTTGAAATGTTTATATTCTTTGTAATGTTCAATGTAGGAGTCAGTCATCATCCTGCGGCTATCCTTCTCTATTGCATAGAATATACCACAACGGGGAGGCGTATGTGGTGAATCCTAAAGACAAAGAAAAAAAGTATGTTACTCCTGAATTAAGAAGTCCTCATGTTGCTGAAGCCACTGAATCTTCAAGATTGGCTCAACGCACAGCACGCCGAATGATTGCCCGACGAGCCCACTTCAAACTGTTAAACGAAGACGACAGTGTGCTGGCATTCTCAAAACTTTGGACTCCAAGAATTGACGTGAAGGTTCCCGGCGACGGAGATCCGCACGGTGATGCCCTATATCATTGCCTGGGCTGTAAGATTTCACATTTACGCAAAAGCAAAGGTTGGTTGCAAAAAGACTTAGCCAGAGAAACAGGTATTAGTGTCAGTTACATCTCGAAACTCGAACGGGGCTACCGCATCGAGGGTGTAACGCTGGATATATTAATTACCCTTGCCAATATTCTCGACGTAACCATTAAAGAGTTATTCGATTTTTCAAAAGAAGAAATTACCTTAGCCTACTATCAGCTGGAACTGCAAAACTACTCGTAACCCGGTCCTGCCCCGGATTAAAACGCAACAAGTTCACATAATATCCGTTTAATATAAATATAAAATCTTTTCGACACCAAAATCTTCGTAAATTTATAATTTCGTGATTGACAAGTTATTTACTTTCCCTTATACTATTAAAGTACGTTACACGACATGGAGAGGTGTCCGAGCGGCTTAAGGAGCATGATTGGAAATCATGTGTGCGGTGATACCGTACCGAGGGTTCAAATCCCTCTCTCTCCGCCAGGTCTAGAAGAGCTATCTGATTAATCAGATAGCTCTTTTTTCATGTCTGCTTTTAACTTCATTATTTACTCTACTATTTTACATACTCCTTACTTTTTCATTACGAATCATTGATAATCCCTTGATATAATCAGCTTACATATGCGAAATACATAATTTTCTGGAGGTGCATGATGAAAATGAAAAAACAATGGAAGTGCTTACTCGCCCTAGGTATGACTCTTACAACCATAGGAGGCATCGGCTTTGCGGCTGATGGTGTACAAACAACATCCTACATCGTCAATGCTGACAAATTCCAATTGCCTTATGCCGGCAATGAAGCCGCTTTTAACCACAAAATCAACCCCGGTTACGGCTCCGCTCTTGCTTTAAAATCGATCAACAAAGACGGCACAATGGAATTCTATGCCATCACCGACCGCGGTCCTAACGGCGACATTCCAACCTATGTGAAAGACGGTAAAAAAGTATCCGGGAAATTTTTCCCAACACCAAACTTCACACCTAGCATCGGCATTATTAAAGTTAATCCGGCCAAAGATCGTGCCGACATCATCAAATCTATTCCATTGAAAGTTAACGGTAAAGCTATTACCGGCAAACCGGTTCCATCCGGTCTTACGGGCTCTACCAATGAAGTAGCCTTAGATTTCAACATGAACAACTTGGGCACTGACGTAAACGGTCTCGATACGGAAGGTATCTCCCTCGATAAAGACGGTAACTTCTGGATCAGTGACGAATACGGTCCATTTGTAGCCAAAGCAGACAAAAAAGGCAATATTATTGAAAAATACGGTCCGGGCATGGGCTTACCTTCAATTTTAGCCAACCGTGTACCTAACCGCGGCAGTGAAGGCGTTACCGTTGATGAAAACGGCAATGTATTCGCTTTCATTCAAAGCCCGATGGATATTAACGGTAAAACTGCCAAAACAGCCAAATATATCCGCATCGTTGAACTCAACCCGGTAACCAAAGCTACCACTATGTATGCTTACCCTGTAGATACAGGTTATAAAAACACCGGTGCTGCCAAAATCGGCGATATTACCTCTATCGGCAACGGCCAGTTCCTCATGATTGAACAAGGCAAACAAAACGGCAAAATGCAGAACCTCATTTACAAAGTAGACCTTAACGGTGCTACCCCTATTCCTAACAATGGCGATCTCGAACTTGGTCTTTTAGACGGCCAAATCGTTCCGGCTCATAAAGAACTCGTACTCGACTTACGTGCTCAAGGTTGGGATATTGAAAAAGCCGAAGGCCTTGCTCTCTTGCCTGACCGCAAAACTATCGTAGTTGTTAACGACAATGACTTCGGTATGGACATCAACTTAGAAGACAAAGCGGTAGCCAAACCTGAATTAGACGACTACACGTATGACGCTGACAAAAAAGTCATGATTTATGATGAAGACAAAACACCTCATGACGTAACCATCAGCCTTAAGAAAAATGCTCCGGGCGAACAGCAAAGCCAGATTTGGTTCTTCACTTTACCAAAAGCTTTATAATACTTCAAACAACCTCTATCAACCTCAACAGCTTTGGTAAATAAAGACCAATCAATACCTACTAATAAACAACAAAACCTCACAACCAATAAAAAAGTGCAGCAGCCTTGCGTTGTTGCACTTTTTATTTGCCTTATATCATTGAAATCCGGACCGTCCCTTGCTATTTCTTTTTCCACGTCCATTTACACTCCCACTTCCACTATGAGCATATCATTTATATTTTCTAAATATATTTTTCAAAGTATTTTTAAATTTTATTTTTCCTACTTTGCAAGTATGATTTGCTCATGCTATAATCACAAAAAAGAAATTCAATAGCGATATTATCAAGAGTGATGGAGGGACTGGCCCTATGAAATCCGGCAACCATTCGATGGTGCTAATTCCTGCGGCATGTACCGAGAGATAACAAAGAGGTAACGATGACATAGGAATAAACGGTCATCGTTTTTTTATTACTCACATCACTACCCTATTTTTGTATCGGGGATGCAATAATAGGCATGAATTTCTGTTTGCAATTATTTCATTTGAGAGAAAAGTAGAATTTTAACTATGAAGAAATTTTTATCCGTAGCCGCCACATTTGTATTAGGCAGTGCTCTACTACTTGCCGGATGTGGCAGTGACCAAGGCAATGCCACATCCGGCTCTGACAAAAGAGTAACGTTAACTGTAGGGGCCGCCCCTGTTCCGCATGCTGAAATTCTGGAACAGGTAAAAGACAAATTAGATAAAGAAGGTGTAGACCTTAAAATCGTTGAATTCAGTGACTATGTCAAACCTAACCTTGCGTTGCATGATAAAGAGTTAGACGCCAATTTCTATCAGCATATTCCTTTCATGAAAAAATTTGAAGAAGAACATAATATGAAATTTGTGTCAGCCGGTGCTGTTCACATCGAACCAATGGGGATCTACTCCAATAAAATTAAAGACAAAAATTTACAACAATCGGTTCCAAACGGTGCTAAAGTTGCGATTCCAAATGACCCGACCAACACGGACCGTGCTTTACAGTTATTGCAACAAGCGGGTCTGATTACGTTAAAAGATCCTAATAATATTTATTCAACCAAATTAGATATTGTCGGTAATCCTAAAAACCTTGACATTATTGAACTGGATGCGGCGCAAACACCAAGAAGCCTTAGTGATGTCGACCTTGCGGTTATTAACGCCAACTATGCACTGGGTGCTCAATTAAATCCGTTAGCCGATGCTTTATTCTTAGATTCCAAAGATTCTCCATATGCTAACTTAATTGCCGTTCGTCCCGGGGATGAAAATCGCCCTGAGATTCAAAAACTCGTAAAATCTATTCAATCGCCTGAAATTAAAAAGTTTATTGAAGAAAAATACAAAGGGGCCGTATTACCGGCTTTCTAAATGAGGGTTTTACACACATTTGATAATTCTGTTCTTTCCCCCTTTACAAATTTGTCCCCTCATGCTATACTAACGAAAGAATTAAATACGGACTGTTATCGAGAGTGATGGAGGGACTGGCCCTGTGAAATCCGGCAACCATTCGATGGTGCTAAATCCTGCGGTATATACCGAGAGATACGAATTAAATGTAGGCGACTCGGTTTTACCGAGCCGCCTTTTTTATTCCCGATGCATTTCGTAACCGTTTTTCTATTTTGAGGAGGTAGAGATATGAGAAAATTATTTGCGTTAGCAGCTGCTGCTATTTTGGGGAGTGCCTTATTATTGGCCGGTTGTGGCAGTGACAACACAGCATCCGCCGGCAGTTCCGGCAAAACAACGATTACAGTTGGTGCATCACCGGTTCCACATGCTGAAATCTTGGAACAAGTTAAACCGTTATTGGAAAAAGAAGGTATTGACCTTAAAATTGTTGAATTCACCGATTATGTAAAACCTAACTTGGCACTTAATGACAAAGAATTGGATGCCAACTTCTTCCAGCATTTGCCTTATCTTGACAAGTTCGATAGCGAACATAACTTAAGTCTTCAATCTGCCGGTAAAGTTCACATTGAACCAATGGGTATTTACTCCAAAACAATTACCGACAAAGACTTGAACGCCGTTTTACCTAACGGCTCTAAAGTAGCGATTCCAAATGATCCAAGTAATGGCGGCCGTGCCCTTCTTCTTTTACAAAAAGCAGGTCTTATCACTTTGAAAGATCCTAACAATATCTATGCTACTAAAGCAGATATCGTTTCCAACCCTAAGAATCTTGAAGTCGTAGAATTAGAAGCTGCTCAGTTACCACGCAGCTTAGATGACGTAGCTTTTGCTGTTATCAACACTAACTACGCTTTGGAAGCAGGTCTTGATCCACTCAAAGGTGCTTTATTCTTAGAAGATAAAGATTCCCCATATGCTAACATCGTTGCCATTCGCAAAGGCGACGAAAATCGTCCTGAAATCCAGAAATTAATGAAAGCCTTACAATCTCCTGAAATTAAAAAATTCATTGAAGATAAATACAAAGGCGCTATCTTACCTGCATTCTAAATCGTAAGATAATTTGAAACACAACAACAAATACAACTAAAAGCCCGCTGAAGTGATTCTCATCTGAACACTTCAGCGGGCTATTTTTTTATGCAGTTAAGTAGCAAACCATATTTTAAATAGTGAATTATGTTTTAAGTAGTGAACCATGTTTAAAGGAGCGTAAGTGACGCATAAACATGTGTGAATCTCTTAGTTCGCTGCGTAAAATTTTACGAAGTAAAATTCACAGCCGCCGAACAGGACGCATTTACAAAGTACTTAGTGCTCATATCACACTAAGTCTTTCGGTCCGAAGCTGTGCGGCAACAATTCATCCATCGTATAACTTATAACCTGCCCCGCTTCATCTTCCAGAAAAATCTGCGGAATATCGAATTCAAGCATTACCTGCCGGCAAGCACCGCAAGGCATACAGGGATTACTTTTCAAGCCGACGACAGCGATGGCCTTAAACGATGTATAACCTTTCGCAATAGCAGTCTGAATTGCACCGCGTTCGGCACACATGGTGAGACCATATGAAGCATTTTCTACATTACAGCCGGTTATGACCGTACCGTTTTCACTGAGTAACGCCGCCCCAACAGGAAAATTTGAATACGGACTATATGAATGCAAGGCCGCCTCTTTGGCTGCCTCAATTAATTTTTGTTGCCATGCTTCCATGGTTATCCTCCTCGGATTATTTCATAATTGATTACACTTATTCGTGATTATATATACCGTTCCGTACCTTCGACCGTAACTCTGGCAAATACCAACGGCCGTTTAGCCGGTAGTGCATCCTCAATCGTCAAAGCATTTAAATAGCGCGTTTCACCTTCTGCCAAGGTATTTTTCGAACTACTCTGCAGATAAGCAATAACTTCGTCTTCTGTAACTACATCACCTGTCTTTTTAAGCATCCAAATTCCAGCCTTATAATCGATGGTATCTGTCTTTGTATAACGTCCGGCTCCCAAAGCTAAAGCCGCCCTTCCGCAAGCTTCCGCATTCATATGCGTAATATACCCCGATTTAGGTGCTGTAACAGCCTTTTTATAAGCCGCTTCGGCAAAACTCGGATCAGTTAACACGGACGCATCACCGCCTTGAGCAGTTACCATTTCAACGAATTTATTAAAACCGCGACCGCTAGCCAATGTAACCTTTGCCATGGTTACACAGTCTTCATAGACTCCTTTACCGCCAAGATACAGCATATTGGCCGCTAACGTTATTGATTCTTGAATCAAATCAGCAGGACCTTCACCGCGAAGGACTTGCACGACTTCAGCGATTTCCGTCGCATTGCCGATAGCCTGCCCCAAAGGTCTATCCATATCGGTAATAAGAGCCACCGTTTGACGTCCGTTGTGATTACCGATAGCCACCATCGTTTCCGCCAAGCGTACCGCATCATCCAGCGTTTTCATAAAAGCGCCGCTGCCGACTTTAACATCCAGCAAAATAGCATCACTGCCGGCTGCTAATTTTTTACTCATCACGGAAGAGGCAATGAGCGGAATACTGTCCACCGTTCCCGTCACATCGCGCAGAGCATACATCAATTTATCCGCCGGTGCCAAATTACCGGATTGCCCCGTAACGGCTACGCCGACTTTTTTGACAATATCCAAAAACTCATCTTTAGAAAGAGCCACATTCACATGTGGAATAGATTCTAATTTATCTATAGTGCCGCCCGTATGACCGAGGCCTCGGCCCGACATTTTGGCTACGGGCACACCGCAAGCCGCCACGATTGAGGCAATAATAAAGGTCGTTTTGTCGCCCACACCGCCGGTACTGTGTTTATCCACCTTAATACCTGCTATCGAACTCAAGTCGATTTGTTCTCCCGACTCCGCCATAATCATGGTCAAATCGGCCGTTTCCACATCGGTCATGCCTTGAAAATAGACAGCCATGAGCCAGGCACTCATCTGATAATCGGGAATCTTGCCGCTTACGTAATTATCTATGATGTACTTTAGCTCGTCCTTCGTATGAGCCTCGCCATTGCGTTTTTTGATAATTAATTCATTCATATGCATAATATCACCTGTTTTCGTGAAAACCGCCGCAGCGGTACTCATGTTGCCAACCGCTATGAAATATCGTCGCTATTTCTCCGACATTGTATCCGACTTGAATGTTTCATCCAAACGATTCGTTAAAAGACCTACGGCCGCACTGGCGCCGATGCGATCACAACCGGCTGTCAAATACGCTACCATGTCTTCGATAGAGCGAATACCGCCGGCGGCTTTAATTTTAACCCCGGCACCGATATGTTTTTTGAATAGTAACACATCATCCAGCGTAGCTCCCGCTGTGCCGAATCCGGTTGAAGTTTTTATAAAATCAGCACCGCCATCCGTTACCGCTTGGCAAAGAGCGATTTTTTCAGCTTCTGTTAAATAGCAGGTTTCGATAATGACTTTAAGCACCGTTTTACCACAGGCAGCTTTAATAGCCTTAATTTCTTCCACTACGTTCGCATAATGGCCGTTTTTAACCATGCCTAAGTTGATAACCATATCAATCTCGGAAGCACCGTCGGCAACAGCTTGCTTAGTTTCCGCCACTTTAGCTGCTGTGGTCATGTAGCCCAACGGAAAACCGATAACCGTACAGATTGTTACCTCTTCTCCGTATTTTTCATACACCGGTTTCACATAGGACGGCGGAATACAAACAGAGGCAGTTTCAAATTCCACTGCCTCTTCCACTAACTGCTGAATAGCTGCCCAATCAGCCGTTGCCTTCAACAAAGTATGATCCACATGTTTTAAAATATCTCGTCCCGTATAACTCATTACTGCCATTTTGTCGCTCATACGTCACCCCGCACCTAAATACCAATACCTATTCACATCTCTAACTATTATTATCGATTAAAAGAACGACATCTGTTCACCGGCTGCCTCTTCTTGTACTTTTTCACGACGATCTTCGGTAATGAAAGATTCTTTAGCAAGTCCGATATTAGCCAGTAACTGTTCCATAGACTGCACACCGCGTTTTTTAGCGGCTGCAATAGCCACCTGAGCACAAATTTCCGCATCATCCAAAGCGTAGTGATGTTTAAATTCATAACCCAAATAAGCTGCCAATGTATTTAATTTATGATTTTGCAAATCAGGCCAAACGCGTTTGGAAATTTTTACCGTACAAGTAAAATCGAGCTCCGGCCATTCAATATTATAATGATCCAAAGTAGCTCGTAATACGCCGATATCAAACTTCGCATTATGGGCAATGACCAATTTACCTTTTAGGTGATTTTCATAAATAGCCGGCCATAATTTATCAAATGTCGGTTTATCCATGACTTCCTGCGGTTGAATCTCATGAATGGCGATACATTCTTCATCGAACTGCATGAAAGGCGGTTTAATGAGACTGTAACCGCGTTTAGTAATTTGTCCGTTTTCAACGGTTACCACAGCTAACGAGCAAGCACTGTTCGCATATTTATTGGCTGTTTCAAAGTCAATAGCAACAAAGTTTATCATAATCATACTCCTTATGTTATAAATCAAATAATCAATCTACGAATTTATTCATATTTTTATACGGATAATACCACTAAGCTTTATTATCACTGACTTAATAGCGATATTCCGTACCGATAGTATATCGAAACTTCTACCTTTTATTATACTCCATCTGATAAGTTTTATCATCTTTTTATAGACGCTAAATTGTACTTTTTAAAACAGTATTTGGCCATTATAATCCAGCCATTGCAGTAAGACAAAAACACCGCAAGTGACGCGCATGGCCTCTCATCCATACGTGCCGTCTTACGGTGTATTGTGCAATATTAAATCTGAAACAGATTTTGATTTATATAAACTTCCCTCTCAGGGAAGGCGCAATATTATATTAACAGATTATCTATGTAAAAGCCGGAGGCTGTAATTATTCTCAAGGCAACTTGTGCCTGTTTTTAACAACAATTCACGTTGTCTTATTTAACAAGTAAATGTGGGGTTTTCATTTCCATAAAAGCATACGTCCCCGGTGCAATCATAAGCAAATCTTTATCCTGCAAATTCAATTTAGTGCGGATTTCGCTGTCGCGGTTAGCCAAAATTTTGTGGAACCATTTAGGGTCGATCAATACGCCGGTGCCGATAGCGGCAATATCCGAGTACTGAAGAACCCATTCCACGTCTTCGCGAGTGTGAATATCACCTACGGAAACGAGCGGTAAACGACCGTTAATTTTTTCATACACATATTGCAACATAGATTTGTCGGCATATTTTGCTATATTAGTAGCACGATCATAGCGCGTTAAGGAAATGTGCAAGTAATCTAATTCTTTGTCGGCTAATTTATCAACGAGCCACAAAGTTTCTTCCAAATTGAAGCCCGAATCGGTTTCTTCACGTGGGGAGAAACGATAACCTACGATGAAGTCTTTTTTACCGGATTCTTTAACCACTTCAATAACACCATCTACGACACGTTCAATAAAGGTGTAGCGTTTTTCCATGGAGCCGCCCCATTTATCGGTGCGACGATTGGATAATGAATAAACCTGCACCGCCGGTTCGCATGCCGTAGTAAGCAATTTCGTCACCGGTCACTGTGCCGTCATAATAACTCATACGCGTCGTCATTGGCGGAATAGCCAAACGATTCTTCAATACGACACCGTTTCTTAATTTAACTTGTTCCGTTAACTGTTTCATCAAATAAATCTCCTTATCTGCTGACTATGACGGCTATTTCAAACGTCATTATTTCTTCTCTATCTGAACAATAGTGTTGCCTATTGAAATTTTCACCACAAGCACGCTTTTACTAATATGCATGCTCATGCATGTATCTATGTAAAAAAATATATGTAAACAACCTAAGCAGTAATCACGTCTCATTACTGCTTAGATTGGAATTACTGACAGCTACTTAACTTCATAGCCGGCCATTTACCGGTCGGTTGTCTCATACAGCCTTACTTATAATAACGCTGAAGCACTTCTTCTACAACTGTTTTCGCTTCTGTCAGTCTCTTCAAACCACAATCCGTAATGGCGATATAAACGCCTCGTTTATCGCAATCGCAATCGACCCGTCGAATAGAGCCGCAATTGCTACCTTCCATGCGAACGATCATACGCGACATAGCACTTTGGCTAAGTCCCATATACTCTTGCAATATATTCAAACGCATTTTCTTTTCTTCGCTGTGCGCCAAAAAGTATAATACGTAATACCCGTTTAATGTTAATGATGTTCTCGCTTCTAACTCTTTGCTCAATGCATCGGTTATATCTTTAACTCGTCTTATATCGACTAACCATTGATTCATGAAAGCCATCAACTCACCTCCTCTAAATGCATGCACATGCATTTACTTTGTTTAGTATAAAGCATGCTCTAAAAAAATGCAACCCCTAAATTTAAAATTTTCTATCTTTTTAAACTTAGGGGCTGCGAAGCCTTTATATATCAAGGTTTTTCTGATTTATTTTTTTACAAAATTAAGCTGATTACATCAATTCTAACCGTAAAACTGATGGATTATTGGCTAAATTTTATCTTTTATTTCAAAATAGGCACAGTATAGGAACCGTGTGGCATCAACAAGATTTCAGCATCTTTACCGAGTTTTGCTTCAGCCAGTTTCAATGCTTCTTCTAAAGAATGAACCGGAGTGAAAAAGGCTTTACGGGCGTACTCGTCATCGAGGCTGGACATCAAGTAGAAATCGGCTTTTTTCATCAAACGAGTAACGGCATACGCTTTATGACGACCAATCTGGAAGTCACGGCGAACTGAATCTTCGATAGCCTGTATAGAATGGAAATCATTCACTGTTTCATCAAAAATAGGCGAACCGGAACCTTCACGGCATTCAGCCAATAAGATGACTACGCCGCCCAGTGCTACGGCACGAACCGCATTGTCCATAGTCTTTTGAGACTGGTAAATATTAATATCCTTTGGATAACCGCCGGTTGAGGCAATAACAATTGGAGCCTGTCGTTCAATGACTACACCGTTTTGCGAATTTACAAAATCGCAAGCAGTTTTATGTGCAGCAATATAATCACCGGCAAACACGCCGGTAAATTCTTTTTCACCGTTTAACACTACATTGAGCAAGAACGTTGGTGGGCACATAGCCACGCCTTCCATTTGGTCATCATAGATAGGGTTGCCTTCCAAATGACCAAGTGTCGCTTTATCATCAAGCATGAGGCTGTGGTTTTGACGAATCGTTTCATAGGAAGCTACGCCCGGTAAAATGGCTTTACGACCGCCGCCGAACCCGGCAAAGAAATGATGTACTACAGAACCCGTACAGATAATATGATCCGCTTCAACTACATGACGATTGAGCCATACATCGGTACCGAAGGAAGTTGTGCCCACATGTACGAAATCTTCCTTTTTCTTCGAACTGGAGTTGTACATGGCAACACGACCGGCTGCTTCTATCCCCACCTCACTAATCATTTCAGCCTCTGTCATGTCACGATGTGTCCCTAAAGCGAATATAATCTTAATATTTTCGTCAGGAATCCCCACTTCGTTCAACTCATCAAGAATAATCGGCATGAAAACATGGGTATTGGCAATACGGGTCGTATCATTGGCGATGATAGCCACTGTTTCGCCGGCTTTAAAGAGTTCTTTGAACGGTTTGGAATCAATCGGATGTGCCAAAGCCTCTTTAATCGCTGCTTCCGGATCTTCTATCACCGGCGTTTCTGCCATATGTAATTCCCCAATAATTCTCTTTTCATCCAAGCTGCAATCAATCATTTGATTGCCATAGTGAAATGAGTAAGTTTTCATGCGTAAGCCCTCCATTGTAATGCCTATTTTATACTAATAATGTGTATGTCTCCGTATCCTGATAACGGCCTTTTTTGATGCCTACTTCAGGCACAGTACCGGAGAATGTAAAGTTAAATTTGTTATGTAACGATACGCTCGCATCATTGCCTGCCGTAATAACAGATACAACGAGATGAATGGAGTCATCGTCTTTAGCCAATTGCAAAATATCCCCCATTAAGCGACTGGCTACGCCCTTACCGCGATAGTTCGGGTCAATGTAAATAGATAATTCCACCGTGCTGGCATAGGCTTCTTTGCTGCGATATTCGGACAACGTTGCATAACCGCAAACTTTACCATCAATTTCAGCTACCAAGAGCGGATGGTTTTTAATATTGTGGTTTTCAAACCAAGTAATCCATTCATCAATGGTACGCGGTTCAATGTCTAAAGTTGCCACACCATGCACTACTTCATAGTTGTAAATGTCTAGTAATATTGGAATGTCTTTGCGTTCGCCAACGCGAACTTTAATTTCTGCTTTCATGTAAAACACCTCTTCTTCTCAAGTTTATTATTATACAATTATAGCACATGAGGAGATAATTGGGGTAAAAAGGTAAAGGTTGGAAGGTTTAATAAAGTGGTAGCCATATAAAATAAAAGGCACGGTCGCTAATACGACCATGCCTTTATTTATTAACTATATAATATCTTATTTAGCAAGGGCTGCTTCCAATTTTGCCAAACGAGCTTTCAATTCATCATTATCTGCTTGTAAAGAAGCAATACTCTTGTTCTTGAACCGCTAGTTTCTGATCCTGTGCTTCCAATTTATTAGCCATTTCAGTTTTACTCATATTGTTATATGGGGACAATTCACCGAATTTGAAGGAAACACCTGCATTATACATATCGTCGCCACTGCCTATCGAAGCTGCAATGTTGAACATGATATCGTTATTAGGACGATAGAATGCACCTACAGCTGCTGCTTTTTCACCTTTATAACCACCCATGCCAACGGCAAAAGATACTTTTTCATCAGAATCAAAATCCAATGGATGTAAAGCGGCTAATGCAGCCGAACCGGCAGCTACTCTATTGATTTCCGTGCCTAAGCGTGAAATCTGCTGACTATTGCTCATCGTTTGAGCTGCTACATTGTCGATAGATTTCTGCAATTCATCACGAACTGTAACAACCTGATTAACTGTTGCCGCATTCATAGAACCGGCTACTAACGGGGCTTCACCTACATTGCTGATTACCTGTCCATTAGCATTAATCCCGTCAGTGGTAATGTAGGTATTACCGCCTACCGTGATGCTGTTTTCTACTATAAGATCAGTCGGTACATCATTGATTACGGCTGTGACAGAGCTTGAAGCACCACTATCGTCAACACCTGTACTGCCTGTATTACCTGTATTACCTGTATTCCCCGTATTTTCTGTATTACCGGTATTGCCTATATTCCCGGTATTGCCTGTATCTCCTGTATTACCGGTATTGCCTATATTCCCGGTATTGCCTGTATCTCCTGTATTACCTGTATTACCTGTACTACCGGTCTTCCCGGTATCACCTGTATTGCCTGTATCACCTGTGTTACCTGTATTTCCGGTGTTATCGGCTGATCTATCATCACCCGGATTAGTAGTACCTTGATTACTGCCTTGTCCTCCGGTTGAATTATTGTTATTTACTAAATTACTAACTGATTTGTCAATGTTATCTACACGATTCGTAAGATCGGTAATATTTTGATTTATGGCATTGTTAAATTCAGTTACCTTTGAAACTACAGTTTTTAACTGAGCCACATTAACGGCATCAGTATCGGCACTACCGGCTGCTACGTTAATAATTTGACGTGTTTGAGCCTGTCTAATAATGTTTCCATTAGCATCATAAACAGCAGAACGGCCCACACTTACTGCACCTTCGGTAGATTTATAGGTAGCTAAAATAGAATTTTTAGCGGCAACACTTTTTTCATCTATGTTATTAGCGGCTTCGAAGGCATCTAACTCACTACTAGCATCTTTTTGTGCCTTATCCCATGCCTGCAAATTCTTATAATCTGCTTCACGTGCAACTTCATCAGCATACGTCGTAGTAGTCATTTTGGCCAGTTGCTGATTATAGCCCTGATAGTATGCCATGTAAGTCTGACGTAACCGTTTCCATTCACTATATGTATCGGCAGATATATTATTATTTTTGTAAAAATCAGTGACCGTCTTAATAACTGCTGCATCTCCACTGGCTTTAGCTAATACTATATCATTCGCTCTTGCATCACCATAACGCAGACTTAAATCAGCAGTAAAATTCTTATCAAATGGAATATATCCATACTTACCAAATGTGCGATCCGCCACAGCTCTATCACCTAAAGCAACTGCACCGCCTCGATGAAGATCATAGGTAGCGCCACCAATAGTAGTCCCGTTACCAAGTGCTGTACCGCCATTCAATGCATTAGAGCTCTCCCCTATAGCTACACCACTATTATTAGATCTCGCATTATAGCCAAAAGATGTCCCGTCAACGGCTAAGGACGAATTCCCAACAGCAGTAGCATATTCATTAATATGACGTTTTTGTAGCGTTACACCGGTATTAAATTGGGAGGCAATTGCACCTTTGCCAATAGCTATACCTCCAACGGCTTTTGAATTAATCCCAATTACAGTAGCCGAGTTAACACCGAAGTTACCACTACCAACCACCACTGAGGAGGTCCACCCTTCATTTGAATAGCCAATGCTGGTTGCTCCATTATTAGCAAAATTATCAAAACCAATAGCAGTAGTCGTCTTACCATTTAATGATTGGACATTATTTGGTTTAGCTGTATTACTCGCTGTCAAATCAAGTTTTTCTGCCGAAACGAATGAATAGCTGCTGATTAATGCCAATAAGGTTGCTGTAACACGTAACGATACTTTTTTTTATTTTTTAGAAACGCCCAATTTTTGTTTTAACATAATTACACCCCTAAATCCCCCTCATTAAACACCTGTTATAAAAAGATAAAAAGTTAATTTTTAATGAAATTTTCATTAACATTATCAATTAACTACTATATTAATCCATTATTTTATCAATTGCAATAGTGTAAAGATTGAATGAATTCCATTTTAGTCCATTTTCTACGTATTCATAAGGTAAAATAGCCTAATATTAATCAATAAGGAAAATTAAAAAGACACACCAGAAGGTGTGTTGAAGAGATTATACGTGATTTAGAATGCGGGTGCATTACTTTGCTTGCTACAGAATAGTCTGTCATGTGATGCTATGAGCTCTAATGGGTTAATGCTCTATTTAGTGCGTGACCGCATTACTTCGCTCGCTGCGATTGAGGCTACTATATGATGATTGTATGTATTGTAATGGCTTAATGCTCTATTTATTTAGCAGGTGGCCGCATTGCTTCGCTCGCTGCGTTTTATGTTAGTTAGGCACGCTGAGTACGTCCAGCTCTAATCAGCGACTACCTTATCACTCTCGCCTTTACTTCGTTCGGCTCGAAAGAAAGTGATGCAATACAATTTGCGCGTCGCACTCACTTCAATCAGCGACTACCTATGTGTTCGGGCCTGTGGATTTTGCAAAGCAAAATCTTACGTCCCGAACTACGCGATG
>NZ_RQUZ01000014.1 GCF_003992065.1 Veillonella seminalis
TGGTGTAATGCACTGCCACGCAAAATTCTAAATTACCGGACACCACAAGAAGTATTCATTGAAGAAGTTAATAAGTTACTGGGTTTTTAAAAGTGTTCAATTTCATATTGCAATTTACTTCAAAAAAGCAGTTATAAAATAAAAATTTTATAACTGCTTTAGCATATACCTATTAAATTTTATCTATAAAAATATTAGAGTTCTTTAACAAATTCTCGGCACTTGGTCCTCGCCCAACTGATCCAACAACCGAACACCGCCAAGCGCTGTTTTAAGACCAACTTTACCGGCATTACTGCTAAGCACTTCACCGATGCAAGCGGCCTCACGGCCATATTCGTTAGCATGCAAAATTTCAAGCACCGTATCTGCCACATCGGCTTCAACAACAAATACTGCTTTACCTTCATTAGCCAAATACAATGGATCATAGCCTAAAATACTGCAAACGGACTGCACTTCATCGTGAATTGGCAACGCGTATTCATCAACACGGATACCGACATTAGCTTGACCGGCAATTTCATACAGGGTTGTTGCCAAGCCGCCACGTGTTGGATCACGCATTACGGCCACTTTATCGCCTACTGCATCCAACACGGCCATAATCATATGATTAAGTGGTGCACAGTCGGTTTTAATGGATTCAGGCAAAGCTAATTCATAACGAGAACCCATTACGGCAATAGCATGATCACCAAGCGAACCGGATACAATAATTTTCATGTCCGGCTTAACGCGTTCGGGATCAATGTTAATCCCTTCCGGAATCATACCCACGCCGGCGGTGTTGATGTAAAGACCGTCTACGGCCCCTTTTTCAACTACCTTTGTATCGCCTGTAACGATAGTAACACCCGCTTTTTTAGCCATTTCCGCCATAGTCGCGAGAACGGCATCCAAAGTTTTTACCGGTAAACCTTCTTCCAGAATAAGACCACAGCTCAGATGTAAAGGTTTCGCACCGTTCATAGCCAAGTCATTCACCGTACCGCATACGGCCAATTTACCGATATTACCACCGGGGAAAAATTGCGGTGTTACCACATAGGAATCAGTGGTAAACGCCATACGACCGGCGGGTACATCGAATTGAGCACCGTCATGTAATTTTGCCAATGCCTCATTTTTAAAATGAGGCATAATATATTTTTCCATCAATTCATGGCTGAAGCGTCCCCCATTACCATGAACCAAGCGTATTGTTTCATCCATAAATTACTCCTTAGCCGAAAGCCTTGCCAAAACAAGTCTCGCAATAAAGCTATCTAAATAAGGACATTAAGATTAAGACAGCTCAACACAAGCACCATTCGGCTTTTATTCTTCCCAAGTCATACCGCCGCTGGCACGGCCGTATTTATACCAAGCCGCACAGCTGCCTTCCACGGACACCATGCAGGCACCCACCGGATGGTCGGCGGTACAAAGCTTACCGAATAAACCGCATTCATCGGGACGAATGAGGCCTTGCAACACACGACCGCATTGACAGCCTTTCGGCACGCCACCGCTTTCAATCGGTCCGAGTGGAATCATACGTTCCGCATCAAAAGCCGCATATTCACCTTTTAAGCGTAGACCGGAGTTAGGAATCACACCGATGCCGCGCCAAGTATCATCGATAACTTCATAGAGTTCATCCATAAGCTTAACCGCTATGGGATTACCTTTTTTAGCCACCACCGATTTATACTGATTGCCCACATAATACTTGCCGCTTTTACGCTGTGCCAATAAATCGCGCACAGCCGCCAAGATTTCAAGACCGTCAAAACCGGCAATACAGGACGGCATATGGCATTCTGTAGGAATGAAGCTATATGGTTCTTCCCCGATAATAACGCTCACATGACCGGGCAAAATAAACCCATCCAAATGGCCTTCTTTTTGATTGGCCAAGGCACGTAGTGCGGGCGGCACCAATTTATGGGATACCAAAAAGAAAACATTCTTAAGGCCCGACATAGCCAACGCTTTAACAGCCGCCGCAATAACGGCAATGGTCGTTTCAAAACCAATAGCTAAGAAGACAATCTTTTTATCCGGATTAGCTTTACCCAGCTCGATGATTTCTAAAGGACTGTAAATAATATGAATATGAGCACTGGCGCTCTTTGCTTCCCACAGATTACTGTGTGTGCCCGGCACTTTCAGCATATCGCCAAAAGTCGCCACAATCACATCATCCATAGCCGCATAGGCCAAAGCTTTATCCATATATACCTGGTCGGTAACACAAACAGGACAGCCCGGTCCGCTTACAAGCTCGATGCCTTCCGGCAAGAGTTGACGAATCCCTTCGCGGAAAATCGCCACTGTATGCGTACCGCACACTTCCATAAATCTAACCGATTCTCCCGGCGTATGAAGTGCTTTTATCTCTTGTAACAGTTCATTAGCGACCTGTGTTTTTTCCTGCAAAGTAATCTTTTTCAAGTTCTTCCAACTCCTTAAAGGCCTCCATTGTTGCATTAGCCTCTTCTTCATCTACCACTTGAACGGCGCAACCGGCATGAACCAGTACATAATCGCCTACTTTAGCTTCCGGTACCAACATGAGATTTACATCACGCGTCACACCGGTAAGCTCAATGGTGCCGATGAATTCATTAACTTTTATTAATTGAGCAGGTACTGCTAAACACATAGTGTTCCCTCCTAACTTTCTCAGGGAGTATGAATTTTCATTTAAGGAAATATTACTCTTTCATTTAAGAAAATATTCTTCTATTCACTTAATGAAATACTGCTTCTCACTAAATGAAGTATTATTTTTCATTCAATTTTTGATGACCCAGCCACAATTGCCCCAGTGCCAAACCACCGTCATTCGGCGGCACCTGACGCGGCAAGAGCATGACTTGATCGTGATTTATACTCATCATTTCTTCGATAAGGCGTCTGTTTTGAAAAACACCGCCGCAAAGAATAACTTGTTTAATATTATATTGGGTACACAAATGCTCCATCGTTTCCGTAATGCCATAGGCCAACGTACGGTGGAACGAAGCTGCCAAAACGCGCTTGGAAATTCCATCGCCCAAGTGGCCGACAATATCCTGCACCAATGGTTTAAAATCGAGGATTTTACCGTCCCAAATAAATTCCTTAATTTTACCACGTTCACCATAAGCTAACTGTTCAAGGCTCATAGCAATTTGCCCGTCAAAGGTGTGTTCATTGCCAAGGCCCAGTAAACAGCCTACAGCGTCGAATAATCGACCGGCACTGCTGGCATCAACCATAGGCATATTGTTTTGCATCATGAAATCTAATAATTCCCAATTATCCGGCAATTGATTAAACCACGGCTCGAGCCAAGCCGGCGTGTCATCGCCGAACTCATCACGCACATACCAAAGGGCCTGACGCCACGGTTCTTTAACCGCCGCTTCACCGCCCGGTAACGGTGCCGTATGAATATGAGCCAAACGTTGCATGGAAGACCCCTGACACAGTAAAAACTCACCGCCCCAGATAGTATCATCCAGACCATAGCCCGTACCGTCAAAACAAATCCCCAACACCGGTTCGGAGTCTAAGCCATATTCCGCCATAACGGCCGCCACATGAGCATGATGATGTTGCACCTGCATATAGGGAATATTGTGCTCTTCACTATAGGTTTTGCCATATTGTGAAGAAAAATATTGCGGATGATAATCGGCCACTACCGCTTCCGGTGTAAGACCGAATAAATCTTTATATCTGTCAATAGTCCAAACCAGACTGTCATTCATGGCCAAATTGGCTAAGTCACCGATATGAGGCCCCATGAGCACCGCTTCATTGCGATTCATGGCAAATGCATTTTTCAAATCGCCGCCCATGGCGAGTACCGTTTTTTTACCTTCATTTGGCAAGCGCACTCTAAAAGACGTCGGTACATAACCGCGACTGCGCCTAATTTGTAAAGTTTCGCCCTTTACCACCTGCACCACCGAATCATCTACGGATGCCACAATACGGCGATTATGAACAAGAAAATAATCCGCCACATGTTTTAATTTGGCAACGGCTTCCTCATCATCAAAAATCACCGGTTCACCGCTGCGATTACCGCTGGTCATAACCCAAACAGCCCCTGCCGGGAGCCAAACTTCATGGACCGGTGCATACGGCAACATAATCCCTACATAGTGATTATTCGGTGCTACCGCCTGCCATGCTACCTTCGCATCATGACGTTGCGGCACCAATACAATCGGTCTTGCCGGCGATAACAATAAAGCCTCTTCTTCCGGTGTAATATGAGCAATTTCTTTAGCTGTAGCCAAAGAATCTACCATAACGGCCAAAGGCTTATGAGGTCGTTGTTTACGTTCACGAAGTGCCATAACGGCGGCCACATTAGTGGCATCACACACCAAGTGATAACCGCCTACACCTTTAAAAGCAATAATATGGCCGGTCATGACATAGTCACGCCCCAATGTTAACGGATCCAGTTCCGTCGCCGTAGGATGAATCTCTCCGTTAATTACTTCATATAAAGTGTACTGCGGTCCGCACACGGGACAAGCATTCGGTTCTGCATGATATCTTCGATTACTTTCAGACTCATATTCTGCCTTGCAAGCATCACAGAGCGGAAACTCCTTCATGGACGTAAATTTACGGTCATAAGGCACTGTTTCCACAATCGTATAGCGAGGCCCGCAATGGGTACAGTTAATAAAGCCGTAGTGAAAACGGCGGTTCATAGGGTCGTGCAATTCATGGCGGCATGCCTCGCACGGCGCCGTATCGGCCCCGATAAACGTAGCCGGTTGTTTACCTGCCGGCGAAGGGGCGATAACAAATAAGCTGTCATCTTTTAACGAAATCTCCTTTACATTGACTGAGTCAATGCGTGCTATCGGTCCTTTTCGCTCTTTTACGGCATCAACGAATTTTGCCAATGCTTTCTCCGTGCCCTCAACTTCTACATAAACGCCCGCATCATCATTATAGACAAAACCCGTGAGACCCAATTCACGTGCTACAACCGCAATAAGGGGGCGGAATCCGACCCCCTGTACTATCCCTGTAAATCGTATACCTTGTCGCTTCATAAATAGTTCCTTTGTAATATACTATTTGCTTACTTGTTATACGGTATTTAGTTTTACATCCAATTATGCTGTTTGCGTTCCTGGAAGGCCGGATCCTCCTTCGGCACAATTCCCTGTTCACGCAATTCATCAAGCTCAGCCTGAATCATGATGGCACATTCAATGCGTTTTTTCTGCAATTCACAGCCAAGTGCATACGGTTCCTTAATGGTGCCGGTAAAGGTTTCATTATTGGCATGACAACCGCCGGAGCAGAAGAATTTAGCCCAGCAAGCAGCACAGGTAGGTTTCGTAAACACATGAGTATTGCGGAATTCACGCGGAATATCAAAGTTCTTAAGCCCTTCGTATACATTGCCCAATACATAGCCGTCGCGACCGACAAACTGATGGCATGGGTAAATATCGCCGTTCGGTACGATAGCCATATATTCATGACCGGCACCGCAACCGCGCAAACGTTTAGCCATACAAGGTCCGCGATATAAGTCCATACGGAAGTGGAAGAAGTTGAACTTTTCACCCCAGCCTTCTTTTTGACGTTCCAAATACAAATCGGCAAGCTTTTCGTATTCTTTCATCAAAGCCGGCAAATCTTCTTCACGAAGTACATAGTCCCCTTCTTTACCTACTACCGGTTCCATAGATAAATGTTCGAAACCGAGGTCGGACATGGCAATAACGTCCTTGGTAAAATCAAGGTTATTGTGCGTATACGTACCGCGTGCATAGTATTCGAGACCATGACGTTGTTTAACGGCATTAACAAGGTTTTTAGCCACTGTTTTATACGTATCCGTGCCGCCGGCGCTTGGACGCATATGATTATGCACTTCTTCACGACCGTCAATGGACAATACCATACTCAATTTATGTTCGTTGAGGTAATCGATTTTTTCCTGAGTTAATAACACACCGTTGGTGGTCATAGTCATTTTGAAAATCTTATTGTGTTCAGCCCCAACTTTTTCGGCATATTCGATGGTCTGTTTAACAACTTCCCAGTTCATGAGCGGTTCGCCGCCAAAGAAATCTATTTCTAAATGTTGACGAGGACCACTCATAGAGATTAAGAAATCAACAGCTCGTTTAGCCACATCAAAACTCATGAGTTCACGTTTTACTCCGCCGTAATCGCCCTGGCTGGCAAAGCAATAACGACAAGCCAAGTTGCAGTCATGAGCAATATTAAGACATAAAGCCTTAACAATCGGTTCTTCCGCTGCCACTAATTTGAAATCTTCAGACATTGGTGCATAGAGCATTTCATCTTTAATCAAAGAATCCAATTCGTCTAATAATTCGTCGATTTCAGCCGGTGATTCAACGCCGTCAAAAGCCTGATGAACTGCTTCACGATTGGTGCCATCATAAATATCGAGCACTTTATCGGTAAATTCATCAATAACGTGAATAATACCGCTATTTACATCAAGACAGAAATACTTATCCTTCATCTTGAATTTGTGAATCATTGGTTTTAATTCTAACATGGTACCTCCATATATTTAATAGTTACTACTACCCTATATATTATACATCATTTATCTACTTTTAGCTTAAAAAAAAGGTTCTACCATATATGAAATAATGACATACAAGCCCTTTCCAAAAATCCAATTTATTAATTTTGCATAGATTGGGTTGTTTTAAATTATGAAAATAAAATAAGACCCAATCACTATCAAATAATGATTGGGTCTTATCGGATCATTGACGTATCAAAACAGATAAGAAATCTTATTTCTGTTTACAAACCTGGTTGCCTACAGTGCAGCTTGTTTTGCAAGCGGACTGGCAAGAAGTCTGGCATTCGCCGCAACCACCGGTTTTAGCAGTTTTCTGTAAAGATTCAGTGTTGATTGTACGAATTCGTTTTGCCATGGTGTTCAACCTCCTCAAAATACTACTATACGTTACTCATATTTTAACATAGTAACGCGGTAATCGGCAATACTTCAGTCAATGCGAAATATCAATACCCCATATGTGGTTGAGAAATACGTTGATAATCCGTCAATTCTTTTCAGGCTAATATGATGTATTATTGCCCGCCTAAAGCCGTTTTTAATACCTTCAAATTATCCTCCATAACGGATAAATAGGTAGCGCCCGCTTTCATTTGCTCTTCCGTCAAACCTTCTACCGGATTCAGCATATACACCTTAGCGCCCGTTTCTTTAGCAATAGCTTCTGCTAATTTAGGATTAACCAATTCTTCGCTGAAAATAGCCTTTACCTTGTGCGCTTTTACAAAACTGATAATCGAGGCCATCCGTTCCGGTGTAGGTTCCGCATCCGGTGCTACCCCCATGATGCCCAATTGCGTGAAACCGTAACGATTGGCAAAATAGCCGAATGCTTCATGAGTTACAACTAAATCTTTATTCGGGATTGTTTGAGCAAACGCCTGATATTGTGCATCTAAAGCTGTCAATTTTTCTTTATACGCTTTACCGTTTGCTTCGTAATAGTCTTTATTCGCCGGATCTGCTTCACTAAAGGCCGCCACTACAGCGTCCACTTCTTTTGCCACATTCATCGGATTCAACCAAATGTGAGGGTCCACCGTGCCATGATGATGATGATCATGACCGTCATCGTCATGATGAGCTGCATCAGTGTGATGATCATGATCGTGGCCGGTTTCTGTTTCCGTTTCATTATCGATATCAATGGATTTAATCGGCATTACCTCAACTGATTTTGCCAATTCTACCGGCTTAGCCTCTTTTAAATTATCCGGTGCCAATAACTTTTCACTTGGTTCTAAACCGGCACCGTTATAAATAAATACCTTAGCTTGGCCTACGGCCTTTAAATCTTTAACGGTTGGTTCCCAATCATGAGGTTCCGTTCCCGGCGGCACCAATAAACTTACATTCACCTTATCCCCGCCTACTTGTTTCGCAATATCATAGGCCGGATACACGGTAGCCACTACCGGCAATCCCCCTTTACCGGAGTCCCCGCTCTTATCCCCCAAGCCACAGCCTCCAAGTACAGTCGCACCGACTAACAAGCCGGCCATTAACACGGATGAAATGCGCCATTTGCGCCAATTAATTTGAATATTCATTTCATCGCCTCTCTTTCTAAAAAAGATTGTAGAATTCGTTTTGCCATGGTGTTCAACCTCCTCAAAATACTACTATACATTACTCATATTTTATCACAGTAACGCGGTAATCAGCAATACTTCAGTCAATGCGAAATATCAATACCCCATATGTGATTGAGAAATACGTTGATAATACGCTTTCCTTTTCAGCCTCCAAAAAGTATTATAAATCACCTAAAGCAACCTTTGACGTGTTTATAAAAGAAGTATTATTGACCGCCTAACGCTGTTTTCAAAACCTTCAAATTATCCTCCATAACGGATAAATAGGTAGTGCCCGCTTTCATTTGCTCTTCCGTCAAACCTTCTACCGGATTCAGCATATACACCTTAGTGCCCGTTTCTTTAGCAATAGCTTCTGCTAATTTAGGATTAACCAATTCTTCGCTGAAAATAGCCTTTACCTTGTGCGCTTTTACAAAACTGATAATCGATGCCATCCGTTCCGGTGTAGGTTCCGCATCCGGTGCTACCCCCATGATACCCAATTGCGTGAAACCGTAACGATTGGCAAAATAGCCGAATGCTTCATGAGTTACAACTAAATCTTTATTCGAGATTGTTTGAGCAAACGCCTGATATTGTGCATCTAAAGCTGTCAATTTTTCTTTATACGCTTTACCGTTTGCTTCGTAATAGTCTTTATTCGCCGGATCTGCTTCACTAAAGGCCGCCACTACAGCGTCCACTTCTTTTGCCACATTCATCGGATTCAACCAAATGTGAGGGTCCACCGTGCCATGATGATGATCATGACCGTCATCGTCATGATGAGCTGCATCAGTGTGATGATCATGATCGTGGCCGGTTTCTGTTTCCGTTTCATTATCGATATCAATGGATTTAATCGGCATTACCTCAACTGATTTTGCTAATTCTACCGGCTTAGCCTCTTTTAAATTATCCGGTGCCAATAACTTTTCACTTGGTTCTAAACCGGCACCGTTATAAATAAATACCTTAGCTTGGCCTACGGCCTTTAAATCTTTAACGGTCGGTTCCCAATCATGAGGTTCCGTTCCCGGCGGCACCAATAAACTTACATTCACCTTATCCCCGCCTACTTGTTTCGCAATATCATAGGCCGGATACACGGTAGCCACTACCGGCAATCCCCCTTTACCGGAGTCCCCACTCTTATCCCCCAAACCACAGCCTCCAAGTACAGTCGCACCGACTAACAAGCCGGCCATTAACACGGATGAAATGCGCCATTTGCGCCAATTAATTTGAATATTCATTTCATCGCCTCTCTTTCTAAAAAATATTCATTCTTACAAACTCCATATTTAAACAGCTCAATATTTTTTAAGGCTTATTTCCTCATTTATCAATATATATTCATATATCAATATATACATTCAAAAAGCCCCGACATGACGTCGGGGCTAATGGTTTAACATATTATTTATCTGTTTTAAGTTTAGCCCTGATCGCCATGACTACCGGTGTCCCTACTACAACAGCCGCCAATGCTTCAAGCGGTCCGTGGAATACGGCTACACCGATAACAATATTCGCCACATGGTCTACAGGAATCCCTTTTGCTGCTGCATACGGTTCTGCATAAATAAGGTAAATCAACCCCATTACCATTACAGTATGCACAATAGTACCGACAAATAAGGCAATCATAACACGCCATAAAGGCCTTTTAATCGGTAAATAACGGTACACATAGTAAGCAATAGGTCCGATTAACATACGTGGTAATATGGAAATAATCGGGTTTAAAAATACGAAAGACATAATGTTTGGCTGTACGAAGTTTTGAACCAAACTGTAAGACCCGAAAATAAAACCGATAACCATACCGATTTTTGGGCCTTCCAGTAATGCCCCGATTAAAGTCGGAATATGCAAGATAGTCGCATAAATCGGTGGAATCGGAATAAATCCTAACCCGCTGACACCCAGTACTACGGTTAATGCCGACAACAAACCGATAACAGTTAATTGTCGCAAGCTGAATCGCTGACGCGGATACGGACTTTTCGTATCCATATTATCTTTTTCCATGTAAAAAAACCTCCGTTCTCATTCCTATTCGGATATAAGTCGAAATACATATTCAAATTCATACAATTGCGCTGTAAAATCTCAATCACCCATTTTCAAACAGTTATACATTATATCATAGAAAATTTATTTTGCCTGCCGTTTCAAAATAAGATCTTCCAAAAGTAAACCTGCACCTACGGACATGGCGAGTATCACAAATTCCAGTAAGCCCGGTGTAATATAAACCAGCCAATTGCCTTGGAATACCGGCATCATGAAATATAACAACTCCATAAAGAAGTCCGGCTTCCAACCATACATTAAATGTCCGTTAATAGCGAGCCATATCAAAGCAGTCACCATAATACGTGCTAAGCGTAAGCCTTGTTTTTGCCCCATCCGAGGATGAAGATAAATGGCAATAACCGCCATAGTCCAAATAACAAAACCATAGAGCCAAAGTTGTAAAAAGGTAAACACTTGGGGACTAAGTTGTGCTGCCAAAATAGGATCGGGCACATTTAAAAATAACACGTCCCCTAATAAAAGCATCGGCACAGGCAATGAGTAAACAGCCATATCCAAAGAATCATCGAACCAGCAATTAAAACGTGGACGTTCGGCATAAAGCGTCAGAATAACAGCTACTAAAGTCATAGCCAACAGACAGATCGAAAAGACTGCAATCCAACCAACCATAATAAGGCCCATGCTACCGGTTGCAATAGCAAATGGGATTACGCTGTCACCTAAGAAGAAAAAGGTTAAACACCAAATCCAACTGTAAGCATACAAACTGTTACGCCACGGATAGGTCAAAAATTGTTGTAAACGGTCTTGCCTACGAAGTACCATAGGTGTCAGAAACGAAAGCACCAAGAAGGCTACCATGCCTAAAGAAACACCTTGCAAGGCCAATATAATCATAGTAATCGGTAATACAATAGCCAGATTTAAAACAAACATGCGTAATACATTTTTTATCATTTAGCGGCCCTCCCGGAAATGAGCGAATTCAGAATATAGCCGACCACCAATGAAAGTGATACCTGCAAATACATTACAATAACAAAGGCTATATCACGGCCCACACTTGGCAGTGCCCAGAGAAAAGCAAAATCACCCACAAAAAAACTTTGATATGTTGCGAGCTGAACAAGGAACCAGCCCAATATATAATAAATACGGCCTACACGCTTTTCTTCCGGACCGAAACCACTTCGCTTCGAAGATAAATACGCCACCGGCACCAATAACGACAACACTAAATAACTGACCAACGCCACCATGGCACTGGAACCGTTATGAATAGTGTAGGCGCCTAAGGGTACCAATATGATGAAAAAACTCATATATAGCGTGCGCCTCAAAATATCCGTGAGGACTTTCATAGTAAAAACCTCCTACATCCTTATCTTAACAGTATTATTCTACTATAGGACACGCTAAAACTCAACTGTAAAAGGCGGTGTTCCGAAGAACACCGCCTTAATGTCACTTATTTTTACTCTATGTATGCTTACGCTACGACCTGTGCCGTTGTTTCAATAATCTCCCCATCGTCCGCTGTTTTAGCCGGTAACAATGGTGTCATACTGCGCAAACCGATACCTAAGGTGAACATATTATGCATCCATGCCGTCGTGCTCGGTGTCAATACTTGGAACAAACCAAGGCCTACCAACGCGCCGTTAACGCCGACGATGGAATTGTAATTAAACTGAATGCGATCCATCAAACGCATAGCAATGCGTCGCAAATCAACAAGACTGGCAAGATTATCGGAGGAAACCGTAACATTAGCGATTTTTTGAGCAATCGGTGCCCCTTCATTCATCGCAACGCCTACATGAGCTTCCGACAATGCCGGCGAATCGTTAATACCGTCGCCAACCATCATTACCGTATAGCCTTCATCTTTAGCTTTCTTTACATAAGCCGCTTTATCCCCCGGCAATACTTCCGCATACACTTCGTCAATGCCGATTTCACGTGCTACACGTTCTGCATTGCGTTTACTGTCACCGGTCATCATAACGACTTTTTTAATGCCTAATTCGTGAAGCTCTTTAACAACCTGTTTTGCTTCGTCACGAACCGGATCTTTAATACAAAGTACGGCTGCCAAACAACCGCTGATGGCTAAGTACAAATGAGAGGAGAAATCCGGCAAATTGTCGAATTTTTCCTGTTCCCCTTCCGGAATTACAACTTTTTCATCGTCAAAAATAAAGTGTGCACTACCGATACGGCATTTACGATTGCCTACTTTAGAAGCAATACCATGTGCCACAATATATTCAACTTTAGACGAGTGTTTTTCCTTGTGCGGTAAATTATGCTGATCGGCCGCATTAACAACCGCTTTCGCCATAGAATGTGGGAAATGTTCTTCCAGGCAGGCGGCCAACAAGAGCATTTCTTCCGGATCATGGCCTTCAAACGTAATAATTTGTTCAAATACAGGTTCCGCTTTCGTCAATGTTCCCGTTTTATCAAAAACGACAACATCAGCTGCGGCGATTTGTTCCAAATACTTACCGCCTTTAACCGTAATACCCCGTTTAGAGGCTTCTTCCATAGCAGATAAAACAGCCAACGGAATACTCAATTTCAAAGCACAAGAGAAATCAACCATCAAAAACGACAGTGCTTTCATCGTATTTCGCGTGAGTAAGTAGGTCAAAATAGTGCCGGCAAAACTGATTGGTACCAATTTATCGGCCATATGGAACGCTTTTTGTTCCATACCGGATTTCATTTGCTCCGATTCTTCAATAAGCGCCACAATCTGTTCATAACGCGATGATTTCGAGTTCCCCCGTACTTCAATGAGACAATGCCCCTCTTCTACTACCGTACCGGCATATACCGAAGTTCCTTCATCGCGACGAACCGGTTCCGGTTCCCCTGTCATAGAGCTTTCATTAACAAGGACAACACCTTCTACTACTACACCGTCCAGCGGTACGACTTCACCTTGGCGTAAGACAACAAGATCGCCTTCTGCAACGTCCGCTACAGGTCGACTTACTTCAACGCCATCGACTTTAACCCAAACTTTATCTACATTAAGCGACATACTTTCAGCCAGGTTAAGTACAGACTTACGAAGAGTCCATTCTTCCAAGGTCTCACCGATACCCAACAAATACATAACGGCACCCGCCGTAGATACATCACCGCGCAATAAGGATACGGTAATCGCTACGCCGTCCAATACTTCTACGGTTAATTTACGATGCCATAACATGGACACCGCTTTTTTAGCAAACTTTAAAGCATTAAACCAAGACCACACCATATTAACCGGTGCAGGTAACAATATCTTTTTCCCCAAGTACATGAGAGTCTGACTAATCATAGACTCTTTGTATTGTTTGTTAACAAGTCGCGGTGAGTATTCCGTCAATGCCGGTGCATCGGCGAAATCCAAATCGTTGAGTGCCACCAAGGCATCACGAACAGCTAATTCATCGCCCGTATGGTTGATGATAAGGTCTCGTGAACGCGTAAAGAACTGAGCTTTTTCTATAGCCGGATTCTGCAATAAAGTCGCTTCTAAATAAGCGGCTTCCGCATCATCAAACAAGTGGCCGGAGACAGTAACATGAAGACGTTTCGATAATCTTTGAATAACCGAAAACTTCAACATATTAATTATTCACCCTTTTCTTCAGCTTTTTCTGCTTGTTCTTCTTCGAATAAAGCTTCTTCTTTATGACGATTTTCATTAATTTCTTGTGCATCAGCTAAAATGCTACCACTGGAAGCCTGTACTTTTTCAGCTGTCTGCAATACGCTTTCCTTAGCACGAAGGCCGGCAGCCACTACATTAGCATATACCTTTTTAGCGTCTTTACTGGTCAAAACTTTAAGACCAACTGTACCGAGAGCCAAGCCGGCTGCGAATAAATTAGCGTTTTTTACTTTGTCTTTGTTGATGTTAAACATAAAAATCTCACCTTTCCTCTACACGATGTAATGCACCCAGTGCATATACAATAAATAGTTTAAGC
The DNA here is from genome assembly GCF_003992065.1 of Veillonella seminalis. GTDB lineage: Bacteria > Bacillota > Negativicutes > Veillonellales > Veillonellaceae > Veillonella_A > Veillonella_A seminalis. The sequence continues at coordinate 14,199 of NZ_RQUZ01000014.1, forward strand.
ACCTACTGCTTTATAAAAATAGCCAAGGTCTACCCGAACCTTGGCTACTTTTGCCGTAAATCAATCGAATACACTGTATTCGTCAGTCATTACCCTTATGAAATCCTATTTGTTGCCCCCGCAACCACAGCCGCAACCGGCTTCAGACATGTCTTTTTTCTTGCCGTTACCGTTACCGCCGCAACTGCATCCGCCTTTACCGCTAAGCGTTTTATATGCCTTACGAGCAACAAATAATACAGCGATTAATCCGATAAGATATACTATTAGGTTCTCCATTATAATACACCATCCTTAATTAATAATCAATAGTGATTTGTTAAAAATCTTGAGAAAATATTGATTGGTGTTACATTCTCAACGATTATCAGCAGTTAATTCTCATTTAGACTTTCATAGGAACAAGCTAATAACTTAACAGAAAAACGCATTTCAGTTTTAATTCATTTAATTTATAACGTTTTTTTAATCAATGGAATCCCAATAAGTGACCGCCATTGTAGACGATAAAGGCTGCTACCCACGCTAATGCTGTAGAGTAAAGAACGAAGAAGCCTAACCAGCCCCAGCCGCCGGCTTCACGTTTGAATACGGCCATAGCCGCAAAACATGGCGGATAAATAAGAACGAACATCATCAAACCAACTGCAACAAGTGGCGTGAATGAAGGGTCTTGACGTAAGTAAACTTGCAATGGTTGTTCATTGTCTGCATCGGCTGCAATAGAGTAAATTGTACCTAAGGTACTTACCATAACTTCCTTAGCTGCAAAAGCTGTAACTAAGGATACGCTCATCTTCCAATCGAAACCAAGCGGTCTCATAACCGGTTCAATGAATTTACCGATAGAAGCTACATAAGAGCCTTCTAATTTTTCAGTTGCTTCCTTCTGATCAAGTTCACCGATAGCTTCGTCTTTTTCTTGATTATTTAAGTAAATTGCCCAAGCAACCGGGAACGCATCAGCATTAGCTACTTCAAGATTGTGGAAGTAGTCAGGAACTTCAGGGGCCGCTTCTGCAGGAGCTACATCGGTAGTAGCAGCTGCTGCTTCACCGTTAAGACCTTCATCACCGATTTCTTCTTCCTCTTCGTCAGCCGCAGCTTCATCCTGTTCTGCCTGGATAGAAGTCATTTCGTCAACGAGTGCCATAACCGGCGCTTTTTGTTCGTCAGTAGCAATACCGTACTGAAGTAAGATTGCATTATCACGAGCTTCATATTCTTGCGTTACTTGATTGCGAGCCGCATCAAAGTCTTGGGACATCGGAACATCCTGCGGATAAGATGCCAAGAACCAAATCAATACGGAAGCTGCTAAAATGAAAGTACCTGCTTTTTTAAGATATAAGAAAGCACGTTCCCACATATGCATTAACACGCTCTTAATAGTCGGCATATGGTATGGCGGTAATTCCATAACAAATGGTTCGGATTCGCCCGGGAACAAGAATTTACGGAATATTTTAGCCATTACAATAGCCAATACGATACCGGCAAAGTAAATGGCAGCCAATACATTACCGCGTTGTGCTACCGGGAAGAACGCCCCGATAAACAATGTATATACCGGCAAACGAGCACTACATGTCATAAACTGTGAAACAAGAATCGTAATCATTCGATCGCGGTTGTTATCCAAGATACGAGCACCCATAATAGAAGGAATACTACAACCATAACCCATAAGGAGGGGAATGAAGGATTTACCGTGTAAACCGCAGGCACACATGATACGGTCCATTACGAAAGCGGCACGCGCCATATACCCGGTATCTTCAAGGAACGCAATACCCAAGAATAAAAGCACAATAAGCGGTACGAAACTCATTACCGCGCCGACACCGGCGATGATCCCGTCAACTACGAGGGAATTTAACTGCCCTTCCGGAATTACCGCACCGGCCCAGTCACCGAGAGCTGTAAAGGCGTCTTCAATCCAACCTTGCGGATACGCACCGATTGTATTAACGAGGTTAAATAAGAGCCACATTACGAATACGAAAATAGGTAAGCCCCAAATACGATGTGTAAGCACTTTATCGATACGGTCGGAACGTGTTTCGATTTCCTTAGGCGTACCTTTTAAAGCATTATTATATGTAGCAACGGCAAAGCTGTGACGGAATTCTTGGAAAATAATTTCTAAATCTACTTTATCTTTTAGTTCGTCGCGCCACTGTTCTGCTTTAGCCAATACGGCTTCGGTACGATCAAAGGCTTTTACTTTTTTAATTACATCAGGGTCGGCTTCCAATAATTTAATAGCTACCCAACGCAACGGATAGGTAATGCTGTCTGCTTTCTCAAGTTCATTAACAATATCGGTAATAGCCGGTTCAAGTACAGGACCGTAATTAATGGTAGCACTCGGCTTTTTAGCTTCTTTAGCAACATCAATTACAGCTTGCAACAATTCGGTAGTCCCCACATTGTTACGACCTACAGTCTCAACAATAGTGGCACCGGTCATTTCACTTAATTTCTTAATGTCAATGTGAACACCCATTTCTTTGGCCACATCAGACATGTTAAGTGCCATTACAATCGGACGTTCCAATTCCAACAATTGTGCCGCTAAATATAAGTTACGTTCCAAATTAGACGCATCAATAACGTTTACGAGAACATCCGGTTCATCATTAATGATAACATTACGAGCTACTAATTCATCAAGGGAACGAGCTGTTAAACTGTATGTACCCGGTAAGTCAATAAAGAGTAAATCTTTACCGCTGAAGGTACATTCCCCTTCTTTCTTTTCTACCGTTACACCGGGATAGTTACCAACATGTTGTTTGGCACCGGTAATATTATTAAAAATAGTTGTTTTACCACAGTTCGGATTACCGGCCAAAGCAATGCGAATGGACGTGGTATTTTGGTCGCTCATTCTAGGCCTCCTGACTCACTTCAATATCAATAGTTTCTGCTTCGCTCACACGCAAGGCTAAATCAAAGTTCTTAACTTTAATTTCAATCGGATCACCCAACGGTGCGTATTTCATAACACGCACGAAAGTCCCGGGCACCAAGCCCATGTCAACGAGACGGTGTTTGATGTTGCCGGAACCGCGCAACTTTTGAATCGTGCCCGCTTCACCGGCCTTCATCGACGCCAATGATTTTATCACAATCTTACACCTCCTTCTGGCCGAACAAAAACAAACTCATCTTCAAAAATTTGCTTTAGTACTGCACTGAAACTGATAAAAAATTACAATTAAATTATAACATAGCCACCGAGAAAATCAATAACTATTTTCAATATCGAATCTTATGAATGCAGATAGAAATTGTTGAATATTCATTATCACTCCTGCATTTATAGCTATTCAACATATTGTCAACTCTCAACGTTCTCATTCTCATTTGAAATATTTTCTCTTTTATTATTGATTTAAGTAAAAGTTTAACTGTTATCAAAATATTATCAATTAAATACTTATTCTCAATGAATTATTAAAATATATATTTCGCAAAAAAACTATGCAATTGAGTTCAAATTACACTAAACATATCGATTCTTTTATATAAATCTTCTACATATGATATAATAAAAATATATTTAGCTAATTTAATGCCAATGATTCCTACTTATTGAGCGAAATCAAATTTTAACTGCTAATTAATGAAGTTACCTATTCCCCTATAGGAATCATTACTCAAAGTATTACTAATTAAAGATAAGGAGATATATATGAAATCATTTCAAACACTCGGCGTTGTGCCTGAGCTTATAGAGTCCTTGGCTAAACAAGGAATTAAAGAGCCTACGCCTATCCAAGAGCAAGCTATTCCGCCGGCCTTTAAGGGAAACGATTTAATCGCCATGGCCCAAACCGGTACCGGTAAAACATTAGCCTTCCTTCTTCCTGTATTGCAACGCGTTAACGTTGAAGTTTTTCAGGAACAGGCACTTATTATTGCACCGACTCGCGAACTGGTAAAACAAATTGCCGATGAAGGTAAGGCTATCGGCGATATTTTAGGTGTGGATATTCTCCCCCTCATCGGAGGTCGCACTATTGAAGGTCAGTTACAACAACTCGGTCGTCGCCCTCATGTAATCCTGGGTACTCCGGGCCGTTTATTAGATCATGCAACACGCGGTTCCTTACATCTTGATACTGTACGCCGTGTAGTACTTGACGAAGCGGATCAAATGCTCCATATGGGCTTTTTGCCGGACGTTGAATCACTTATTGAAAAAACCAATGCCAATCGCCAATTACTGCTCTTCTCCGCTACCGTACCGGACCGTATTCGCAGCTTGGCCAAAACCTATATGAAAAAACCGATGTCCGTAACCGTAAAGGGTAATAATGTAACCTTAGATACAATCGAACAAAAGGTTATTATGGTAAAACCGGAAGAAAAATTGGACCGCTTAATGGCTCAACTCCGCGAAGATAATCCATATTTAGCCATTGTTTTCTGCAATAAAAAAGAAGGTGCCATTAAATTATCCTACGAATTGACGGCAGCAGGCTTTAATATCGGCGAATTACACGGCGATTTAACACAGGGACGACGCACTCAAATATTGCGTGACTTTGCTCGTGCGCGCACACAAATTTTAGTTGCTACCGATATTGCCGCTCGCGGTATTGATATCGAAGGCATCAGCCATGTATATAATTATGATGTTCCTCACGATGTAGATTATTACATTCATCGCATCGGCCGTACCGGTCGCGCCGGCACAAACGGCATTGCTATTACCTATGCTACTCAAGCCGATGAACCTTGGCTTCGCCGTATTGAACGTGCCATCGAGGCAACTCTTACAAAATACACAACCGACGGTCAGGTTAAAACTAAAGGTCGTGCCCAAGCACCTAAAAAAGCCACCGTTTCTAAAAAGCCGGCTATTAAATCTTCTTATCAGGCTACCAAAGCCAAACGTCATAAAGCTACCGGCCATAAAGGCGTAAACACTAGACGTCGTCGCTCCCGTTAAGACCGACCAATAACAAACTTCTGTTGTAAGAAATAGAATAATAGAATACTTCTAGTTACTAACACAAATAGGACTACTCATTAACACAAAGTTCGACGAACAACGTGCTTATACGAGTAGTCCTATTTTTATAGGTAAGTCATCTTACCATATTTAGTTTCTTTTGTTATTTGAAAACAACCGGCTTACCGTCCACATCTGCTACTGTAGTACGGCACTTAGGCTGATTGGCACAAGTCCAACTGATATTACCGTTACGAGAAACAGCCACCAAATACCCTTCACCGCAACGTGGGCATTTATACTGTAAAGTCCCCCGTTCCTTAGCCGCAGCCAGTGCTGCTGTCACCTGCGGATCTATAGCTTCATCATTTGTAACCCCAAAACGAGCCCGATTATTATTGGTCCCCAGCGAATTTAATTGCCCCGGATTTGCCGAAGTTCCGGCAACCGGTTTGGTAAAGTTACACTTTGGATACGCCGTACAGCCGTAAAACTCACCGAATTTACCGTTTCGAAGTTGCAATTTCCCCTTTCCGCAACGCGGACAATCCTCCAGTTTACTCAACTCTTCTTGAGATAAATTTCCTGTCCTGCCGTTGCGATTAACCGCATTTCCGTTTTCCGCCCCATTTGGGCGCTTAACAGTTCGCACCGTACTCACAATATGGAATCCGTCCGTATCAAGACCGTCCATATTCATACCGCTATTGGCTTTATTAATCAGGCTCTTTAAGAACTCAACTTGATCGTTTAAAAAAGAATTTAATGTATCTTGTCCTTCGCTGATAGCCGCCAAGCGTTCTTCCCAAAGAGCTGTCTCATCGGGATACAGCATTTCTTCCGGCAACGCATCCACCAAAGTATAGCCCAATGCAGTAGGCTGAATTACTTTCTTTTTACCCTTGGCAGACATAAATTTACGGGTTATAAGCTCATCTATAATGGTAGCCCTTGTTGCTTCCGTACCAATCCCCGAAACCGCCTTTAATTGCTTTTTCAACTCTTCGTTTTTCACATATTTATGAATCTCTTTCATAGCTTGCAACAAAGTAGCTGCCGTAAAACGACTCGGCGGTTTGGTTTGTTTCGCATCAATGGCAATATTATCTACTTCGACGGCATCTCCCTTTTTCACATTAGGCAATTCGCCGCTCTCTTCAATCGGTTGTTTACGTTTCTTACCGGATTCCTGAGCATCTGAATCCTCATCATTTGGCGCCATGTCGTCCGAATCATTAGTATCATCCGCCGAATCGGCATCCTTCTTAGGTTTCTGATACAAAGCCTTCCAACCGACTACTAATATAACTCGACCGTGAGCGACAAATTCCTCATCACATTGTGTCACAGTTAAGCGGGTTTGTTCATATTCATGTTCCGGATAAAACTGCGTTATATACGACTGAGCTATAAGGAAATATATATTTCGCTCCATCTCCGGCAAAGTCGCCATATTACAAGCCACTGTCGTAGGGATAATCGCATGGTGAGCTGTGATTTTCTTATCATTCCAAGCCCGCGATTTAATGGATACATCGGCTCCCTGTGCCCATTCGCCGATAACACCGCTGTTTTTACTTAAATTCTGTAAAATAGCATGACGATCTTCAAATTGATTGTTCGGTAAATAATCACAATCGGAACGCGGATAGGTAGTCAATTTCTTTTCATATAGTTTTTGAGCCGTATCCAATACCTGCTGCGGATCGTAGCCATATGCTTTTCCCGCCACAACCTGCAAAACCGATAAAGATAAAGGCAACCGTTGAGCCTCTTTCTTTTTCGTCTTTTCACGCTTAGAAATAACGCCTGTTTTACCGTCCATCAACCGCTTTGCCAATTCCTCGGCAACGGCCTTTTTAATTAAACGCCCTTCCGGATCGAGGCCAATCTGATCATCTTTAGGCTGCCAAGTGGCCCAAAAGCTGCCGTTTGGATGTTTATATAAGACTTTTAACGTAAAATAGTCTACCGGCACAAAGTTTTCCAGTTCCCGCTCACGACGAACTACAAGCGCCAGTGTCGGCGTTTTTACACGACCGATTGGAAAGGTAACTTTATTTCCCTGACGCCGTTGCTGTAAGGTATATGCACGGGATAAGTTCATCCCTATGAGCCAATCCGCACGAGCTCTGGCCAAAGCGGATTGTTGCAAATTATAAAAATCTTTATTATCTCGCAAATCGCCCAAAGCCGCACGAATTGATTTTTCATCGAGCGCATTCAGCAAAATACGTTGTACCGGTTTTTGATTATTAACATATACTAAAATCTCGTCAATCAATAACTGTCCTTCGCGGTCCGGGTCACCGGCGTTAACAATCGTATCCGCATCTTCAATCAGTTTTTTTATCGTTCGGAACTGCTTGGCACTGCTTTCCGTTATTTTGAGCTGCCATTCATCCGGCACAATCGGCAAGTCCGCCGCATTCCAACGCTGATACCGTTCATCATAATCACCGGGTTGCAATTGCTCCAGTACATGTCCGAAGGCCCAAGTCACCACATCATCGCCTTGCACAATAAAACCGTCGCGTTTTTGTACATTCTTTTGCTCCGGTAAATATTTACTTATTTCTCGCCCCATGCTGGGCTTTTCGGCAATAAATAATCTCATAGGCCCTCCTTTGTCTGTTCTATTATACACTAAACCGAACGTACATAAAAGGAACAGACTCGCACCAATAGTATGAATCGTCACTAATAATATGAATCGACACCAGTGATATGAATCAGCATCAACGGTGCTATTGATAGTTGAATGAATCATCACGTTAAACATTGCTGCTTAATTGTCAATCAATTAAATTTAATAAAATGAATTTAATGACAAAAGCCCCGTCAGTAGTATATAATTTTAAAGATAGATAATTTGTATGAGGTGACAACATGACATTCTTAGAAGAAGTTAAACGCCGACGCACGTTTGCGATTATTTCGCATCCGGATGCCGGTAAAACTACATTAACTGAAAAATTGCTCCTTTACGGCGGTGCGATTCACTTGGCCGGTTCCGTAAAGTCTCGTAAAACTCAAAAATATGCCGTTTCCGACTGGATGGAAATCGAAAAACAACGTGGTATCTCCGTAACCAGCTCTGTACTCCAATTCGATTACGACGGTTGCCGCGTCAATATCTTGGACACCCCGGGTCACCAGGACTTCTCGGAAGATACGTATCGTACATTGATGGCTGCCGACAGTGCCGTCATGCTCATAGACGTAGCGAAAGGCGTGGAAGCTCAGACGAAAAAACTCTTTGCCGTTTGTAAAGAGCGCGGTATTCCTATTTTTACCTTCGTCAACAAAATCGACCATTTCGGCCGCAATCCGTTCGATCTTATGGAAGAAATTGAAAACTCTTTGGGCATTCGTGCCGTGCCTATGAACTGGCCGGTGGGCATCAACGGTGAATATCAAGGTATCTATGACCGCGAAACTCACACGGTTGATCTTTTTGCCAAAGACGAAACTCACGGTCAGCAGAAATTGGCTTCTACCAAAGAATCTGTAGATGATCCCGCATTCCGTGAATTATTGGGCGAAGAAGTTCACCAATCTTTAATTGATGACATTGAACTTCTCGATGTTGCCGGTGACGAATTCGATTTCGAACGCGTACGTGCCGGTGAATTAACCCCTATGTTCTTCGGCTCCGCCATGACCAACTTCGGTGTTAAACCGTTTTTAGAAAAATTCTTAAGTCTCGCTCCATCACCGGCTCCTCGTAAAGCCTTGGAAGAAACTGTAGAAGCTACTTCCGAAGACTTCTCTGCTTTCGTTTTCAAAATCCAAGCTAACATGAACCCTAATCATCATGATCGCATCGTCTTCATGCGCATTTGCTCGGGTAAATTTGAAAAAGGCATGTCTGTATTACATCGTCAATCGGGTAAAAGCATTCGTTTGGCTCAACCTCAACAATTCTTGGCTACCGAACGTACCATTATTGATGAAGCCTATCCGGGCGATATCATCGGTGTATTTGACGCCGGTACCATGGGCGTTGGCGATACTCTTTGTGCTTCAAATCACAAAGTAACCTTCGGCGACTTCCCTATATTCCCACCGGAATTCTTTGCTCGTGTCAGTCCAAAAGACACGATGAAACGTAAACAATTCCAAAAAGGGATGACGCAATTGGCTCAAGAAGGTGCTGTCCAAATTTTTGAACAGCCGCATTCAATGGACTCCTTCATTGTTGGCGCTGTCGGTATGCTTCAATTTGAAGTATTACAGTACCGTTTGCGTAATGAGTACGGTGTTGAACCGATTACCGATTCCCTTCCTTACAGCGTTGCTCGCTGGGTAAAAGGTGACGTTGATATTAAACAACTCAAAGGCCTTGATAATGCCATGGCTGTTAAAGATAATCGTGGCAGAACCGTTATTTTGATCAGTAATGAATGGCAAATGGGCTGGGTTGTGGAACGGAATCCTGATGTGGTCTTCTTAGAAACGCCGACGCTGAATGAAGAGGTTTAGGTTTTTCTTTGGCCGGTAAATCCTTAAATTCAATAATATAAAATAGAGATGGTTTGAGCCAAAAAGTGACTGTGCTTTTTGGCAGATAAATTCTTAAATACTTAGTATAAAATAGAAATGGTTCGTGCCGAAAAGTGACTGCGCTTCGCTTGTAAAACTTTTCTTACACGAACCATTTCTATTTCTTTTATATCATCTCAATTTAAGACGTTATCTGCAAAAAGAGAGCTCTACAAAACTTCTTCCCCAAACCATCTCTATTTATATGTCATCTCAATTCAACACTTTACCGGCCAAGAGAAAATTCCCTGTCCCCTCTTTTATTCAGCGTGCGGCAGTACTCTAATTCAGGCCCGCAGCAGGATTCCGTAGAGGATGAGAGATTGGAAAAGTGAGAAGTTATTCCTCTGAATAGGATACCTAAATTACCGCCCCCGTTGTTGCTGTGAATAAGCCCACACCACAAAAAGAAGAACTCGCATAAGAAAACTATTGCTATGGAATAGCCTAGTTTTCGTTGCGAGTTCTTCTTTTTACCTCCCCCACACACTGAACAAAGATCCCACGCAAGGAATCTTTTGATACGAAGTAGCCAGATTCCGGTGTGGGACCTTTGTTCAGCTTAGAATAACGGCACGATGGATGCCAAGGTTGGATGGTTGTGAGCGAGCAGGAAGTCACGTAATGACCACAAGCCGCCGATAATTTCTACGTAATGCAGACGTAATTGCATACTGAGTAACGGATTGTCGCCTTCAAATACAGGTATGCGATTCAGGTTAAAGCGGTTTTCACCGGTTCTGGCATTACCTGTATCAACGGTAAATGCTAAGCGATAACCTGCCGCCTGAGCCAAGGCATCTACCTGCGGATTAGTAAATCCGCACGGATAAGCTATGTATTGTACCGGATGCCCTAAGGTGGCTTCCAAAATGTCTTTAGATTTGCTAAATTCGGTAGCCACCGTATTAGCCGACATTTTAGTCAGATCCTTATGGGAATAAGTATGTGATTCTATTTCAAATACATGACTTGCTTCCATTTCTTTCAACTGTTCAGCCGACAAAAATCCGGGTGCGCCGATAGAGTCGCCAATCATAAATAGTGTAGCTTTCATGCCGTATTCTTTTAAGATTGGCATAGCTTCAGTATAGTTATCCACATAGCCGTCATCAAATGTGATTACAATCGGTTTACTTGGCAACGGCAAATTGTTTTGCAAATAACCGTATAATTCTTCCATGGTAATCGCATGATAACCTTGTTCTTGTAAATATGCCATTTGACTTCTAAAATCGGATGTTTTCATTGTCAATGGCGAAAATTTTTCATCATTCACTTGATGATAATTTAAAACCGGCACTCCCCGCAATGTATATACCGGTGCCGTAAAATAAAAAACGAGCGCCGCAAATACAACTAAAATAGCGGTAACACCTAACACTTTACCCAAATTACGTAACATTACGTATAACTCCTATATTCAACTTATTAACTATATTTGATTGTTAATATACGCTTCAATTTTAAACTTCAAAAATCCTGACTGATAAATTCAGATATCAATCAGGATTTAATTATACTTTTAAAAATACCGACTTAAGCTAAAGTACAAAACATCCTTTTAATAGCAGGCGCTTTACCTTAAACGGCAATTTACGCGACGCTTTACCTTAAACAGAAATTTATGCTTTACCGTAAAGCTCATGCCAAGCATTGGCTAAAGCAGCAAAATCATCCAAAGTGAACGTTTCACCACGTAAATTACCGTCAATGCCGGCTTTTTCCAAAATAGCTGTTATCTGCTCTTTGGCAAGCCCCGTGGTCTTCATAGTATTGCTGAAGGTTTTGCGACGCTGTGCAAAAGCTGCTTTAATTACACGGAACAAAAGCTTTTCATCAGCTACTTGTACCGGCGGATCTTTACGCAAACGACAGCGAATTACCGCGCTGGTCACTTCAGGCGGCGGTAAGAAAGATTTCGGCGATACCTCAAATACGATATCCGGTTCCGTATAGTATTGAACCGCAACCGACAAGGCACCGTATGCTTTTGTCCCCGGTTCGGCTACCATGCGTTCAGCCACTTCTTTTTGAACCATAACAACCAAACGCTCTATAGGAAGTTTCATTTCCAATAAAGACATAATAATAGGCGTCGTAATGTAGTAAGGCAAATTGGCCACCACTTTAAACGGCTTATGGTTCATAAGTTCCGGAATATTTACTTTTAAAATATCTCCGTGAATAATATTTACATTGTCATAGCCTGCCAGCGTTGTATCTAATACCTCCAGCAAGCGTCGGTCTAATTCGACGGCCGTAACGTCTGCTTTACTCTGGGCTAAGCCCTGCGTAAGCGTACCGATACCCGGTCCGATTTCCAATACCGGTTCACCCGGTACCAGCTGGGCGGCTTTAACAATATCATCTACTACATGACGAGAGATGAGAAAGTTTTGTCCCAACTTTTTACTCATGTGAATACCAAAGCGTTTACATATATAATGTACTACTTCAGGACTCGCAATAATTGATTCCAGCATATATTTCCTTTCAACTGAGAAGGTAAAAATCCTAACCGATCATAATATCGCGCATGGCATCATTAAAGCCTTCACGTGTCACGCCATAATGATTAAGACGATATAAAAACTGCTTGCTATTACCATACCCGATACCTAATTTAGCACCGGCAATAGCCCGATTGTCCGCACTGCGCGGTGAACCGGTTAAGTTATGAGCTACCATATCCTGCATGGTAAATTCTTCCGAAGACTCAAGCGACTGCGTATGCAGTTTACCCAACGCTTCACGAATAGCTTCCGGCGGAGCCTGTTCAATCCCGATATCGTCATTAGCCGTTGCCAAATCACGAGAAATAAACGCATGTTGCGCATCCGGAAATTTTTTGGCCAAAAAACGACGAATTTGTTCGCCCGCCCTGTCAGGGTCGGTAAAAATAATAATACCTCTTTTTTCATAGGCAACTTGTATTTGCTCCAACACCCCTTTGCGTAAAGTAAATCCTTCGGTAGCAATACAATCAGCCTCTACAGCTTTGGCAATTTGCTGAATATCAGATTTGCCTTCGACTACGATTACTTCTTTTAACATAAGTATTTCCTTTCCACAATGGCCTAATAATCAACTGTGAATAAAATAGGGTTTTTAGCTACTTAATTTTACCAAATTTTTCAAAAATAATAAAGAAGGGGCTATAACGAAATGCACATCAAACCGCATTTCGTTACAACCCCTTCTTACGACGAGTTTACATATTTAATTACTGTAAAACGAATTACTCGAAACTAAGCTTTATAAAAGCATATTTCCAAAGCTGTAATTACTGCAACACATAAACTTCAACGGAGCGGCGACCAAATTCCATCGCCTCACCATAGGATTCCATTAAAAGATCAATCTTATGACCTCTAATTGCTCCGCCGGTATCCGCTGCTATAGCCATGCCATAGCCCGGAATGTAAAGTCGTGTGCCCAATGGAATCACGTTAGGATCCACGGCTACAACGCCTCGTCTGGCTACCATGCCGGTAGCCGTGATGCCTCGACCATCACCATCACCCGGTAAGTACGCTGACGCTTCCATAGTCAGCACCTCGCGATAACGTACTACCCCACGAGAAGTTTCTACTGCATCTCGTGTACCTTCTTTGATGATTGTCGGTACCATCCGTTTAATATCATTCTGACTAATAATTTGCTTTTTAATTTCCTTACCATCCTGGTACAAGATTTCTTCCTCAACGGAAACCAAACCCGGAGTCCCTTCTTGGACTACTGTTTGTTCACCGATGCTCATGGAGTCATCTCGCTGACGAATAACCTGTACTTCTACAGGCTGTTCGTAAGTTTTTACAGAACGACCGGTTACATGAGCTATAGCAACTTCACTGCCTGCTTGCAGGTGTTGATTACCATCGCTCAATGGTACGTAATTAGGTGCATGATATCCCAACTCATCAGCTAAACCTTGGGCTGTCGTTTGAACGGTCATTACATCTTTCGCAACGCCGTCAACCGTTACTTTTACAGGAAATGCTCGAAGAACTGTTATTTGAGTTCCGTTTTGCAAAGTCGGTGTACTTAAAAGTACAGCATCTTTGGCCCCGAGCGAGATCCCGGCATCATGTAAAATGCCCTCCGCTGAGTTGAGGTGTGTCTTAACAATCTGTGTCTGACCATCAGCCATTACAGTAACGGCTTTTTCATTCCAAGCAAAACCGGAAATCGTCATAAACACGACTGCTAAGAGTAACAGCAAAAGTGACGTATGACGCTTTATGAGGGTCGTCATATTCTTCTTTTGCATTACTAGATATTTTGTCATCTAATCCCTCCTACCGGGCTATTCTACCACAAAGAGATATAGAGCGTCAACTTAGCGGCCGGGCGATGCATATAAATGCAGGCATTTCAGATTTCTCTCATGTTTATGTTTTTTGTTATTTTCAGTCTGTGTCTTTTTACAGTGTACAAAAAATGGCTATCATTATATTTATTTATTTTATTTATAATCTCTTCATTTTTCTTTTATTCTATTTTAGAATAATTACACAATTAAAAATTCACCTCCCCCACAACGCCCATGTACAAAGGGCTCACAGTTCCAATGTTAATAATCAAAAAGAAGTACCGACTTGAAAACAGTAAAACAGTTTCCATTTGAGTCGGTACTCCATTAAGAAAAAATATTTGATTTTCTAAAATTTCCACGAAAATGTATTTAAATGTTTTTGAAGTCAACTCGCTGTAATCAGCACTTCAAAAATAAACGATTCGTGTAAAATATTACTCTTTATACATTGGTTGCATCTGTTCCACAACGGTTGGTTTTGGACGTTCGCTAGCCTGTTTAGCTTCCTTCATCAAGCTTTCTTGAGCCGAAATCTTATCGGTCTTGCTGACCAATTTGCGATAGGAACCGTCTGTTCGCATTACATGGGCCTTCTGATTGTCTTTAAGATACAAGTCCAAAATACCGCGTACACGGTCTTTATGGAATTTATCTTCAATCGGAATCATAAGTTCCACACGTTCGTTGAGGTTACGAGGCATCCAGTCAGCACTGGACAAGAATACGCGGTCATTACCGCCATGACGGAAATAGAACAAACGATGATGTTCCAAGAAGCGCCCGATTACGGAACGCACCTGAATATTTTCACTCACTTCCGGAATCCCCGGACGCAAGGTACAAATACCGCGCACGATTAAATCGATTTTAACACCTTTTGAAGATGCTTCATAAAGCTTCGCTACTACTTCACGGTCCAGCAAAGAATTCATTTTACCGATCATATAGGCCGGTTCACCTTTTTCGGCATAACTGATTTCTTCGTCAATGAGTTCCATGATCTTTTCACGCAAGTTTAACGGTGCTACTATAAATTTATTCCAAATCGGAGGATCGGAATACCCGGAAATAAGATTGAAGAACGCCGATGCATCTTCACCGTATTCATCATTGCAGGTAAAAATACCGCAGTCAGTGTATAAACGAGCCGTTTTACCGTTATAGTTCCCTGTTGCCAAGTGAACATAACGACGAATGGCATCATCTTCACGACGAACAACCATGGTAATTTTGGAGTGCGTCTTTAACCCTTTCAAACCGTAGATAACGTGACAGCCGGATTTTTCCAAGCGACGGGCCATCAAAATGTTATTGGCTTCGTCAAAACGAGCCTTAACTTCCATGAGAACCGTTACCTGTTTGCCGTTATCCGCCGCTTTAATAAGGGACGAAATAATCGGTGAGTTGCTGCTTACGCGATATAAAGTCTGTTTGATAGCCAAAACTTGCGGATCATTGGCAGCCTGAGCCACAAAATCTTCAACCGTTTTAAACGTTTCAAACGGATGATGAACGAATAAATCGTGACGTCGAATGAGGTCAAAAATATTTTCATCTTCATGGCCTACCAAATCAGCCGGTTCACAAGACTCAAACGGCGCATAACGCAAATGGTCATAGCCTTCCAAATCGCAGAAGCTGAAATACATACATAAATCAAGCGGACCATGAGCAATAAAAGCGTCTTTCGGTTTTAACTGCAAACTGGTCAAGATGAAATGCAACAATTCATCGTCAGGCTCACCGGCCACTTCCAAACGAACCGTAGCACCGCGGCGACGGCGACGCAAAGATTCTTCCATTTCAAGGAGCAAATCTTGTGCTTCTTCTTCATCAATTTCCAAATCCGCATCACGAGTAACGCGGAATGTCATAGTTTTTAAAATATCATACCCTACGAAGAACTGATCTGCATAATAGGTGATAATATCTTCCAAATAAATGAAATATCGCTGGCCGTCACGGCTCGGTACTTCTACGATACGATCGAGAACGGAAGGAATCGGCAAAATCGCATTACGAGTGCCTTCATCTTCTTCGGTTTCTACGACCGAACGTTTAATTTGTACAACCGTATTAATTGTTTTATTAGCTAAAAACGGGAACGGATGGCCCGAATCAATGGCCAATGGCGTTACTACCGGATATACTACACGTTCAAAGTGAATACGTAACCATTCTGACTGTTCCGGTGTCAACTCCTCAGGTTTTACAAAGTGCAAACCTTCTTTGGCCAGCATTTCCATTACATGATTCAAATACGTGTATTGAACGCGTACCAAACGTTTTGCCGATTCATCAATAGCACGTAATTGAGCACGTGCATCCATATGAGCCGCATCATATTTGATAATGCCGTTTTCTTCTTGATGGCGCAAACCGGCAACGCGAATCATAAAAAACTCGTCTAAATTGGAACTGGTAATCGCAATAAAACGCAATTTTTCCATCAATGGATTCGTATTGTCTATCGCTTCTTGAAGGACGCGTTGATTAAATTTTAACCATGATAATTCACGGTTAAAGTAATATTTATAGTTTTCAAACATGCCTTATTTACCTCCTATGCGTAAGACCATTTCCAAACCAAAGACTTCACTGAAATATTCCGCTTCTCGTTCGAAGGTCCATTTTTCCAAGGATAAATCCTGTTTGGTCGTTGCTTTAACTACGATGCACTTATCATTGCGTTCGATGGCAAGTTTCGACACCTTTAATTTATGACTTACATCCAGGGCACGCATACAACGAAGTATGGCCACGAATTTGGTGATCAAAATCTTTTGGACTTCTTTTAAATAATGGAAGTTTTCATCATCATCATCCGGCTTGCCCTTGTAGTGGTAAAATACTACATTGGCTACCACTTCTTTTTCACGGTCCGACAACCCGAAAAGGTCCGTCCCCATGATAATGCGATACGCATGCTCACTGTGATTACGAAGACTCACAAATTTGCCCACTTCCGACAAAATAATGGCCGTACGCAATACAAATATCATACGTTCATCAATATCGAAGTCAGCTAAATTGTGACAAAGCTGTACCGTGAAACGCTCTACTTGAGCCACATGGGCTTCATCGACCTGATAGCTTCGAGCAATGGCACGAGCTAACTGTAAGTTCTGTTCACGCATCACATCGAGGAAATGATGATTTTCAAGTTCCGCACCTTTATACAAAATAACGCCTTCGGCAAAACCGTAAGGACTGATTAACAGGCTTTGCGGCCGTACCATTTTGAGAAGTTCTGTATATAATACGATAGTCGGCATAAGAATATTCGCACGATGCTCCGGCACATTGTATTGATTAACCAATTTAGTAGCCGAAACACCATGGAAAGATTCTACAAAATCTTCAAACTGTTGCGGCAATAAAGACATCGTTTCCTGACTATGAGTTTTAAAACCCATAAGCTCGGCAATTTCACGAGGTTCATCGCCGGACAGCACAAAATATTTAACGTTAAAACGACGTACTTCGTCTTCTAACGGCTGTAACATACTGTGCAAGTATTCACCCACCGCAGCCGGGAAAGACAGCGAAGAACGCTGATTACGGTTAAACGATTCCATAACGCGCAATGTCCCTAAATGCACGTTTTCTTGGAAAACCAAGGAACCCTTTTGCCAAACGGTTAAACCTACACCACCGGATGTAATATCTATAAATAAAGCCGCATCTTTGGTATCAGTGAGGCCTTGTTTCATCATGTGGTAGTACAAACCGAAGTATTTATAATAAATTTCTTTAGGCATATCCACGACTTCCACTTTGAAGCCGGTCTGCACAAAAATCTGATCCATAATACTGCGACGGTTTTCAGCTTCACGAACAACAGCCGTTGCATATACGGTATAATGTTCAACACCGTATTCTTCCAACATGCGTTTGTAGCCTTTTAAAAGTCGGCAAATTTCTTCAATCGTCTGGAAAGATAATCGTTTATTGTGAAACAATTCTTCCCCAAAGTTTACATCACGCGAAGCATAGTCGATTATTTTCACTTCATCGATAGTGGTGTATTCTACGATGGTAATACTCATACTGCTGGCACCCAGATGGATTGTTCCATACAGGGGCTGCTTCGATAATGCCATTATATCCTCCTTATAAGGCTTCTCGCCATTCTACAACTAAATTTTTCCTAAAATCTTTCTTACACTGCTTAATCAGTTTATTAATAACCACCTCCGCAATGGATGTGTTACCGCCCGGTTTTTTCCAAACGGTCACATTAATATTTTTATCAGTAAATTCAGTATTAACCAAAACGGCAGATTGTTCATGACTTTCGTCAATGGCTTCCGCTAAAGCTAACACTAAAGAAACTTTCGCTACCATGGCACGGTCTTCCGTTGATAACAAATGACCGTACGCCGATGCCTTAATAAACTTGCTGTTGGTTCCGTGGGAGTTGGCTGCTACAAAAGCACAAATTGCCTGTTCACGATGCGATAAACCGTAAAGACTGCTGTTAACAATCAGATATGCGCTATGACGGGCATGACCGTAATAGTTGATGGTTTTACCGATATCATGAAGTAAGGCCGACACCTGCATTAATTCACGCATACGCGGACCCCATTCATACACCTTTTCCCACTGATCATAGAGCATGGTTGCTAAATTAGTGATATATTTAGCGTGAATCAAATCACCCTGACCTCGGTTGAGCAATACATTTTCGGCCGAATGAACCAAAATATTGTCTACAATGCCGCTGTCATTCATATAATGTTTGCCGTAGTAACGATAAAATAAGCCGTCACGCAAACCGCAACCGCTGACACAAATCGTATTGGCATCGACAAACAACATAAGCTCACGAATTAAAGCCGTACCGGCCACGATGATATCGGCACGTTCATACGAAAGGCCTGAGATCTTACGGCGTTGCTCTAACGTACGATTGCATACGTCTTCATACATAGCATCCAAACGTTCAAAGGATAATTCATAATTATGCAATTTTTCAATCGGATAATTGTGGGCCCGTTGATCGATTTTAGCTAAATTACGCACCGTACCGCCAATACCGACCAATGGTAATTGTTTATCTTTCAGCCATTTCTCCTTACTTAACACGTCCTGAATATGGCTAATTAAGTTTTTCCGCTCTTTCTCGGACATTTCGTCGCCTTCTTGGAATTTACCCGTTAAGGTAAGTGCCCCCATCGGTAAACTTACACTTTGTTTAACGGCTCTGTCTTTAACGAGTGTTACTTCAATGCTGGCGCCCCCAAGGTCAAAGAGAATAAAGTCACGAAGGCCAATGGTATTGACTACCCCCAAGAATCCCAAATAGGCTTCTTCCGTGCCATCAATACATTCCAAATCAATACCTGTACGTTCTTTAACTAACTTAAGAAAATCATTGCCGTTTTTCGCCAATCGCACGGCGGCGGTTGCTACAGCATATATTTCAGTACTCTCCATGGCTTCGGCCATATGAGCAAAGGCTTTAAGCGTCATAATTGCACGCTCCATTGCCTCTTCAGTGAGCTTATTTTTCTCCCACATATTCTCACTGAGTCTGATACTCTCTTTTTGCTGATAAATCAACTGATAGCTGCCATTTTCGTTAATCTCGATAATGACAAAACGCACAGAGTTGGACCCTAAATCTATAAATGAAACACGCTTCATAATTTTACCTCTCGTCTAAATCAATATGTTACCTTAATCTTACCGAAACTGAAAGAGTATTTCAAGAATATTACATAATCTTTACGAACTTTATACAAAATTTTTCCTTGTCATTACATGAGTCTTTCATCTCGGCACGAGAACAAAAAAAAGCTCTCTTCGCATCACTCACGAAGAGAGCTCTTTTTATTAAGGTATCAATGCTTTAATATCTGTACTATTTAATGTTAAAAATGCGTTTGCCGTTTTCAAGGGTAATCGCAGCAATTTCGTCCGCTTCCATACCGCGCAATGAGGCAATTTCCTGTGCTACGAACTGAGTCTTGCTCGGATCGTTGCGGCGACCTCTGAATGGCGGCGGTGTCAAATACGGCGAATCTGTTTCAATCAATAAGCGATCGAGCGGTACTTGTTTGGCCACTTCCTTCAGTTTAGTGGACTTAGGAAAAACCACGGGGCCTGCAAAGGAAATATAAAAACCCATTTTAATGGCTTCCTTCGCCATTTCCCAACTGCCGGAATAACAATGGAAAATCCCATAGTTTCCTTTACCGTCCGTACGCAAAGTATCCATAATATCACCATGCGCATCACGATCATGAATAATAATCGGTAAATCGACTTCACGAGCCAACGCCAATTGGCGTTTAAACTCACGCATCTGAGTTTCCCGGTCGGAAAAGTCATAGAAATAATCCAAGCCGATTTCGCCGATAGCTCTTACACGATCATTGTTAAGAGCCTGTTCTTTAAAATATTCATAATCTTTTTCGGTCACATCTTTGGATTCATGAGGATGCACGCCTACAGCGGCATACACATAATCGTACTTTTCGGCCAACGCGATACCGGATTCAGCCGTACCGCGGTCAACGGCCGGACACATAATATAACGAACACCTTGCGCCAGGCAATCTTCCAACATGGCCTCACGGTCATTGTCGAAACGATTGTCGTTAATATGCGCATGCGTATCAAATAATTCCATCTTATTTCACCAAGCTTCCCGGAATGAGCGATTCAATGTTGGTTACTTCCAAGTGGTCGGCAAAGTCGGAGGCAGATAAAATCATACCGTACGATTCAATCCCCATGAGTTTCTTCGGAGCCAAGTTGGCAAGGTAAATTACCTTCTTGCCAATCATATCTTCCGGTTCATAGTACTGAGAAATACCGCTTACTACGGTGCGTTCTTCTACGCCTACATCCAAGACGAATTTTAAAAGTTTCTTGGATTTCTTTACTTTTTCACAGGAAATAACTTTAGCCACACGCAAATCAAGTTTGGCAAAATCATCGTATTCCACATTTTCTTTAATTGGCGGAATTTCCTGTTCAGCTGCTTCGGCGCCGTCGTTTACGTGGTCTGTTTCATCAGCACCTTCCGTACCGGTTTTAGCAGCACCTTTGTCGGCAGCTTTAGCGTCTTCAGCTTTTGCTGTTTCAGCCGGAGCCTCTACCATTTCAGTGACTTCAAAACGAGGGTAAATAGGTTCGCCTTTAACAACTTTAGTACCGCTGGCTAAACCGCCCCACTGACGTACATCGTCAAGTTTGGCTTCGGCAAAACCGGTAAGACCCAACTGTTCCCAAATCTTAGGGGCCCCTGTAGGAATCACAGGATCGACGAGAACGGCAATAATGCGAAGCGCTTCGGCCAAATGATACATTACGGTTTGCAATTTTTCCGCATCGCCCGCTTCAGCACCTTTAGCGAGTACCCAAGGCATCGTTTCATCAATATATTTATTGGTACGACCGATGAAAGCCCAAACCGTTTTCAACGCACGGTTTAAGTCAAATGCTTCCATGTAGTTTTCGTAGTCTTTAACGGTCGTTTCCGCCATAGCCGCTAAATCTTTGTCGAATTCGCTGACTGAAGGCATAGCCGTAATAACACCGCCATGATATTTTTCAATCATTGCTACGGTACGATTCAATAAGTTGCCCAAGTCATTCGCCAAATCGGAGTTAACACGTTGAACGAAGTTAGGTAAAGTAAAGTTACCGTCATTGCCCAAGTGAATTTCACTCAATAAGTAATAACGAAGTGCATCGGAACCGTACATGTTAATGAGAGGAATCGGATCCACTACATTGCCCAAAGATTTACTCATTTTGGTGCCGTCTACAACGAGCCAACCATGACCGAATACTTTCTTAGGAATCGGCAATTCAAGACTCATGAGCATAATTGGCCAAATAATGGAATGGAAACGAACGATTTCCTTACCTACCAAGTGAATATCGGCAGGCCAGAATTTTTTGAATAAGCTGTCGTCTTCTTCGAGCGGATTCAAAGCACTGATGTAGTTAACAAGGGCATCAAACCATACATATACGACATGTTTAGGATCAAACGGAACTTTAATGCCCCAGTCAAAGCTGGTACGAGATACGGCCAAATCTTCAAGCCCCTGTTTAACGAACTGAATCATTTCATTACGACGGGCTTCCGGCTGAATGAAATCAGGATTTTCTTCAATAAATTTAAGCCATTGATCGGCATATTTACCCATTCTGAAGAAGTAACTTTCTTCTTCCACTTCTTCTACAGGACGGCCGCAATCAGGGCAAGTATGGTTAGGTCCCAATTTTTGTTCGGTCCAGAATGTTTCATCCGGTGTACAGTACCAACCTTTGTATTTGGATTTGTAAATATCGCCTTTATCATAGGCTTTCTGGAATAAGTATTGAACTACTTTTTCATGACGTTTTTCCGTAGTGCGGATGAAATCATCATTGGAAATATTAAGGGCTTTCCACAATTCTTGGAAACCGTTAACAATTTTCGTTGTATATTCAAGCGGTGTAATCCCCAAAGCTTCGGCAGCACGCTGAATCTTTTGACCATGTTCGTCGGAACCTGTCAAAAAGCGTACATCATAGCCGGCACGGCGTTTGAAACGAGCTACCGTATCGGCAATCGTGGTGCAATAGGTATGACCGATATGAAGCTTGGCACTCGGATAATAAATCGGTGTGGTAATATAAAATCGTTTGTTGGTTGTATCTGACATACAATAACCTCCTCTTATTCCTATAACATTGAACGAACCCTCGTGTGTAGTAACTATACTGCGTTTTCACAGTCTATGCATCAAATCGGCAGTTTCACGAAAAACGTCAAGATTTACACGTCCTGTGCCGCCTCAACCGCATTATATACATCACGTCTGGCTACGCCCAATCGTTTGGCAACTTCACGTATAGCCTCTTTTTTAGCCATACCGTCTTCTATAAGCATCGTTACAGCACTTACATAATCATCGGTTGTCAGTATCTTGTCCTCGGTTACTTCGGTCTCCATAGTGACGGCCCCACCGACAACAAGCACAAACTCACCTTTTATGGTAACGAAATCGTCAGCCTTTTGCAAGCGCTCCAAATCGGTACGCACAAAGGTTTCAAACTTTTTAGTCAACTCGCGGCCAACTACAATCGGCCGATTGCCTAAGTATTTATATAACTCCTGTAACGAAGCTTGTAAACGATGCGGCGCTTCATAGAATAATAAAGTGCCTTGATAAGTAGCCACGCGCTCCAATAATTCTTTGCGATGGCTGCTCTTTTTCGGTAAAAATCCTAGAAATGTAAATTCTCTGGTATCAAGCCCCGAGGCGATAAGTGCCGTCAAAGCTGCATTCGGTCCCGGCAAAGGTACCACCGGAATTTCCGCTGCTATAGCGGCGGCCACCAAATCGGCCCCCGGATCGGATATGGCCGGCATGCCGGCATCACTGATAACAGCCACATCATGACCGCTCAGTAAAATCTCCATCAAAGGGGCTTCCTTAGCCTCCTTATTATGTTCATGATAGGATACCAAAGGTTTTTTAATATCAAAATGCTTCAATAATAACCCGCTGTGCCGTGTATCTTCGGCCGCAATGGTATGTACTTCCTGTAAAACACGGACAGCCCGATAGGTCATATCTTCCAGATTACCTATGGGCGTGGGTACTAAATATAAAGTTCCTTTAGGTTCGCTCATACCAACTACGCACCTCCTCACTGTACACATTCGGTGTGTCATAAATATATAAAGGGACTTCCGTAATTAAACCGACCTGCCCCGCTTTACGTGCTTCAATCAAAACCAATTTTGCCGCCTTGCCCGGCATACTGTGGACAAAACGCATCCGCTTTGGTTCCAATTTTACTTCTTTTAGCGCACTCAATAAATCCATGAGACGACTTACGGGATAAATCCAGAAGGCCTGTCCCTGATACTTCACCAAGCGAGCTGCAGCCTTGGCTATATCCAAAATGTCATACACCGTTTCATGACGTGCCAAATTGACATCCGCCGATTGCGGCTGAGCCCCTTGAGCCGCCGTAAAATAAGGCGGATTGATGACAATTCCGTCAAATCGCTCCACCCATTCAGAGCCTTCAAGTCGGCAATAATCTGCTTCAACCAGCGTAATTTCCGATTCTTTATGATTGAGCACAATATTGCGTCGTGCCAAATCAGCCAATACAGGATTAACTTCAACAGCCGTAATGTCTTTTACCCCGCGAGCCGTCATAAGGAGCGGAATCACGCCTGTACCGGTGCCTAAATCGGCATAGCGGCGCCTTTCATTAAATTTAGGAAAGTGCGCCAGCAATACCGCATCAATGGCAAAGCGGAATTGATCCGTTCGTTGCCACAATTTCATACCGTCAATCAATAAATCATCAAGTCGTTCAAGATTATTCTTCATCAGGCAATACGATGTCAGTCCACGGCAAGTCAATCGTACGACCTTCTTCGAGCTGTACTTTAACCGTTTTCTTGTTGCGATTTATCTTTAATACTTTGCCCATACCTTCATCGGTTACTACATCTTTACCGATACCCGGCGGTTCCACCATAACCGGAACGACTTTGGCTTTTTGCGTATATAAATCGCCGCCCTTAGCATACAAATCATTTTCGTAATTCAAGCAGCACATCAAACGACCGCACACACCGGAAATTTTTGTAGGATTAAGGCTTAAATTCTGATCCTTAGCCATACGAATGGATACCGGTGTAAAATCGCCGAGGAATGTGGCACAGCACAAAGCACGGCCGCAAGCACCGATACTGTTTAAAATTTTAGCTTCATCACGCACCCCTACCTGACGCAATTCAATACGCGTACGGAATACGGTAGCCAAATCTTTAACCAAATCACGGAAATCAATACGTCCGTCAGCCGTAAAGAAGAAAATGATTTTATTCATATCAAAGGTGTATTCCACATTGATAAGTTTCATCGGCAATTTGCGATTGGCAATTTTTTCCAAACAAATTTCAAATGCCTTTTCCTCACGCTGTTTATTCTTTTCTACTTGTTTATAATCTTTCGGGGTAGCCTTACGAATTACACTCTTAAGCGGTTGAATCACCGATTCTTCTTCCACTTGACGAGGTGCAATCACAACATCACCGAATTCAAGGCCGCGAGCTGTTTCAACAATAACTCCGTCACCTAAGCTCAAGCTGGCACCACCGGGAGCAAAATAATAAATTTTACCCGCTTTTTTAAATCTAACACCGACTATGGTTGTCACTGGGTGTCCTCCTTTAAGGCTTGGCGCAGTGCAATCAATACACCATCCATAACCAAACCTGCTTTTACATTTAATCGAAGTGCTTCTTCTGCAGCCAGCGTTTCACGCTCCAACAATAATAATGTTTTCACGCTCCACGACGGTAAAACCGCCAACAAACGTGCTTTATGCAAAGGGCACTGTAAGACATCATCCGGCGCACCGGCTCTGAGAGCCAGAATATCACGCCCCAACAGCCGCAACCAGCTCATTAATTCACGCATTTCATCGCGTTTAAGAGCTTCTATTTGCAGACTCAGTTGTGTAAAAAACAAAGCCTTCGGCCACCGTTCCAACATTTTCACTGCCTTTTCCAATAAAGGCAATGTCCCTCGGCGCACCAATTCTCGAACCAGTGCGGGATTACCTTGGCCGGCACCTAAAGCTTGTTGTAAATCTTCGGTAAATCCTTCCTTACGAAGGGCCGCCGTAATAGTTTCATTACTCACCGGTCCGAACGGAACCAGCATGCAACGTGATTTAATTGTCGGCAACACCGAAGCAATTTGATTGGTTAATATTAAGAAAAAAACATCCGCCGGCGGTTCCTCAATCGTTTTCAGCATGGCATTGGCCATTACCGCATTGGCTGTCTGAAAATCCTCAACGATAACAACCCGACGTCCGCCACCGGTACGACCTAAATAAGAGCTTAAAAGTTCATACCACTGCTCCACTTTGAGCATCGACTTCATCGGCCTTAGCCAAAAAGCCTGCCCGCCGTCAACGTAAATAGCGAGACCTTCCGCTTCTGTTTTTTTCTCCGACTCGCCATCTGCCTGACGGGCCTGTGCTACAGCTTCCAAAAACTGAGCGCCCCCATCCGGCGAAAAAACTTGTCGTCCTATTAATAAAGAGGCCAGACCGATTGCCGTATTCAATTTTCCAAGGCCTTTTTCCCCATAAAGCAATAAACTGTGGGGTAAAGTACCTCGTTCTACCAAGGTCGTCAAATGGTCGATAATCGCCGTCTGACCGATAACTTGCTCAAAATACGACATGGTGCCTCCTCAATGCATTACAACATATTTATTATATACCGTGAAGCCCCTAAAAAACAACTCAAAGCCACGGCTATGCGTCAGCTAACACCTGTAAAATAGCTCGATATACATCTTCGTGAATATCCTCAATCGTCCGCAATACGTTCTTACTATCGGCACAGGCAATACGCTGCCAACCGTAACGAGCCACTAATTCATCATAAGCGGCATGAACACGGCCGAGATACGCATGATCTCGTTCGTGAATATCACCGGTAGCACCGCCGGTTTTGTGTTTTCGCTCGGCCATGAGTGCTTCACTGACCGCAAGCGGCATATCCAACAAGCAAACCACATCGGGTCTCGGCAAACCGAATTTTACAAATTCGAAGTCTTCCAACCAATCAAGAAAAGTATTACGCTCTGCCTCATCATCGTACTTCACCATTTGATGCACCATATTAGAAGTCGTATAGCGATCGGCCAAGATAATCCCCCCGGCTTCATAAAAAGCTTGCCATTCCATCCGGAATGAAGCAAAACGATCAACGGCATACAAACTGCTGGCTACAAAAGGATTGATATCGGATGGATTTTTGCCGAAATCACCGGCTAAATACATCTTCACCGGCATGGCTGCGGGGCTGTCATAATTAGGGAAGCTCACCGACTTCACCTTATACCCTTCCTGCTGCAACCGCTCCTTCAATAACGCCGTCTGCGTAGCTTTACCGCTGCCGTCGCCACCTTCAATAATAATTAAACGGCCCATGTCTTCCACCTCACGCTTCACTAATAACTCGAATAGTTTTCAAAGTTTTGTCGGCACAGCCGTTTGGTACGAAGCCCATGACTTGTCGCTCTTTTATATATGCCAATACGGCAGGAGTAATACGTTCCCCCACACTGACAAAGGGAATGCCTGGCGGATAATAGCTGATAGTTTCACCGCTAAGTTTTCCTTCTGCATCCGCTAAATTAACTGTTACGGTTTGACTGTAAAAACCCTCGCGCGGTGTCAATACCACTTCCGGCTTCGTTAATTGCGTACCTGTTGCCAAAGGGCCTTCAGCCGTAACCGCTTGTTTGGCATTTGTCTGTGTCCCCGGTGAAGTTACACCGAGTATCTGAGCCGATACATTTTGCACAGCCTTAACCAGTCGTTTAATACTTTCTTTCGTATCACCGATAGTAATGAGTACCAATACATGATAAGCCTGCACCAATTCCACTTCGATACCTTCTTGGCGAAGGCGCTTTTCAGCTTCAACACCGGTAAGCCCCAGTTCATAAAAATCTATGAGCACTTTAGTGGCATCATAAGCATAAATAGCATTAAAATCTTCAGCGGCCGGCACTTTAATCCCCGGAATTTGCTGCAGGTCACGACGTAATTCCATGGCTAATTGCTCAGCTTCTGTGACCAACTCATGACCTTCCGTGGCCATTTGTTGGCGAGCCATATCGAGACTGGCCAGGAATATATAATTCGGACTGGTACTTTGTAAAATCTGATGTACCTGGGTAATACGACGTTCATTGATCAGCGAACCTTGACCGTGAAGCATAGATGTCTGTGTCAAAGACCCGATAAGTTTATGTGTACTCTGTGCTACCAAATCGGCTCCGCAGGCTAAAGCACTTTTCGGCAATTTTTCACCAAACTGTAAATGAGCTCCATGAGCCTCATCAACCAATACAATAACACCTCGTCTATGCGCCGATGCAACTATGGCTTCCAAATCAATGGCAATACCATAATAATTCGGATTAACCAAAACGATGGCTTTAGCTTCCGGATGCTCAGCCAATACCCGTTCCACCTCTTCGGGTGTTGTGCCCAAAGGTACACCCCAACGCTCATCAAAACGTCCTTCCAAATAGACCGGCTTAGCTCCGCTTAAAATTAAACCGCCCATTACTGAGCGGTGTGCTTCACGAGGAATAATAATCGTATCACCGGCTCCTACCGTGCCCATAATCATAGTCTCTATCAAAGCGGTAGTACCATTGATCGAAAACCATGTATGATCAGCCCCATATAACTGAGCGGCCAAGTCCTGCGCTTCTTTAAGCGAGCCTTCCGGTTCATGCAAATCATCCAACGCATACATGACGCCCAAATCATACGGCAAAGCCGGCTCCATCCACAATTTTAACGTGTGCGGTGCACCGACTCCCAATTTATGGCCCGGCGTATGAAAAGCCGCAAAACGCTCCACTTTATAAGCTTCCAAGGCTTCTACAAAGGGCATGCGTGATTGATTCAATGCTATATTATTATTTTGTGATTGTGTATCTGTTTTCAAAAGTAGAACCTCTTTTATATCTTTTCATTTACGTACATTACATATGTATATTATATACGAAATTTTGTTGCAAATATAATACACATAAATCATATACGTAATCTTTGTACAGCTATATAGTTTATTAAACCGCTAAATAGCTATTTATAGGTTTCTACAAAATACTGACGCAATTCCTGGCCGCGTTCATTGCTTGTTTTAATGCGATCTAACGCTTGACGCAATGAATCTTGCAAACGATATGTATGAAGCTCCGACGGTTTCACCCAGGCAAAATCCGTGTGCTCATCCGACAAAATAACATTACGATCCGTTGTTTTGGCAATAAAAATAACACCCGTCAAAAATTGAAGTTTATTACGTGCATAGGACCAAAGACCGGCCACATCTAAAAGCTCCACGGTAAGTTCTGTTTCTTCACGGACTTCACGCAAAGCCGCATCATGTAAATCTTCACCGAATTCCAGGCCGCCACCCGGAAATTCCCAAGGGCTGAGCCCTTCACGATCTTTCTTTTGTAACAATAAAATATCGCCTTCACAAAAAATCATACATTTCACTGACATCCCCATACGCTTTGTTTGGCGTGGCCCGGCAGGAAACGAACGTTGCTTACGCGGTTTATGATTTTGTCGTACGAACATGTAATCCTCCGTCTTCCCTTATATCGAAAAAAGGAGACTATAGCTCCGTATAGTCTCCTGTGGTTACGCTGTGCTTACTTGCTATAAGCGGCCGCAAATTGCGTGCCGAGCGTTACATATTTTTCCATTTGCTGAATAACATCTCGCAACTGATGTCCATTCAATGTTTTTAACTCTTTGCCTTTAGAGGCATTATTAATAATGTGAGAAATCTCGAAACCACTATATCCCAGCACCGATAAGCGGTTCGATAAACTTTTAATCTTGTTCATAATCGAACCTCCTTGTTATTTAAAACTACAGCGATTTGGGTTAAAACCAACTGCTCAAAAGTGGTTGGGTTATTACCACATACCCTTTTCGACTGCACAGGAATGTTCAAAGATTATGACATTGTTGGGTTTAAAGTTCATCCTCCTCAAGCATTAACACTGACAATCTATTCCGGATAATAAAATTATTATATCGAAATTGTTAAAACTTGTCAAGCGTTAATATTAAAAATTCTCACTTCCGCATTGTATGAACATCATTATATTCGTTACAATTACTTTTTTTACACAGTATATACGAAATCATCTTAAACACAGTAATTACTGACGACGCCCTTTACGAGGATTATATAAATTCATTCCTTTATCAAGCCCTACTTCTAAAGTGCCCAAAATAGCTTTGGCCATATCTTCGATACCTTTATTAACCTTATCCTGCTGTTCTTCCGGGAACGGTGCCAGCACATGATCGATGACAGTCCACTGCGGTAACGGACGACCGATACCGAAACGGAAATGCGGAAACTCGGATGTGCCCATATGAGCAATCAAAGATTTAATCCCATTATGACCGCCGGCACTGCCATTAGGACGAATACGAATTTTACCGACCGGTAAATCCATGTCGTCATAGACGCAGTACACATCTGAAGCATCAATTTTATAATAACGCATCAACGGACCCACAGATTCCCCACTGGCATTCATAAATGTCTGCGGTTTTACAAGGAGAACCTTCTCACCGTCAATTGTAATCGTCGTAATTAAAGCTTTAAAATCTTCACGCCACGGCGTATGAGCTTCTTTAGCCGCCATAGCGTCGATGACCATAAATCCTATATTATGTTTTGTCTTTTCATATTCACGCCCCGGATTACCGAGCCCAACTACCATTTTCACTGTTTACATCCTTTATTCTACGAAAAACAGAACCTCCGGAACGAATTCCGGAGGTTACACACGTCGCTCTACAGAGGCATAAACAGCCGTGCAGAGAAAAATTATTTATCAAACAAATTACTTACGGACACTTCATGGAAGATACGCATAATAGCTTCACCCAATAAAGGTGCTACCGACAAGGACGTAATATTAGGTAATTTATGTTCTTCCGGTAAATCAATTGTATTAGTTACAATTAATTCTTTAATATTGGAGTTTGCAATACGTTCGCAAGCAGGATCGGTCAATACGGCATGCGTTACACAAGCCATAACCGATTTAGCACCGAATTCTTTGAGTGCTTTGGCGCCTTCAACCAAAGATCCGGCTGTATCAACAATATCGTCGATAATGATACAGTTTTTACCTTCTACATTACCGATTAAGTTCATAACTTTAGCCACACCCGGTTGCGGACGTTTCTTTTCAATAATCGCGATTGGTGCACCGATGCGGTCAGCCAAATCACGCGCACGCGTTACACCGCCAAGGTCAGGCGATACAACGATTAAATCTTCCATTTTCTTTTCGTTAATATATTTTGCCAAGATGGAGGCACCGAACAAGTGGTCCACCGGCACGTTGAAAAAGCCTTGAATCTGACCGGCATGAAGGTCAATCGTTACCAAACGAGTGATACCGGCCGTCTGCATTAAATCAGCCACCAATTTAGCCGTAATTGGTTCACGACCGCGAGTTTTACGGTCTTGACGGGCATACCCGTAATACGGTACTACCGCCGTAATATGACGCGCAGAGGCACGTTTTAAGGCATCGGCCATTACTAATAACTCTACTAAATTATCATTTACCGGATAGCTGGTAGGTTGCACAATAAATACATCTTTACCGCGCACGCTTTCATCAATCATAATCTGAACTTCGCCATTGTTGAAACGACCTACAAATGCTTCGCCTAAAGGTAAGCCTAAGTAATCACAGATTTCTTTCGCCAACTCCGGATTCGCATTACCTGTGAAAATTTTAAGTTTCTTACCGTCTTCAAATGCCATGATTCAATACCCCTTTTGCTAATTAATAACTTCGTTGCTCCTAGCAAACCTCATCTTTATTATTGTATACTATTACCGCCTACAATGCAAAAAAGTAAACAACTTTTTTCTATTTTTTCTTGAATGTGTCGTCAGTTACCCAATTTTCTTTGACAATCTGGCGAGCCCGACCTACTGCCAAAGATTTAGTCGGTACATCTTTGGTAATTGTGGAACCGGCACCGATATAACTGTAATCACCGACTGAAACAGGGGCTACTAAATTGGAGTTACAGCCTACAAACGCACCGTCACCGATCTTGGTACGGTGTTTTAATTTACCGTCATAGTTAACCGTAATCGTACCGCAACCGATATTGACACCGCTACCTACATCGCTGTCGCCGATATACGATAAATGAGGGAATTTAGTCCCCTTACCGACAATACTGTTTTTCACTTCCACAAAGTTGCCGATGTGAACAGATTCACCGATTACGGTGTTAGGACGTAAATGTACATACGGTCCGATATCGGCACCGTCTTTTACTTCACAATCATGTGCATACGTAAAATGCATAACCACTTCATTGCCAACATTCACATTCGTCAAGCGGCTGTGCGGTCCGATTTTACAACCTTCACCGATAACAGTTTCACCTTCAAGCAAGGTACCCGGTAAAATAACCGTATCAGCTCCGATGACAACTTCAGGAGCAATATACGTAGATGCGGGATCAATAATGGTAACACCCAGATCCATGAAATGACGACTGGTGCGTTCACGCAAAATGCGTTCCGCTTCCGCCAACTGAGCACGCGAGTTAACGCCTAAAGACTCTTCTTCATTCGTCATCATATACGCACTTACACGGTCGCCCTGATTTACCAAAATTCCTACTACATCGGTAATATAGAGTTCGCCCTGCGCATTATCATCAGATAACTGTTCCAAGCATGGCCATAATTTTTCGCTGTCAAAAGCATACATACCGGTATTGATTTCCTGCACAGCCAATTCTTCCGGCTTACCGTCTTTTTCTTCAACAATGCGAAGAACCTTACCCGTACCGTCTTCACGAATAATTCGGCCGTAACCGGTAGGATTAGCCATATGAGCCGTCAAAACAGTAGCTGCTGCGCCGGTTTCTTCATGTTCTTTTAAAAGTGCTTCCAAGGATTCACGTGTAACGAGCGGTGTGTCTCCGCAAAGCAATAAAATGGTCCCTTTGTAATCGCCCAATAAAGGTTTAGCCTGTTTTACAGCATGACCGGTACCTTTTTGCTCGGTTTGAGTTACGAATTCAGCCGTATCACCCAAATACGCCTGCACCGCTTCACCGCCAAAGCCGACAATAACTACATTGCGTTCTGTACCGACAGTTTTTACCGTTTCGAGCACACGCTCCACCATGGGCTTGCCCGCTACAGGGTGCAATACTTTCGGTAATTTGGACTTCATACGAGTTCCCTTACCGGCCGCTAAAATCAAAGATGTTATAGGTTTCATACAATTAGGCCTCCTTATCAGCCTCTAAATCTACAGGTTGAATATCAATAGTACGCGTTTCTTCATCAACACCGTTAAGAATTAACAAAGCTTCACAATCATTAACTACTTTAGGATCCGGCGTTGATACCAATACACCGATACCTACCACCGTGCCGCCCATTTCGGTAACCAGCTCACGCATACCGTTAGCCGTGCCGCCCGCTTTCATAAAATCATCAATAAGCAATACCTTAGATTTAGGCGGAATCGCCCGTTTCGTCAGCGACATAGTCTGAATACGGCGATTGGAACCGGTAACGTAATTAATACTGATTGAAGACCCTTCCGTTACCTTACTGTCACGACGAGCAATAACGAGCGGTTTATTAAATGCTCTGGCTACCATAACGGCTAGCGGAATTCCTTTCGTTTCCACCGTCATAATATAATCCGGATTACGGTCTGCAAATCGAGTCATAAATATCTCACCCAAACGACTCGCAATATGCCAATCATATAAAATATCCGACATATACAAGAAACCGCCCGGAATGACCCGGTCCGGTTCTTGTAAGCGCTGCTGTACTTCGCGAAGAACGGACATAGCCCGTTCCCCTTGGCGATATGGAATAAAACGGACACCGCCGGCTACCCCGGCTACCGTTTCCAAAGACCCTAATGAAAAATGTTGCAAAGCTGTTTTCACCGAACTTAAATCTTCACTGAGTGTGGACTTTGCAATATCAAAAAAATCGCAAAAATATCGTAAAGATATCAATTCTTGCGGAGAATCTACCAACAGTTTAGTAAGCGCTACCATGCGCTCAACGCGTCGCACTTTTTCCACTGTATACCTCCTTATACAAAAAAATAACGTTGCCGACTTTGCCCACAACCTTGTTCTTTTTTAAGGATACCACAAAATGCCTCGAAAATACATACTTTGACGGTAAAAATCCATACATTCAAGGTTAATTTTCATCTGAACGTTCGTAGTATTCAAGTATCTTTCAAGAGTGGATAATCAAATAGCAGGAACTTTTAATCCGTTGATAAATAACAAAAGAGACCGTAACCGAAACGAGGAAATGTCCTCATTTTGGTTACAGCCTCTTAAGCTGCATTTTAGATGTTAATAATTGAATTCATATAAATTAATTCATACAACGTACTAACGCTTCTCTAAAATCTTATCCCATTTACTCTAAAATATAAACCTTAACGGTTTGTCGACCAAAATCTATGGCCTCACCATGAGAATCCATGGCTAAATCGATACGATTACCAATAATATCGCCGCCGGTATCATCCGCGACTGCATATCCGTAGCCCTCGACATAAACCGCTGTGCCTAACGGAATCACATTCGGATCCACTGACACATAACCGCGTTTTAATAAATTACCTCGTGCCGTATAATGCGAATTACCTGCATCATACGCCGAATAGGCCGTGGCATTCATTGTAAGAGTCTTTTTATACTCTGTCGGAACACCTCGCTCTTTAGCTAAGAGCGCCATTGTCTTACTGTCCACTTCACCGGTTACAGGCAATCCGTTTGCCTTCTGGAAACGTTTTAAAGCATCAGCTGTACCATTGCCAAAAATACCGTCAATAGAACCCGGTGAAAAACCACTGTGGGCTAAACGAGCCTGCAAATCGGAAACCGAGCGACCTCGATCACCAAAACGTGACACTTCTACGCTATTGCGCACATTGCGAGACTGTTGTGCTACTGCAAATTTTTTATTGTTCTCTTTCATCGCTGCCAAGGTGTTACTGTCCACCTTACCCGTAGCGGATAAGCCGTTTTGCTTTTGGAACATGCGCACCGCATATTCCGTATTATTACCGAAAACACCGTCGGCTGTATCAACAAGGTACCCCTGCGTAATCATCAAACGCTGAACATAAGTAACCTCGCTGCCACGATCGCCGCGTCCTACATCAGCCAATACTACTGAAGTACAAGCCATTAGAAACGTCAAGAGAACTGTCACTATTCTAAGTTTTCTCAATATTTCCACCTCGTATCTAAATGCAATATTATTTTACTTTATTTTGGGAATTTTGTCAAAAAACACCCACTTTTATCAATTATAATCACCACTTTACTCATAAAAAACAAATGTTTTTCCCACTTCGATTAAAATCTTCGATTTATTTGCACATTTTATTGTATATTTAATTGCTGTTTAGTAAATAAATATCGAAATTAAAAGGACTGTTACTCTTTTAAGGGTAACAGTCCCAATCATTAATCGTTATCATTTCAACTGATTATACTAAATGATTTTTATGGAAAAACGGATCTTCCGGTTCCGTCAATTTTACTTCCGGTGTGAAGAAGCGAAGCATAATATAGCCGGAAACACCGGATACGATAGACCCTAAGAAAATACCTACTTTAGCGATTTCCTGTGCATGCCCCGGTGGGAATGCCAATAAGTTAACGAAGAGACTCATGGTAAAACCCACACCACAGCAAAGAGATACGCCATAGATATGTTTCCAGGTAAGCGGTTTAGGCATCGGTACAATCCTAGTTTTAACAAGAATAAGCATAATACCGAAAATCCCGATTTGCTTCCCTGCAAAAAGTCCCAGGGAAATTCCTAAAATAACCGGATGCATAAGTTCGGACCATTGGAAATCACCGAAGGAAACGCCGGCATTGGCAAAACCGAACAACGGAATAATAAGGAATGTAATCCAACCGCCCAATGCTTCGTGCCAATCATTTAACGGAAACAATTCTTTGCCGTTACGCAATACTTTGGACGGAATAGCCATGGCTAAAATAACACCCGACAACGTAGCGTGCAAACCGGAGTTAAAAATACAAAGCCAAAGTGCCACACCCAGAATAATATACGGCCATGGGCTCACTACTTCTTTTTTATTCAATAATAAGAGCAAGACAAAAACAAGAACCGCCCAGCCCAAGTACATAAATTCCAACGTTGGCGTATATACAGCAGCAATGATTATTACAGCAATTAAATCGTCAACTACCGCCAAGGTTGTCAAAAATACTTTGGCTGCCAACGGCACTCTCGATCCCAATAAGGATATGATACCGATGGAAAATGCAATATCTGTAGCTGTCGGAATAGCCCAGCCGCGTAATAATTCGCCGTGATTATAAGTAAAAAATGCAAATATCAAAGCCGGCATCAACACGCCGAATACGGCGGCAATAGTCGGTAATAATCGTTTGGCATTAGTATTTAGCTCGCCTTCGAGCATTTCATGTTTAACTTCAAGACCGACACCTAAGAAAAAGATGGCCATCAACACATCATTAACCCAATGGGCAACGGATAAAGATCCTATATAGCTATGCAATATATGTTCATATTGCGGCCCCAGTGGCGAGTTGGCCACTATGATAGCAAGAATGGCTGTTAGCAGTAATAAAATACCACCGGTAGCCGGCGCTTGAAATATTTTTTTAAGACTCTCCATATATCTCCTTCACTTTCTCACACATTCATAACCTCTCACAAGCTTCATCGCATTTTGTAATCTATGCTGATGAGCAAATTTAACTTATTCCTCTGCACTTCTTAGTATACCCTATTCAAAATAAAACTGGCAATAAAATAAAGAGATTTATCGAAAATTTTCAATAAACCTCTTGTTATACAATCTGAAGCTATTAAGATTCGCCACTAAAGCAAAGGCTCGGTAACTGTTGTTCTATCAATAATTAATATAAAGCTATTCTTCGTTCTGTTCCAAAGCACTTACATCCGGCGTTAAGAATCTGAGTACCAAATAGCCTAACACACCGGAAAGAATTGAACCCATAAAGATACCGACTTTTGCCATTTCCTGTGCATGACCGGCCGGGAATGCCAACAAGTCTACAAACAAACTCATGGTAAAGCCAATCCCACAGCAAAGAGCAATCCCATATACATGAGACCAGGTTGCATGAACCGGCATTTCAACCAATTTTGTTTTAACCAAAATATATACAGTGGCAAATACACCAATCTGTTTTCCTAAGAAAAGAGCTAAGGATACGCCTAATACAACCGGCTGGAATAAATCCGAAGCTGTGAAATCACCAAAAGAAACACCTGCATTAACGAAGCCGAAGAGCGGCAAAACTAAGAAAGTAATCCACTTAATCAATGCATTATTCCATTGCATAACCGGTGAAATCAAACGACCGGTTTTATATTTAGCACGGTAAGGTATAGTCATTGCCAAAATAACACCGGAAAGAGTTGCATGAAGGCCTGATTTAAAAATACAGAACCATAATGCTATACCTAACAGGATATAAGGAATCGGATGGAAAACACCATTTCTGTTCAATAACATCAATATTACAAAGATGACAAGGGCCAAGCCCATGAACATAAACTGTAAAGATTCGGTATAAACAGCAGCAATGATAATAACCGCAATTAAGTCATCGACTACAGCCAACGTCGTCAATAATACTTTCATGGCTATCGGAACACGTGTTCCCAACAAAGATACAACCCCGATGGAGAACGCAATATCAGTGGCTGTAGGAATAGCCCAACCTCTATGATATAAAGGGTTTGCATGGTTAAACATGAAGTAAATAATGGCCGGAACCATAACACCGCAACAAGCGCATACAGTCGGTAGAATACGTTTTGCATTCGTATTTAATTCACCGTAAATCATTTCATGCTTAATTTCGAGACCAACGCTTAAAAAGAATATAGCCATTAAAACATCGTTAACCCAGAGATCAACCGGGAACGGCCCTAACGGTAATTTCAAGAACATAAAATACTGGTCTGCAATTGGTGAGTTCGCTACTCCTATGGCCAATGCGGCTGAAATAAGTAATAAAACACCGCCGACTGAAGGAGACTGTAGAAATGATTTAAACCAAGCCATAATATCCTCTTCTTTCTTAAGGAAATAAACTTTGCAATAATTTTGATGATTTAGTTTTCCGGTCGTTTATTTCCTTTTAGTTATTTTATACATAATATTATATCATCTTTTATCATGAAGAGAAATGCATTTTTGTGCGTTTTGTGTATACATTTGTACAATAAAATGCGATAAGAGTTATTGAGAAATAAGATTTCTAACGCTACCTTATAAAT
The DNA here is from genome assembly GCF_003992065.1 of Veillonella seminalis. Lineage (GTDB taxonomy): Bacteria > Bacillota > Negativicutes > Veillonellales > Veillonellaceae > Veillonella_A > Veillonella_A seminalis. The sequence goes on from NZ_RQUZ01000014.1 coordinate 52,002, forward strand.
ACGATTACAAAATCAAGCTCTATAAAGTTAAACTTATAAATAAAAAATTTATGCTTCTTATATCTTTTTTAAGAGTAG
>NZ_RQUZ01000015.1 GCF_003992065.1 Veillonella seminalis
TGGTGTAATGCACTGCCACGCAAAATTCTGAATTACCGGACACCACAAGAAGTATTCATTGAAGAAGTTAATAAGTTACTGGGTTTTTAAAAGTGTTCAATTTCATATTGCAATTTACTTTTATAATTTAACTTTCAATTTTAATTCTTCTATAAAATCTAATTAAAGATCGCCTAAATAGCGTTTAGCTTCGCAATAATTAACCATGCCTTCTACTACTTTTTTAGCAGCACGCATAGCAAGTACTACGGTGGCCGGTTTATGTACAACATCACCACCGGCAAACACGCCTTTACGGCTCGTCATACCATATGGCATTTCACGGGTTACTACATAACCGTCTTTATTAACTTCAATACCGTTGCCCGGGCCTACTAAACGAGCATTCGGTTTATGACCGATAGCAATAATAATCTTATCGGCCGGGATTACTTCATAGTGACCGGTTGGTTGAATAGAACCGTCTTCCTGCGGTTCCTGAATTTCACAACGCAAGCCTTCTACCACAACATCCCCTTCTACGCTGGATGGAGCCGCATAGAATTTAAAGTGAATATTTTCTTCTTTCGCTTCTTCGTATTCAGATGGGTTAGCGCTCATGTTTGCTTCGCCGCGACGATACGCTACCGTTACAGATTCAGCACCTAAACGTACACAAGTACGGGCTGCATCCATAGCCACATTACCGGCACCGATAACAACAACACGATCACCTTTTTGAACCGGAATTGCATCATCGCCGACACGGCCGTTCTGATGTAATTGAACCGCTGTTAATAAAGCCATAGCCTGTAATACGCCCGGCTTTTCATCACCGCGCATAGGAAGTTCCATCGGCACATGAGTACCGGTAGCGATGAAAATAGCATCATAGCCTTCTTCAAATAAAGAATCGATAGTTTTATTCGGACCGATAACGGTATTACATTCAAATTTAACGCCCAATGCTTTAAGACGATTAATTTCACGATGTACTACTTCTTTACTCAAACGGAATGCCGGAATACCATAAAGCAAAATACCGCCCGGTTCGTCTTGTTTTTCAAAAATCGTCACTTCATAACCGAGTTTTGCCATATCACTGGCTACAGTAAGGCCGGCAGGGCCGGAACCGATAATACCGATTTTACCTTGATCCTTAATAATCGGTTTCATACGACGCAAGCCGTGCAAACTTTCAAAATCCGCTGCAAAACGTTCCAATTTACCGATATTAATCGGTTTATTGGCACGATTCAAGATACAATGCCCTTCGCACTGTTTTTCACGAGGGCAAACACGACCGCAAACGGCCGGTAAATTACTGCGTTCACCGATAATATCGTTAGCTTCGCCAAAGTTACCGCGAGCAATTGCTTGAATAAAACGAGGAATCTCATTTTCAATCGGACAACCGGTACGACATAAAGGTTTCGCACAATTCAAACAACGTTTAGCCTCAGCGAGTGCCTCCTCTAATGTATAATCCGCATCGTCCAAATACGCATGACGACGTGCTTCAGCTGCCGCATTATTTGTCGCTGCATTGGCGGCTTTTTGATTGGCAGCTTCATTTGGTCCAACCATGGAAATCCCTCCTCTAATTCTCACTTATCAATGACTTTATTGATGAGTCTATCTATACTATTCCTTTTCCCTATAATCAATTGAAAAACTAATTCTACTATACCATAACGCCTGTAGGTAGTAAATAGTTGACCAAATAAGACATGATTGAAAAAATCATCTTATATCAATCATCGTAAGAATTGCGAGAAAATAAAAAACCGCCATCTAAGATATTCTCAAATGGCGGGTTACAAACCTAATCATGAACTTTTTAAAACTAATTACTGGATAAGACCGTAGAACATAGCGGCTACAGTGATAACACCGATAGTGATAATAAAGTAGTTCGTTACGCTGCGATATTTTTTCATTTTTGGTACTGTGAAAATGGCAACCATAGGCATTAACAAGAGAATGAAGGCGATAGCCGGACCACTCAATGTTTCGATAATACCCAAAATGCTTGGGTTGATGTATGCAATCAAGCAGCAAGTAATAAGCATGAATGCTAAGATAATACGATCAACTGTTTTAGCATTTAATTCTTTTTTATTAACACGACCCAAATCAATAACGATATCGCGTAAACCTTCATAAGCACCTACATAGTGGCCCAAGAAGGATTTAGTGATTGCTACGAAAGCAATGATTGGAGCCAACCAAGCAATAAATGGTGTGTTAAAATGGTTAGCTAAATAAGATAAAATGGAGATGTTCTGATCTTTGGCAGCCTGTAAATCAGCAGGAGATAAAGCGAATACACAGCTGTAAACGAAGAACATAACTACGCCAAACATCAATAATACAGCATATTTTTGAATGTCATGGCATTTTTTATCTACATGTTCATCACCATATTCCTGGCGTTCTTTCATAACAAACGCGGAAATAATTGGGAAATGGTTGAACGAGAATACAAGAACCGGGAATGTCATCCACAAAGTCATGAGCATAGCACTGCTGCTACCGCCTTCAGGCTGGTAGGTTAAAATAGCGGTGTTCCATTCAGGAATAAGATACAAACCGATAATTAACAAGGTAGCAATGAATGGATATACCAAGTAACTCATGATGCGTACGATAATATCCTGACCCATGCGAACGATGGCCAATAAACCGACAATAACGGCTACTGTGATTAACGCACGGTCAACACCGGCAATCCCCATCTGATTCTGCAATAAACTGTCGGTCGTATTGGTAATCGCTACGGAATATAATAACAAGATAGTATAAATACCAATAAAATAAACTACATTGAAGATACGAGCAGCTGTAGGGCCCCAGAATTCTTCAACAGCACCGATGATACCTTTATCGACTGTAGAAGCGGACATAACGAAACGAGCTAATGCACGGTGAGCCAAGAATGTTACCGGGAATGCAAATAAGGTAATCATTAACAATGGCCAAATACCGCCGATACCTGCATTAATCGGCAAGAATAATACGCCGGCACCAATGGCTGTACCGAATAAGCCTAACATCCATGTGGTATCTGCTTTGTTCCATTTGGAGGCATCTAATGTCTTAGTAATACTTTCGCGAATTGTTGTTTGCTCGCCATATACCGGTAATTCCTCCTGAACCGGTATGTCCTTTTGGACTACTGTTCTTTCATCTAACATACCTTTACTCCTTAACCTAGTAAAACCTGTAAAACCTAAAAACAACACTTTTCGACGCTTTTCTAAAACCCTGCCCCCAACTATCCGTTCAGAAAAGACATTTCATGTATGTATGATAGCATAGCATGCTTAAAATGACAACTAATCATCATGATTATATTGCATAGAGTATACTTTTAGAGTGTTCAATTATTTATTATCTATTTTTTATTGAAAAGTTACCGAAAATTACAGAATAAAACAGAATAATTTTGTCATATTATGATATTTTAATATAAGTTAATTTATAATTTAGTTATTTTACTCTTTATTTCTTTTATTTTTATTAAAATAAGGTATAGTATTCACTCCTAATAGACATTGTAAAAATCAACTTATTTTTATGGTTTTTATCTATTATTCTTGATTAGTTTCTGTAAAAATTACTCAAATAGTTCATTAATCACTCGTCTTATGAGTATTCTGTATAATTACTAACCTATTTGTGAATTAATATCAATTATGTATACTATCCGTTGCTATTATACATATTTACATATATAATAGATTTATAGGGTTTGTCACTGTTTTTTACTATAAATGTATTTTTCAGACTTACTATGTTACCGTATTTTTATGAAAGGAAGATGTTAACGTATGAGTGGACGCTATGAAGTGAAATTTAGATATAAAAGTACCAGCCCGACCTCGCAGGGCAGTGTCAATGCCACAACGGTAACTGCTACCAGTATATCTGATGCAAGGAATCAGGTTATTGCTTCCCATAGTTACGGTAAGGGTGTAACCATTGTTTCGGTGGTGAAGAAGAAGTAAACTTTATTATACATAAGAAAATCCTCACAGATATTTGATTTCTGTAAGGATTTTTTAATTAGATCTTAAAATTCATAATAATCGTCTCTACCGATATGTATAAAATACACTTCACACATAGTATAGCCTTCGGCCTTCACCGCATCAGCAATGCACTGTGCCATCTGTTTTTCCATAGCAACACCACGAGCATACTGTAACACTTCCACTAAAGGATACATGTCATGGATTTTACCATCACGAAAATACTTTGTTTCCGGACATTCTAAGGTAAAATAGTCTACCGGTGTATCAGACAATTCAGCTAACTGTTTAGGTAAAGCAATACTTAACTTTTGAACGATATCAGGTGTAACACCTTTAAAGATTAATTGAGGCATAAAGAACTCCTTATTTTTATTACATATATTTATATTATAAAGAGTTTTAAAGCCTGTTTTCAATTACTTTTTAATTTTTGCACAATCCTTCCTAATCTTTGATAGCAATACAAGTAGGACTTCCGGTTTTAATTGTTTCATCCATAAATGTCAACGAGCCATTTTCAGGACTCACATAAAATACTCTTATAGTGTCACTATCTTCATTTGCTACCAATAATTTGGAACCATCAAGACTAAATCTAAAAAATCTTGGTGTTTTTCCTAAAGAAGGAGTCCACGATAAAATACTAATATATCCGGTTTCCTTATTAACTCTATAAGCAGTTATGCTATCATGAATCCGATTCGTCGCATATAAAAACTTTTCATTTGGATGTAAAGCTATAGCACTAGCCTGTCCTTCACCAACATATGTTTCCGGCAGAGTATTGACAATTTGTAAAGGAGTTAAAATACCGCCTTCAGAATCAAAGTTATAATATGTAACATCATTTCCCTTTTCATTAATTAAATAAACTCGAGTATTATCATTAGAAACTACTATATGTCTTGGTTCAGCATAAGAACGAGCAGTAACAAAACTGACTAAGGTTAACTCACCGGTATCATTGTTAACCTTAAACACCCAAATACGTTCATACCCTATATTTCTACCTTGCGTTGGCACAAATAGATATTCACCTGTCTTATCTAATTCACACTGATGAGCATGAGATACACCTTCAGAGGTCAAACCATCAAGATGAAATACATGTACCGACTCACCCAAAGACCCATCGTCTTTTATAGGTAATGTAGCTATAGTCCCGCCCTGCAAAGTAGCAACAAAAATAAACTTATTATTTTTATTACAGGTTAAATACACAGGGTTTTTACCTGTTGCGCTAACCGTGTTTAAATATTCTAATGATCCATTTTTTAAGATTTTAAATGCACTTACATCGTTAAAATCACCATGAACCGTATATAAATACTGTTGACTATTATCTAATGTTAAGTAAGAAGGGTTCGCCTTAGTATTAATAGTTTCTTTATAAACCCATTTGTCATCTTTAATTTCATAAATGGTAATACCTTTTCCCCTTGCATTTCGTTCTTCAGTAGTTCTGCAACCAATGTACACGTACATAATCGTTACTCCTTTCTAAAATTATTATCATTTTAATAATTTTAAAACCAACGATAATAGCCAAGCCAACACAATACAGCAAAAAACAAAAGCATAATAAATGTCCAAATAAATAAATCAACAAATAATTTATTTGCTTTCTTTTCACCCTCAACCTCCCCTTGTATATATGTTGCCATAATCAGAGAACCGGCTGTAGAAAGAGGACTGAGGGTAACTACGGCCGCAAATGTAATAGCGAATGTAATTTCATTAACATTAGTAATGCCCCCGATCGAATTCACTATATCCACCGCAGTAGGTACCAGCGTAGAAATAACCACACCATTAGCTGAGCTAAACTGCGACATAATACCGCCTGTCAATGCCATTATCGGTGTAGCTGTCGATTCTGACATAAACATAGCTAAAAAATTAGCCAGTAATTTAACGCCACCCAACTTTTGTGTTAATGTCATAAGGACATTAACACCACAAACCATAATCATAACGCCCCAAGGGATACTAGTTAGGCTTTCTTTTTCATTACCACTCTTAAAAATTAGTAAACCCAGAGCCATTAAGAAACTAACCAAACCTACATCCAACTTAAAACCTATTACCAATATAATTAACACTACCAATAATAAAAGACTAATCTTTTGTTGCTTATTGAAACCTCTAAATTCTTTATTTTCTGTAAAGTTGCCGGTCTTATTGTTTATCTTATAACCTTTATAAAAGAAATATAACATAGCAGCACATGCTAAATTTACTACAGCACCTTTTATAAATAAAGCACGTCCCATTCCCGACAAACCTTGTTCTGAAAGAATCCCTTCTACTATAATTCCGGTTAAAGCAATTGGCGACAAAGTACCACCCACGGCTCCTAACGTGGCCAAACCACCCATTAAAACAGGAGAAAGATTCATTTGTTTTGATAATGTTACCGCAATAATTATAGCAATAGGTAAAACCGGAATAGCACCTGGACCAACAGCACTTAATGTATACGCCAATATATAAACAACTATTGGGAGTAAATATAATTTATTGCCAATTAGATATACAACAAATTCTGAAAAAACGTTCAAAGTTTTATTATTCTGTAACATGCTAAAGAAAAACATAGTACCTAATAAAGTTACAAATAGTTGTGTAGGAAATCCCAAATAAACTTGTTTTAATGGTATTCCTCCTATTATTGCCAATATCAATGAAAAAGCTATTGAAACAATCCCCACATTAATTTTATTAACTATACCAAATATAATTGATCCTATTAAAAAAACTAAAGAAATACCCTCCATTTTAAACCTCCTCACTATATTTTTCATCCAATGAGTACAAAAAATGAGTGGCTGCCAATAAATCTGCTGAACCTCCGGGACTAATCCATTGTTCAATAAACTTTTTGTCTAATTTTTTAATTTCTTCAAACCCGCCTGATTCCAAAACTTGATTGCTTTCTAATAAAGCTTTAGCTTCTCTTTGTACCCTAGCTAATGTTTCCATATTATGCCGATTTATTATTGTTGTATCTTCCGTAGCAGTCATAATTGATAATAAAGTGTAAATCAATAATGTATCATCAGTGGCACCTAACGTAATGGCCTTTTTATAAACCGGCAAAGCAATGTCTTTAATAATAGGTAACCCGTCTTCCAGCTCACCGCGAATACCCCTGATGCCGTATTGATGATACAACCGTTCACCGGAAGTCAGTTTTCTATCATGGGGTAAATTACCTAATTCTTTTGCTACTAATCCCTGACACATGATTTTTACTGCATCAAAAACTAAAATACTTTTGATAATATTATATTTTCGATATACATAACCGGCCGCAGCACAAAGAATCCCCATAAGAAAAATTAAACCTTTTTGTGTATTTACTCCTTTTGTAGCTTTAAACATAGCAGCTTCCGCTTCAATACCCAAAGGCCTAATAAACGCTAATAACGTATCTAATGCACCCTTATGCATATAGCCCATATACACAAAATTATGCATATACGGGCTTAATGCTACTGAACTTTTTATAAACGTATAAATGTCCATATCATTATGGGCACCACTGTTAAAACGGTCTACCAAACCGGGAGCGGGTGCACAATTAGCCTCTAATAACATAGCTTCTAAAGCTAAACAGCCTATATTTTGTATTGGTTCGGGAATATTCTCCCAAATATTCATGTTGCACCCTCCCAGCTTTAATACCTTAATCCAGTGTTACCGTTTTTATTCTACGAACTACATCTAAAATGCTACCATCACGAGCTTCTACAATAGCAATTACCTTTTCTTCCCATTCCAAATCATCAGGCCGTCCCACTAATGAATAAGCTTTTTCCTTCAAAGATTCAATTGTTACATGTGGAATACCGGCCTTATCTAAACAGTCAATAATATCCTGGCGTAAAGGATTTACAGCCGTACCATAATCAGTAACCAATACATCAACTGTATCGCCCGGAGTAGTAACTGTAACTACTTTTTCACAAACAGTCGCCATACGACCGCGTGTTAACGGCGTAACGATAATACAACATTTACTGCCGGCCGCTGTATCCGGATGACCACCCGGTGCTCCTCGTAAAACACCATCTGAACCGGTAATAACATTAACATTAAAATCTGTATCAATTTCCAAAGCAGACAACACTACATAGTCTAACTTATTTACATAAGCGCCTTGATTTGAAGGATTAGCATATTCATCCGTCGTAATTTCAATATGTTTATCCGGATTTTTAGCTAAATGCTCAATTGTTGGTTTATCAAAACACTGAGTATCCAGAATTTTCTTTACCAAGCCTTTATCCTGCAATTGGCACATAGCATTACTGATACCACCCAAAGCAAAGCCCATTTGAATATTATTTTTAACCATATGTTCTTCTAAAAACCGATTTACAGCCAATGACGGACCACCTACACAGGTTTGGAATGAAAAACCATCTTTAAAATATGGAGTATTAGCAATAATATCCGCAACGTTACGAGCCATCATCAATTCACGCGGATCCTGTGTCATTCGTGCTTCAGCCGTTGCGATTTTATCCGGATTACCGACTTCATCAACCGTAACTACATAATCTACATCCATAGCATTAATAGCAGCCGGTAAATTAGGAAACGGTACTAATGTATCCGTAACTACAATGACGTGATTGGCATATTTAGCGTCCGGTCCGGCAAAGCCAATAACACCGCTATTATTTTTACCGCCAATACCGGCTGCATTACCATAATAATCGGAGGCGGAAGCACCAATAAATGCAATATCAATGGTTACTTCGCCGGCGGCAATAGCACGTGGACGACCTCCATGACTGCGAATAATAGCCGGTGTTTTTAATTTACCGGCAGAAATTACTTCACCAATACGACCTCTCACACCAGATGTTTGAATGCCCGTCACAACCCCTTTTTCAATATAATCGGCAATGATATCATGAGCACTACCTAAGGAAGTCGATGCAATTTTTAAATCTTTTACACCTAATTCTTCAACTAAGGTTTTCACGGCCATTGCCGCTACATAATCACCATTGCGGAATACAGAATGGAATGAAATGGTCATACCATCATGAACACCACACTTTTCACAAGCTTCCCGAAGAGTAGCCACTAATTTATCTTCTCTCGGTTTTTCACCAATTCTACGCTTCGGTCCAACTTTTTGTTCATATTGACCATCTATCTGATTTTTTCCGGAATATACGCGCTTATTATTAACTAAAAGCTCATCCGGAATCTCTCTGCCTACTGCATTTTTCATTTATATCACCTCTATAAGTCACCTTTATACACACCGCAAGCTTTTGCTAACGCAATAATACGTCTTGCATCTTCAAAAAACGGAATATCTACCATCTTACCGTCGACAGTATAAACGCCAACACCGGAATCCGCTTGTTCATTAAACGATCTTACCAATTTTTCGGCATACGCAATTTCTTTCGGCGTTGGTGCAAATGTTTCATGTACAAAAGCAATTTGACGCGGATTTACTATACTCTTACCATCAAAACCCATTTCTCTGTTTTGTTTTACTTCTGCTTCAAAGCCTTCCATATCATCAATATTAGGATACATAGTATCAAAACACTGAACATTAGCTGCTCGAGCGGCTAATAACATTTGACTGCGTGCCGCCAACATTTCTATACCGCCACGATTAATCTGTACATGCATGGATTTACGGAAATCACCGCCTGAAATAGCACAACCAAACATGCGATCCGATGCCGATACAATCTCATAAGCATTCATAATGCCTTTAGGACTTTCTAAAGCGGCCATTAATAATGTACGCCCTTCTTCTACGCCGAATTCTTTTTCAGCAGCCAATACATGCTCTTCAACCAGCTTTACATCAGCTGCACTTTCACATTTAGCAATTCGAATACCGTCAGCGCCGCCGGCTACTACAGCACGAATATCCTCTTGCCAATGAGGTGTATCCAAACCATTAATACGAACAATTACTTCAGTATCGCCATAATCAACATTCTTTAATGCTTGGTATAAAGAAAAACGGGCTGCATCTTTTTGATTTTCCGCTACCGCATCTTCCAAATCTAAAATAATGCTGTCACTGCCATAAATATACGCATCTTTTATTAAGCCCGGTTTCTGTGCATTCATAAACATCATAGTTCTGCGTAATCTAAATTTTTCCGGTTTTGGACGATTAATCATTTATAACACCTCCCAAGGAATATTTGTTTCCGATTGTCCACAACTTCTAAAAACTGCACATTCAATGCGTGCTTTTAAAGTACATTCAAGCGCTCCCTTGTCAATAATAATTAACTTGCCTTCAGTAACCCCTAATTGTTTTAATGTATTTTCCGCAGTTAACTTAATTTGACGGCCATATTGATTCATAACACTGCTTTCAACATGAATATTTAACTCACCTTTTTGTGGAAATACTTGTACTTGTGCATCACTGGATTCCAGTGTACCCGCAATTGCATTATTTAGAATTTCCATTTGCATACCTCCTAATTACAAACATTGCAATTTATTCATAGCAATAAGAACTTTTATAAATATATTTAAACACCATTGTCTCTTTATGTAAAATTCATTATTTTCCCAATTATATACGAAATATTTTCATAGATAATAATTTGTATTTTTTTATAAAAAGGTATTAAAATATAGTTAATATAAGTATTTTATGAAATTTTAGTATTTTAATGGACGAGGTATATTTCATGGATGACAAGGATTATGAATTACTATTATTACTATCTAAAACAAATAATATAACTCATACAGCTGAACAATTGTATATCTCACAATCAACCTTATCAAAACGGATACGTAATATAGAAAAAGAATTATCAAGCGAATTACTCATTCGTTCTCGTCAAGGTGTTCATTTTACACCGGCTGGCGAAATCATATTAAAACACGCTAAAGCTATTATGCAGCATAAAAACCAAATGACTCGAGAAATTGATTCACTAAAAGATATAGTAAGCGGTACTATAAAATTAGGTGTTTCCGTTAACTTTGCGCATTATAAATTACCGCAATTTTTAAAAAACTTTAAAACGCAATATCCTTTAGTAGCTACCCATATTAACACCAATCAAAGTCGTGATTTATATAAACTTCTTTTAAAAAATTCTCTGGATGCCGCTATATTGCGCGGTGATTTCCAAGATTGGACAGGCAATAAACTATTTCTTTATCGAGAAAGAATATGTTTAATTTACAACAGTGAAATTCAAAATTTATCAGAATTAAATAATCTCCCTTATATTACTCGTGAAACCGATATTAATATGGAACATGCTGTTATTCGCTGGTTAAACGAAAATAATTTAAGTCAAAATATTAAATCTGATATTACCGTTGATGGCATTCAAACAGTAGTCAATATGGTAAAAGAAAATTTAGGCTGGGCGATTGTTCCCGAAATTTGTTTAGAAAACTTTAACGGTACCATAAGGCCTTTATTCTTTAATGACGGCATGCCTTTAGAGCGTTCTACTTACTTGCTTTATCAGCCAAATCTCAAAGAACTACCGCAAATTAATGCCTTTATTCAATTTATGGCGGAGTGGAAGGAGGCCTTTCATGAATAACTTTATAGTTTCTCAAATCTATCCTTCCGATACCAAGGGGATAGAGGCTGTAAAAGCATTACTAGCTAAAGAACATTTAACGCTGGATAAAAACCTTGATTATATAGCAGCCATATATGATCAAAATAATATTGTTGCTACCGGCAGCTTATTCAAAAATTCATTACGTTGCTTTGCCATAAATTCTGATTACCAGGGACAAAGCCTGTTAAATACCTTACTCTCACATTTAGTTGAAGTTCAATACAATCGAGGTAATACTCATCTTTTTATCTATACAAAGCCCAAATCAGCCAAATACTTTAAAGATTTAGGATTCTATGAAATCTATCAAGATTCAAATCTAGTATCATTTTTGGAAAATCAACCATTCGGTTTCAAAGAATATTTGGAAACATTAAGAAGAGAAAGTATTGAACAAATTGGAGTTAATATTGAAAATAAAAAACAAGCAGCTATTGTTTTAAATGCCAATCCCTTTACTTTGGGACATTTGCATTTAATTAAGACTGCTTGTGAATTAAATGATTATGTTCATCTCTTTATCGTCAGTGACGACTCCAGCTTATTTCCTTATACCGTTCGAAAACAACTCATTATAGACGGTACCAAGGATTTTAAAAATGTTATTTATCATGACTGTGATTCTTATATGATAAGCAGTGCCACTTTTCCGGCTTATTTTCAAAAAGACAATGAAGCTGTAATTCTCAGCCAAGCCATGTTGGACGTAAATATTTTTGTAAAAATCGCTAAATATCTAAACATAACGTCACGTTATGTTGGCGAGGAGCCGTTTAGCCAAGTAACAAAACTGTATAATGAAACGATGTCTCAAGAATTAAAAAAAGCCCATATTGAACACCATATAGTTCCCCGTTTTGCCAAAGATAACATAATCGTCAGTGCTTCTCATGTTCGCGAAGCTATTAAACAGGATAATTGGGAATTAGTTAAAAATTTAACTCCTGTATCGACATTTTCATTCCTGCAACGTAAAGAGGCACAACCTATTATACAGAAAATAAAGGAGAACCAAAATGTCATACACTATTGATTTTAAAACTTTACTGACTCGCTTAAATGAGGGCACACAAGTAGAGCTGAATGACATGATGCGTTGTCGTGAGCATAGGGCTATGTTACAAAACGTTCTATTAGAAAAATATCACGCACCGTTACTTTCATTTACTTTAAATATTCCGGGCCCTATAAAAAACAACAGTCTTTTATCTGATATATTTTATATAGGCATGAAATCCATTAAAGCAATTTTCAACAATCATCAAATTCATATTTTACAGGAACATTATAGTAATGAAATAACCGGGAATGAATATATCTGTGCCTTTGACGGTAATGCCGATGACGTAAAAAACGAAGCGATTACCTTAGAAAATACACATCCCTTGGGTCGTTTATTTGATATTGATATCCTCGATGCAAAAGGACAAAAACTATCTCGTCAACAATATCGCTCTTGCCTTATTTGTAATAAACAGGCACAAGATTGTGCACGTAATAGAACACATTCTATCGAAGAAATGCAGTTAGCTATTTTAAAACTAATCAAAGAATCTAATTTAATAGCATTTAAATAAGATGCTATTAAACATAAAAAAACAGCCACGAAGATCGCGCTTCATGGCTGTTTTTATTTGGTGCGCCTAGGCGGAATCGAACCACCGACACGCAGTTTAGGAAACTGCTGCTCTATCCTACTGAGCTATAGACGCATGTATGTATTATTTTTTACAACTTTACAAACTCTATTATAAACGGAATGTTCACATCTCGCAATATACCTAAATTCTTAAGCACTCATCAATAAGTTATCTCCAATTTATACACAGAGTTATACACTATTTCGTTCACTTATGCACCAATTTTTACTACTTACACACAAGCTATACACAACATATCCACAGATTTATGTGTATAATCTGTGGATATGTTCGTTAATATGTACTATTTTTAGTTTATAACCGGTGTATAACTTTTAATTTGTTCGCTCAAAAATAACATTATCTGTCAATTTTTACTAATACTAGCGATTGTTCAATCACTTATTCAGGGAACTTAAATTCACCGTCAATTTCAACCGGACGGCTCCAATCAACTTGAACGTCCGTACGTTCCCACATAACAGTTAAAGCTAATTTTAAGTTTTCCAAGGATTCAGCAGGGTTTACTGTTACTGTTTCATACACATCAAGACTTACCGCTTTTTCAAGAGTCTGTGGCGTATGCAAATAATCCCAAACCTTTTTTTGCCAAGTTTCATCAGGCAATACTACTGTCATTTCTTTATTGTCTTTATTAAAGGCAATATATCCCTTTTCATCCACCCCATAATGGATGGCATAATATGCTACGTTACTCATCGTATTAGCTCCTTTTCACTGTAATCGGCAATTTCTTTCTTTATTATTTAATCATACAATACATCATCTACGCAATATGCTTTGATTAAATTTTATCGTAATAATAAAAGAATTACCAGCAAAAAATCACTTCTTTTGATAAACAACCGTCATTTAATACTCACTCCTCCTATTTCTCTTCCGCTTTAAAGTATAGAGCATACATGACAGGTAGCACTATTAATGTCAAAATGGTAGCCACAAAGAGGCCGCCGCTGAAGGCAATGGCCATAGGCGACCAAAAGGCACTGCGCATAAGCGGTACCATGCCTAAAATAGCCGCCAAAGCAGTGAGCATAATCGGCCGGAAACGCAAAATAGTGGAACTTACGATAGCATCATAGGTCGTTTGTCCTTCCTTACGGTGAAGCTCAATCTGGTCAATTAAAATGATAGAGTTTCGGATAATCATACCACTTAAGGATATAACGCCCAATACCACCATAAAGCCCATCGGCGTATTAGTTAAGAGCATTGTCAGTACAACCCCGATAAGTCCCAACGGCGCCGTTAACAAAGCCATGACCATAAGAGAAATCTTTTTAAGCTGGAACATAAGTATAACCATAATCAGACAGATCATAATCGGCATCGGCCCTTTTAAGTTATTAAGAGCTATATTACTCTGTTCGGCTGAACCATCTACTTCAATGGTATAACCGGCAGGTAAATCAGCTCTCATAGTATCCAATTTTTTATTAATTTCATTTGCCAAAGAATCGGCCATTATATTAGGCGGTACATTACCGTGCACTGTAATGGTAGGCGCCATATTACGATGCCAAATAATACCATCCTCGTTACCCAAGGATATATTGGCAATCTGACTGAGTGGCACATACGCACCGGATCCGGTCTGAATCGGAATATTTTGCAAAACGCTCATATTGTGGTCTTCGTTGCCACTGAGTTTAAATTTCATCGGTATAGTCTGATTGCCCACATAATATTGACCCACGGTTACCCCAGATATTTTACTTTGTAAATCCGTTGCTACAGTATAGCTATCAACGCCCATCAAACGCGCTTTAGACGGGTCGATATGAACTTCAATATTCGGTGTATTATCCGGCCAATCTTCAGAAATATCCGTAATATCCGGATATTCTTTGAAAACATCTTTCACATCAGCCGCTATTTCTTTTACTTTTGCCATATCAGGACCGGATACACGGAACATAATCGGGTATTTAGATGGCGGACCAGTTTGAATAAAGTCCATGTTGATTAAAGCCGATGGGAATTCGTCCTTTAACTTTTCATTTAATTCGTTGTACAAACTGTTTCTGTCGTCCAAAGATTTAGCTACAATCACATACTGCATGTAGTTGTTACGCTGTACTTCCGGTTCCAAGGTAAGTACAAAACGCGGCGCTCCTTCACCGATATAGGCTGAATAATGCTCAATACGCTTATCGCCACTGAGTAAATTATCCAATTGTTCCGCCTGTTCTTTGGTATATTGTAATGAAGAACTTTGCGGAAATTGAACGGCCACCATAATTTCAGGTCTTGTAGAGGCAGGGAAAAACTCCACTTTAATAAGAGGGACACTGACTAACGAAATCAGGAATAATACAATAGTCGTTATAAGAACTGTACGTCGATGACCAAGTGCCCAATGGAGGAATTTTTCAAAACGAACTAAAAAGGTCTTCTGAATTCGCATAGCTCTGCTTTCTTCATGGCCCGGTTTGATACGAATTAATTTACTGCCCAATACCGGACTTACCAAAACTGAAGCAAACCAGGATAACAAAAGTGCCATGGCTACAACGATAAATAAAGCATGGGTAAATTCAGCAACCGATCCTTCGGATAAAAAGATTGGTAAGAAGCCACAGCAGGTAATTAAGGTACCGCTCAGCATAGGAAAGGCCGTTGATTTATAGGCAAAAGTGGCCGCATCATGAGTATTGAGCCCTTCTTCCATTTTGAGGGTCATCATTTCCACAACGATGATAGCGTCGTCCACCAAGAGCCCCAGTGAAATAATTAAAGCCCCAAGGCTAACTTTATGTAACTCAAGCCCGTCAGCGTACATGCCCACAAAGGTGCTGGCCACTACAACCGGTATAGTAAGGGCTACCACAATACCACTGCGCACACCGAGGGATATAAAGCTGACAATCAATACGATGACAATCGCTTCAAATAGTGAGCGCGTAAATTCACTGATAGATTCATCGACCACTTTTGGCTGATTGGATACCTGACTCACATCGAGTCCCACCGGTAAGGCATCTTTATAGGACGCCATTTTAGCATCCAAAGCCTTACCGAACTCAATATTATTAGCCCCCGCATCCATAGAAACGGCGATACCGATAGCCGGTTTGCCATTATAGTAGAACAACGGGCTCTGTGGCGATTCATAATCCATGCGAACCGTAGCAATATCGCCGAGCCGTAAAGTTTGATTATTCACGCGTAGCGGCATTTCACGAACCGCATCAACGCTATCAAAAAGACCGTTCACGCGCAAATATACATTATTGGTGTCCGTATCAATCATACCGGCCGGCGCCATAGAACTCTGTTGTTTTAAGGCATTTAAAATCGTCTCGGCACTTATCTGATAGGCCGACAATTTATCCTTATTCATTTCTACATAGAGAGTCTGTTCCTGTACACCCTTTAAATCGATGCGTTTTACATTAGGTACACTTAGCAAAAAACGCTTAATATCTTCCGCATAAGCTCTTTTCTCTTCATAGGAATAATCATCCCCCGTAAGAGCGTAAATCGTACCGTACACATCGTCAAAACGGTCATTAATAACAGGTCCCTGAACGCCGGAAGGGAGGCTCGACCATTCGTCCTCAATCATATGACGAACTTCCGTCCAAGCGGCCCTCACATCATCGCTTTTAACAGACTCTTTTAAATTAATATAAATGACAGTTTTACTACTATCAGTAAAACTTTTCGTATAATCAAGGCCTGGTAAATCACGGATTTTTTCTTCCAATTTATCCGTAACCTGCTCCGACATTTGCTGTGGTGAAGCACCCGGCCAAGTGGCGGCTACAACCATGGTTCGAATCGTAAAATTTGGATCCTCCATGCGACCGATTTTCATAAAGGAAAAACTGCCGATAGCAAAGAGCATAGCCATGAAAAAGTAAATTATCGACTTGTGGCGTAAGGCCCAATCGGCTAAGTTAAACTGTTTCATATGCGTACCTTAGCCCCTTCTTCCAACTTATCCGTACCGGCTGTTACAATTCGTTCGCCCGCCTTCAAACCGGATACTACGGCTACCTGATTATTCCCCAAGTTCCCCAATGTAACTGTTCGCAAATGAACTGTATTATTGGTTACTACATACACTTGACCCTGACTGTTCGGTGCCGGTTGACGAGTACCTACCAAAGCGGTTAACGGAATCATTAACCCATTACTATTTAATTGATTAAATACTACATTAGCCGTCATACCGAGCTGCAATTGAGCCGGTGGATTAGGCAAGGAAATTTTAACCGTATAGGTACGAGCCGTTGCATCCGGAACCGGTGAAATTTCACGGACTACACCGACCGTCGTTACATTTGGTAAGGCCCAATAGGTTACATTAGCCGGTGAGCCGACGGAAACGGAGGCCATCATTTGTTCCGGCAAAGCAATAACCGCTTCCGGTTCATTGCCTACCGCAATAGTGCCCACTGTTTGACCAGCTGCTACAACTTGGCCTACTTCTATGGAGGCCGCCGTAATAATACCATCTGCTGGCGCTGTTAATTGGGTATAATTTTGCTGATTAGCGCTGGTCTGCACATTAGCCTGTGCTTGAGCGAGTTGCGCCGCTGCTACTTTATATGAGTTTTCCATTTGATCCAATTGCAACTGGCTAATAGCTTCTTCAGCATAAAGTTGACGATAGCGCTGTACGTTAGTAGACGCTAAATCATATTGAGATTGAGCGGCCGCCAAAGCACCCTCTGCATTCTGCATTTGGCTACTCGTATCGCCTTGATCTAATACAGCTAATATTTGGCCTGCACTAACGCGGTCACCAATATTAAAGTTCTTTTGAATAACACGGCCACCTATTTGAAAAGACAATGCTGTTTCATTGCGGTTTTTAATAGTACCCGCTAAACTGTTTTCACTGGCATCGCCGCCCTGACCTACAACTTGTGTTTTAACCAAAGGTGCTTTATCACTGGTATCATCTGATGAACCACAGCCACTGATTATAAGTAACAAACCTGTTAATATTGCTGTAATTATCGTATATCGGCGCCAACTTCGCAGCACGTTCATATGAATCTCCTCCTTATTTATTACCGGTAATATATATTTAATTGTAAAAGTTATTCCCCTCACTGTCAATTATTTTCAATATAGTATTCAAGCTTTCGATGCTATAAAAAGATTCCTATTATCGCTTAATTATGACTTCTACAACTTCAACATATAATTAAAATGCCGATTTTGGTTTCATACCGCTCAATGTATTCAACTCTTCCTCAGATATAGCCTTAGGTCCTCCCATTAGAAGCTTCAAAGTTTCTAAAGTATCTTTAATCTTTTCAGCCGGCACATTATTTAGAACCATCTTAAAATATGCTTCTTCGCGCTCATGCAAATCATTATGTACAAGCGCCACTGCATTGCCCAATTCTGTATTACGAAGTAAAACTGCTTTCAAATCCTCTTTATTATGAAAACGGATAAGTAAATCATTCGCTGCTAAACGCTTTACATAGCGAGATAATAGGCCTTGTGAAAATGGCATAGCCTTCAATAAGTCTTGGTAAGTACCGGTTTTATCAGGTTTAGCTTCCAAATAATTTAAAATTTGCATCTCTGAATGATTAAATTTTTTATTCATCAGTTTTTCCGCCGATTCGAACGGTACTGTATCTATATAGGTTTCAATAGCCTCTTTTAATAAACGTTTGCGCAATTCCTGCACATATACGGCAAATACTGAGGCTGTTGCCACTAATTCTTTGTACTTATTATCCATACTGATTCTAATCTCCATATTCTTACAAATCAATATATGACATATTTGTTTTTTGCTTTACAACTCTAACTTCAATTTAAAAAAAATCCTCATAGCGTCGGTCTTAACCTGCACTATGAGGATAGTTATCTTATTCGTCAGCTTCGGTCTCTTCTTCCACCGGCTCATGAACCACCATGATTTTATCGATACGAACATTATCCATATCAACAATTTCAAAGGTATATGTATCCCATACATAGCGATCCAACTCTTTAGGAATGCGACCGAACAAATACATCAAAAAGCCGCCCACCGTTTTATATAAATCTTTTTCTTCACCCGGTAATTCTTTGGTAATACCGAAATATTCTTTAAATTCATCAATACTAAGTAAGCCGTCAACCAACCATGTTGTTTCCGTACGTTGCATAATACGATTTTCTTCTTCTTTTAGCTCGTCTTCACTGGCCGGCATTAAACCGACTAATTTTTCCATGATATCATGAAGTGTTACGAGACCGCTGAAACCGCCGTACTCGTCGAGTACCACTGTTTCGTGAATACCTTCCGTACGGAATACTTCCAAAAGCTTCATGAGACTGATGGATTCCGGTACCATAACAGGCTGCTTAGTGCATTCTTCCACCAATTGTTTCAATGTTTTTTGGCCGCCCGCTTTCATATGTTCCGCAAACACATCGGCAACGATAACGAGACCTTCCAGTTCATCCAAAGAATCACGACCTACCGGCAAACGGTAATGAGTGGAATTGCAAAGACGTTCTTTAATTTCTTCTTCCGGACTGTTCAAATCAAGCCACTTAAGCTGCGTACGCGGTGTCATAACATCACCGGCATTTAAGTCGGCTAAACGGAACACATTATCTACGAGAATCGGTTCTTCTTTTTCAAAAGCGCCTAATTCCACGCCTTGCGTCAACATTTTGTTGATTTCAAGCTCTGTTACCGGCGCTTCTTCCTTCTCTTTTACACCAATCAATTTTAATAAAAAGCTGGTTGAAAAACTTAATAAAGCCACAAGCGGCTTGGCCACCAAGGCGAAATAATGCATCGGTACCGCCATTATGATAGCAATACGTTCCGGTGCGTTTAAAGCGATACGCTTCGGTACCAATTCACCGACAACAAGCGATAAATAAGTCGTCAACGATACGATAATAATAGGGCTTACCGAATCGGCATAATCCGCTAAGGCCGGAATATGTTCCTTAATAGCATCTGCCATCGGTGTCGACAAAGCGGCCCCTGAATATAAACCGGTTACGATACCGATTAAGGTAATACCGATTTGTATAGTTGAAAACATCTGATTCGGGTCTTCCGATAATTGAATCGCCCGTTGTGCCCCTGTACTGCCTTTTTCGGCACTATCTTCCAATAAACCCTTACGGGCATTGACTATGGCTAATTCTGTCATGGAGAAAATACCATTTGCTATAATGAGCAAGAAAATTATGAGTATCTCCAGACCCACGTCACCATCCACTAATGAATCACTCTCCTCTTACTTACAGTGGATACTTTTGTCAGACCAATTTCAGTCTGTACTTACCGTATAGTATATCAAAAATTGAATATTTTCGCTATATTGAGTCTTTTATAGACTTATTAGTGAATTTTTCAGTCGTATAAAAAGCTTTACGAACTTTATATATAATAAAAAACTCCCCGTCACTGCGTATTGTGACAGGGAGTTTTTATAGAATATCTTGAAAGGCAGTCAGCCCTTATTGCTTGGCATTTATGCCTAAAATGCCAAGCTTTTTATATAAACGCTTTAATCATATATTAAAACGGGGACCCGGAAGGCTGTTTCTTATGAACAGCCTAATTTAATTAACAAGATTATTTATTTAAAATCGCTTTTACATCGTTAACGATTAATTCAGGGGATAAGTGGTAACGAGCCACCAATTCATCCATAGGAACACGGTCATTTACTTCTTTTTTCATACCGATGTTCAATACTTTCATATCAGCTAAACCGTAGAAACGGGATACTTTTTCACCGAAACCGCCGTCCAATACACCATCTTCCAAAGTAATAACGAGGCTGTGATCAGCTTTTAAGCTTTCCAATACATCAGCATCCACTTCAGAGGATAAACGAGGATTTACAACAGTAGCATCAATGCCTAATTCAGCCTTTAAAGCGTCTTTAGTACGTAATGCCAAATCATAGAAGGCACCTAAGCCCAAGAGAACTACCGTATTGCCTTTAACAGTTACCTGATTGCTCAAATCACCGTTAAATGCGCTGCCGGCTTCATAAGTCTGAACTTTACCACCCGGTACACGAATCATTACAGGGAAGTCGCTTTGATCCAAAGACCAGTTAAGCATAGCCAATAATTCTTCTTTAGTAGCCGGCGATAATACGCGAAGGTTTGGAATCGTGTTCATCATAGCCATATCAAACGCACTGGAGTGAGTAGCATCCATTTGAGAAATACCGCCACCCAATGGGAAGGATAAAATTGTAACGGCATTGTTATTTAAAGCCATATCCTGAGTCAATTGGTCATAAGTACGTTGTAAGAAAGTAGCCGCATCAAGGATAACCGGTTTACCGCCATTTTTAGCAATACCGGCAGCCATAGCCACCATATGTTCTTCCGCAATACCTACGTCAACAAATTGTTTACCGGCCTGAGCACGACGTTCGGGATTAAAACCGCCAATGTTAGGTACACCGGCTGTTAAACCGACTACTTTCGGATCTTGCTTCATTTTTTCGAGTAAATGAGTAGCGATGATGTCATCAAAATGTTCTTCTTTCATGTACGCATCCACATCAAAATGTTTGCCCATAATGTAGTGATAAGTTTCTTTATCAGCTTCTGCTTCCGGTAAACCTTTACCTTTAACAGTTACCATATGGATTACAATCGGATGATCAATATCTTTAACTGCTTTGAAAGTTTCAATTAAAGATTCCAAATCATGACCGTCTTCTACGAATACATAGTCAAGATTCATAGCTTTGAAGAAGTTGTTTTCAGCTTTGCCTTTGCTGTCACGCAATGCTTTGAAGTGTGCGTAGAAACCGCCTTCGTTCGGAGCAATGGACATATCGTTGTCATTGAACAACACGATGAAATTGCTGCCCAAAGTAGCACTTACATTAAGGCCTTCCAACGCTTCGCCGCCGGACATGGAGCCGTCACCGATGATAGCGATTACATTGCCGTCTTCACCTTTAAGGTCACGAGCTTTAGCCATACCGGATGCCAAACTTACAGAAGTAGAAGTATGACCTACAGTGAAGAAGTCATGTTCACTTTCATTCGGGTTGGTATAACCGGAATATTTACTGTAAGAAGCAGGGTCGGTAAAACCTTCTTTACGACCGGTCAAAATTTTGTGAATGTAGGACTGATGGGATACGTCAAATACGAATTTATCTTTCGGAGAATCAAATACGTAATGAAGGGCCAAAGTAGCTTCTACAAAACCAAGATTCGGAGCCATATGTCCACCGGTTTCACTCACACGAGTAATCAATACTTCACGAATTTCTTGAGCCAATGTTTTTAATTCATCAATGCTCATACCTTTAATATCTTTAGGGCTGTTTACTTTGCTTAATAAGTTCATAATTTCTTCCTTCCAAACAACATATATATAATCCGTATATCATACTTGTTATCCAACTTAAGATTTTCCAAAACTGTATAAATACGACTTACTAACAATCGGTTATAAACAAAAAAGTTCCGTAATCCTCACTGTGACTGACTTTATGTCGTCATCAGCGGTGATTACAGAACTCATTATAGATCTTGAAGTTAACTTCAAGTCAAGAACTACTTTTAATTTTTTCAATTTAATTTAAAATTTTCGTTCAACGAATGATGCATATATCCCTAGAAACAGCTCTATTATAAGTATTTATGACCATATCGATAGTTTTAAAAATTTTTAGAAATTCAAAAAATTAAGAACTTAGCGAATTATTTTTCGTAATCGCGATCCAAATTAACTTCTTTTAACGGAATAACGTGAGTTTTATATTTGCTCTTATAGGCCGCATATACCAACAAGAATACCGGAATACCGATATAAGCTACGCTGGCACCGTACCAGTCAATCGTATCGCCCGTAAAAGCTGTATAGTTCTGACCGGCAATAATGATAAGACATAAAATAGTAGCAAAAATAGGACCAAACGGATAGAACAAAGCTTTAAACGGAATGGCATCCAAGCTTTTGCCCTGTGCATGGAATGCACGACGGAAACGGTAATGAGCGATGGCAATACCAAGCCATGCAATAAAACCACTCATACCACTGATATTAATCAACCAGTTGTATGCCGTACCTTCACCAATCAAAGAAGTTAAGAAAGCAAATACACCGAAAGCTGCCGTAGCCAATAAAGCCGGTACCGGCACACCGCGAGAATTTAATTTAGTAAAGATCTTAGGTGCATCACCTGCTTTAGCCATAGCATACAGCATACGGGTAGATGCATAGAGACCGGAGTTACCGGCAGATAATACGGCCGTTAAAATAATTGCATTGATGAAGCTGGCCGCAAAAGCAAATCCGAAACGATCAAGTACCAAAGTGAATGGACTGATAGCTACATTTTCAACACTGGAATTCAATAAATTAGGATCGTCGTAAGGAATCAAGAAACCGATAACTACGAAAGCACCGATATAGAACAATAAAATACGCCAGAAAATGGAATGAATCGCTTTTGGTATATTTTTCTCAGGATCCTCCGATTCGCCGGCGGCAACACCGATTAATTCCGTACCTTGGAAGGAGAAACCGGCTACCATGAAAATAGCCATAATAGAACCGAACCCACCTACGAACGGAGCTTCACCGCGTGTCCAGTTTTCAAAGCCCGGAGAAGTACCGCCAATGCCTAAAATAAGCATAGTGCCTACAAATAAAAACACGAAAACGGTAATAACCTTCATACTGGAGAAGAAGTATTCACTTTCCCCGAAGGAACGAGTCGATAAATAATTCATCAAGAATAAAGCCGTCAAGAACAAGGCTGACCATACAATAGCCGGAATTTCCGGAAACCAGTATTTCATAATCAAGGCACCGGCTACGAGTTCAGCCGCCAAAGTAATCGCCCAGTTAAACCAATAGTTCCATCCCAATGCAAAACCGAAAGCCGGATCCACATAACGGGATGCATAGGTACCGAATGAACCCGGTACCGGTAAATAGGTAGCCATTTCACCTAAACTGGTCATCAAGAAATAAACCATAATACCGATAAAACCATAGGCTACCAAAGCGCCGCCCGGGCCGGCGGTGCTGACTACTTCACCGCCCGCTACAAAGAGGCCTGTCCCTATGGAACCGCCCAAGGCAATCATATTCATGTGGCGCGATTTCAAACTTCTTTTTAATTTAGTATTCGCTGCATCACTCATACACTATCCTCCCACCCTACAAGTCTAAATTACGAACTAATTTAGCATTATCTTCAATAAATTTGCGACGCGGTTCTACCTTATCCCCCATGAGTACGCTAAAGATCTTATCGGCCTCAATGGAATCTTCCAAACTTACCTGCAATATAGTACGATTTTCCGGATTCATGGTTGTTTCCCAAAGCTGTTCCGGATTCATTTCACCTAAACCTTTGTAACGCTGAATCGTAATATTGTCGCGACCGATTTCATCCAGCTTAGCGGCCATTTCCGCATCACTGTATACATACCAATGACCTTTGCCTTTTTTGATTTGGTACAATGGCGGCTGCGCAATATATACGCGTCCTTCTTCGATGAGCGGTTTCATATAACGATAGAAGAAGGTTAATAAAAGCGTACGAATGTGGGCGCCGTCTACGTCCGCATCGGTCATGATAATAATTTTATGGTAACGACTCTTATCGAGATCAAAATCTTCGCCAATACCGGTACCGAAAGCGGTAATCATGGAGCGAATTTCATTATTGGCCAAAATCTTATCCAAACGTGCTTTTTCTACGTTCAAAATCTTACCGCGCAACGGTAAAATAGCTTGATAACGACGGTCACGGCCCTGTTTGGCACTACCGCCCGCCGAGTCACCTTCGACAAGATAAATTTCAGTCATCAAAGGATCTTTTTCAGAGCAATCTGCCAATTTACCCGGTAACGAGCTGACTTCAAGCGCATTTTTACGACGAGTCAATTCACGAGCTTTACGAGCTGCTTCACGAGCACGATTAGCCGTAGTTGCCTTATCAATAATTCGTTTAGCTTCAGCCGGATGTTCTTCAAGGAATGTCTTTAGACCTTCCGATACAACAGTATCGGTAATACCTTTAACTTCACTGTTGCCGAGTTTTGCCTTTGTCTGGCCTTCAAACTGCGGATCCAATACTTTAACGCTGATAACGGCAGTTAAACCTTCACGCACGTCATCACCGGATAAATTACTTTCATTATCTTTAATAAGACCTGCTTTACGACCGTAATCATTTAAGGTACGAGTCAAAGCACTGCGGAAACCGCTTAAATGAGTACCGCCGTCAATCGTATTGATATTATTAACGAAAGACAATAAATTTTCACTGTAGCTGTCATTGTATTGGAAAGCTACATCAACGACTACATCATCACGGGTATTTTCCACATCGATAATAGTAGGGTTTACGAGATCTTTATTTTCATTCAAGAATTCAACGAAGGATACGATACCGCCTTCGTACATGAAACTTTCCACCACATCTTCTTCCGGACGTTTATCCGTAAGGGTAATGCGTAAACCTTTATTTAAGAAAGCCAATTCCTGTAAACGAGTACATAACACATTGAATTCAAATACAGTGGTTTCAAAAATTTCAGCATCCGGTTTGAAAATAACCGTTGTACCGGTGTCATTGGCACTGCCGATTACTTTTAACGGTGTCCGTAAATGACCGCGTTCAAAGCTGATTTCCTGCTCTTTACCATCTTGGCGAACTTTGACAACAGTCCATTCACTCAAAGCGTTAACTACGGAAATACCTACGCCGTGCAAACCGCCGGATACTTTGTAGCCGCCACCGCCGAATTTACCGCCTGCATGTAACTTGGTCAAAACCAATTCAACAGCCGGCACACCGGTTTCATGCATGCCTGTAGGAATACCGCGACCATCGTCGATAACGGTAATACTATTATCTTCATTAATGCTGACTTCAATATGAGTACAATAACCGGCTAAGGCTTCGTCCACACTGTTATCAACAACTTCGTATACTAAATGGTGCAACCCTTTAGACGATGTACTCCCTATGTACATCCCCGGGCGGCGACGTACCGCTTCCAAGCCTTCTAAGACTTGTATATTATCGGCACTGTAATTCTGTTCTGCCATTCCATATCCTCCCTAATTTCAGTAATAAACTATATCTTTTGGGATTTCGCTTTATAAAACAATTATCCTTAATTATACTCTATTTTTATCGTTTTGTGTATAAGTTTACAGGAATCCCCATGGCGGCACGCTGTAAACGGCGGCCTACACCGGAAATTGACATACTTAAGCCATACACAGTATCTACCGTAACTAAGTAGCTTTCAATCGGTTCATCCGGAAATACATGAATAACATCCTTATTTTGCCACTGTTTATTGCGTCGGCGTCGACCTTTTAAGAGCGGTATATCCTGAACGATTGCCACGATATCTTCAATAGACACGCTATACGTGTCCGATAAATGAACGAACATAAATCTTACCATCACTTTCTCTATATTTCAATTTTTTTGTAAGTTATAAGCCTGTTTAGCCTTCTCATATTGAGCCCGCATTTTTAAAACCGAATTTCGTATAAATTCCGGTTTTAATTGGTCTGATTTTTTATGAGTAATCAGCATTAACAGCATATATATATCATAGTTCTCATTGGACTCTTCGCGAACTACACGATTTCTGAAAAAATATATACATTCACGATGAGCCAGTTGATAATCCTCCATAGAACACTGCGGCACATACTGACGTACTTCCTCATACACGGCAAACGGCTCCTGCATTAATATATCTTTAATACGATTAATATGCTGTCGATATAAAAATGCCTTATGCTCTTGCTCTTTTAATTTACAAGAAGAGCAAAGTATTTCTTCCTTTTTAACAAGGTTTTCACAGCGCTCACAAGTATGATAGCCATGCTCTTTTAAGTATATAGTCTTCTTGTACTGTTTAATTTGCACATCCCGCAGTTCATTACGAAGCTCTTCGTTATGTATAGTCGCCAAGGAAGCTTCAATTTGAGCCAACGCATCAGCCGGCAGAGGAATGGCCTTAAAATTTATCAATACTCGCTCATAAGAATCAGTGTGTTTTGCCTTGCCTATATAAGCTGAGGTATCCCCTTTTTGTAAACTGCTGCTTGCCGAATCCATTTCACCGCCGGCCGGCTGAATAGCTTTTAAATAACTTTGCTGATACATGGTGCATTCCAGGTCCGTTATGAGCTCGGAACCGTAAAAATCATTAATCTTCTTCAACAGCTGACGTTTCATCATCTGAAGTTGTTGTAAACAAGGCGATGTCATAGCCGCCACTTTAATAATCGGCGGCTGAATTTCAAGAAGTTTCGTCTGTTTGCTTAATACAGCACCTGCAACTTTTGGCCAATGATGGTAAAGATGCATGACGGCGATTTGTTTAAACACTTTAAATGGCTTATACTTGCTATTAATATGTGAATCATATTGTCGTACATAGGAATCAGGCTTATAATCGATTGGCCCCGGCGTACGCTTAGAATCTAAAAGACCTTCAATATAACGTATTGAACTATCTTCCAAGGCAGTATTATCAGCTTCTGTTTTTACCGGTTTTGTCGAACCGGCAACAGCTTTAACAGTCTTAGCCGATGAGTCTCTGGTTTGAAATTCGTTTTTAGGTTCAAACATTTCGCTCATCATGTAATCACCGCCTTTCACAATCAATCAATGCCACATCACTCAACTGTTTTACATCTTCCAAATCAGTCGTAGTAATAAATGTTTGAATTTTCTTATGTATAAATTGCAACAAATTTTGCCGTCGTTCTTTATCCAGTTCACTGAGCACATCATCCAATAACAATATAGGATATTCGCCCACTTCCGACTTAATATATTCCAATTCACTAAGTTTAAGTGATAAAATAGCCGTTCGTTGCTGCCCCTGTGAACCGAATCGTTTTAAATCCATGGCCCCGGAGAAAAATCCCAAATCATCGCGATGCGGTCCGAATGACGTACTCATACGATGCCTGTCTGCCGAAAGATTTGATTGCAATTGATCATAAAAAGCCTTCGGCTCCGTTAAAAATCCGTTTGTTATTTGATGTTGTTCATATGTAAGTTTTAAATTTTCCTTACCGCCAGTAAGTTTACGATTCATTAAATCCAACAATAAATTAATTTTACGTAAACTATCAAGCCGCTTTTTTATGATAAAAGAACCGGTTTCCGCCAACTGCGTATCCCATTCGGCCAAAGAAATATTCCGTTGCCCGTAAGAATCCTTTAACACTTTATTACGTTGTTGCAAAATCTTATTATATAAACGCAATTGCTGATAATATAAAGCACTGGTCTGTGAAATTTCAATATCTAAGAAACGACGTCGCAACGACGGACTGCCCTTGATAAGTTGCAAATCTTCCGGGCTGAACAACACCGTATTTAAAGTACCTACTAATTCTTTTTGCAGAATACGGTTACCGTTAAGTCGGATATCTTTTTTTTCCTTACCGCTGAGTTTTAAATTGATTTTATGACGGGTGTCACGTTTCGTAAATTCCACAATGATTCCCGCCTCGGCAGCACCAAACTGCAATAAATCCTGAGTATCATTGGTACGAAAACTGCGACCGATGGTGCTTACATACAGCGATTCCAATAAATTGCTTTTGCCCACCCCGTTCGGTCCGTAAAGCACAATAATATGCGGCGGAAAGATCCAATTGGCATGCTCGTAATTTCTGAAATTAACGAGTTCCAAGGAGTGAATGTTCACTCGCCGGCCTCCTCTTTAACAACGAGTAAGGTACCGATGCCCTGTATTTCGATTACATCATCGGGGTAGATTTTTTTACGTTTTTCATGGCAAATTTCGCCATTTACTTTAATTTTTTCATCATCAAGTAAGAATTTAATCTGACCGCCGGTACCGATAATTTGTTCAAATTTTAATAATTGATCCAATTTAATGTACGGTGTGTAAATTTCTACTTGAATCGGTTCTTTTGTATTCATAATTGCCTCCTCACACGCTGTGATGTTCAATTCGCAACTATTAATATAATAAAGCTGCTTACAGTTTACCGCTACCGCGGTAAACTCAACCTGCTCTATGTATTTATTAGTTCGTACGAACCGGTGTAACTACATAAGTGTAATTCGGATTGTCATCCTGACGAATAACAACCGGTCCGTTTTGTTTTAAGTATAAATGAATTCTGTCGCCGCTGCTGTGACGCAAAATATCACCGATGTAACGTCCGTTAAAGGAAATGGTAAATGGTGTCCCTTTAAATTCACAAAGAACTTCTTCTTTAGCCATACCGATTTCAGCATTTTGAGTTGATAAAGTTACTTCTTTTTCATCCCAATCGTAGCGAATAAAATTGTAGCTTGCATCTTTAGCCAATAAAGATACACGATCTACGGCACCGGCAAAATCACGGCAGTTTAAAATCGCGCTGGAATCAAATTGAGACGGAATTACTTTTTCATAATCAGGATACTGGCCTTCAATCAAACGGGAGAATAAATAGATCGTATCAAATAAGAATACTACATTCGTGCGATTCCAAATAATGCGCACTACAGTCGGTTGATCGGTTGGCAATAAACGGGATACTTCGGCCAATGTTTTAGTAGGAATCAAAATACGCATAGCTACCGGCATAGGTGTATCTAAGGTAATTTTCTTAACGGCCATACGATGTGTATCGGTAGCTACCATAGTTAAATTTTTATCTTCACCTTCCAATAAAGCACCTGTAAAAATCGGACGATCTTCTTCACTGGCTGCTGCATAGTTTGTTAAATCAATCATTTGCTTAAATTGTTCGCCGTCAACATCAATATGATTTTCATCTTGAATTTGTTCTACTAAATTGAAATCATCCGGATTCATAGTAATGAGATTAAATTGAGAGCTTTCAGAACTTAACAATAATTGTTTTGTTTCCGCATTGGATTCTAATGTAATGGTATCGGTCGGTGTTTTGCGAACCCATTCTTGGAAATAACGAGTGCTTAATACAATCGTACCTTCTTCGATAATATTGGCATCAATAGTAATGCGTATACCGATTTCATAGTCATTGGCCTGCATTTCTACTTTACCGTTTTTAGTTGTTATATATATAGCACCCGGTAAATTGGAACTGGTTTTGTTTTGACTTACTTTTGCTAAAGCATTAATTGCTTTTTGCAACATATCTTTTGAAAACTGAATTTTCATGCTGTGTCTCCTTTACTATTACGGATGTGATTAAGTTTTTAATTATTAGTAGTCTTAGTAGTAGGGGCGGTGTATAAGTGGATAAGTAGTAAAAAGTCGCAAAATGAATAGGTTTTCCACATGAGCATAAGTTTGTGAATAACGAGAAAAAGTTATCCACTTATGAACTTTTGATTCTGTGATTGTCAATAAGTGGTCAATTAATCACAAATTATACACAACTTGTCCACAGAGTTATACACATCCTTGATTACTTAGGTTTGTTCGTTGATTTTGCTGATAATATCATCGATAGTTCGCTTTAAATCAGAGTTTTTAGCTAAATCTTCACCGATTTTATTGTATGCATGGAGTGCCGTAGTGTGATCCTTTTTACCGAAAGCTTGTGAAATTTGTGGAAAACTTTCGTTAATGAGTTCACGACACAGATACATGGCAATTTGGCGAGGATGTGCGTATTGCTTATTACGTTTTTGACCGACTAAAAATTCTTTCTTAATTTTGAAATAGTCGGAAATAAAATCTTGAATATAAGCAACGGATAATACCGATTTTTTACTTTCCGGAATTAAATCACGCAAAATATACCGTGTATATTCTACGGTAATTTGATTCAATTTATTATCCAATTCGGCTGCCGTAATCAATTTGGTAAGAGCGCCTTGCAAATCACGGACGCTGCGATTGTAATAGGTATTGCCGAAAAAGCGAATGACTTCATTCGGAATATTCAGATTAGGCAATAATTCACGTTGTTTATCTACATAAGATCGGGTAATCGCTTCCAATGTTTCCGAGTTTGGCGGATCGATGGTAACCACGAGGCCCGAGCTGAATCGTGTACGCAAGCGATCTTCCATTTGTTCCATATCCTGCGGCAATACATCACTGGTAAGGACAATTTGTTTTTTACTGTCCGTTAAGGCATTAAATGTATGGAAAAACTCCATTTGAGTGCCGGCATAGCGTTTTTCTTGAATAAACTGAATGTCATCAATCAAGAGAACGTCGACTTTACGGAATGTGCTGCGGAAAATATCCATATTAGTCTGACCGTAACGAATGGATTGAACAAAAAGGTTAAGAAAATTTTCGCTCGTAATACACATGATTTGCAGATGCGGATAACGACGATGAATTTCATTGCCGATAGCATGCATCAAATGTGTTTTCCCCAGTCCCGATTTACCGTAAATAAAGAACGGATTATAACGATTAGCCGGATTTTCAGCAATATTTTGAGCCGCCACATAGGCCATTTGGCTGGAACCGCCGGCAATAAAGGTTGCAAATGTATAATCGGGATTTAATTTTAAGATAGACTCATTATTTTTATATAAGGTCGTTTGACTGCTGTTGGCCTGCATGGCATCCTGTTCCGAAACTCCGCTGTTCGGAGGAAATAAACTGTCTGATTCCATTGGTGACGTACTTGGGATAAACGGGCCTGATTTAGCACTTTCATTTTTGTGAATTGAATCCACTACAATCGGTTCATCGTAAGTCGGTGTATGTAGCGGTGTTTGCGGTGGTGTCGCTGTAACCGGCGGTAAACCGTATTGATTGGCTATTTGCTCATAATTGTTATAGTTTGGTGCATGTGTTGCCGTTTCATTGGCATGAGCTGCTGTTTCATAAGGAACGCTGTCATAATCGTTCATATCATAACCGGATTCATTACTCAATTGAGTAGGTGCGCTTGTGGCAATTTGCACATCGTCATAGTTTACCGGATGATTTGAAAACGTCGGTGTTTCAGGTTCCGTCGGCGTAATTGTCGGTTTATCCTCCGCATTGAGGACAGCCGGTTCTTTTTCACCTACCGTTGTAATAATAATTGTAAGAGGAGAATTACTTTTGGATAAACGCTGCCAAACATTATTTACCGAATTTTGAAAAGCATTTTTTATCGTTGGTTCGTTTTCAATAAAATCTCTGATATATGTTTGCATCGTAGTTAACGTA
Source organism: Veillonella seminalis (assembly GCF_003992065.1). GTDB lineage: Bacteria > Bacillota > Negativicutes > Veillonellales > Veillonellaceae > Veillonella_A > Veillonella_A seminalis. Next base: position 32,380 of record NZ_RQUZ01000015.1, read on the forward strand.
AGTGTTTTGCTGATTTCGTCCAATGTTAACGGGAGCAAGCGGATAATCGTGCTTTCCAAGATCTCTTTCGGCAGTGTGGCTTCAATGTCTTCGCGTACTTTATTCCAAAAATCATTAAGATTGATGTTTGACATACCATTTCCTTCCCAGGGTTGTCATACTGTGAATAACTAAAAATACCCAACCTGTGTATAAGTCTTGATTTTTCTAAAAAAGAGAAAAAATAAATAGGTTAGAACAGCTGATATACACTGACTTTATACTGTAATCGCCTCCGCTGTGGATAAGTAGTGCATAAGTTGTGTATATCTTGTTGATAACCTAATTTTAATAGTCACAATATGATATTCCTTTTATATTTCATCTCTTATATTTTATCAGAAATGTAGAAAATTGTCATCGTAGTTGTGGATATCTTTATTTCATCAGTTAAAGTATAATGTATATAATATATATCCACAGAATATAGGTAATAATGATTGAATCTATCGAGTGAGTATTGACATTATAGGTCTTTATATTTATAATTATGCTGTTATGGTATAAGTAATTACAAGACCAATCTCGAGGAGGTGTTTTATACATGAAACGTACATATCAGCCAAATACGCTTTGGAGAAAACGTACTCATGGTTTCCGTGAACGTATGAAGACTATTGGCGGTCGTCTTGTTTTGAAAAGACGTCGTGCTAAAGGCAGAAAGAAATTATCTGCATAATATAATAGCTTTTAGGCAGGAGAAAAAACTTGGCGCTGCTGCCAAGTTTTTCTATTCATAATGGCATGGGATGATGATATGAGTGAATTGACATTTAACTTAGATAAGGAACGAAGAATTCGTAAAAACAGTGAATATCGCCTTGTCTATAAACATGGCAATTATGAAGTAGGTCGTCTTTGTGTTGTTTACCGTATGCCGGTAGCCAAGCAGGCTACCCGCATCGGTTTTGTAACCGGTAAAAAGGTAGGCGGCGCAGTAGAGCGCAATCGAGCCAGGCGGCTTATGAAAGAAGTCTATCGTCTCAATCAGCATGCTATTCGAGAAGGATACGCTATTGTAGTTGTAGGACGGGCTCGCATGGCGAGTGCGACGTACGACCAGGCGTGCAAGGAAATGATGTATCTTTTCAAAAAAAGCAAATTACTTAAGAGTAATGAAGCTTAGAAAGAGGTCTATCCATGAAGCGCTGTCTGACTCTTTTAACCAAACTGTTGAATGCGGTATTCATCGGCTTGGTACAATTTTATCGCTATGGAATTTCTCCATTAAAGCCTAAAACTTGTCGATTTTATCCCTCATGTTCGACGTATACCTTGGAAGCATTACGCAAATATGGACCTTTTAAAGGCAGTTATTTAGGAATTCGACGAATTTTACGTTGTCATCCGTTTAATCCGGGCGGCTATGATCCGGTTCCTTAATAACACAAATTTGGAAATGTCAAAGTGTCTGTATGGATGAAATATAGACCATACCATAACGTATATGGACACGCAAAGGCCATTTGTATTCGTCATTAATACTCGTATAGGAGCAAACTAATGGAAATTTTTCAGGTATTAGTTGATTTTATGCGGACCTTGCTTACGTATTGCTATAATTTTACAGAAGCATTAGGGTTCCCAAGCTATGGTATAGCGATTATCATTATGACCATTGGGATTAAAGCAATCCTTGCGCCATTGACGGCTAAACAGGTCAAATCGATGAAGGGCATGCAGAAATTGCAGCCTAAGATGAAAGAAATTCAGAATAAATATAAGAATGATCCACAGCGTGCGCAACAGGAAATTGCTAAGATGTATAAAGAATTGGGCGTTAATCCGTTGTCCGGATGTTTACCTTTATTGGTACAGATGCCATTCTTGATTGCTATTTTCTATGCCTTGCAAGGTTATCCATACGATCCTGCTCATGAAAGCTTCTTATGGTTGCCAAGCTTAGGTGAAGCGGATCATTTGTATATTTTACCTGTTTTAAGTGCTCTTTCTACATTTGTAATGAGCAAACAAACTGCACAGGATACGCCGGGTGCCCAACAGAAGGTAATGCAGATTTTCATGCCTTTATTCATTGGCTACATCAGCTTGAATTTCCCAAGCGGTTTGGTTATTTACTGGGTTGTATCAAACGTATTCCAAATGATTCAGCAATTCTTTATCTATCGCAACGATAATAAGGAGGCTTAATTATGGATTATATTGAAGTTTCAGCAAGAACCATTGCTGACGCCGTAGCCAAAGGCACCGAACAGCTTAAAGCTGACGGTAAAGTTGTGACTGATACAAAAGTATTGGAACAACCTTCCAGCGGTTTCTTGGGTATCGGACGTCGCGATGCGTTAGTGCGTTTATATTTTGAAGAAGCTCCGTTAACTGAAAAAGTTGCCTTTGCGGCTGAAAAAGTGGCTGCCGATGTACAAGAAGCAGCGCAGAATAAAGTGGCGGAAGCAAAAACGGCAGTAGCCGAAGCATCTGAATTTGTGCAGGAAAAAGTAGCTGATGCGAAGAGTACAGCTATGGAAGCGGCTGAAACAGCTCAGCAGAAATTCAATGAAGTTGCGGAAGCGGGACAACAAAAAGCCGGTGAAGTGGCTGATTTAGCACAGCAACACTTAGGTGAAGCCGCTGAAGCCGCTCAGCAAAAATTCGGTGAAGTTAAAGACAAAGCCGATGAAATGGCTGAAGCAGCTAAAGATAAATTTGCTAAAGTTAAAGAACAGGCTCAAGATGTGGCAGACGATGTGAAAGAAAATGTAGCGGATACGGCAGCTGATGCTAAAGAAACCGTTAAAGATGCAGTAGTAACGGCTGCGGCAACTGTAAAACCACAGCGTGAACCTGTTTCCAAAGAAGAACAGATAGAAATTGCCGATAAAGGTAAACAGTTCTTGCAGGATATGTTTAGCAAAATGGGCTTATCTGTTCAAATCGAAAAAATGATGACGGCGGAAAAAATCACATTCCAGATTCATGGTGAAGAGTTAGGTATTTTAATCGGTAAACACGGTCAGACCTTGGATGCCATTCAATATTTAACGAATTTGGTGGCTAATAAAGAAGTAGCAGGCCATTGCCATATCGTAGTGGATGTGGAGAATTACCGTTCCCGTCGTGAAGAAACCTTGGTTAATTTGGCAAAACGTCTTGCCTCTAAGGTAAAACGTAATCGTCAAAAGATTTCCTTGGAACCTATGAGTGCATTTGAGCGTAAAATTATTCATTTAACGCTCCAAAACGAAGTACATATTGTGACTGATAGTGAAGGTGAAGAACCGTATCGTCACGTAGTCATTGCTTATAAACGATAAGCTATGTGCGAGTCATAAAACCCGATCTATTGATCGGGTTTTATTTTTACACAAGGGAGAACACCATGTACACAGAAGATACGATTGCTGCCATTGCGACGCCACCCGGCATCGGCGGGGTTGGCATTATTCGCGTCAGTGGCACTCGTTGTTTTGAAATAGTAAATTCTGTTTTCAAAGCGAAGGGAACCGTACCTTTAGAAAAACGGCCGAATCGAACCATTCAGTATGGTCATATTATAGATCCTCAGAAACAAGATGAAATCTTGGATGAGGTGCTTGTTTTAATTATGAGAGGTCCTCAGTCTTTCACGGCCGAGGATGTCATTGAAGTACAGTGCCACGGCGGGATTATCGTGGTACGTGAAATTTTGAAAGTATTGCTTCGTCAGGGGGCTCGCTTGGCCGAGCCGGGAGAATTTACAAAACGGGCGTTTTTGAACGGTCGTATCGACCTTACTCAGGCGGAAGCTGTTATAGATATTATAGAGGCAAAATCGGAACAGTCTTTGGCGGTGGCGGTGAAACAGCTGGACGGTACTTTGGCCGGCATGATTCGTGCCATCAGAGAGCAGTTAATTGAATTAATTTCGCACTTGGAAGTGGCCATTGATTATCCGGAAGAAGATATTGAAGAACTTACCATGGAAGAAACGGCTGACAGATTGCAGCCGATTTTAGACAACATTAATAAATTATTGGCTACGGCAAACCGCGGTCGTTTATTGCGTGACGGTATTATGACGGCTATTGTAGGACGCCCTAATGCGGGTAAATCCAGTTTAATGAACGCTTTTTTACGTGAAAACCGTGCCATTGTTACGGATATTCCGGGAACAACTCGTGACAGCATCGAAGAAGCAATTACCATTGAAGGAATTCCGGTTCGCTTGATTGATACGGCCGGTATTCGTGAGACTGATGATATTGTAGAAAAACTCGGGGTAGATCGGGCCAAAGATTATTTGGAAAAAGCTCAAATCGTAGTGTGCGTGATTGATGCGTCGGAACCGATTAATGCTGAGGAAGAAGCGATTTTACGCGAAGCCTCTCATAAGAATACCATCGTATTCTTAAATAAAGCCGATAAAGGGGCGGTCATTACGGCCGATACAATAAAAGCGTACGGTCAATTTGCCGCTATTGCCCCAATCAGTGCCGCTAACGGTGAAGGTATGGATGTTTTAGCCGATGCGGTTAAAGAATTAGTGTATGGCGGTATAGTTCAAAACGAATCATCTGCTATGCTTAGCAATGTGCGTCACATTACGTTAATGGAACAGGCAAAATCTCAAATTGAGCAGTCGTTAAATAATATTGAAGCCGGTTTGCCGGTAGATTTTGTAGTAACCGATGTGCGCAGTGCCTGGGAGCAACTGGGAGATATTACGGGGGACAGTTTGCGTGAATCTATGGTTGATGAATTATTCAGTCGTTTTTGCTTAGGCAAATAATTAATTTGAATAATAACATGTATCCGGAAGAATATATTTGTTAAAATAGGTGAATAAATTAATGATCTCGAATGAGGTCTGACATGATTTACTAAAAGTAGCCTCGAGAGAGGGATAGGAGATAGTATGTATACAGTAGATACCTATGACGTCATTGTCATCGGTGGCGGTCATGCCGGTTGTGAAGCTGCGTTGGCCACAGCTCGTATGGGTCAACGGACACTTATGGCAACTCTTAATTTAGATAATATTGCGTTGATGCCTTGTAATCCGGCTGTAGGCGGTCCGGGTAAAAGCCATTTGGTGTATGAATTGGATGCTTTAGGCGGTCAGATGGCCATTAATGCAGATGCAACAGCGATTCAGATGCGTATGCTCAATATGGGTAAAGGCCCGGCGGTGCATTCTTTGCGTGCTCAATCGGATAAAGTGGCCTATCAGCGCTTGATGAAAGAAACGCTTGAAAATACGGATAATCTTAATGTAAAGCAGATGATGGTCAATGAACTTCTCATTGAAGACGGTGAAGTAAAGGGTATTTTAAGTGAACTCGGTGAAGTGTATGAAGCGAAAGCCATCATTCTTTGTACCGGCACTTATTTGAAAGGTAAAATTATTACCGGTGAATTGACCTATACCGGTGGACCTAACGGTCAGCGTACAGCTGAATTATTATCGGATTCACTTCGTAAAAACGGTATTGAATTAATGCGTTTTAAAACGGGGACTCCGGCTCGTGTCGACAAACGCAGTCTTACTTTGGATCATATGACGGAACAGCCGGGTGACGGTAAATATCGTGCCTTTTCCTTTATGTCCGATTGGACAAATCGCAATGAACAAATTTGCTGGTTAACTTATACGACGGAAGAAACACATGATATTATTCGCGGTAATTTGAACCGTGCGCCGATGTATACCGGTATTATCGAAGGTACAGGTCCTCGTTATTGTCCGTCTATTGAAGATAAGGTAGTTCGATTCAGCGATAAAAATCGCCATCAGCTTTTTGTAGAACCGGAAGGTAATCATACTACTGAAATGTATGTACAGGGTATGAGTACCAGTTTACCGATTGATGTGCAGTATAAATTCTTGCGCACCATTCCCGGTCTTGAAAATGTTGAAATCATGCGTCCTGCTTATGCGATTGAATATGACTGCTTAAATCCGTTGCAATTAACACCGGCTCTTCAAGTAAAACATATTAAAGGTTTATATTCTGCCGGTCAGGCTAACGGTACTTCCGGTTATGAAGAAGCGGCCGCTCAAGGTCTTATGGCCGGTATTAATGCAGCTTTGTATTTACAGGGCAAGGATCCGTTTATTTTGTCTCGAGCTGAAGCTTATATCGGTGTATTAATCGATGATTTGGTAACGAAAGGGACTAAGGAACCATATCGCATGATGACGAGTCGCAGCGAATATCGTTTGCTCTTACGTCAGGATAATGCGGATCTTCGTTTGACTGAAAAAGGTCGTGAAATCGGTCTGGTATCAGATGAACGTTATCAACGTTTCTTGAATAAAAAAGCTTTGATTGAAGAAGGCGTAGCGGCTTTACGGGCTAAGAATATTAACCCGACTAAAGAAGTACAAGCTATGCTCGAATCTATGGGGACAGCTCATATTAAAACCGGTATGACAGCTTATGATTTGGTAAAACGTAATGAATTAAGTTACGGTGATGTAGCCGAAGCTTTTGATTTAAAACGTTATAGCCCTGATGTGGAAGAAGAAATTGACATCATGATTACCTATGAAGGCTATGTTAAAAAGCAGATGGAACAGGTCGAAAAAGTCAGAAAGCTTGAAGAAAAGATTATCCCGGCTGATTGGGATTATGATTCCATGAAAGGTATTTCCTTGGAAGCCAAGCAAAAATTAAATGCAATTAAGCCCCATTCTATCGGTCAAGCCAGCCGTATTTCCGGTGTATCGCCGGCGGATGTGTCTGTTTTATTAATTCAATTGGAACAATATCGTCGTGAACAGCAAAAGTAGGAGGTCTTATGAACTTTACCGATAATTTGGCGATTCAATTAAAGGCAGCCGGTTTTACGGTTACAACCAATCAATTGGCTCAGTTTACTGCGTATTATGAAATGCTCATTGAAACAAATAAGCAGTTAAATTTGACGGCCATTACGGATCCGCATGAAGTTGCGGTAAAGCATTTCGTAGATTCTTTGACTGCGTTGGATGATGATGCTCATATATTCAAGCAAGGCGCTAAATTGCTTGATTTGGGAACCGGTGCCGGGTTTCCCGGTATACCGCTTGCTATCATGAGACCGGATTTAGAAATCGTCTTATTTGATTCTTTGCAAAAAAGACTTAATTTTTTGAGTGCGGTTATTTCAGAGTTGGATTTGAGTAAAGTAACGACTTTACATGGTCGAGCTGAAGATATGAGCCATGATGACAGGCATCGTGAAGCCTATGATTTGGTGACAAGTCGTGCGGTAGCACGATTGCCGGTGCTACTCGAATGGGCGTTGCCATATGTGAAGCAAAACGGTTATATGGTGGCTTTAAAAGGAGCTGCTTATGAAGACGAAATCAATGAAGCAACGAAAGCACTTACAATCTTAAAAGGCAATATTGAACAGGTTAAACCGGTTCAGTTACCGACACTTACAGATAAACGGGCGATTATTTATATTAAGAAAACAGGCGTAACACCTAAGTTATATCCACGTAAGCCGAAGGATATAAAAACTAAGCCGTTAGTATAAGTTCAAACAAAAATATATTAAAGACTTATACCAAACTATAGGCTTATACTGAGACATCATAAAAATATAAGCAAAATACCATATAGAATTTCACCCCCCTTGTTCTAGGTTTTACCTATAACCAAGTACATTTGATATGTATAGGTTGGAAGGCCTTTGGCAAGGGGGTTTTTCTTGACAATATAAGGCAATAAAGGTAACATATTTTTATGTATTGACCTTATCAAGAGTGATGGAGGGACTTGGCCCTATGATATCCGGCAACCGGCAAATGCATGGTGCTAAATCCAACAGTTTGTCAGGTGACTGAAAGATAAGGACAGATCCTCTGTCTTTTGAAGATAGAGGCTTTTTTGTTAAATAAGCATTATAGGTAAATTCTATAATACCTGTTGAAAAATATTATGGCGATAAGCCGTAAAATATTTGCGAAAGATAATGAGAGAGGAGTGAGGCGTATGGCTATTTATAATGGGCGTTTACCGCAGATTGATGTGGCAGAAACAATTCGTTATGCGGGCTTACGCCAGGCTACCGATTTTCCGAAACAATATGTAACGGATGCCTGTTTGGAAGTACAGTTGGTGGCAGAACCAAAAGGTGTATATGAAATATATGATTATGATGCCGTTACGGGGACAATTCAAAGTAATCCATCGCTTACGGTAGAAGGTACGTCCATTCGCAAACACTTAAAAGATGCTGAAAAAGTGTATGTTATGGCAGTTACCATTGGGGAAGGCGTAGAGCTTAGAAGTGCTGAGCTTTTTAAAGAAAATAACTATACACTCGGTTTATTGGTGGATGCGGCGTCTACAACGGCGGTAGAACAGGTAGCGGATCAGGTTAATGATTTAATTGAAAAAGAAGCGGCTAAAGCGGGTTATACTACTACATGGCGTTTTAGCCCCGGCTACGGTAATTGGAATTTGGATGTCCAAAAGAATTTGGCTGCCATTATCGGGACAAACCATATCGGTCTTACGGTGACGGATACATTTTTATTATTTCCGCGCAAATCGGTGACTGCTATTATAGGCTGTATACCTAAGGGAAAGCTTGCTTGTGAAAAAAATGCAGACTTGCGTCCGGGTATTAAACGCGGGTGCAGTTCCTGTAATCAAGTAAACTGTGCATCACGTAAAATTTAGAAAATGATATAAATTATAGTAAATCATTGGCAGACAGAAGGTTAATATACTTAATATACGGAGAGAGGCGATAGGTATGTATATATTTGATGGTGCTATGGGGACCATGTTGCAACAATCGGGGTTAGTCGAGGGTGAGTGTCCGGAATTATTTAATGTGGAACATCCGGAAGTAGTGACCGGTATTCATGCGGCTTATTTAAAAAACGGCAGTGATATTGTAACAACCAATACATTTGGTGCCTGCAGTTTAAAATTAGCCGATTACGGCTTGGCAGATCGTGTTGCCGAAATAAATTCAGCGGCTGTTAAAGCGGCTAAAAAAGCGATTGCTGATGTTAAACCGAGTGCCAAGGTAGCAGGTTCTATGGGGCCGACCGGTCAATTTATTGAACCGTTGGGCCAAATTTCCTTTGATGAAGTATATGCTACGTATTATGAGCAGGCATCGGCTTTAATTGAAGCCGGCGTTGATTTTATCATTATTGAAACTATCATCGACATTCAGGAAATGCGCGCCGCTTTATTGGCTGCTCGCGATGCTCGTGAAAAAGCGGCTAAAACCGAAACGGATGTTAAGATTATTTGTCAGTTTTCCTTTAGTGAAGACGGTCGAACCATTACGGGTACACCGCCTGAAGCTGCAGCTATCTTAATGGAGGCCATGGGAGCCGATGTAGTCGGCATTAATTGTTCCTTGGGACCTGAACAACTTATTCCTTTGGTAGAACGCTTAGCTTCGGTTACTAATTTGCCGATTAGTGCGCAGCCGAATGCGGGCATGCCTATGCTGGTTGGTCGTGAAACGGTATTCCCTTTGTCCCCTGAAGAAATGGGTTCTTTTGTGCCGGCTTTGATTGATGTGGGCGCTACTTACGTAGGTGCTTGTTGTGGCAGTACGCCGCAACATATTGCGGAAATTGCCAAAGCGGCTAAGGCTCATACACCTAAAGAGCGTAAAGAAGTGGTACCGTTTACCGCTTTTACGAGCCGTACCGGTTTTGTAAAAGTAGGTCATACGGAAAAGCCGATTATTATCGGTGAGCGTATTAATCCGACAGGCCGTAAAGTATTGGCTAAAGAGATTAAAGAAGGCAGTTTTGCTATGGTGAAGCGAGATGCTTTAGCACAGGTAGCGGCCGGCGCCGATGTACTTGATGTGAATATGGGGGTACCCGATGTCGATGTAGCGGCTGTTATGAAACGAGCTATCATGGAATTAACCATGCTCGTTGATGTACCGCTCTCTATCGATACTTTAGACCCGGCCGCTATGGAAGCGGGCTTAAAAGCCTATCCGGGTCGTCCGTTAATAAACTCGGTAAATGCGGAACCGGAACAATTGGCACAAGTGTTACCGTTAGCTAAACGCTATGGGGCTACGGTTCTATGCTTACCATTGGGGCGGGGTGATTTACCGGCTACGGCAGAACAAAGAATAGAATTGGCCAAGGAAATTGTGTTGGCCGCTTATGAAAAAGGCTTGCGCAGCGAAGATTTATTGTTGGATCCGCTCGTGTTAACTTTGGCAAGTGGTCAGGATAGTGCGGTTCAGACCTTGAGAACTTTGGCTATGTATAAAGAAACTTTTGGTTTCCCTACGGTTATGGGTCTTTCCAATGTGTCCTTCGGTTTACCGCAACGACCATATTTGAACAGCCAATTTTTAACTATGGCTTTATCTCATGGGTTAACGGCACCTATTTTAAATCCGTTGAATGCAACTGTTAAAAAAGCCTTTATCGCAGGACGCACGTTACTCGGCTTTGATCCGGCCGCTACCGAGTTTATAGCCGATTACGGTCTGGATGAAGAAAATACGGTAACTAGTTCTGCGGCTAAAAATGTAACATCCGTTTCATTTAATAGTGATGATCCGTTGGAAAATATCCAACATGCCGTTGAACAAGGGGAAAAAGAATTAGTTATTGAATTGGTAGAAAAAGCATTAGCCGATGGTCTGGATCCGCTTAAAATTACCAAGCATGCTTTATCAGAGGCTATGAATGTGGTAGGTGAAAAATTCGGTGCCGGTAAAGTCTTTTTACCACAGGTAATGCTGGCAGCCGAAGCCATGCAAGGTGCTTTCCAGACGATTAAAAGAGTATTACCTGATGCGGGCGGCATAACACGTGATACCGTTATTGTGGCTACCGTTAAAGGTGATATTCACGATTTGGGTAAAAATATTGTAGCCGCGTTGCTTGAGAATAACGGCTATCGTGTTATTGATTTAGGTAAAGATGTGGAACCGGAAGAAATTGTGGCAGCGGTTAAACGAGAAAACGCAACGGTTGTAGGTATCTGTTCTTTGATGACGACCACTATGCCGATGATTGACGTAACAATCGATGCGATTCGTGAAGCTGGCTTACCGGCTAAGGTGCTTGTAGGCGGAGCCGTATTGACACAGGAATACGCCGATAAAGCAGGAGCCGATTCGTATGCCAAAGACGGCATCAGTGCTGTTAATATTGTAAAACATTTACTGGGCGACGATTAATTGAATGAGTTATTTTGAGCAGACTGAATAGTTACTGTTAAACAGTCAGCTGTAGAAATAGGCTCCCGAACAGTTAAGTTAAAAAAGAAGTCGTCGGATTATTTAGAGAGAGTTGGGGATTGGATGGTAACATCATTACGTGAAAAACATCAAGCCGGTCAATTTACTATTACTGTAGAATTAGACCCGCCGAAGAGTGCTTCGGTAAATAAAACCTTTAAAGAAGCGGCACAACTTTTAGACAAGGTTGATGCTATTAATATTGCCGATTGCCCGATGGCTAAATTACGTATGAGCCCTATTGCGTTGGCTCATTTGATAAAATTTCGGGCACAGATAGATACTATTTTTCATCTTACCTGTCGTGATAGAAATATTTTGGGGCTCCAGGCTGAATTATTGGGGGCGGCTGCTCTCGGCGTAAATAATATTTTAACTTTGACCGGTGATGAGCCATCCCGTGGTGATCATCCTGATGCCAAGCCTGTTTTTGAAGTAGACTCAATCGGGTTGTTAAAAATAGCCAATACATTAAATAACGGTTTTGATTTGGCCGGTAATCCATTGGATGAATCTACCAATTTTTATATAGGTACAACCGGTAATCCCGGGGCTGATGATTTAGATGCAGAAAAGGCTAAGATTATTCGTAAAATTGAAGCGGGTGCTAATTTTATCCAAACACAGCCTATTTATGATTTGGAAAAAGCAAAACGCTTTGTCGATATGGTCGAACCTTTAGGGCTTCCGGTTATGCTCGGATTGATTCCTTTAAAAAGTTTTAAAATGGCAACGTATCTTCACACGAAGGTACCCGGAATTTCCTTGACTGACGATATTCTAAACCGTATGGAAAAAGGTGGTAAGGAAGCAGGTTTGGAAATTGCACTTGAAACTTTGTTGGCAATAAAACAAATTGCTCACGGTGTTCATATCATGCCACTCAATGATATTCAGACTGTGTTGTATCTGATTGATCATATAAGTTAAAATTAAATACAGATGTTACATACGATTCATCGCATACTATATTTGTTGTGGTGAATCGTATTTTGTTTCACGTGAAACAATTTGATCTAAAACTGTTGAGCCGGAATAAAAAGGAGGATGTTTCACGTGAAACAATTTAATCTGAAACTGTTGGGCCGGAATAAAAGGGGGGATGTTTCACGTGAAACAATTTAATCTGAAATTGTTGGGCCGAAATGAAAAATAAGAATGTTTCACATGAAACATTCTTTTAAAAAACGGTTAATTGTAAACTGAAATTGAACATATAAAAAATCCATAGTGAATACCGATTTGTATTATGATTAATGTCGCTAAAACAAATCTTATACACGAGGTATCGATATCACTATGGACTCTATTAATCATAACAC
>NZ_RQUZ01000016.1 GCF_003992065.1 Veillonella seminalis
TGGTGTAATGCACTGCCACGCAAAATTCTAAATTACCGGACACCACAAGAAGTATTCATTGAAGAAGTTAATAAGTTACTGGGTTTTTAAAAGTGTTCAATTTCATATTGCAATTTACTAAAAAATAAAAAAATTTAAAATAGGTTGGAACAGGTTAAAATTAGTTTGGGATATATAAACTATGTAAAGAACTTCGTGTTGAGAATTGATTTTTTTACATAGTCTGGTGTATAATAGTATACAGTGATTTTTAGAGAGATTCTACTTATCGCTCAGAATTAAATTTGGTCCAGTAGCTCAGTTGGATAGAGCAACGGCCTTCTAAGCCGTGGGTCGGGAGTTCGAATCTCTCCTGGATCACCATGAAGAATGCAGTAGCCACAAGGGTTTATAGCCCTTGTGGTTACTTTTTATTACTTGATTTTTGTTTGTTAATATACTTGCGCTAGTAGCTTTTTGCACTAAAAATATACTGGCGGATATATTTGCAAAAGATTGTTCGTCATAACTGCAGATTGAATAAAAATGACCTCCTTAAAGTTAGAATTAAAATCTAACCTTAAGGAGGCCTTGTTTGTTATTAAGTTAAGTTTTTTATATTATGAATGATTATTGGACTATGTCAGTAATCGCTCATTAATAGGCTAATGATGGTTGGTGTGAAGAGACATAGATTAGGAGTGCGTTGAATAAAGCTCTGGTCTGAGCATTAAGTTCATTGACAGAAATAGGATTTCCGTTAACATAAAATACGTCGTGGGGACCGAAAAATGATGCAATGCCTCCAGAATAGCGCTCTGATTCACCGGTAGAAGTATCAACTAATGCAAAAGAGAATACGTAATTATTGCTTTGCATAATAAATTGGTCGTCAATGTAGATTTGGATATTTGCATTTTCCTGATTTTTGACTGTGCCTACATATACGTCTTTAGCAGATGCTATCCCGACAGTTGCTAATAATAAGAATGCTAATACGATTAATTTTTTCATTTGGATACACCCCTTTGTTAATGTAAGATGACTTAATATTAAAATCAAGGTATGAGTAGCGTGTTGCCTTACCCTGAAAATAATAATCTATAACTTATGTTAACTGAAAAGGACATAATAACACTCCTAATTAAAAAATAGATTTATTCTATTTTTATGGTTGATTAGTACCAAGAGAATATAATCCATATTGAATGGAAGAAGGCTTTTATGAAATAACCTATTGTCATGATAAAGTTATTGTTGAAGAAATCTAGAAAACCACTAACGGAAAATAGTAAATTGGCAGCTGTTTGAAATGGGTGAAATGTTAGACCGATAATAAATCCTACAGGAATCATTATGACGGATAATACAATCCTAATTGCGGTTTCTTTTACCATCCAGATTGCCATTTGGCTAATAGTTTCTCCGTCGTATTCCTGTTTGTTACCATTGCCGATACAGGTTCCTCGTTGGAACATTTCAGCCGAGAAATGTATTAATTTTGCAGGGATGGAAACTAAGTATGATACATTGTAAAGTGTATTGGATATACCGTCAAAATGCATGGCGGTCATCATATTTGATTTTTCGGTGTTGTAATCATATAAGTAAAATGCATAGGTGATATGGCGAGACGCGGCAATAATTGCGGCATTCTTTTTTGAATACATGGAAATATCACCATCGTCAGTAAGTAGGTAATTATCTCCCAGTATTCTGGAAATCCAAGAGGTATTTTCTTTAACATCTTTCCAATCATTATCATACCCTTTCGATACATGGATCCATCGATGTTCGAATTCTTTAAGTTTGAAGGTGTAAGGATCGCCTAGAGATTGGAAATATTGTCTGGGATAAATGTGTTGATATTCATACTCGGATTTACCGTAGGCCATGACTAGAGATGATCCAAATGTGAAAATAATTAAAAATAATAACAGGATACGTTGGAAAATTGATGCATATTTTTTCATTATAACTCCTCTGACTAAGAATTAAATTGTGCGCCTTGTTTTCAGTCTGCTGCAACAAAGGCTGTTTAAGGTAATCAGTTTAATTTTTGGCTCTTTATATAATTGCTTACTCATATCCTCCCTTTAAATTATTTTTCAATTCATTGTCACATAGAAAATTGAAAAAAGCGAAAAATAAAAATTAAATGAATTTTGAAAAAAGATTTTGGGCGTTTTTGCAAGTAAGTACGAAAAATTATATATCAGAGTGTAAAAAAAATGGAGAAAAAGTTGTAATTTAACTGTATTTTTTATAATATAGTAATAAAAGTTGACTTTATTTGATTGGTGAATATAAAATGAAAGAATAACAGGTTGGATATAGGTGCAGATTCTATGCTTTATCAAGAAAGGGAAACTACTATGCAATTCATTATAGTCATGATATTGTTTTTTATTACGGCGACAATTTTTAAGGCATGGTCCATTCCTCTTTGGATAGCAATTGGTATTTTTAAAGGAATCAATGAATATATATTGGAACCCAGAAGACGAAGAAAAATACAGGGCAAAGATAAATAGCGTGGAGTTATTGCTTTGTCGGATAGTAGTATCTTATTAGTGTGATAATAAATAAAAAAGCCTCCCTTAGGGGAGGCTTTTTTATATTAACGAAGGAATACGGCGGCAAAAAGTCCGTCTTGAATTTCGAGCAAATTAAAGGCGACTTTGTCGTTGCGGTGGATGCCGGTCATATTTTGCGGTTCGTTTAAGAGCGTACCGATGAATCGCGGTGCGTGGCAATCTTCACAGCGAACCCAACAATATTCAGGCTCTTTTTCTTGATCGTAGAAAATCACGGCTGCATCATCCGGATAGTCGGCATGGCGATAAGGATCTAATTCCTTAATTCGACGACATAATTCCACACCTTTATCGGCTCTGTAGTTAGTATTTATAAAGTCGATTTTTTTATCATAATCAGTTGGTACCAATTGGTTATGATAAATGATATTTTCTTCGCTGATAGATTCGGAACGCAGTTTGATGGAAATGTCATCGATTCCCGGAAATAGGGTAGTCGTTTCATTTTCGTGAATAGCTGCACTTAATACTTCAAATGTGAGTCCCGCATCGTGGTCGATATAACCGTAAAGAAGAAGTGCGTTGGCCTCTTTGTAATGGGGTAATTCGGTAAAAAATACCGGCGTTTCAGTATTATGTTTGTCTATGGGTAACACGATAAATTGGTGATATAAATCGCGGAATGAGTGTTCGTACAATTTCATAGTGTTTACCTCCTGTTTGTCAGTATTTATGAAACTGTTAAAAAAGTATGCTGGGAAATAAGTTGTTATAAAGTCGAACGGCTACTGCAAGGCATCCTCAATCAGCCTGTCTTTATCTCGTTCAAGGGCTTTTAAACTTTCGTAAATTCGTTGTTCTTTTGCCAACAGTTCCTGATATTTTTTGGATAATTCGTTTTGGATAGAACGTTTTACGAGCGGAATTTTTAAATTTTTTAAGTCACTGATACTCAGCGTGGTCGTAGAACTGCCGCGAGAAAGCTGTTCGAGTTGTTTTTGAGCCATTTTTGAATTTAAATACATAAATAAAAACAGCGGATTGATAGCCTTTTTATCGACTTGTAAGTAGTAGGTGTTACCGTTTGAAAAAATCATATTGTTTTGGGTGTCCGTAATATAGCCTGCTTTGAACGGAAGCAGTTTACTCATAATAATATTATTGTCGCTAATAGCTTTTTTAGGTGAAATTTCGTCAGTCTCTGCTAATGAAGTTACACCCGATAAGTCAATAATGCTGTTGTTCAAATTTTTAGGTGTAATATATTTAACGGAATTATTATCGGCCACCAAAGTATCTAATTCTTGTGCTTTTAAGAGAACGCCGCGATTAATTTGGCAAACTTCTTCCAGCAAGATATAGCCGCTTGAGTCAGAGGGGAAATCTTCCTGTATATATCGTGAGGGGGCCAGATTATAATTGGAGGCTGCCAGCTCATCGTTATGTACGACCTTTATACGACCTTTTTGACTCTTGTGGCTGTGATTGGATTCTGTGAATTCCGGTTTTGTTATTAAGGCAACAATCGCCTTGATATCTTTGTCTGATAGACTGAATTTACGGCGCCCTTTAGTTTTGATTTCAGATGCATCAATAAAGCGTACAGTTTTATTGTTTTTTGAAAAAATCCAAAGTGTCGTAGGGATTGATGTACCGGGTATTAAGTTCTCGGGTAATTGAACAACGCATTCTACATAGCCGAATTTTATTAACCGTTTTCGGATATCACTGTACGTTTCTGTTGAGGCTGCTCCGTTGGTAGTAATAGCATATAATCTTTGGCTACTGATTAGAGACGCTAAGGCCGTAATGATGTAAGGCCATTCACTTTTGAAGGTGGCAGGGCTCATTAATTCTTTGAAGACGTTAAGTTGGGCCGGAACTAAGATCCACTCATCGGCTGTAAAGTCGGCAGCGTTTTTCCCGGGGAGCGGCTTAATAATTGCTGTATTTTTGAATCCGAGGTGATCCGCAACAAAATGATTAGAATAAACTTTTCTGTGAAACATATTGTCAAAGTCTAATTTTATATTCGTTGTGTCAGGCAATAGGGATAATCTTAGCTTGGTAACCAGATAGCAAGGCAGGTTATTTTCTATGCCTCTGAGTTTTCTTGCATTCCCGTAGAGCGCTGCATATAGCAGAGTCTGTCCGTAACCGAATCCCCAATCAAATACGGATTCATCTTCGTTAGGGAGTAAGGCTAATAGTTTATTAATGCTGGATCCGCTGTTGAAGTCGGGGCCTTTTTTAGTATCCGGATCGGCGAATAGTATATAGGTCAATAATTGTGGTGCCGTACATGTTTCCAACTCGAGAGTAAGTTTTGAGGGAATTTCCTCGATTGACTCGATGAATTCTGTTACCAAAGGATTCCTTATTTGTCGGATTAAATAATCTTGAGCCTCGGCAAAACTAAATGTGTTTGCTCTTTGGATTAAATATAAAGTGGTTAACAGGATAGTGTCTTGGAATTCAGAAATTGCTGAAGCCTTATATATTTTTTGAATTTTAGTGATGGATTCGACGGTTACTTCCGGCTGTTGATATTTTAATTCTGCAACAATCTTGTTAATCATAAGATACCTCCTTGTGTTGTTAATTTAATTGTAGCTATTTTATATAGTAATGTCAAAAGGTTTTTAAAAACCAAAAAACAAAAATATTATGAAATATTAGTTAAATAGCCAGTTATTTTTATGCAGATTGATGATATGAGTTTATCAGCATCCGTTAGAAAGGGTGCTTTTTGTTTTGCAAAAAAAGAGCCGTTTAAAGATGATGAAATAAAAAATATTTTTCAAATGACATAAATTTTGGTCGTGAAATAGATCATTTACTTAAATAAGTCTTTTTAGAGTGCACTGTATTGACGGAATTGTCCGTGAAATATGAAGTTTTTAAAATTAAATATGAAGATTTATCGATATAGATTTTACTTAACTTTTTTTAATTAAATATCATCTTTAAAAGTGATAAATGAGGAGCTTAATAATGTTAAAAATCAAAGTTAGTCATGAGTGTTTCATTTGAATTATTTATATTTGTAAAAGTAAATGTATAGATATGTTGCTTATTTAATTATAAGTGTAGTGATAACATCTGATTTAAAAATGTCTGTATAATGCTATTTTATTGATTTTTTAGGTGGAAAATAAATTCTTTGTGATATCTTCTTGTAGTTTTTAAAATTACTAATTTAATAAAAAAGACAAGATTCAGAATATAAATATATAAAATGAGTGAAATTATATTGAAGGTAAAAATAATCTGAATTTGTCTTTTTATTATAAAATTAATTCGATGAGAGATGTGTTTTGTATGAACAGAATTTTTAAGGTCGCGTGGAGCAAGACAAAAGGCTACTATGTGGTGGCATCGGAATTGGCGAAGAATCATCAAGGGGGATCTTGTCGCATTAAACGACTTTCGGCGGCAATAATGGCGGTGTTGGTTTTGACACCACAAATGACAGCCTTAGCCACAACAATTTCGGTAAATGATGAGACATGGTTTGCCGGATCGGCAGGATCGGGTGTTTTGACGATTGAAGCAGGGAGTGGTATTAGCTTAACCGTGAGTGATGCGACGGGAACGAGTACGTCGAAGAGCATGACTTTGACGATTAGTCTTGATGACGATACTTTAGAGGCTGTTAGTACGGCGGTGAGTAGTGTAAGTTCGGCATCGACTAGTGCCTCCAGTGCTGAGTCCAGTGCAACGGAAGCGTCGACAAGCGCATCTTCTGCTGAATCGAGTGCAACGGAAGCATCTACAAGTGCTGACAGTGCGTCCTCTAGTGCAACGGCCGCTGACAGTAGTGCAACGGAAGCATCCATAAGTGCATCCAGTGCAGCCTCCAGTGCAACTGCCGCTAACTCAGTTGCGATTGGTGCCGGCTCTGTAGCGGATGAAGAAAATACGGTATCCGTTGGTTCGCCGGGGAATGAACGTAAGATTACCAATGTGGCCGCCGGTGAAGTATCCGCCACATCCACAGACGCAGTTAACGGCAGTCAATTGTATAGCGTAGCTTCCAGTGTTTCGAATTTGAGTAATCGGGTTAATAAAGTTGGTGCTAATGCCGCCGCTTTGGCTGCTTTGCATCCGCTTGATTTTGACCCAACCGATAAAGTAAGCTTTGCGGTTGGTTATGGTAACTATCGTGGTGAAAACGCTATGGCCTTAGGTGCTTTCTATCGTCCTAACGATAATACAATGTTTAGTATTGGCGGCACCATGGGGAATGGTGAAAATATGATCAACGTTGGTGCTTCCTTCAAGTTTGGCTCCAGCACAATTGATAGTGTTAAGAAGGCACAATACCAGAATGCGCCTATGAGCACCATGAATGCCCTTGAAGATCAAGTTCAGTCGCAACAGAAAACTATAAGTACAGAAGCAAGTCAGATTGAAGAATTGCAGGCCCAGGTAAGAGCCTTGATGGAAAAAGCGGGCATTTAATAGTATTAGATGTAAAACTTGGTAAAAATGTGATGAAGTTTTGAGTTGGTAGGATTCCGGTCATAATAGGTTCAGATAGGTTGATATATAATAAATCCATGTATCGACCTATCGATATTGAGGAATAATAAGAGAAGGATAAGAGTATGGCGATAAGCGGCATGGAAAGTTTAAAAAAATCAGGTAACACAGGAATTCGCATCGGGATAACATTCTTTTGGGGACGTACCTATAAGAATATTTGGTCTAATGGTGCCGGTCAAAATATGTATTTTTTAAAAGAAGTGCTATCACAAATAGACGGAGTCGATGATGTATATTTTGTGTTCTGGGGGAATGATTTAAAAACGTTGCCGAAGGCACTCGAAACGGAGGCCATGGGTGTTGATATTTATTCGTACGAAGAGGTAGTAAAAACCACGGATGTTTTGATAGAAGGTACTCGTACCTTGGAGCCGAAATATGAAAAAGAATTCCGGAAATACGGGGCGAAAATTGTAACATATCGTATGGGGAATGATTTTATCTGGGATATGGAGAAGTTTATTGCTAAACAAGATGGCGGTCGTGCGTTTAATGGTACAACTTATGATCAGGCGTGGCTCATTCCCCAAGTATATAAGACGAACAAAGACTACGTGGAAATTATGACCGGTACTGAGGCGTATGAAGTCCCGCACATTTGGAATCCATTTTTCTTTGATCGTCAGGTAGCTAAGCTGCAAGCCGGCCTTTCGTTTGGCTATAAGCCGGATACGACCAAACGGGGACGACGGATTTCTGTATTCGAACTGAATGCATCTGTCGTTAAGAATTGCTATACACCGGTGTTAATTTCGGAAGCAGCCTATAAACAAAATCCGGAAGCCATTGCCCACGTCTATTTATGTAATACCTATGATGTAAAAGATTTGAAGGCGTTTCATAATTTTATCGGTTACACTACGCTTGTTAAAAATAAGATTATGAGTGTTGAAAAACGCCATTTAATGCCATACTTTTTGTCTCGTTATATTGATATCGTTTTATCCTATCAATGGGAGTTGGGGCTTAACTATGCCTATTACGAAGCGCTATACGGCAATTATCCGTTGGTGCATAACTCGCCGTTTTTGCGTGATGCCGGCGTTGGGTTTTACTATCCCGAATTTGATGCTAAAAAAGGCGCAGCAGTGTTGTTAGATGTAATTAATACCTATGATGCTCAAATTGAACTTCATAAAAAGAACAATACCGCTTTTTTAGAAACTCTATCGCCATATAATTCCAAGGTGGTTAAAGTACACAAAGATTTGTTGGAGCAATTGTTAAAATGATTGGGGCCAAATGATAGAGCGTAGGCAAAACTATGAGTACGTCATATGGTAAAAATAGAATTAAAATTCAAATAAAGTGAAAAAGATAGAAAGAGGACTCTTCGATTAAGGAAAGTCCTCTTTTAGTGCACAATTCTATATAATTTGTCTTTGAATTATGAAGTTTTAAAGAATATAGATGAAGATGTAGAAGTATTGATAATACTGAATTATATTTGTATTTTGTCATAAAAATAATTGTAAAAATAGTAATTTTTAAGGTTAACAATCAAGTGCATTCATGAGTATTTCATTTATGATAAGTATAGTTAGCTATAAAATAACATAGTAGCTATACTTATTTACTTATAAATATATATTTAGTAGGGATTAAAAATTATTTACTTTGATGTGCTAAAGTATTGAGGGTTTTAATGATGGGGGAATATATTTTTGAAATGTAGATCTGTTTTAAAAGTATATTATTTAATTAAAACTTTAACGGCTAAAGTTAAAAATAGATTAAAAGTAAAAACTTTGATAATCAAGTTATCGCATGCTGCTTGATGTATTAGGTTGGTAAAATATTTTTGTGAATTAGGGGTGTTGTTATGAATAAAATTTTTAAAGTGGTCTGGAGTAAGACGAAAGGTTGTTTTGTCGTTGCATCGGAATTAGCTAAAAGTCATCAAGGTGGAACAAGACGTGTGAAACGGATAAGTGTGGCTTTGATGGTGGCGTTGATTTTAGCACCGCAGATGATTACTTATGCTTATAATTATATTAATGTTGGGGGCGATGGAACTAAAGATAAACCCGGTACAGATTGGCAAGCTGGAAGTAATGGCAATGGGAGATTAACTTTTGTAGATGGTACGGGGATTGATATTTCTATTGTTGAATCATCTGGACAGGGTGCAAGTAAACAGTTAAAAGTTGCGATTGGAATCAATCAAGAGTATATGGATAGTATAAATGCTAGTGTTAGCTCAGCTTCAACGAGTGCTAGTAGTGCAGTATCTAGTGCCGAATTAGCATCTACTAGTGCAGCGAGTGCCTCAACAAGTGCAGGGACTGCTTCATCTAGTGCAACGTTAGCATCGACAAGTGCAAGTTCAGCTTCAACGAGTGTGTCGAGTGCATCAACAAGTGCAAGTTCAGCGTCTACAAGTGCATCGAGCGCCTCAACTAGTGCAAGTCAGGCCGAATCCAGTGCTAAATCTGCAAATGATAGTGCAACGAAGGCTTCATCAAGCGCAACGGCTACCGGTGAAAACGCCATGGCAATCGGTCGGGGTTCTGTAGCTAATGGAAATGGAACATCGGCTATGGGTGTGAATGCTTCGGCGACCGCTGAAAATGCGACTGCGATTGGCAGTAATGCCAGTGCAACCGGCAAAAATTCAGTAGCTCTAGGGGCCGGTTCCGTGGCTGATCAGGATAATACTGTTTCGGTGGGTTCAGTTGGCAATGAGCGAAAAATTACTAATGTAGCCGATGGTGAAATTTCACCTACGTCTACTGATGCAGTTAACGGAAGTCAAATTTATGGCTTGGCATCCCAAGTTGCCAATATTGGCAATCGTATTAACAAATCCGGAGCCAATGCAGCCGCTTTGGCAGCTTTGCATCCAATGGATGCCGATCCTAATGATAAATTAACGTTTGCCGTAGGTTTTGGTACTTACCATAGTGAAAAAAGCTTAGCGCTCGGTGCTTTTTACAGAGCTAATGAAAATACCATGCTCAGTGTTGGCGGTACCATGGATAGCGGTGATGCCATGTTTAATATGGGGCGTCTTTTAAATTCGGAAGTAGTACGGTTGATAGTGCTAAAAAAGAACAGTACAAGACGATGCCAATTAGTGTCATGAATGCGTTGGAAGATAAAGTGCGTGAACAACAAAAGACGATTGATGCACAGGCAAAACGTCTTGAAACATTAGAATCGCAAATGGGAAATCAGAATCAACAAGCTATTATTGAAAAGCAATCACGTCAGATTGAAGAGTTACAAGCACAAGTAAAAGCTTTAATGTCAAAAATTAATGTGTAATGTTTTGGGTAAAATGTTTTATTAGATAGAAATGTCTTAGAATTAGATGATAAACGATTTGTGTATTTCTAATATTTTTAGATTTAAGATGATATGGGCATCTATAAAATATGATATATTAAAAATATATGATTTTTAATTTTGGATAGTGTTAATCAAAAAAAGGTTAAAAGGACAATCAAATGGAGTTAAGTAAGTTACACAGTAGAAAAAAAGCTGGCAAAACAGGTCTGCGCATCGGTATTACATTCTTTTGGGGATCGTCTTATAAACACATATGGTCCAATGGCGCCGGACAGAATATGTATTTTTTACGAGAAATGCTGGCCCAAATTGACGGGGTAGGAGATGTATATTTCGTATTCTGGGGCAATGATTTAAAGACATTGCCTAAAGAACTTGAAATAGAAGCCATGGGGGTCGACATATATCCGTATGAAGACGTTGTAAAGACGACCGATGTTTTAATTGAAGGCACACTTACATTAGAACCGAAGTACGAAAAGGAATTCCGCAAATATGGTGCTAAGATAGTCACTTATCGTATGGGTAACGATTTTATCTGGGATATGGAAAAGTTTATTTGCAAAAAAGAAGGTGGCCGTGCTTTTAACGGCACAAAATATGATCAAGCATGGCTCATTCCTCAGGTGTATAAGACCAATAAAGATTACTTGGAAGTCATGACCGGTACAGACGTTCATGAAGTACCGCATATTTGGAATTCGTTCTTCTTTGACCGTCAAGTTGCTAACTTGCAGAAAGGTTTAAGTTTTGGCTACAATCCGGATAAATCCGGTCGCGGTCGTCGCATTTCTGTATTTGAACCGAATGCATCGGTTGTAAAAAATTGCTATACGCCGGTATTAATTTCGGAAGCGGCTTATAAAAAAGACCCGGAAGCAATTGCTCATGTGTATTTGTGCAATACCTACGATATACGGGACTTGCATGTGTTCCATAATTTTATCGGCTATACATCGTTGGTAAAAAATAAAATCATGACGGTGGAAACACGTCATTTAATGCCATATTTCTTGTCTCGTTATACGGATATTGTTTTGGCGTTCCAGTGGGAGTTAGGTCTTAACTATGCGTACTATGAAGCTCTTTACGGCAACTATCCGTTGGTTCATAATTCGCCGATTTTGCTTGATGCGGGTGTCGGTTTTTACTATCCGGAATTTGATGCTCAAAGAGGGGCTGATGTATTACTCGATGTAATTAATAACTATGACTCTAATTTTGAAAAAACGGTGGCTAAGAATAAGAAGTTTTTAGAAACATTATCGCCATATAATCCGGCGGTATACAAAGAATATGAAAAACTGTTGGAGCAGTTGTTTTTATAAAAATAGTTAGGACTCCTAGACTCAATTCATTTTAAATTGACTTAAAGTTTATTAGATTCATATAAGCCGGTAATCTGAATTAATTGAAACGGCCCTGAAGTAGGTATCAGGGCCGTTTTGTTGTATAATAAAAGGTAATAGTTAGTTAAGTTTTCTTACAGTGAGAAAGGATAATCATCATGAAACAGAATGTGCCTGTAGCAAAGGGCCAAGTATATGAAATTGCAATTGAAAGTTTGGGAAACAGCGGCGAAGGCGTGGGCCGTTATGAAGGCTTTACGGTGTTTGTGCCGTTTGCACTCCCCGGTGAACGTATCAGTGCTCGCATTACACTTGTGAAAAAGAACTATGCCGTGGGGGCGTTGGTTGAAATTTTGAAACCAGCACCATACCGAGTTGAACCGACTTGTCCGGTATATGGTACTTGCGGCGGCTGTCAATTGCAACATGTGACCTATGAAGAACAATTACGTTTGAAAACTCAAAAAGTTCGAGACATTATGGAGCGTATCGGCAAAACGAATCCTGATTTGGTTCAGCCGGCCTTAGGACCGGATAATCCATGGCATTATCGGAATAAAATGCAGATTCCGGTGGGGGCCGATTCCGCTAAAGGGGCGGTACTTGGCTTCTATGCCATGGGGTCGCATGATATTGTACCTTGTACCAATTGTGCCATTCAAAATGATGGGAACAATCAGATTGTTGCCGTTTGTGAACGCTTGATTCGTGAAACAGGTCTTATGCCATATAATGAAGTAACCGCTGAAGGGATGATTCGCCACATTATCGGCCGTATCGGTGAAAAGGGCTGGATGGTTATTATTGTAAGCACGGCTAAAACCTTGCCACAAGCGGAGTATTGGGTATCGGAAATCCGTAAAAATTTGCCGCAAGTAACCAGCATTGTGCTTAATCATAATCCGCGTAAAACGAATATAATTATGGGTCGTGATTGCACCTTGCTTTGGGGCGATGAAACTATCAGAGACACGATTGATGATTTGAAATTCAGACTATCGCCTCATTCGTTCTTCCAAGTTAATCCGGAACAAACCCTCGTATTATATAAGAAAGCGTTGGAATTTGCTAATTTAACAGGTGAAGAAACGGTTATCGATGCGTATTGTGGAACCGGTACGATTTCATTGTTTTTGGCAAAACAGGCAAAGCACGTTATCGGTATTGAAATTGTGGAACCGGCTATTGTAGATGCCAAAGCTAACGCTGAGCGAAACGGCATTACCAATGTTGAATTTATCGCCGCTGATGCGGCTAAAGAAATGCCGAATCTTGTGAAACGCGGCGTGAAAGCCGATGTGGTCGTTTTCGATCCGATTCGTGCAGGCTGTAAAGAAGAAGTGCTAAAAGCGGCGGCCTCAATGAAACCAAAACATATGGTGTATGTGTCTTGTAATCCGGCGTCTATGGCGCGCGATATTGTTGTGCTTCGTGGGCTCGGCTATGAAGTAGAAACCGTGCAGCCGGTAGATATGTTCCCGATGACCGCGCACGTGGAGACTATTTGTTTGATGTCAAGATTGAAGGACTAAACTGTATAAAAAAGGCTTGAAATCAAGGGATTCCGAGAAACTGCCCAGTTTGGACAGATAATCGGAATCCCTTTTTTAGGTCGTTTGACAACAGTTCTGACCACTGGAAAATAGAGGGTTGTAACTACAGAACTGCTTTTTGCCGTATTGAGACAACGGAAATGTTGTTAGAGATGTTTTTGGAGATATTGAGACTACGGAACTGTTGTTATGAAAAAGCCCCTGTCTGTTAGAGACAAGAGCTTATAAGAGTTATTGCTGTTTTTTCTCACGTAGATAGGTTATATATTTTTTTGCGGATGATGAAATAGAATCCATCTGGTTGGAACCCACGGGCAAATTTATCCTTTCTTTGATTGTTACCCTTCTGCGGGAGATTAAGTTCCATAGGCTCTGCCCGTTATCCCGTTTGATTTCTTTTTCGTAGGAAAACTCGGAATTCATTTCCTCAAAAGCTCTTCGGACGCGATCCGCTCTTGAAACCGTATCGCGAACCACTCTGTCATTTGTTGAGTAGTTTTCTCGGAGCCAATCCTTAAACCCATCTCTATCTATGTATCCCATAAGACTCCTTTAATCCAGTTTGGTCACCCAAGACGAATCGTATTTTAAAGTGGCTAGAAAAGCACTTTTATCGAGCTTTTCCGGTAGACGAATTTTTATATGCAACCTATCCTCGGGAATTTCTTCAATAATCGTAAACTGGCTGCCGTGTGGCTTCCAGGTGAATTTGTGTGTATGTCTCGTCTTGTTATCCACCGAGTGTGCAAGGCTGCAGGGATTCCCGGACTGGTGGTGCGCTGACTTCGGAACGGATGATCCGACCGATGAGGAGCTGGCTTCCTGGAGGGATGTTTTTGAAACGCACAGGAATGTCGTGTCCGGCGCATCCAAACCGAAAACGGACAAGCAGATAATCAAGTGGCTCTCCGATCCGCATACGGACTCCGCCGAATATAAGATGTGGGGCAATGGTATCGCACTCCCGTGCGCTGTTTTCGTGCTGTCAGGCATTGTGTACTACTCACAGTTCCGAGTCTGATATTCTGGCGATAATTCTACAAAGAAAATCCCGTTATTCGCTTGCTATTTTAGGGCTTTAGAGTGATGTATATAACAGCCGCAAGGCACAGAAAATCAAGCGAAAGCGGAGGTAAACGCAATGCAAGTAAAGTACAACGTCACAGGCGCACGGCGCAAGAAACTGGTCAAGGAGGACAGGGGTTCCTTCCCCTGGTTTGCGGAACTGCCGGACGAGGATTCGGTGAAGGCCTGCACGCATTTCATTGCCGCGCTCTGCGAGATGAGCAGAAATGCCAAGCGAGTGATCGCCACGGAAAAGGATGTGGACAACGAGAAGTACGCATTCCGCTGCTTCCTCCTGCGGCTGGGATTCATCGGTGCGGAGTACAAGGCCGAGCGGAAAATCCTGCTGAAGAACCTCACAGGGTCTTCGGCATTCAAGAACGGAGGCGCTGACCATGAGATTTCCGAATAAGGAAACGGTCGACCGCATCCGCAGGGAGTATCCTGCAGGAACACGGGTGGAACTGGTACGGATGGAGGATGTGCAGGCTCCGCCGATTGGAACCAAAGGCACGGTTATCGGCGTGGATGATATCGGCTCTATTATGGTTCGCTGGGATAACGGCTGCGGGCTATCCATCGCTTACGGCGAGGAATAATTCTGCATATTTCTTTGAAAAACTACAGAAAAGACTTGCTGGTATATCCGTAGTGATATATGTACATGCCGAAAGAAACGGAGGATACGATGATGACAATCAACGAAGGAATGAGAAAATACAGGCTGTCGAATCCCACCACGCCGGAGGACATGGAATGCCGCCGAAGCAAGATGCTGAACTTCGGAGATAAGGTGCTGCTTGCCGGGTACTACTACAATGGGCAGAACAAGCCTTCCTATTTCGGAGCGGTTTACGAGTACCTCGAAGACGGCAGGAAGACTTGCGAAAGCACCATCGGACTGGCGGCGGTCAGCGAGGTCGAGTTTGAGGATGAAGGCCACGCAATCGCCTGGGCGATGCAGCAGTAAGACACAGAGAAAAAACAGCAAAAGGGACGGGCCGCAAGGCTCTGTCTCTCGTACAGACAGATTTTAGAAAGTCGCAGAGATGCGGCTGTTTTTATGCCATTTTCGGAAGGAGGAGACGCCGTTGGCAGTACGGAAACTGAAGAAATATAAGCCTACCAAGTTCATGGCGGATACCTCCCGCTATGACAAGAACCTCGCTGATTATGCCGTGATGTTCATCGAGCATCTGTGCCATACCAAAGGCACATGGGCGGGAAAGCCCTTCGAGCTTATCGACTGGCAGGAGCAGATAATCCGCGACCTGTTCGGTGTGATAAAGAAAAACGGCTACAGGCAGTTCAGTACCGCATATATTGAGATTCCGAAAAAGCAAGGCAAGTCGGAACTTGCGGCGGCTGTGGCGAACAAGCACGGCTTTAATACCCACGGCGTTATCTTCGATGAACTGCATACTCAGCCGAACAGAAAGCTGTTTGACGTCATGACCAAGGGCTCCGGCGATGCGAGGATGCAGCCGCTGTTCTTCCTCATTACCACGGCAGGCAATGATACGCATTCCATCTGCTATGAACAGCATGAGAAGGCTCTCGACATCATGAGCGGAAGGAAAATCGATTCGACCTTCTATCCTGTTATCTATGGTGCGGACGAGTCGGAGGACTGGACTGATCCCGCCGTGTGGAAAAAGGCAAATCCCTCGCTCGGTATCACGGTTGGCATTGACAAGGTAAAAGCCGCCTGCGACTCCGCAAAGCAGAAGCCCGGCGAGGAGAACGCTTTCAGGCAGCTGCGTCTTAACCAGTGGGTGAAACAATCCGTCAGATGGATGCCGATGGACAGGTGGGATGCCTGTTCCTTCGCTGTGAGCGAGGACGATCTGGAAGGGCGAATTTGTTACGGCGGGCTTGACCTTTCAAGTACCACGGACATCACGGCGTTTGTGCTGGTATTCCCACCGCAGGATGAGGAGGACAAATACAGTATCCTGCCGTACTTCTGGGTGCCGGAGGATACTCTTGACCTTCGGGTAAAGCGCGATCATGTTCCCTACGACCTGTGGGAGCGTCAGGGCTTGCTTATGACCACGGAGGGAAATGTTGTTCATTACGGCTTTATTGAGAAATTTATCGAAGATCTTGGCACAAGGTTTAATATACGGGAGATTGCCTTTGACCGCTGGGGCGCGGTGCAGATGGTGCAGAACCTCGAGGGAATGGGCTTTACCGTTGTTCCATTTGGACAAGGGTTCAAGGATATGAGTCCTCCAACCAAAGAATTCATGAAGCTTACATTGGAAGGACGCATCGCCCACGGCGGACACCCTGTCCTTCGGTGGAATATGGACAACATCTTCATCCGCACCGACCCGGCTGGGAATATTAAAGCCGATAAGGAAAAATCCACGGAAAAGATTGACGGGGCAATTGCGACCATCATGGCTCTTGACCGCGCAATACGCTGCGGAAATGACAATACTGCCTCGGTCTACGACAGCCGCGGTATTTTATTCATATGACCTCATTCTTCAACTGCACAAAATCCTCTATAGCCACATGGAATAATCCCGTGGCAGGAAGGACGAAAACAGTACAGAACTATATCAGTGCGACTTATCCGGACGGGCATAGGGAAACGCTCTTTAATCCGGTTGCGCCTTTCGAGACGCCGTCTGCGCTGGACAAGCTGTGCGAGGAATACAACCGTGTTATCGGGAATATGGAACTTGAACCGCTGATTGCGATTCCTGTTTTTATACACGATTTTCTTTGTATCCATCCGTTTAATGACGGA
This sequence comes from Veillonella seminalis, assembly GCF_003992065.1. Classification (GTDB taxonomy): domain Bacteria; phylum Bacillota; class Negativicutes; order Veillonellales; family Veillonellaceae; genus Veillonella_A; species Veillonella_A seminalis. The sequence goes on from NZ_RQUZ01000016.1 coordinate 17,084, forward strand.
AACGGGCGTATGAGCAGATTGCTTACAACGCTCCTTTTATACAGAAGCGGATTCTATGTCGGAAAATATATTTCTTTGGAAGCGAAGATCGCTAAGAATAAGGATTTATATTATGATGCGCTGTCTGCGTCACAGGATGGTTGGCATGAGGGAGCAGATGATCCTGTCCCGTTTATCAAATACCTTCTTGGAACGATCCTTGCGGCCTACAGGGATTATGAGGAACGTTTCTCCCTTGTGGAAATCAAACGATCCGCACTGGATATAGTGCGGCTTGCAGCGCAAAACAAGATAGGTCGTTTTACCAAACAGGATATTCGGGAACTTTGTCCGTCTCTCAGCGTCAGTTCCGTAGAGGGTGCACTGCGCAAGCTGGTGGCTTCCGGCGAACTGAGACGCAAGGAAAGCGGCAAAAGCACCTGCTACTACAGAATAAAGTAGCATTCCTTTAAGAAGAATAACTTTCCCTTAATATTATGGACATTTTAAGGGAGAGGAAATCGATATAAGAGAAAGCATCTGCCTGATTACACAGGCAGGTGCTTTTTTCATGCGTCAAACAGGAAGGAGCGTGATGAGATATGGGAATATTCAGTGGGTTATTTCGGTCAAGGTATAAGCCTGCCGACAGCACGGCCGGATCGAGATACGCCTTTTACATGGGCGGAAGCGGCGCAGGGAAACTTGTGACGGAGCGGAGCGACGCTGTAAAAGTGAGTGAGACGTTTTGCCTTGGCTAAAGTGTCAACCGACAGGTTGACGAAAGGGGGAGGTTGGAGCAAAAACGAAAGAACGTTTTTTACAGAACGGCAGGGGCAAGTGTGAGTAAAACCGAAAAATATGGAAATGACTCACATAAAAAACTACACTGCTTTTCGGATACAACAAACAACCGAGAAAGAATTCATTATATTATATAAGTAAAAATAAAAATAAGAAAAAAGAAATTTGAAATTTTTATTTCCTTTCTCCATGGCACTCTTCCGAAAACCCCGTGTTAACTGAGAAAACGATGTTACATTTCCTGTGCTTTTTCATACTTCTTACCGGATATCTGTCATGCATGATTAAGAATAATATATAGTTATATAGAAAATATTTGATATATGTTGACATGTGGCTTGTTGTGGCTTACAATGATAATATAATAATAGCATCGATGTTTTTTTGGGGTGGAGCTTTTAGCTGCGATTCTCTTTTTAGGAGGAAATATGAATAAAATTTATAAGTTGATTTGGAGTAAGACGAAAAACTGCTGGGTCGTTGCGTCCGAGCTGGCGAAAGGACACGGGAAGAATAAATCACGCATCAAAAACAGCCTGCTTGCCGTCTTTGTCATGTCTGCGCTTTTGGCGGGAGGCACGGCAGATGTACAGGCTTTGACACAACAGGAAAAAGACGAAGTCAAGAACGAAGTTGCCAAATATTTGCTTGACAAGATTGCCCACGGCGGAGAAATCCCCGGTGCGAAAGCGGAGTATGGGCCTACGAGTTTTCCTGAGGCGATTGCGAATCGTATTTTCTACTATGATGACGTTTCGAATAAAATCGGCGAGAAACTGAAGCATGACGGACTGGCGCTCCAGTATTTTGGCGTACGTCCGAACTACATTGAACCGAAGCGCGACTATCTGAATCGCTATGCCAATCCCGACTGGACCAACGTCGATAACGACGGGGCATTCGGTGCGCACTCCATGGCACTCGGCTACCGTGCGTTTTCGGAAGCCAAACACGGTGTCGCCATCGGCCGCGAGGCCTTGGCGGGGGGATACCATCGGGACAACAGTTACGGCGGTGACGGTGATGTTGCCATCGGTAACAGTGCTTGGGCGCTGGGGGATAAAGCGGTCTCCATCGGAGATAAAGCAATCTCTGCCGACAAGAGCATTGCCATCGGGATTCAAGCCGAAGCTGGCGCGAACAAAAAAGATTCGAACTCGATCCTACTTGACCCGACAACGAAACTACCCTACGTTGTCAGCGATATCGCAAAAATGAACTCGGCGATCGCCATCGGGCGTGATGCCAAGGCGTGGGGGCATCAATCCGTCTCCATCGGTGGGGGCGCCAAAGCCACGGGAAAATATGCTTTGAGCTTTGGGAACTCGGCGGAAGCGTCGGCGATGGACTCCTTCGCCTTCGGTAATTATGCAAGTGCCAAAGGACTCGGTGCGATTGCCATCGGCAGTGACTACGAATCTTCGAGCGGTGGAGCGCAGGCGTACAGCGGTGACACGATTGCCATCGGTCGCAGGGCAATGGCCGGCAATGAAAATGATACGGCAACGGCATATAATACCGTCGCTATCGGACGGGAAGCCAGAGCGTACGGCAAAAACTCGATCGCATTGGGCGGAACTGCCAATGTGGGTGATGTCTGGCAAAAACAATTAGCTGAAGGCGGTACGGCGATCGGCAGCAGCGCCAATGCGGCCTTGGAAAACGCCACGGCTCTCGGATATAAGTCGATAGCCTATGCGAAGGACGCGGTGACCCTCGGCGCGAACACCAGAGCGGATATCGATGGCGGCGTGGCGTTGGGCAGTGAATCCAACGTAGGCTCTTATAGCTCTTCGAGTTACGGCAAAGCCGGTAAAGTAGGTTATGATCCGTTGGGAGCCGGTGCGGACGAAACTTCCACGTGGAAAGCCACAAAAGCGGCCGTTTCTGTCGGTAATCAGCAAAAGGACATTACCCGACAGATTATTAATGTCGCTGCCGGTACGGACAACACCGACGCGGTCAACGTGGCGCAGCTGAAAGCTCTCCAGAGCAAAGCATGGAAAGACCTTGTTGCGTCGGAAAATAAGCTGGGGGCGAGAATCGCTACCAATACCACAAGTATTACCAATCTTTCCGGGAGGGTACGCACAAACGAGGGAGACATCGGGCGTCTTAAGACGGATGTAAGTACAAATGATTCAAGAATCAGATACTTATATAATAATATGCCTTTCATGCACTACGTTTCTGTAAAAAGTGAAGGCATGGCGCCGAATGAAGGCAACTACAAAAATGATGGCGCCAGCAAACAGGGTGCGATTGCTATCGGTGCTCATACATCATCAGATGGCGATGGTGCCGTTGCTTTAGGTGCTTATTCATTTGTCAGAGGACAGGGTAGCGTCATCGTCGGTGAAAATTCGGACAATTATACCGGTGGATTAAAGGCCAAAGAAGGACAGTTTGATCAAAGCATTATTCTCGGATCAGATAACACTATCTTTGCTCAAAGTGCGGAAAATGGTGGTCGGGAAGATAAAGTTATCGGGAACATGAACAGAGTAGAGGAGTCCCACGGCACATTTGTCCGCGGTACAGGCAACTTTGTGTATGATGCGTATAATCCCGAAGCGCTGACCGATGAAGATAAGCAAAAAGAGCAGGATTTCCTTGATCCGATAGACGGTGGCGACCCGACAGGTCTCTTCCAGAAGGGAAGAAGCCATGTGAGCGTCGAAGGTGACGGTAACATGGTAATGGGAGCTCTCTATACGCAAGTTTCCGGCGTAGGCAACGAAATTTCCAATACGGATCATGATGACGGAACGAGCACGCCGAAAGTAACCTACAACATCGTGACGGGCAACCGAAACACCGTCGCCGACTCGAGTCATAACATCATCATGGGCGACAACCACGAGTTGGAAAATGTGAACGGAAATATCATCATCGGTTCGTTGAAAACAAAAGCGAAAACCACAGCATCGAACGTCACCGTTCTCGGCAATGACGCCGACGTCAGCGTCGAAGGCGGCGTCGCTTTGGGTACCGGTTCGCAAGCGGCTACCGCTGCGGGTGTTTTCGGGTACGATCCCGCCACGGATAAAGCATCGACAACGGACAATGCGACATGGAAATCCGGAAACGGCGCTGTTTCTGTTGGTGCGGCGGATAAAACAAGACAGATCACCAACCTCGCCGCAGGTCTGGCAGACACTGACGCGGTGAACGTCGCGCAGCTGAAGGCCTTGAATACCAAAGTAGACAACTTGCCTTCCATTCATTATTTCTCCGTCAAAGCAGATGACAGTAAAAAACCTGCCGACACCAACTGGAATAATGACGGCGCGACAGGAAATAAGGCCATTGCGATCGGCCAAAAAGCAAAAAGTGAGGGTTATGCTGCAGTAGCCATGGGTGCAAGCGCTCACACAGGCGCGAACGCGCATTATTCACTTGCTCTGGGCGTGAAGAGTGACGCTGCGGGATTTGCCAATATAGCGCTCGGCAATGAAGCTAAGGCGCAAGCCGCAATGTACGCTACCGCGATCGGGCAGGAGGCCGCTGTAACCAAGAATCAAGGCATTGCGATTGGCACGACTGCGAAAACGGATGCGGAAAACGGAATCAGTTTCGGTACGCAGGCAAAATCGTTGGCGAACCGCGGAATTGCAGTAGGAACGAACAGCACGGTAGATCAAACGGGCGGCCGCGGCATTGCCATCGGTGATGGCGCCTATGTCGGCGCTAAAACGCAGGATCATTCGGGTGAGGGTATGCCGAATCCGGGGGATGCATGGAACCCGAGCGAGCCGTATTTGCCGGTCGCTGATGATACAGTAGCGGGTCCGGGAAAACTGGCACGCGAAAACTCGATGGCGATCGGTATGAAAGCGAGTGCTTTCGGATTCCAAACGACGGCATTGGGTGCAGGGGCAGAAGCGCATGACACCAATACGACAGCGGTCGGTGCCGCGGCGGTTGCCAAAGGGAATTACAGCACGGCACTGGGCAAACAGGCGCGTACATTTGAAAAAGAATCGACCTCGGTCGGTCATTGGGCGGACTCCCGCGCGGAATTCGCAACGGCTCTCGGCTCCAATACCATTGTGTACAAAAAAGGCGGCGTAGCGCTCGGATTCGGCGCGCGTGCCTATGACGAAAACAGCATCGCGATCGGCAGCAACTCTTTCGCGAAAGAAGCCATTGATGGGAAAGCGTACCTCAGCGAAGAAGAAGTGAAAGCCGCAGCCGGTATTGTATCGGTAGGCAATCCGGCGTACAAAGCAGGAGATAAGGACGTCGCCGCGAACTATCGCCGTATCGTCAATGTCGCGGGCGGTATTAACGACAATGATGCGGTCAACGTCGCGCAGCTGAAGGCGTTGGAAGGAAAAGTCACGACCAATACGGGTGACATCACGACCAACAAAAATGATATCACCGGCCTCAAAAAAGGCTTCATCGTAAAAGACGGTGGAACGGGCAAGGCGAATGTCACACTCGGCGGAGATAAAGAACCGGAAGTCACCTTCAAAGCGGCGGTAGACACAACAACGGATGCAACGGCGGGTGGGTCCTCGCTGACCTCATCTGTCGATAAGGACAGAAACGTCACCTATTCGCTGAACATGAAACAGCTGAAACAAGACCTCGGCATTACCGACGGTCCCGATGGTGTCATGAGCTCGTGGAAACTGAAAGCAAAGGACGAAACAACACCGCAGGAAATCAAAAACGGCAACACGGTTACCTTTGACGCATCCGGCAACGGGCTCACCGTAGAAAGAAAAGACTCGACCATTAAATACACTATCGACGGCAGCAAGCTCGATATCGCGAAAAATCAGTCGATTATTAACTTAGGTGATCGTATTGACAACTTGCCTTCCATTCACTATTTCTCCGTGAAATCGGACGATAGCAAAAATCCTGCCGACACTAACTGGAATAACGATGGCGCGACAGGTAAAAACGCGATCGCAATCGGCAAAGATGCCAAAGCCGAAAGAGAATCGTCAGTAGTGATTGGTTTGAAAGCGTCATCCGGAGTTGCGGCTAATGACGGAGTTGCTGTCGGTAGCAGTGCTTCTGTCACAGGCTTCGGCGGTGTAGCGATCGGGCGCGAAAGCAGCGCGGAAGGTCAGGAAACAGTAGCGATCGGCACCGGGGCTAAGGGCGTGATTCATCGAACCGTAGCGATCGGCGGCTACGCCAATGCGGACGGATTCGGAGCCGTAGCCATCGGCAGGGACAGCATGAGTAAAGAGCGCGGCGTATCCGTCGGTATCCAAAGCAACAGCAAAGAGTTCGCCGTATCTGTCGGTACTAACAGTTTCAGTAACTTCCGCAGCGTTGCGGTTGGTGAACTGGCCAATGCGGAAGCACCGTACGCTGTAGCGGTTGGCGACCAAACGGGATCGTATGCAATGGGTGCTGTTACCTTGGGAAATAAAACCAGAGCATTTGGCGACGGTTCCGTGGCGATCGGTAATCAGGCGAGGGTTTCAGGAAAAGGCATAACTCCGGAAGAATATAAAGCATTGCCGGAAGCGGATCAAAAATTATATAGACTCTATGAGGCTGTTTATCACAACTATGATGATCCGTCGAAACCGATTGTAGATAGAAAATATTACAAGGTGATAGATGCGCACGACTGGAGAGCTGCAAACCTTTACAATTCGATAGCGATTGGCACGACTTCTTTCGTGGAAGCAAAAGAAGCGATTGGTATCGGTGCGGGTACAAGGATTAATGGCGACCTCGGCGTAGCGTTAGGATATGCGGCTGTGTCGGAAGAAAAGGGAACGGCGCTTGGCGCAGGAGCGCAAGCCAAGGCTAACGCAGGTGTTGCCTTAGGTGAAGGCGCGGTGGCGGATACCGCTGCGGAAGTGGTCGGTTATGATCCTCTCACGGGAGAAGCATCCACAGAAACTACGTCGACATGGAAATCCGTGAAGGGCGCTGTCTCTGTCGGCACGGCAGATAAAACAAGACAGATCACCAACCTCGCCGCAGGTACGAACGACACCGATGCGGTCAACGTCGCGCAGCTCAAAAACGCTAAGACCACTGTCGAAGCGGGCGACTATGTGACCGTTACGAAAAAAACGGAAGACGGAAAGGGAACGACCTACACCGTCAAAGGTCCGAACCTCACTTCCGTGGATAAGAACTTGACTGTTACTGACGACAAGGACGCGAACGACAAGAAAGTTGGCTACAAACTCGAACTGAGCAAAACGCTCACAGGCCTGACCAGCGTTTCAAGTGAAGCATTCAAAGTTGGCGATAAGACATATATCAATAGCAATGGTATCAATGCGAATAACAATAAAATCACCAACGTGGCACCCGGTACAAAAGACGGCGATGCGGTCAACTTCAAACAGTTGAAAGATGTTGACAGTAAAGTAACGACCAATACGGGAGATATCACGACCCTCAAAAAAGGCTGGACCTTAGAAGACGGCAATGCGACAAAAGGAACAAAAATCGTGAAAGCCGAAGATACCGTTAAAGTCACGAGTGATGACTACATCACGGCGACCGTGAATAATGACGGCCTGAAGCTCGGCATGAACGTAACCAAGCTGAATACGCAAATCAATGATCAGATCGACAACAGCGATACCGTCAAAGAGAAGATGAAATCCTGGGTACTCAAAGCGGCGACAACGGATAAAGACCCGGCTGCAAAGGGTCAGACCATTGACAATACCAATAATGTGGCGACATTTGACGTAGAAGAAAATCAGGGACTTACCGTCGCGAGAGACGGCGCGACCATCAAGTACGGTGTGAATAACAAGCAACTGGTAGGGAATATCAATAGCGGCAATACGGCAGTTACCAATATTTCCGCAAAATTCAGCGTCACTGACGGAACCAACACGAAAGCCGTCAACCTCGGAAAAGACAAAAACAACAACGTCAAATTCCTTGGCACGGACGGTGAAACCACCGTGACTGTAGGCGGAAACGATGATGCACCGACCGTTACCGTAGGCTTGGATGCAAAGTTCAAGAAACAGGTAACGGATAACACAAGCAATATTGCTGAAAACAAGACGAATATTACGAACTTGACAACCCGTGTAGACGGACACGATACGGCTATCGAGAACAACACGAAAGCCATAGGCGAAAACGCGAAAGCTATCGGTGAAAACACGAAAGCCATCGGCGAAAACACGAAAGCCATCGGCGAAAACACGAAAGCTATTGAAAAGAACGCTGGAGATATCACAACGTTGACAGGTCGTGTAGATACCGCAGAAAAGACCATCGGTGAAAACACGAAAGCTATCGGTGAAAACACGAAAGCTATCGGAGAAAACACGAAAGCAATCGGCGAAAACGCGAAAGCTATCGGTGAAAACACGAAAGCTATCGGTGAAAACGCGAAAGCTATCGGTGAAAACACGAAAGCTATCGGTGAAAACGCGAAAGCTATCGGTGAAAATGCGAAAGCCATCGGCGAAAACACGAAAGCTATCGGTGAAAACACGAAAACTATCGGAAAGAACACCGAAAAAATCGAGCAGAACGCGAAAGATATTGCCGCTAAGATGACCTCGTGGACCGTAAAAGCGGGAGAAGAGGCAGCCGGACAAAAGATTGACAATACCAATAATGCAGTTACCTTTGATGTAGCAGCAAAAGATCAGGGGCTTACCGTAACAAGAGACGGTTCGACTATCAAATACGGTATTGAAGGAAGCAAGATTGATATTTCCGAAAATAAAACCGTTAATGAACTGAAAGATGAGATTGCAAAGAAAAAGACCGTGGTTAAAGCAGGAGATGAAAATATTTCCGTTACAAAAGCTGATGATAAAGAAGAATATACTGTTACTCTTGCTAAAAACCTCAAGGGTTTGAACTCGGTTTCCGCTACGACAGTTAATGCCGGAACGGTTAAGGCTGATACGGTTGATACAAAGACGGTCAAGGTAAGTGACAAAATCACTGTGGGAGAAGGAGATACCGTCACCATTAACAACGAAGGTCTTACCATCAAAGACGGCCCGTCCGTCAAAAAAGACGGCATTAACGCCGGTGGCAAGACAATCGCCAATGTGGCAGACGGCAAAGAGGATAGTGATGCGGTGAACGTGAAACAGCTCAAAGCGATCGAGAACCAGAGTAATCAGAATATTTCCATTCTCGGAGGTAGAGTGAGCGAACTGAATACCCGTGTGAACAGAGTCGGCGCAGGCGCTGCCGCACTTGCCGCACTCCACCCGCTCGATTTCGACCCTGATGACAAATGGGACTTTGCCGCAGGCTACGGCAATTACAGCGGCGCGAATGCTGTCGCTATCGGCGCGTACTACCGTCCGAATGAAGACACCATGTTCAGTGTCGGCGGATCCTTCGGCGGCGGAGAAAACATGGTGAACGCAGGCGTTTCTGTAAAACTTGGACAAGGCAACCATGTAACGACCTCCAGAGTCGCTATGGCGAAAGAAATCAAAGATCTCCGTGCAGAAGTGGAAGTCCTGAGACAAGCCGTCACAGGTATCGGACAGGGACAGACTCCCGATCCGGTCAAGATGAAACTTTTCCCGGATATCGCAAAGAACCACTGGGCCTATGAAGCAGTAGAAGAACTCACGAAACAGGGACTGCTCGAAGGTTACCCGGACGGAACTTTCGGCGGAGACCGTATGATGACACGCTATGAATTTGCAGAAATCGTTTACAGAGCCATGCAAAAAGGCCTCAATGTGAACGAAAAGCTGATTCAGGAATTCGAACCGGAATTGGAACGTTTCCGTATCGATGTCATTTCCAAAGATAAAAACGGAAACCCGGTCATCGAAAGAGTCCGTGTCAACGAGAAGAGAAAAGCAAAATAAAACTTCATAAAAACGGCACAACCGAAGTAAAAAAGAAAACCCCGAGGGAAATAACTCCCCGGGGTTTTTTCATGCTGCATGAAAGAAAGCAAAATAATTCATATATGACGTTGAGGAAGAAAGAATTCAAAGTTTTTAAAAGGTTTTAAGCAGCGCCGGAGCAATATCACCGTCAGTCTGCTTCTTGCAGATCCGTTCCGCTACCAGGGGCAGGAATCGAAGGTTGTTTATGATTTCCCTGTGGAAGTGACCAAAGCGCCCATGGTGGTGCATAACCTGGGGAGTGTGGATACCCCGATGACGTTCCGCCTCATCCCGAAAAAGGAAATGCCTGCGGTCACAATATGGCATGAAGAAATGAAGAAGCACATGAAGCTTTCCGATGCCCTGCTTATTGCACCGCGTATGGCAATGGTCAATACGAAAGAGGGAACGGTCTGGCGGGATGAAGCGAACAGCATCAATACTTTCAGCGGACAGTTCCTTTCTGCCGTACCGGGCAAAAATACGTTTTTCTATACCGGTGGCGCGGGAAGGATAGAAATTTCTTTCACAAACAGGTGGTTCCTATGAATATCCGTTTCGGTGGCGGCTTTTTTGGACGCTTTCTCTATGCGGGCAAGACGAACCGTATAGGGAATGCCAATGACGTTAAGGGAGAAGTTCGCAAGTGTTATCCGAATCAGTTTACGGTGATAGCCTATGCGGAGAACGGCACCAAGACGGCGTTTTTCGGTAGTGGCATCGAAAAAAATCCGTTAGCATCCTTTGGTGCATGAGCCGCTCAGCAAGAACATCAATCAGCCTATATCAATATGCTCATTTATGACGTTGCCCATCAGCACTATAATTATACCTTCCTAAAACTATGTAATTTTCTGTTTCTTATGGCCGAAAATAACCGGGACGGTGATCATTCTGTCGTGATTACGCAGGAAACTATAGCTAACCTACTGGGGGTAGGGCGTAATCATGTTACAAAGTGCCTTTCTCGTCTGCGGCAGGAAAATATTATCAAGGTAAAACGCGGTTGTATCAACATCTTAGATTTCGATACATTAGCTGCTTATTGTTCACAGGAAACGCAGAAAACGTAGAAATGACTTTCTTTGGGTAGCATAACATACCCCCCCATTTTTTGTTCTGTTCCCTAGGTAACAAAACAGAAGGGCACATGAACCGATATGCAGCGTTTTAGAACCGTTGATGCCCTTGATTTCGCCTCGTTCCGAGGTTCTGGGGTTCGTTAAATATTTTCTAATTGTCGGCTGATGGTTGGACGGTCAATATTATATAATTGGGTGATAATATGGAGAAAATGTGGAGTGATAAAAAAGCCTTCCTTTAATTTAGGATTTCATACCTAATGTTAAAGGAAGGCTTTGGTTGTATATTACCTTTTTCCGTTTTTATAAAAGTTTAAGCTAAACTCTTTGTATACCGGTTGGCGTATAATTAGCAACTCTAATTTAGTTTATACTGATTAGAACGCTACTAGTCCCAGCCCAACTTACGACGTTTTTCTTCGATGCCGGCAATAATCTGTTTTGCCAAGGTTTTCGGATCTGTATTAACCGTTATAACGGAGCTGAGCATATCTTTCGTGTCATGTTTTAAGAAGTTTTCCACGTTAGTGGAGCCTTGTACCGGTGGTTCTACGCAGTGGTAGGAGTCGATACCGAACATGCGGAACGCAAGGGAGGCGTCGAGACCTTTTTCGTTGGACCATTCAGGACTTGTGAAGGCATACGGCATATCCTTAATGTCTTTGCCGGCGGCCTGAGCGATACCGGCTAAAACAGTAGATACACGCGTGTTATCTACACATTCACCAACATGCCATACCGGTGGTAATTTACCGCATAAGAATTCCTGTAAGGATTTACCGGCTTTGGAAGCACCGTCTTTACAGCAATACCCTAATTTTAAGAGAGGGAAGGATGCACAACCGTTAGTGAATAATAAAATGTTGTTTTTAATTAACTCATCGGCAATGTCTACAACGGCGCGTTCATAAATAACGCGAGGGTTGTTACAACCAACGATGTTAACCATACCTTTGATTTGACCGCTCTTTAGGGCGTCTACAAAAGCATCGAAGCCATTAAATTCTTCGGCAATGTTTTCGGCATTGAAACCTACATCGGCTGTTACTTCGTATGGTGGAATGAAAACAGATACATCGCGACGATTAGCGAAGCTTTCGATAGCACGAGTTACGATTTTGCGAGCCAATTTTTCAGTATCTTCAATGTTGGAATGATGATGGTCGTACGCATAATGTTCGGCGCCAGGTAAACGAGCTGCATCATTAGTAGTAACAACGGTTGTTTTGAAGCAACGGGCTACATCCATGATGGCAGGGAATATGTCCTGCACATCGGCTACCCATAAATCAAGCGCACCGGTACCTAAAACTAGTTCGGCACCAACGGCATTGGACAATGGAATAACGCCTTCATAGCGGTACATAGCGGACAAGCAAGAACAGCATACGCCGTAGAATTGAATCCCTTCGGCACCATGGGCTTTAGCCATGTCGATGAATTCCTGAGTACGACCGATACGAACGATTTCGCTGACTAATGTTGGCAAATGACCGTGAACGGCGATATTAACATAGCCTTTTTTCAAAGCTCCAACATTTACTTTAGAAGTAGCACGGTGACCGATGCCAAAGAGAACATCAGTGGCAATATCGGCAGCTACTACACCGGTATAACAGAAAGCGAGACCGCAACGTAAGAATTGTTTCATAATGCTTTCCCAATCACCATCAGTACCGCAACCGGTGCGATGGTAAGCATCAAATACTTCGTTATAAGCACTGATTGGGATGATGTCCAAATCTTGCCAAACTTTTTGACGTTCAGCCGGAGCCAAGGCTTTGATGGCTTCGTAATCGTCCGGGGTTGGACGGGATAAGTCGGCTAAGAGTACATCAGCCAATTTGCCGGCCAAGGCTTTAACATCATCTGTGTCGTCAGGAATACCGAAGGTACATTGTGGTTTTTGTTTGTCAAAACGATCGAAGGTAGTATCGCAACCAATTTGTTCCATGCGAAGAATCATTTCTCGTACGGCCGGATCCGGAGTTTTGTCCAAAACATCCTGTTTGGAGGCAAATGTTTTTGCGATATTCGGCAACAGCTTTCATGTAGTCGTTAACATCACCGTGTACATGAGGGTGACTGTGATCATGAGGATGTACATGGTCGGCGAGACAACCATGTGCGTGGTCGTGTGCGTGATCATGAGCGTGTTCATGAGTATGAGGATGACTGTGGTCATGTTGTGTTGGCAGATTTGAGAGAAGAAAATGCAGCACAAGCAGCTGAAGTCCTCGAAAATACGGGTTTTAAAACAAGCACGATTGCCGTTGATATTTCGTCCCGTGAATCTATTTTAGCGCTTATCGATCATGCTAAGCAGTTTGGTGAAATTAAATACCTCATTAATGCGGCCGGCGTTTCCCCATCCCAAGCATCGGTTGAAACTATTTTAAAAGTAGACCTTTACGGTACAGCCGTTTTATTGGAAGAATTTGGCAAAGTTATTGCCAACGGCGGTTCTGGTATTATTATTTCTTCCCAGTCCGGTCATCGCTTGGGTGCCTTACCATAGGACGAAACAGATAAATTGGCTATGACGCCAACCGAAGAATTGTTGGAATTACCATTCTTGAAAGCAATTGATGATACGTTGAAAGCATATCAGTATTCCAAACGTTGTAATGGTCTTCGCGTTATGGCGGAAGCCACTAAGTGGGGCAAACGTGGTGCAACGGTTAACGCTATCAGCCCTGGGATTGTTATTACGCCACTTGCCAATGACGAACTCAACGGACCGCGTAAAGAAGGTTACCGCAAGATGCTATCCCTCAGCCCGGCCGGTCGTGCCGGTACACCGGATGAAATCGGTGATTTGGGCGAATTCCTTTTGAGCCATAAAGGCCGTTTCATCTCCGGTAGCGACATCCTTATCAACGGTGGTACTACAGCATCGTACTGGTTTGGTGATTTACAATATTTAAAAGAAACACACTAATTAAGATATAAAGTAAGAACGCCATCGACAGTTGGGAGTCGATGGCGTTTTTTTATATTTTCTCTTTTAAGTGTTTCCAAAAAGCATCCTTATAGACACTTGGTGGTGCATCTGTTAGTCGGGCCATTACCGTATGCTTATAAATAGGATCTTTTAGAGGCAAAACAGGAAGCCCTTCGGCTTTATGGTATTGCAAGGCACTTTCTGAAATGAGTGTGACGCCTAAGCCTGATTTTACTAAATCAATGCGATTGGCAGCACCACTGCAATAACTGACAATGTCAGGCGTAAATCCTGCGATTTTACAGGCGGTGCAGAAAATATCATAGGACACATTTTCCGGTGTAGGGAAAATAAAGGGTTCATCCTTGGCTATTGCAAGGTCTAAGTACTTATCGTCAGCTAGAGGATGATTTTTAGGTAAAAGAGCCAGAAACGATTCTTGTTGAATTTCAATAATTTCAAACGGGTAGCTATCTATATTTTGCGGTGCCGCGAAAATAGCAAAATCCAATTGTTCATCCAGTAGCATTTTGCATAATTCTTTACTCAAATGATGCTCCAAGGTGAAACGAGCCTCCGGATAAGTGGTGTTGAACTCTGCCAAATAATCGGATAATGGCATGCCGCCGAGTCCTGTAATCATGCCGATATGGATAGTATGTTTTTGTGGCTGTTGCCACCGTTCCATACTTTCGTGGAGTCGATTGACATCCGCCATAATACGCTCTGCATCGCGTAGAAAATCTTCGCCGGCCGGAGTTAATTCAATGGGGTGAGTATCTCGATTAATAAGTTTTATATTCAGGTCATTTTCTAATTTTGTAATCTGTTGTGACAATGCCGATTGTGAGACGAAAAGACGTTCAGCTGCACGTGTAAAGTGACGGCATTCGGCTACAGCCAAAAAGTACTGGATTTGTTTTAACAGCATAGGTACTTACCTCTTTATGCAGATAAGGTAAAATAAGGCATAAATTATCTATTATATTATCCATCTTATCATTCTCATTGTATTATTGCAATTCGTTTTGCTAATGATAACAGTAGAACTGCGAATTGTACTTTTGTGCATATTACGTATACACTAAAGGCATACATAATTGCGGAAGGAGAAGATATGACATGAGTAGCAGTTCGAAATTAAAATTTGATATTGATCTATATCAACAAGAGCTGGCTTATTTGGTCAATATTGACAGCTCATCGTCTGAACCGGTCGGTTCAGATAAGGTTGCCGATTTTTTCAAAAAACAGTATGAACAATTAGGATGGCAGGTTGAGTCTTTAAACTTGGCACCTTCTATCGGACATTGTCTGAAAATCACGAATGGACCGGCATCACATTATGATGTGTTACTGTTGGCACATTTAGATACGGTATTTCCATTGGGAACAGCAGCCAAGCGGCCATTTAGTTTAGAAGGTAATCGGGCGATGGGACCCGGTGTTATTGATTGCAAAGGCGGTGCATTGTCGGCACTTCATGTATTGCGGGCCATGCATAAGCAAGGTCAATTAAAAGACAAGCATATTTGCGTGTTTTTAAATACGGACCATGAAGGTATCGGGTCCTGTTATTCAAAGACAGTTAATCAGGAACTCTCGAAGGTATCTGATTGTGTGTTGGTTCTTGAGTGTGCGCGAGCTAACGGTAATTTGGTATATCAGCGCAAAGGGATTGCACGTTATCATTTGACCGTGAAAGGACGCAGTGCCCATGCCGGTGTGGATTATGAAAACGGCCGTAATGCCATTGAAGAATTGGCTCACTGGATTATTGCTTTGCAGGGGGCCACTGATTTATCGAAAGAAACCACCGTTAATGTAGGTTTAGTAGAAGGCGGTACGGTAATCAATGCCGTTCCGGGATTGGCCAAGGCAGCTGTAGATGTGCGTTATTACGATAAAACAGAAATTACTCGCATTGAAGAGTTAATGGAGGAATTGAAAGCACATCCTCATGTACCGGATACGCAGGTTAAGATTGAAGGCGGCATTACAAGACCGCCTATGTTACCTTCTGAAAAAACAGGTCAATTGATGAAGCTCATAGAGACACAAGGTAAACGTGTCGGTGTAACGTTCGGCTGGACGGCAAGCGGTGGCGGTTCAGACGGCAGTTTTTCCGCAGATGCGGGAGCACCGACCATTGATGGCATGGGACCTATTGGCGGGGGTGCTCATACAGACGGTGAATATATGGAGTGGGATTCGGTAATACCAAGAGCCAAATTATTGAACGCTGTGCTTGAAGAGATTTTGCACGGGAAGTGATTATTTAGTGTATAGGTGTTAGGAGGCGAGGTTTATGTTGTCTTTAGTAGTTGCACTACTGACAACGATTGTTGTTGCGTGGCTAATCATCAAACGGATGAAGCCGCAAGCTGTACTGTTTGCCGGAGGTATATTCCTCTTGGCGGTAGCCATTCTTATGGGATATCCGGTGCTTGATGCGAAAAAATCTACCGGCTTATCTTGGTTTGATATTTTTAAGTTTATTGAAGATGTATTCAGCAATCGTGCTGCGGGTATCGGACTTATGATTATGACAGTTGGCGGTTTTGCCAAATATATGGATTATATCGGAGCCAGTCGCAGTCTTGTTTATATTGCGTCGAAACCGCTGAGTATGGTGAAATCACCATATGTTTTGTTGGGCATCAGCTATATTATCGGTCAATTGCTCAATATTGTTATTCCAAGTGCGGCCGGACTGTGTGTTTTATTGATGGCAACTATGTATCCGGTTCTTGTTAATTTGGGTGTTAGTCGTTTGTCGGCGGCTGCTGTAGTAGCTACGACACCTTGCTTGGATTTAGGCCCTGCTTCAGGGTCAGCCGTATTTGCTGCTAAAACTGCCGGCCTTGATGTAGCCGATTATTTTGTGGCCAAACAGATTCCGATTGCCGTAGTAACGATGGTAGCTATCGCTGTTTCACATTATTTCGTGCAACGTTATTTTGACCGCAAAGAAGGGCTTGAGCCACAGAAACTTCAGGCGGTTTCGGCACATGAAAGCGAAACTGAAAATTTACCGCCGAAAATCTACGCTCTGTTACCGATGATTCCAATTATTTTTGTATTAGTTTTCAGTAAGCTTGGTATTTCAAGTATTAAGATGTCTGTCGTGACGGCCATGATTATCAGTATTTTTATTGCTATGATTCTTGAAGTGATTCGTACGCGTAGGCCGATGGAAGTGTGTAAAAATATCCAAGTTTTCTTTGATGGTATGGGGCATCTATTTGCAACCGTTGTTACGTTGATTGTAGCCGGTGAAACCTTCGCTTATGGGTTGACAAAAATCGGTGCCATTGACATGATTATAAAAGGAGCACAGGGTTCCGGCTTTGGTGCTATCGGGGTAACCTTGATAATGACTTTAATTGTAGCTATTGCGGCAGTTATTATGGGCTCCGGTAATGCTCCGTTCTATTCCTTTGGTGCTTTGGTTCCGGATATTGCCAAAGGCCTTTCGATGATGCCGGCGGCTATGATTACACCAATGCAGATGGCATCCAGTATTGCACGTAGTGCGTCGCCAATTACGGCTGCTGTTGTTGCTGTAGCCGGTGTTGCTGATGTATCTCCGGTTGATCTTGTAAAACGTACAGCAATTCCGATGGGTATTGCTTTAGTGGTATCTTTCTTAATGGCTGTAATTTTCTAATGAGCTAAAGATAGCTAAATTTGATAGATGTTTTGGGGAAAGGAGCAATTCAAGATGTTTAAAATATTTAAAATTATTCTTTTTGTGTTGCTGTCGTTCTTGTTGCCGTTGCAGCTGATTCAGGCAAAGTCAACTGATTCACCTAGCGCAATTTCGGTGGGAGCCGGTAGTTATCTTATGACAGAAACTCGCGGAGCAACCGCGGAGCCGATGCATATCTTTACCTATCGAGCCTCTTCGTGGCAGGACGGTAAACCGGTTATTATTGTATTTCATGGCTTGCAGCGTAATGCTGATGCGTACCGTGATGGCTGGATAAAAGCTGCGGAAGAGAAAGGTTTCTTAGTAATTTGTCCTGAATTTTCAGAAGAAAAATTTCCGGGAGTTTCCTACTATAACCTTGGTTATGTGGTGAATCAGGAAGGAGATGAAATGCTAAATCCTGAATCAACATGGATTTTCCCTGTTATTGATAATGTAATGGCTGACGTCCGTGCCCGTATGCAGATTCAAAAGAGTCCTGTTATACTGTTTGCTCATTCCGCCGGTGCTCAGTTAATTCATCGTTATGTATTGTTTGATCAAAACAGTACTGCCGATAAAATTGTAATCGCCAATGCAGGTTGGTATACAATGCCTGATCGATCTATTCTTTTCCCTTACGGCATTAAGAATGTGCCTGTATCCGATAAGCAACTTAAAAATGCGTTCGCAAAACCGGTAATTATTTTATTGGGAGATAAGGATACACAGCGATCTAAGGTACTTAGAAAAACACCGGAAGCTGATGCTCAAGGTTTAAACCGTCTGGAACGTGGTCATGCTTTTTATGAAAAAACACAAGAAACCGCGAAGCAGATGGGTGTTCCTTTCAATTGGAAGCTACAGGAAGTTCCCGGCGTGGGCCATGATGGTGACGCCATGGGGGCGTATGCGGCAACATTATTTTAGGTAAGTTGAATAGCTAAAAGAAATATAATAAATGATATTATAAATTAAGAATGCCCTCGACTACGAATGAAGTCGAGGGCTCTCTTTATGAGATATATGTTGCTGTATACCGGACAATCAACTTATGCTATACTTAAAGTATATTATCAAGTAGCACGTTTTTGATTGGAAGGGTGAGTTGTATGAAACGGCTATGGCAAGGACTAATTATTATGTGTATGGGTATTATGTTTATGTTTGCTGGTACGAATTCGGCAAGTGCCACTGATGTGTGGGTGGCGCATTATAATAATGACAATGTTGATGTGTATACTATGAATGATACTATTACCTATAGTTCCGATTCAAACGGACGCGGTTTTTCTATAGCTACTAAATTTGTTTGCTATGGTCAGTTGCAAAAAGTAGTTACTTGGCATTTTGGAAAATTTAGAAACGGTATGTGGCGTTATCGTACTAATACTATGTCAGGCGGTCATGATACTGTAACTATTCCTCGTAATCCTGTATTTGAATATGGTATGAATCAAATAGGTTGGTCCTACTATATTGACGGTTCGTATTACTATTAATAAAAAGTAGGGTGTTTTTGGGGAAGGCGTGAAACCGTGAAAGAGAGTTTTACAATATCAGGTAAAAGCATAATTTTATATAAAGCAAAGCAGCCCAATCAACCGTTAGTTGTACTGAATATGTTTGAAGATGACAGTACCGGTGTAGTGGCTGAACTGCAGAAAATGGGTGATTTTGATATAAACCTTCTTGTTATCAGCAAACTTGAGTGGAATGCGGAGTTGTCGCCTTGGGAAATCCCGTCTATTTCAAAATACGAACCGCCTTTTACCGGTGGTGCTCCTCAGTATTTGGAATGGCTACTGAATGAAGCGTTGCCTAAAGCAAAAAGTTTGATTGAAGGAACGGCAACAAAAATATATATTGCAGGCTATTCCATGGCCGGGTTATTTGCTTTATATGCGCTTTATGCATGTGATGCGTTTGATCGAGCCGCTTGCATGTCTAGTTCATTCTGGTATCCGGATTTTAAAGAATATGTGGCCACGCATGAGATGAAACGTGCACCGGAAAAATTATATTTCTCATTAGGCGATAAAGAAGCTAAAACCAAGCACGCAATTCTTAAAACAGTGCAGGAAAATACGGAAGCTATTGTTGATTATCTAAAGACGCGAAAAATAGATGTGACTTTTGAAACGAATGAAGGAAATCACTTCAAAAATATTGACTGGCGTATTGCTAAAGGGATTACTGCGATATGTGTATTAACGTAATATTAATGTCGGGGGAATCCGCCGCTTTGGCTGGTTCCCCTTTTTTTACACATCTAGTCGAGCTTTTTCTAATGAGCTATCGGCCGGTATACGAGATTATTTAATTGAGGAGGGCGCTTATGTTTACGAAAAAAAGCTGTATGTATGATCCCATCGATGATGGTAAAGCCGAAATATTACGCATTGAAACTCGAGCGGAGTTGGATGCTATTTTGTCTGAAGATGTATATCAGCCATTTGGCGGAGCCACTTATGAAGTGCATGAATTCAAGGCCGCCATGGTAGCAGACAATATCAAAGATTATCAGGGATAATTGCAGATTATTGATTGGGCCCAAGGGTGGTTAAAATAGAATACTCGTAGCTCAAGGCTTAACTATGAATACTGAACGAGGCGATATGTAATGTATTGCCTCGTTTTCTTTGTAGCTGATTAGTTGTTCCGTTACTATACGATTTGTACTTTAAAAACGGATATTGAGAAGACAATGTCCTGTAATTTCCTGTGAGAAGAAAAAACCTTTACTTGAGTGGACAAATTTTGTCAATTTTTGTTTGCTGTCAGGCTAAATTCTTATTATAATATATCTATGAGATAGAATTTACTTCCTGTTTGTATATGGAAGTTGTAAGCGATAGGAATTAATTCTAGTATAATCATGTAAAGCGAGGGATTATTATGCATGATGCAGAACATTTGATACAACTGTTAAAAACTAGACGGAGTGTTCGTAGTTTTAAGTCGGATGCGGTGCCTGCGGAATTAATAGATCAGATTATTGATGCAGGTCTGTATGCGCCTAGCAGTATGGGGAAACAATCGGCCATTATTGTGGCCGTAACGAATAAAGAAGTTCGGGACCGCTTATCGGCGATGAATGCCAAGATTTTCGGTACCGAAAGTGATCCGTTTTATAATGCACCGGTAGTGCTGGTGGTATTGGCGTCAAAAGAACGGCCACCTTATGTATGTGACGGTTCGCTGGTTATGCAAAATCTCATGCTCGCCGCTCATGCGTTGGGACTTGGTAGTTGCTGGATTCATCGTGCCAAAGAAGAGTTTGAATCACCGGAAGGCAAAGAACTTTTGGCGTCATTAGGGATTGAAGGGGATTACGAAGGCATCGGCCATTGTGTCCTCGGTTATATTGACGGCGAAATGCCTAAGGCAGCACCCCGCAGAGAAAATCGGGTATATTACGTAAAATAAAGTTAAAGGAAAAAATATATGGAATTTTTAGAGTTAGCTACATGGATTATGATTGGTAAAATTATCGTGGTCGATATTTTGCTGGCCGGCGATAATGCCGTGGTTATCGGCATGGCCGTAAGTAAATTGGAAGATAAGTATCGTGAAAAAGCTATTATGTGGGGGACCTTCGGGGCCATCGCAATGCGACTTATTTTTGCCACTATTTTAGTTGAAGCTTTGGAATACATTCCGGGGCTCCACTTTGTAGGCGGTCTCGTGCTCTTATGGATTGCCTTCCATCTGCTCGTTGGCGATGACGATGATGCGAATATCGAAAGTAAGGACTCCTTGCGCGGTGCAATTATTACTATTATCGTAGCTGATGCTATGATGAGTATCGACAATGTTATCGGCGTTGTCGGCGCGGCGAAAGGTCACTTGGAACTCGTTATTGTAGGTATGTTGATTACCGTACCGCTCTTAATTTACGGTTCCCGTTTATTGGCACGCATCATCAATAAATATCCGATTATCTTGTGGGCGGGCGGTAGCTTGCTCGCGTGGGTAGCCGCTGAAATGGTTACGGCGGAACCTTTATTACAGCCGTACATCACAGGTTATGAACGGTTAATTGAAATTGCCGGTGTTATTTTGGTTGTGGCTGCGGCACTTATTTGGAAACGTCGTCGTAAAGCAGCTTCGCCTGATGAAGAAGCGTAAGCTAAATTGAATAGTGAAAAGTCCGATTAACGGATTTGTAGAATGAGCTTGGTGTAGATGCCAAGCTCATTTTTTATGCCAATTAGGTTGAGTTTGTGTAATTACGGGGGTTTTGAACAGTGTTGATAGAGGGATTATGTAGGATGGGAAAAATTTTTGTAAAAGTTAAAATGTAACACTTGACGTTACAACTTAAAGATAATATAATAAACATGTAAGTTGAGTGGTTACAAGAAATGAAAATCTTTAACAAGCAACTAAACATTAATTAGAAAAGTTAAACATTAAAATGAATTTTACACATTAAAAGAGTTTTTTTAGTAGTTTTAATACTGTTAGGGCCCATAGAGGCAGAAAAGAGAGGTTCATTATGAAAATCGCAGTTGTAAGTTCGAATGGTAAAGTAGGTCGTTTGGTAGTAGCGTAAGCTGTTCGTCGTGGTTTTGACGTAACAGGCTTTGCTCGTAGCGAAAACAAATCGGAAGCTCAGAATTTTGTTCAGAAAGATATTTTTGATATTACTAAAGACGATTTAAAAGGCTTTGATGCGGTAGTTGATGCTTTTGGTGCTTTTACGCCGGACACATTGCCACTACACACTAAATCTTTGATGCATTTGTCTGATGCGGTAGCCAATACGGATACGCGTTTGTTGGTAGTCGGCGGTGCGGGCAGCTTGTTCATGAATAAAGAACATAGCCTTCAATTGTTGGATACTCCGGAATTTCCAAAAGAATATTATCCGTCAGCAAAAGCTCAGACAGATGAATTGGTAGAACTTCGCAAACGCAATGATGTTAAATGGACTTTTGTAAGCCCTGCTGCTGATTTCCAAGCAGATGGTGCTCGTACTGGTGAATATATCTTAGCCGGTGAAGAATTTACTGTTAACAATCGTGGTGAAAGTGTTGTAAGTTATGCTGATTATGCACTCGCAATGGTTGATGAAATCGAAAAAGGTAACCACATTCGGCAGCGTATCAGCGTAGTAGGTAAATAATTATACATTTTTATTTTTTGCATTGTTATAGTAAATTCGGCGTATTCGTGATATAATTTAAATTGTAATAGTACACATTACAATTTATAGGAGGCATGTACATGCAAGTATCCAGTCGTTTTACTATAGCGGTCCATATTTTTACTTGTATCGCTATTGCAGAAAAGAAATATAAAGTGACCAGTAAGTTTTTAGCAAGCAGCATCAATGTTAATCCCGTAATTATTCGGAATATTGTTCTCATGTTGAAAGCCCACGGTCTAATCGATTCCCGTCAGGGAACATCGGGCATTAAAATTGCCAAGTGCCCATCTGAGATTACTCTGTTAGACATTTTCAACGCCGTTGAATCTTTGGATAATGGTCGTCTTTTCAGTTTTCATGAAAACCCGGCTCAAGACTGTCCGGTAGGCAGTCATATTCATAGCGTCCTCGACGGGCGTTTAGATCAGATTCAAAATGCCCTTGAAAAAGAGTTGAAGAGTATCAGTTTGGCGTCGATTATCGAAGATGCGGAAGCACAAACCGCTCGTGATGCAGAGGTTGCTAACAACGATTGCTCGGCTGAGGCATAAAAAATTAGATAAATAAGATGAGAACCCCTGTTTCCATTCATGAGAGAGCTTATCGATAAGAAAGCTACTTTACTTGATTGGACGGGGTTCTTTTATATGCATTGAAAGATTGACAAGAATATTGATAATAACGGCTATGAAAGAATAATAGGGAGAGTCATTACAGCAAAAGTAATTACAATTTTTTTGAAAAAAAGCCGATATGATATTGCCGTCTTTTGCGTGCAGTGTGATATAATTAAATAGTATAAGATAGATATTTAAGAATTTTATAATGTATACCATTAATTGAATGTTAAACTCAGTTATTAAGGAGGCATAAGATGAAAACGTATGATGTAATTGTAATCGGCTTCGGTAAGGCCGGCAAAACATTGGCCGGTAAATTAGCAAAATCCGGTAAAAAAAGTGGCTTTAATTGAAAAAAGACGCTTTTATGTATGGCGGTACTTGTATTAATGTAGGCTGTATCCCTTCCAAACGTTTGGTTACCGATGCAGCTTTGGCGCCTGACTCCGGTTTTGCTGAAAAAGCTGCTTACTTTAAAAAATCCATCGAAGGCAAACGTCAGTTAACTGCTGCGTTGAATCAAGCCAATTATAATAATGTAGTTCAGGCCGGTGCTGAAGTAATCGACGGCGTAGCCTCGTTTGTTGATGCTAAAACAATTAATGTTAAAACTGCCAATGGCGACTTAACTTTGACCGCTGAACAGTTCTTAATTAACACCGGTTCAACTCCGGTCATTCCGAATATTGAAGGCGTTCGTGATCCTCAGACCGGCGAACTTCAAGCGGGCAATAAATTATATACTTCTCAGACGCTCATGGATTTAGACGTATTGCCTGAACGCCTTACTATCGTAGGCGGCGGTTATATCGGTTTGGAATTTGCCTCCATGTTTGCAGAATTCGGCAGCAAAGTCACGATTATTCAAGATGCTCCTGAATTCTTACCACGTGAAGACGAAGATATCGTAGAAGCAATTCGAGAAGTACTCAGCGCTAAAGGCGTTGAAGTAATCACCGGTGCGGCTATTACGGCTGTTAAGGACGGAGTGGTAAGCTATACTGCTGACAGTGCTTCTAAAGAATTGGCCGGCGATGCTGTTCTTATTGCCACCGGTCGTCGTCCGAATACGGATGAGCTCCAAGCTGAAAAAGCAGGCATTAAAATGACTAGTCGCGGTGCGATTGAAACGGATGAACACTTACGCACCAATGTACCTAATATCTGGGCTGCCGGTGACGTTGTGGGCAAATTACAGTTCACTTACATTTCTTTGGATGACTATCGTATCGTGCTGGATAATATGATGGGCAACCGTTAACGTACCACTGAAAATCGCGGTGCCTTTGCATACTCCGTATTTCCAACCGGTATACGGTGCCTTATTCGTTATTCTGGGGGCTGTGCTGCCGTTTATTAAAAAGACGTGGAATAAGAATACAACGACTACGGTGTTTTCACTGTTAAATATCTTGGGGATTCCGTTTATTATCATGGCATTGACCGGATATGGTCCGGAATTTTTGATGAATAAGGGCACGATTCCATTTATTTATTCTAAAATCGTAGTGCCGGTTATTACGATTGTACCGATTGGGGTCGTATTCTTGGCTTTACTCATTAACTACGGTTTGATGGAATTCGTCGGTGTGTTCATGCGTCCTGTTATGAGACCGCTTTGGAAAACGCCGGGACGCTCCGCCATTGACGCCGTAGCTTCGTTCGTAGGTAGTTATTCGGTAGCTCTTTTAATCACTAATCGCGTTTTTAAAGAAGGTCGTTATACCATTAAAGAAGCTGTTGTTATTGCCACCGGTTTCTCCACCGTATCGGCTACTTTTATGATTATTGTTGCCAAAACACTTAATTTGTTGGACGTCTGGAACTTGTATTTCTGGGCCACCGTTGTTGTTACTTTCCTTGTTACGGCTGTAACCGCTCGTATTTATCCTATCAGTAAAAAGCCGGACACCTATTATAACGATGTACAAGGTGAAGTTGAACGTGTCGTTGTCCATGATAAATTCAAAGTTGCTTTCGAAGAAGCCATGGAAGCCAGTTCAAAAGCAGACGGTATCGTAACCGGTACATATCATCATTTGCGCGACGGTCTCGTATTGGCGTTAAAAATTGCGCCTTCCCTCATGTCGATTGGCGTGTTGGGGATTGTTATTGCCAATAATACACCGGTGTTTAATATTTTGGCCTACACCTTGTATCCGTTTACTTGGATCACGGGCTTTGAAGAACCGTTCTTAGTAGCAAAAGCCTTATCCTTGGGTATTGCGGAAATGTTCTTACCGGCCGTTTTAGTAACGAAATTAAGCTTTGAAGTTCGCATGTTGGTTGCTATTACTTGCGTATCTGAAGTGCTTTTCTTTTCCGCATCGATTCCATGTATGATGGCCACTGAAATTCCAATTAAACTGGTTAATTGTAAACTGAAATTGAACATATAAAAAATCCATAGTGAATACCGATTTGTGTTATGATTAATGTCGCT
>NZ_RQUZ01000017.1 GCF_003992065.1 Veillonella seminalis
TTTTTATGTCAACAACTTTTTTACAAGTTATTTACAAGTTTTAAACATTGATACCACTCACAACACGCTGCCGCGCTGTGTTATCGTCAACTGACGACTTGACTATTCTAACAAAAATAAGCCAAAGACGTCAACCCCTATTTTTAATTTTTTTAAGAAAAATATACAAAAGCAAAAAACGAGGCTCAAATAAGAGCCTCGTTCACTCAACATATGGTATTTATAGGCACTTCGTATACACTCTACTATATTATATGCGCCATATAAACAAAATACAAAAAACATAACTATCAGTATATTTCAGTTAAATATACTAATCTCTTAGTATTCTACCTTTTGTCCCAGTTCAAATTCACCTTTAGATGTAATAACACGTTCGCCTTTGCTGAGTCCCATTATGATGGCCGTATAATCATCGGCGGTTTCACTCGTTTCAACTACGCGAACATCAACCGTATTATCAGCGGTTACTACGTACACAAACTTGCCGTCTTTGTTTTCACGAATCGCTTCTTTCGGTACAGCTAATACGGGTGCTTTAGCTTCAGATTCAATCACCAAGGTATAGAACTCACCGGGCTTAATTACATTATCGGCATTTTGGAAAGTAGCTTTAACCAAAACACTCGGTGTACCGGCCGGTGCATTTGTGTCGATATACGTTAACTCACCGGGAATCTGTTTATCATCCACTTTTAAATATACCTTAATCGTCGGTTTCATAGCCGGATCCGCCAACTTCAACGCAAAGCTTTGCGGAATGCTGAGCGATGCTACTACCGGCGAGTTTTGTTGAATGAGCATGAACGGTCTGCCTTCAATCGCCACCTTGCGATCTTCATTATAGATAGCGGCTACGCGACCGTTGATCGGCGATACAATTTGTGCTTGTGCAATTTGTGCTTGAAGTTGAGCAATGGCTGCTTGAATACCGGCTGTTTCCATACCGCCGGTTGACACATAGCCGCCACCGCTTGTCACTACGGTAGCCTGTGAACGTTGCACAATTGTCTGATATTCTTTTTCCGTAATAATCCCATTCTGCATCATTTCACGCGCACGATTTACATCACCGGCCGATACAGCGCCCGGCACTATCGTAGTTTCTTGTGGTACAGCCTGCACCCCACCATGACTTTGTTGTTCACTCAATTGTTGAATCAACTGATTTAATTGGGCTTGCATAGTGCTCGTATCCAACATAGCCACCACCTGGCCTTGTTTAACTTCATCGCCCACTTTTACTGCCATTGTGCTGACTTGACCGGAAACGGTTGGTTCAATCGTTGCCTTATTAAGTGCCGTAATATTGGCATCATTATTAATTTTAACCGGCATCTCGTGCATATCGACCTCTGCCGTGGTTACTTTCGGCGGCCCAAAACATCCCGCCATAAGACCGGCCACCATTACAATCATCACCATGAATAACCACCGGTAACGGTACTGTCGTCCTTTCATAGTTAGTCCTCCTTCTCCGGTTATTTTACAATCGCTTCAAACTCCGAATTGCCATGAAAACGTTCAAAATGATCCTGCGTCCGCGCCGCCTCTTTGACAGCGGAATCCAGAGCTACAGCCTGCCGTAAATACTGAAGAGCCTTAGCATCTTGTCCCTGATCGGCATAAATTGTAGCGATTCCATATACAGACCATGTATTCTTCGGATCTTTTGTAAGGACTCTTTCAAACCAAAACTTTGCGTCCGTTAACTGCCCCTGCAATTTATAGAGCATGGCCATATTATAGTAATTGCTTACATTATTAGGATTGAGTTCATAGGCTTTTTTTGTCAAAACCAAACCGTCTGCCGGGTTACCGTTGAGTCCCATGGCCATTCCCTTTAAGGAATACGCTGCATCAGACTGCGGATACTTTTTCAAGATCTCATCGGCTTTAGCAATAGTGCCTGCATAGTCATTCGTTTGCAAAAGCTTCGTTGCTTCCTGCAATTCGGCTGTCGGCTCAGCTTTGTCGGTTACGGTTGTATTCGGCGTTACCGTTTTAGTTGTCTCAACAGACTCTGTTGCAGCTGTACCGCAGCCTCCCAAGAGTACGGCGGCGCCGAAAAATAGAGCTGTCACTATATGTAATAACTTCAAGTTTAACTCCTTCGTATAATATTTATTATCGTTCTAATAGCATATATTTTTATTTTATATAATCGTATATAACGTATTACCGCTTATACAACGACTATAGCGTATCGATAAGACGACATCGTCATATCGTCTGACCTTCATTATATACCATTTTGAATATTTTAAAAATCTTTATTCTTCGAAAATCGCCGATTACAGCAAAAAGAGTTCGTTTGAACGAGTTTAACTATGAAAACCCGAGATCAAACGAACTCTCTTTTAAAACCATATTTACGAATAACGTCTATGTTATTACGACTTAAATACTTTTACTTGATATGATAGGTATCTTTAAATGCCTGTAACTGCGCATCTTCCAAAGTCATACCGTTCGCCTGATAGCCGGCAATAGCCTGTTGCATGGCTTCATACGCAGTCGGTACAATTTTAGTAAAACGCTGCGAGAAGTTTTGCCAATTATCCAAGATATGACGACCTTTGCGGCTATTAGTATGTAATACATGAGCTTCAATCAAGGATTTAATACGGTTCAAGTCTTCACCGGCAGCCGGTCTGGCTTCTACCAAAGCAGTGTTACATTTACGTACGTCGAAGTCTAAAAAGTACGCATAACCGCCGGACATACCGGCCCCGAAGTTACGGCCGGTCGGACCCAACACGAGTACTTCACCGCCGGTCATGTATTCGCAGCCGTGATCACCGACACCTTCAACAACAGCTGTAATACCACTGTTACGCACGGCAAAACGTTCACCGGCACGGCCGCTTACATAGGCCTCACCGGACGTAGCACCATAGAAGGCCACATTGCCGATGATAACATTCTGGTCCGCTTCAAAGAGTGCTTCTTTAGGCGGATATACGGTAATAACCCCACCGGACAAGCCTTTCCCCATGTAGTCATTGGCATCCCCTTCGAGCTCCATAGTCATGCCTTTCGGAATGAAAGCCCCGAAGCTTTGACCGGCACTGCCTACAAAGCTGAGTTTAATTGTATTCGGTGCCAAACCTTCGGCACCATAGCGTTTCGTAATTTCACTGCCTACTATAGTCCCAACTACTCGCCGTGTATTATTAATAGCTAATTTAGCACGAATCGGTTTCTGTTCTTCAATGGCCGGACGGCACATGCGAAGCAATTTACCTTCATCCAAAGTCTTTGCCAATTCATGGTTCTGTTCATGCTGATGATAATGACCTACCGAAATATCCGTGTATGGACGGAACAGAATGCGTTTCATATCAATACGTGACAATTTATAATTATCATCCACTACTTTTTGACGTAACAGATCGACACGACCTACCATTTCCTGCACACTGCGGATACCGAGTTTAGCCATGATTTCACGAAGCTCACGAGCCAAGAAGAGCATCAAATGTTCCACATATTCCGGTTTGCCTTTAAAGTTTTTACGCAATTTTTCATCTTGCGTAGCTACACCGTAAGGACAGGTATTTAAATTACAAACACGAGCCATCTTACAGCCCACCGCAATGAGCGGCAAAGTACCGAAGCCAAACATTTCAGCCCCCAACAAGGCTGCTACGGCTATGTCGAAACCGGTCATAAGCTTACTGTCTACTTCAAGTACGATGCGGTCACGCAAACGATTGAGCAGTAACGTCTGATGAGTTTCTGCCAAACCAAGTTCCCAAGGGGCCCCTGTGTGACGCATCCCGGTACGACCGGCCGCGCCGGTACCGCCGTCATAGCCGCAAATCAAAATATTGTCGGCTTTCGCTTTCGCTACACCTGCCGCAATGGTCCCGACACCGGCTTCCGCCGCTAATTTAACACTGATACGGGCATCGCGATTAGCGTTTTTCAAATCAAAAATCAATTCTGCCAAGTCTTCGATAGAGTAAATATCATGATGAGGCGGTGGTGACACAAGTTCTACGCCCGGTGTGGAATGACGAGCCTTACCGATAGGCGGATATACCTTTTTGCCCGGCAATTGACCGCCTTCACCCGGTTTGGCCCCTTGAGCACATTTAATCTGCAATTCTTTCGTATTAACCAAGTATTCGGACGTTACGCCGAAACGACCGGAGGCAATTTGCTTGATTTCACCACAACAACTATCCCCATTAGGCAATGGTTTATAACGAGCCGCATCTTCACCACCTTCGCCGGAATTACTCATGGTTCCCAAACGGTTCATGGCAATGGCAATCGTTTCATGTGCTTCTTTACTGATGGCACCGTAACTCATGGCACCGCCTTTGAAGCGTTTTACGATGGATTCAACCGGTTCCACTTCTTCAATGGCAATACCGCCGCCAACCGGGAAGTTAAAATCCAACAAACTGCGAAGAGTTACATGGTAATCATTGCGAATATCTGACTCATATTGTTTGTAGAGCTCATAATCGTTTTCAATACAAGCCCGTTGCAATAAATCAATAGTCTTTGGATTATATAAATGCGGTTCCCCGTCTTTCATAGGACCGTAGAAGCCACCGGCTTCAAGCGTTGTATCTTCCGGTTCGGCAAAAGCTCGATGATGACGACTCAAAGTTTCCAAAGCCACGCCTTCCGTACCGATACCGCCGATACGAGTCGGTGTGTTCACAAAGTATTTATCAATGAAATCGCTGTTGAGGCCTACCGCTTCAAAAATCTGAGCCCCCTGATAACTGCGTACCGTAGAGATACCCATTTTTGACATAACTTTTAAAATACCGTTTACGGCCGCTTTAATATAATTTTGTTCAGCCTGTTCTGCTGTGATATCGCCCAAACGGCCCTGTTTTTGCAAATCAGCCACCGTTTCCAAAGCCACATACGGATTAATAGCCGTTACGCCGTAACCGATAAGCGTACAGAAGTGATGCACTTCACGCGGTTCACCGGATTCAAGCACGAGCCCGATATCCGTGCGGAGTACTTTTTTGATTAAATGATTATGTACGGCTGCCACGGCCAATAAAGCCGGAATAGCCACATGGTCCGCATCAACACCACGGTCTGACAACACTAAAACATTATGATCGGAACGAGCCGCTTCTTCCGCTTTTTCACAAAGTGTTTTCAAAGCTTTGCGCATGCCTTGGCTGCCTTCGGCCGGGTCAAAGAGAATCGATAAGACGGTGCTCTTCATACGGCGGCAGTCTAGTTTACGAATGGCCGCAAATTCTTTATTCGTCAAAATAGGACTGTCCAAGGACACACAGTAAGTACCGCTTTTATGTGGGTCCATCATATTGCCGCTGTTACCGAACATGACGCCCGTGGAGGTAACCATTTTTTCACGAATGGCATCAATCGGCGGATTCGTAACCTGCGCAAATAATTGCTTGAAATAGCTGTATAACAATTGCGGTTTATCCGACAAGATAGCAAGCGGTGCATCGGCACCCATGGCCCCGATAGGATCTTTACCGTCTTTAGCCATCGGTTGCAGCATGCGCACCAAATCTTCCTGCGTATAACCGAAAGCCTGCTGCAATTCTTTTAAATGTTCTACCGTCGGGATTTCATCCTCCGTAGCCGGTTCGATACTGTCCAGATGAATGATATGTTCTTTTACCCATTCACCGTATGGCTGTTCCGTGGCAATCCGATGCTTAATTTCTTCATCAGATACGATGCGCTGTTCCTTCGTATCAACAAGAAGCATTTTGCCCGGTTCCAAACGGCCTTTATACCGTATATTTTCTGCCGATTCATTCACAACACCTACTTCGGACGCCATGATTAAACGGTCATTGCGGGTAATATAATAACGGGAAGGGCGTAAACCGTTACGGTCAAGCACACCGCCGATAACCGTACCATCCGTGAATCCCATGGCGGCCGGACCGTCCCATGGTTCCATCATAAAACTGTTAAACTCGTAAAAATCACGTTTTTCCTGACTCATGAGTTCGTTGTTTTCCCAAGGTTCCGGAATCATCATCATCATGGCATGCGGCAAGCTGCGCCCCGTCATGTATAAGAATTCAAGCGTATTATCGAACATAGCTGAATCAGAACCGGTGTCATCAACAACCGGGAATACTTTCTTAATTTGCGGAAAATATTCAGAATTGGCTTTTCCTTCACGGGCATTAATCCAGTTAATGTTACCGCGGATTGTATTAATTTCCCCGTTATGCACGATAAAACGATTAGGATATGCACGCGCCCAGCTTGGGAAGGTATTGGTACTGAAACGCGAATGGACCATGGCCAAAGCCGAAGTAAAATCCAAGTCCACCAAATCAAGGTAAAATTCTTTCAATTGTTTTGGCGTAAGCATCCCTTTATAGACGATGGTCTTAGCCGATAAAGAAGCAATGTAGAAATCACCGCTTTCCGCTTTGCTGAGCGGAATAATCTGTTTTTCCGCTTCTTTACGAATCACATAGAGTTTACGTTCAAAATCTTCATCGTTCATGATATTATCCCCCTTGCCGATAAAGATTTGAATCAACCACGGACGAATGGCCGCCGCTTCCGCACCGACTGCATGTGAATCGACCGGCACTTCACGCCAGCCCAGTACGACTTGCCCTTCTCCCCGAACAATGCTTTCCAAAATTTCTTTTTGTTTATTGCGAAGTGACTCATAGCGATGAGCAAACACCATGCCGACCCCGTAACTGCCTACCGGTGGCAAGGAAAATCCCAATACTTCGCATTCTCTTTGGAAAAAGTTATGCGGAATCTGCACCAAAATGCCGGCCCCGTCACCGGACGAAGCATCAGCCCCACGAGCACCGCGGTGTTCCAAACGTTCCAAAATACGCAGGCCGTCATCGATAATATCATGCGATTTACGTCCTTTAATATCTACCACGAAACCCATGCCACACGCATCCTTTTCATAGGCTGCATTATATAACCCCTGAGCCTGCCATTGTGCCTGTTCTCGTTGTTGGATTTCTATTTGCGTTTTCCCTTGCTGTTGTGATTGACGTTGTTGTACGTTCCCTTGATATTGTACTTGTCCCATAAGCCCTTGCTCCTTCCAAACCCTATACTCTCTCTTTAGCCGGTATCAGTGCTTCAACATAGATCAACTGATACCGCTTTAAACTGTCCGGTATTGACAGTTTGCTATCTCTATACATCAGATATCCATTCTATAGAAAATAGATTGTTTCTATTATAAACCTCTTCAGCAAAAAAATCATATAGCAATATACTATAGCTATTGTGCAATAATCTCATGTATACAAGGTACTTTTAAATACAAAAATCCTCTCCGAAATATTTTCGGAGAGGGTTTAATCATATCAATACAGCTTCACAAATGATAACAGTTCGTATTTTTAATCTTTATTAACTTATAAAATTACAATTAGTAGCTTCATAGACTCAATTTATATCCAGCAACTACATAGCCTCACGCGTCGACAAATCATACACGCTGACACCGTCCAGTTCGGCACTGCGTTCAGCCGTCCCCTGCTGGCAGGTAAAGATAAATACCTGTTCAGTCTGACCGATATGTGCCAATAATTTTAAAGCCGCATTCTGGCGACCTTCGTCAAATCGAAGCAAAATATCATCCAAGATAATCGGCAATGATTCAACACGTTGTGCAAATACTTTGGCCAGGCTGAGACGCAAAGCAAGATATACCTGATCGCCCATACCGCTGCTCCAACGTTCGGTCGGTACTACTTTGCCGTTTTTTAAAACCGCCTCAACCGATGAGTTGGTACTGCCCAATTGCAACGTATATTTCCCATCCGTCATCAAAGACAAATACGACGATGCATTAGCCATAGCTTCCGGTTGACGATCTTTTTCATAATCCATTTGCGCCAATTCCATGAAATGGCTTACCAGCACTTGTGTAGCCCAGGCAGTTAAAGCTTCCTGCAATTCACCTTCTAATTGCTGTTCTTCCTGTAAGGCCAAGGACATTGCTTTATCTTGCGACAACGTACGCATAGCCTCTTGAATCTGACCGCGTTTTTCATATAAAGAATTTAAACGTTTTTGCAACGCCGCCATTTCCGAGCGACTGCGTTCCGCTTCAGTCTGCCATTTTTCTTTATTTCCCGATTTCAAACGACGATATAAAGCTTCATGGCTGTCTTTCTTCGGTGCGAATAAAGCCAATTGTTCACGACTTTGTTCATATACCGTTTGCCACTGAACATACTGATCTTGCAGCAACAAGCGCTGACGATATTCGCCGGCCGTAGCGATGCCGTTCTTTTGCAACAACTCTTGCTGTTCCAAAAGCAATGCCTTTTCTTGACGGCTCCACTGTTCGTATTCTTCATGATAATTGCGACGTTGCGATTCTTTCTGTTCCCAGCGCACTTGATTTTGACGATGAGATTTCAATAAATTATATACGCGACGCAACTCAATCGGCGTAACCGGAATATCCAATTCCAATTTTTCCCACAAAGCGGCACAACGCGATTCAATCTCATGCAATGACGCTTCATGTTCTTCCAAGCGTTTTTCGTACTCTTTGTATTGGTTAAAATCTTCCATATATGTGTCATATTCTTGCTTAAGAGCAAAGAATTGATTGTCTGTCAAAACACGGCTGGCTCCTTCCGGTAACCATCGTTGCCATGCTTCCATCGCCTTATTGCCGGCGGCTTCCAGTTCTTTACCTTCCGCCAACCATTGATTGTAGACTTGTTCATAGCTGTGAATTTTGGCCAACACCAAATTTTGATTGCTGAAAGCAGCCCGTTTAGCCGCTACGCCATCTTCCAAATCGCGAATATCCACAGCCGTCTGCGGTTCCTTCATATCTAAATCGCGAGCCATAGCTTTAAACAATTCTTCCCAACGTTCTCGCTGATGAAGAGCTGCTTCGCGAAGTCCCGTTAACTTACGACTCTGTTGCCAACCATACCAAAATGCTGCGGCTGCCAAGATAAAGCAAAGGATTCCGAGCCAAAGTCCCATGTCAGGCATTCCTACCATTAGGCCGATACCGATAACCAATAATGCAATCGCACCATAACGGTATAGCGGTGACGCATTCGTTTCATTTAACTCTTTTTCCTTAGCCGCACTGTTTTCGAACTCGGTAAATGCCTGTTTCAACTGAGCCATACCGGTTTCCAATTCTTTCAGCGAATTTTCTTCGTCTTTAACCGTAGAATTGGCAATATCAGCTGGTTCAATCGGTTTACGCTTTTGCCAGTTCAAGTAATTATCTTGAGCACTGCGCAACTCACGTGCCAGTTTTTCACCGGTTGCCCAATCGACTTTCTCGGGCATCTCCGCATCGGCACGCCACGCATTATGCAAAGTACGCGACAAATCCAATTGTTCTTTGACTCGTTTCAAATAACTGCGACCTTGTTCACATTCTTTTTGCAATTGCGTCCATTTGCCCAATTCTTGGAAAATATTTTCAATCTCTTGGCTGTACACCCCGATTAAAGAATCAGGTGCAAAGTTTTCCGGTACGAGGCCGGCCTCTTTGCCGCTCCACAGTTTCATGTTGTTGCGACACTGCGTAATCTTTTCATCCAGTTCATAGAAGGCGTCTTTTTCGAGCAAGTCTGTCACCGCGTAAGTGTTCATCTGCTCTTTGGCATGCTCCGCCCGTTTATACACATCCCACGCTCTCAACACAAGATCAACATCTTTACCGTAATCCTGCCATTCTTTGAGTCGTTCCTGCAATTCTTTTTCCGTCGCGGCGATGCCGTCCAACTCCTTCTGATACCCCGTGTAGGTATCTTCGTTCTTGCCGAGTTCAGCCATCTTTTCACGGAGCTGTTTCAAGCGTTCCATGAGAACATTGATTTTACGTTTCCCGTTGGCCGAAGCTACGAGCAAATCAGATGATGCTTTTTCAATATCCTTCACGGCTGTACTCAGTCGTTCGCCCCCTTCACCACCGAAGAAACGGGCCCGTACTTCTACTTCGGCCAACACATCGGCACCTTGCAATTCATCAACGGTAATCGCAAAAATTCTATCATACGTCTTTTTGTCCAAACCATGCCACCATAACGCGGCCGGTTCCTCTGAAATAGGACCTTTACCCAACGAATAGAAATTAAGCTTTTTACCGTCACGACCGATGTGATAAGACACGCCGTCACGTTCTACCACGAGATAGCCCGAGCCATACCCGTAAGTTTTACTTTTTTTGCCGAATAACAAGAAGCGAAGTGCTTCCAATAAGGAAGTCTTCCCACTTTCGTTAGGGCCATAGATAACTTGCACCCCTTCACTAGCCGGTGTAAACGACCATTCGTGATACGGGCCAAAATCCTTTATATATATTTCCTTAATCCTCATCCGTATCTCCCATAAGACAACGAGCACCTTCCGTTTCCGCCCGTCTCAATGCGTCCAATAAAACATCATCCGTTAAGAGTTCCTGATACATGCCAAGCCGTTTGCTTTCCGGCCGATCCGCAATCAAATTGCGAATATTGACCAGCTGCTCAGGCGCCGGCAATTGACCGATTGTATCATAACTGCGTAAATAATCGCCTACCATGTCTTCCATTTGGCGACGTGTACTCCAATCCGTCACGCCGCGCGTGCGGTCCGTCAGGCTGAACGGCATTACAAAATTAAATTTATTCCGCTCTTCTGCCTGAGCCATTTCGAGCCAAGTCTGGCGCACTTCCGCTTGGCTGCACAATTCATATAAAGCACCTTCACCGGTGAGCACAATTTCAAGCAAGACCTGCTTTTTCAACTTGCGCAACATTTCTTTCTTATGACGAATCATTTCTATCATATCACTGTTGCTGTTTAAAGCCCCAATATCAATCGTCACCTGTTCAAAGCGGATCGGCGCCGTTTCCTGGAATTGCATGCTCACACGGCCCTTGGCCGTCACATCGACCAGATAACATCCTTTAGCGCCCAATTCCTTTTTGTGAAGGCCTTGAATATTACCGGCATAGACTACATACGGTGACTCATTGAGTACTTGCCGTTTATGGATGTGACCGACAGCCCAATAATTCATAGGCGATGCGGTAAGCTCGCCTAATGTAGTCGGCCCCACCGTTTCATGATCCGCCGTAGCCCCCACGGTACCGTGAAAAAGACTGATTGAAAACGGATCATCTGCCCACGGTTTTAATTGCTGCGCTACATTATCTTCCCTATTTTGACCGCTGCAACTAATGCCGTAAATATAAGCCGCCACCTTACCTTTTACATATAAAGGTTGGCGTTCGCTCTTCGTGGCACTAAAAATATATACCGAATCGGGCAATGTAATATTGGCTGTCCAACTTTCTGCCGGATCATGATTGCCCTGCACCAAGAATACGGGAATCTTATGCTCCGCTAGACGTTCACATTCATAAGCAAACCTCACTTGTGCTTCTAAATTGCGGTTTTCACTGTCATAAATATCACCGGCAATCAAAACGGCATGCACCTGCTGATCAATGGCGAAATCCACAATATTGGTAAATGACTGATAGGTAGCCCGATTGGCCGCCTCATCTACCTGCTTGCCCAACGATTTTAAATATTTAAACGGGGTTCCCAAATGAAGGTCCCCACATTGTATAAAGCGAAATGGTATCATCTCACATTCCTTTCCAAGCGTTACCGAGTTGTGTTACGGCCGCTTCCAATTGTTTGGTCGGAATAGCACTGAACGACAGTAAACAACGCACTTCGTGCTCGCCGTCCGCTTCAATGCGCACATCACAACCGGCCTCACGAGCCGCCTTTAAAAGAGCTTTGGCTCCTTTATCGGTAAACACCGTAAGACCTATATATACACCGCCTTCCGGCAGATATACTTTAACTTTATCACCAAACGTCTGCTGCAATTGAGCCACTAAGAATTTACTCTTATCCGCATAATGTTTGCGCAAACGCCTGATTTGTTTGGACCACTCGCCATCCTTAATATACCGAGCCCACACCAACTGTTCCATGACACCGGCACTTTGCCGATAGGACGAGCGATAGGTTAAAAAATCATCCCAAAGAACCGGCGGCAGCACCATATAACTGATGCGAATGGACGGCGGCAACACCTTAGACGGTGTGCCCATATAAATAACCCGCTCAGTGATCGCCATGCCCTGCAGTGAAGAAATCGGTCGGCCGTAATAACGAAGTTCGCTGTCATAGTCATCTTCAATCAGATAACTGCCTTGTTCGGCCGCCCATTGTAAAAGTTCCTTGCGGCGACCGGCGCTCATAACACGACCTTGTCTGTCGCCATGCGACGGCGTACAGTATAAAACTTCCGCCGCCGAATCGGCTAAATCGGTAAGTAAAGTTTCACTGTGTTGATCTACCGTAATTACGGTAAAACCGTAATCGTTAAAAATATGCGTTACCCCGATGATAACACTGGCGTCAACGGCTACCGTGGTAAGCCCGGCTCGTTTCAACAAAGCCGCCAACATCATAATCATAGGCTGAGTACCGCTCCCGATAATAATATGATCTACGGTAGTGCGAACGGCTCGAGCATTGTTCAAATACTTGGCCAACTGCGCCCTCAGCTCCGGTTCGCCTTGCGGATTACCGTAAGCCAAGAGTCGTTCCGGTTCACGCAGAATATACCCGATATACCGTTTCCAACGAGTATAGTCAAACCCTTCCGGATCCATGGCTCCCGTAGCAAAATTATAACGAATTGATGTTGTATTCGAATCCGGTAGTGCTGACGCAGTCTCGGTAACTGTTTCAAAGTAAGTCCGATTATCCAGTAAAACAGGCAAGGGCAATACTTCATACGGCGAACGTTCATGAGCCTTAATATAACCTTCCGCCGCCAATTGCAAATACGCTTGTTCTACCGTAATTTTGCTGACGCCGACTTCGCCGGCCAACGACCGAACCGACGGTAAACGAGAACCGGCCACAAATTGACCGTGCTCAATGCCGGCTTTAAGGTATTGATAAATTTGTTCATATAATGGCGTGACACTTTGACGCTCAATAGTTAACAGATGCCTCGCCTCCTCACCGCCGTTTCAGCCGGCTAAACAATACTTACTACATTACCTATTATTTTATCACAGGCCTTTGAAAATGGTAATCTGTCCTATTCATTTTTTCTAAATTTTTTACAAACTGACATTACAATTGTTAACCATATCTATAATTATCGGCTATTGTTAACTATGTATAAAAATCATGGTTGACTATATTAAATCATGTTCGTATAATATAGGCAACGGCTGACGGTTAATAGAGGTTAACCTAAAGCCACTGCTCCCAAGCGAGCGGGATAAACTATAGAAATACAGAGGTGTAGGTTCATGACAACAAAACAAACTATTGGCTATGAAGAAATTATTGCGTACGCCCAACGCATTTTAGATGGTGGCGAAATCACTCCTAAAGAAGCAGAACAACTAATTCATGTTTCTGACGAAGATACTATGATTTTATTGGCCATGGCTGACAAAATCCGTCAAAAATTCAGCGGCAACGAAGTTGACCTTTGTGCGATTGTTAACGCACGTTCCGGCAAATGCCCTGAAAACTGTAAATTCTGTGCCCAATCGGCTCATCACGAAACAGGCGTTACCGTATATCCCTTCATGAGCGAAGAAGATATTGTAGAACATGCCAAGAAGGCTAAAGAAGCCGGTGCCATCCGCTTTTCCATCGTAACCAGCGGTCGTAACACCAATAACCCTAAAGAATTTGAACAAATTTTAAGTGCTCTCCGTCGTATTCACGAAGAAACCGGCCTTGAAATCTGCTGTTCCTTAGGCCTTCTTACTTACGAACAGGCTGTTCAATTAAAAGCTATCGGTGTAACTCGTTATCATTCCAACATTGAAACGGCACCAAGCAACTTCCCTAACATTTGCAGCACTCATAATTTTGCTGATAAAATGTCCACTATCGAAAATGCTAAAAAAGCCGGTATCCGCGTATGCTCCGGCGGTATCCTCGGTCTTAACGAAACCTTGGAACAACGCGTTGAAATGGCTTATGAATTAAAACGTCTCGGCATTGATTCCGTGCCGCTCAATATTTTGAACCCAATCAAAGGTACCCCATTCGAACACAATAAACCATTGGCTCCACTCGAAATTTTACGTACCTTTGCCATGTTCCGTTTCGTATTGCCACATGCTCAGATTCGTACGGCCGGCGGTCGTGAAGTTAACCTCCGCGATTTACAGGCTTTAGCATTGACCGGCGGTCTTAACGGCATCATGGTTGGCGGTTATTTAACTACCGACGGTCGTTCCCCACTCCAAGATTTACAGATGATCGAAGACTTGCAGTTGGAACGCACCGCTCCACAGCCTATTCAGGCACAAGCATAGTATTCCTTAATTTTTAAAACCGTCATTGCCGGCAAACTTCATCACAGCAAAATACCAACTACTTCATCAATGATATTTTGTCAACTAACTTCCTCACCGGCAATGATTGTTTATAACTAAGTTTTTCATTAACTTTCTTCAAACACATTACAATATTACAACTTAAAAAAGGCCCCTTCGAGGGTCTTTTTTAGGTTGTAGGGATAAGCAAATATATCCCCCTTTAAGGCACTTAAAAGTACTTTAAAACACCTTAAGTCTTTTTTGCCCTATAACACGGTCCCCTTCGCCTACATATTTTTTCAATAAAAATGGTCTCACCTACGTATAAGAACGTAAGTAAGACCATTATTTTTATAATCCCCACAAAGCCAAAAGCGGTTCATAGATAAAGTGCAAGAAACTCCAAGCACCGAGACCGCAAACGGCACCGACCAAAGCACCGTTAATACGAATCCAGCTCAAATCGTCTTCCACTTTTGATTCGATGAAGTAAATAAACTTCTCCGTACTCAGTGAACCCAATACTTGCCGCACAATGACGCCTAATAAAGCATGGCTGCGAACCAATACATAGCTCGCCATATGCTGACACATATTCTCTAATTTAGCCTGCAATTCAGGATTTTTACTATATACATCCCATAAGTCCTGTAAGGATCGCTCCAACACATTAACCGGTGTTCCCTCTGCAAAGGTATCCTCTTTGTCGGACATGTGAATGACATTATGAATGTACGGACATACATAACTTTCTAAAATAGATTCCCAGTCCTGTTCGTCAATCCAACGTTGCCAAACTCGGTCAATCGTCTGACTCACCGAACTGTTATAGGCCAGTTCCTGTAAAGGTTCCAACCACTGTTGCATCCATACGAGTCGTTCCGTACTGCCCGGTTGCTTCCACCGTTCCAAAATCATATACAACTCGCGTAACATGGCCATAGCCATATCACGGGCATTAATAATATCAAAGGATTCCGAAGCCCCGATAAGAATGGCAGATAACAGATTTTCTTTACGAGCCTGAATTTCCCGATCAATCGTATTGGTCAACCAAAACAATACTTGCGGCTTATCCAGTGCTTCTTGCAACAATACGAGACCTTTAATAATTGTTGTCTCATGCTTATTGGTACGGCAAATGTCCGTTAAGAACTGCTGCAACGGCCCCGTAATCGACTGTCGATGGAGAAAGTAACGAAGCTTTTCAGCCCCCCACTGAGCCCATTCTTTTTCACTCTTACTGTGCCAAACCAAATGGAGCAGGCTGCGAAGTGCCTTACGAATATACTGCCGACCACGATCACTTTTAATATAGCCGTCAATATACGGTAAAAATTTCACCGACTGCAAAGCCCGTTGGCATTGTTCTAAGGTTAAAAGACGCGTTTCAATGAGATTCACCAAACCAGAAATCATACGTTCTTTGTTACGCGGAATAAGCGCCGTATGATACGGGAATCCTAAAGGCTTACGGAAGAGTGCCGTCACGGCAAACCAGTCCGCCACAGAACCGATTAACGCCGATTGAACGAGCCAATATAAAGCATCATACCAAGTCGCCGTAATATAAAACTGACCTACAAAGACCAAAGCGTATAAAACTGCGGAGCCGGCCAAAATACGATTGGCCCACACGCGATACGGTACACCGCCAATCATAAGCTGACACCTCCTTGCACGAGCTGCGCCGCCACATAGAAAAGGCCGCCCAATACAGCCCCTACCAAGGAGCCGTTAATACGAATCATCTGAAGGTCATGATATAACTTACCTTTAATCAAATCCGATAAACGTTCCGGCGAATAGGTATTTAATTCACGCACCACCGACGTATCGACGAAGGGACGTAATTTGCGCAGCAGCGGTACTAATTGATAGAGCAATAATCGTTCCAAGCTCTGCATTTTAGCTTTATCTTGCAATAAATTGCGAGCATAGGCTTCCGCCTCTTCCTGAGCCCTTTTGAAAATGCCCTGCCATGCCTTAGCATCGCCGGCCATATCTACATCATCCAAGGCATCAGTGATCCACCGATTTTTCAAATTTTCTATCTGAACACGCCACTCCTTATTACGCTCCAACTCCGACAACAGCCAAAGTACTTTATTATACACATACTGCCCCATAGGGGAGTAAATGGATTCCTGCGATTTCAAAAACTCTGTCGCTTTATGCTGAATCAATTCAGCCACCCGTTCCGGTGAAAAGCTGTCACTGCCGAGTGCCAATGCCAACTCGCGCCAAAACGAGTTTCCCGCATAACGATTCATCATGGACGCCACAATACCGGTAATATACGGTTGGATCCCTTGCGAACTGATAAGGCGCTGTGCCATACGGTTAATATAGAGCCAAAGAGTCTCCGCTGTTTCGTATTTCATCATCAAATGACCGAAGCGAATAAGCAACGGTGCTACTTCCCAATGTTCAACGCCTTGCTTAATAGCACCGGTTACCTCTTTGCGAAGCGGTGCCCCGTCAAAACGATTTCCCAATTGAGAGCCCACTTCTTCAATGAATTGATTCAACTGCTTACGCCCGTCATCACTCAAAAAATACATTAAAATACGCTTAGGAAGCTGTTCTTTTTTAATAATCATATAAACGGGTTGAACCCTGAGGAGTTCTTCCACCATCATATAACGGGCCGTTTCCACCAAGCGGGCTTTACTGCGCGGTATAAGTGCCGTTTTATACGAAATCCCCAAAGGCTTTTTAAACAAAGCAGTAACCGCATACCAGTCAGCCAAGCCACCAATCATGGCGGCCCCGCTTACATGTGTCAGAAAACCGAATAAAGGATCCTGACGAAACGGGTATACACCTAAAAATACAAGCATCATACCAAACAATAAGCCGGTAGCTATCGGCCAGCCTGTTCGTTGTTTCATGCCCAATCCTTTCAAATTATTCAATACCATACTCGCTTAATTCAACACCATCGCCCGGATGTTTAGGACTCCAAACCGGCATATGTTCATATAAGGAATTAAAATATAAAGACGGGGTCCACACAGGACCATGTCGATGCATCGGTACAAATAATTTTGGCAAACGACCTACGGCATGTAAAAATTCAAAGGCACCCCATTCACGGGCATCTTCCAATCGATCATCTACCGGGAACATAGCTAGATCAGGTGTAATTCCGGCAATGCGTTTAAATTCTTTAGCCGCAAAATCACGGGCAAAGTCAATATTTTCCGGTGTATCGCCAAGCCAGTGCCACCAATTCAAATCGCCGGCGTGAAAAATAGTCGAACGACCGGTATCAATTAAGAACGAGCCCCCTTCATCAGTGGAGCCGTACATAGTAACCTTCAAACCTTTAACCGTAGTTGTATCGCCGACCTCCATAACGGTAGTACGATCTTTCGGCATATCCGTATGCGGTACATCGGCATGAACAATATAACGAGTTGTAGGACTGTTAAAATTCAAAATAGCCGGTGAATAATGATCACCATGCCAATGAGTCACAAAGAACCAAAGTTCTTTACCTGCTTCTTGTGCTTTCTTTACAACTTGCGCTTCATCTTTCCAGTAATCAAATACATAGCATAC
This sequence comes from Veillonella seminalis, assembly GCF_003992065.1. Taxonomy (GTDB): domain Bacteria; phylum Bacillota; class Negativicutes; order Veillonellales; family Veillonellaceae; genus Veillonella_A; species Veillonella_A seminalis. The sequence goes on from NZ_RQUZ01000017.1 coordinate 17,883, forward strand.
ATTACCGGCATCTAACATGAAGCCGCTGTGTTCCAAATAATATAATTTCATGGTATCACCTCTACTTAAGAGTCATAGATTATATAAATTTAATTGACATCAGCTTAACCAAGCAGCTGTAATCGCTATTTGGTCAAATAACATCTTATTGATAATATTATTACTTACAGGTTCTATTATACCACAAAACACAAGCTAAAAAACTCCGTTATTGTCGCAGTTTTTCAAAAACTTGTTACAATAACGGAGTTTATTATTCATTAGCTATATGAAACTATTATTCAACACTTTCAGCTGCTGCAATAGCTACTACATCAACGATATCAGTAGCGAAGCAACCGCGAGACAAGTCATGAATAGGAGCTGCCAAACCTTGAATCAATGGTCCGAGAGCAGTGGCACCGGCAAAACGCTGTACCAATTTGTAACCGATGTTAGCTGCCTGGAGATCAGGGAAAATCAAGATGTTAGCTTTACCGGCCACTTTGCTGCCCGGAGCTTTGCGTTCAGCAACGGATGGTTCGATGGAAGCATCGAGCTGTAATTCGCCGTCAAAATCGAAATCTACATTGCGTTCTTTCAACATTTCAACTGCTGCTACTACTTTATCTACTTCAGGAGAGGACGCAGAACCTTTAGTGGAGAAAGATAAGAAGGATACGCGAGGGTTAGCCATGTTGCCAACTTTGCGAGCTTTTTCTACGGAAGACATAGCGATGTCAGCCAATTGTTCGGAAGTTGGGTTAGGAATAACGCCGCAATCGGAGAATACGAGCATACCGTCGTCGCCATATTGTTTTTTGTCAGAGAAAACAAACATGGAGCTGGATACGGTTTTAAGACCTGGTTTAGTACCTACAACCTGTAAAGCGGCACGCAATACATTAGCAGTAGGGCTGGCAGAACCGGCTACCATGCCGTCAACTACACCGAGGTGTACCAACATAGCACCGAAGAATAAGCAATCGCCAAGCATAGTTGCTTTTGCTTTTTCAGGAGTCATACCTTTTTTAGCACGTTTTTCTACAAACACGTCAATCATTTCAGGTAAACGATCGTAAGTTTCAGGGTTGATGATTTCAGCACCGTCAACATTAAAACCTTCTTTTTGAGCCAAAGTTTTAACTTCTTCAGGGTTACCAACCAATACAGGGGTTGCAAAACCTTCTTTAAGAATTAATTCAGTAGCTTCTAATACACGAGCATCTTTGTATTCAGGTAATACAATTTTTTTGCCTAACGGTTTTACTTTTGCTTTTAAGTTTTGTACTAATTCCACAATATCGTCCTCCTTGACTGTGAACGGCCCTCTTCACGGACCTTTTATTACTATTTTATTATAACAAATTCGCAAGAGAGATTAAAGGGGCTCCTATTATATTACTTTTTGTAAATTCACATGACTTTTAGAGATAGGTCATACACTAATTGATAAAATACTCTCACTTATTATTGTTTCTAAAACAAACGTATATCATTCATCCTATCGGCATAATATCTGTGTTTATCCTACATTTTTTCTATGATTTCTCTTTTAAAAATTTATTCCGAAATATCTTGAAATTCTCATTTACAGCATTCAATGACTGGGGTATAATAGCCTTAATGTTAACCATATTATATACTAAAGGTTTACATTCAGGTTAACAATAGGTATTTAGGGATTTTTTTTAGAAAAGGGATTTAGGTATGAGAAATTCTAATATTCGTTTCATTTGCGAAATCGCCATCTTGGCAGCCATGATCGGAATTACGGGCGCTATAAAATTACCAAACATTATTCCCGGTGTGGAATTCCAGTTATCGGCACCATTAGCCGTTGCCATCTGCTGCGTATTCGGCTTTAAACGTTACATCATTGCCGGCTGTTTAGCCAGTGCTATTTCCCTTATGTTGGGCACTCACAACTTATTAAATGTAGCCATTCAGATGCAGTTCCGCATTATTGCCGGTGCGGTGCTTTACTTAGGCCACAACGCCATTTGGTCTCAAGTTGTTGCCGGTCCTATCGCTTCAATTGTGGCCCGCCTCACCTTGGGTCTATTCTTTGGCAAATTAGCGATGGCTATGATTCTTATGGCCATACCGGGGTATATTTTTACCGCCGTCTTCTCCCCAATTTTAGTTAAAGTGTTGTCCCGCGTTCGTCGCTCTGTTCCGGCACTTTCCGGAGGTGACAAGTCTAATGCTTTATAGTATTCGCATGCGTTCGGCCAAAGGCGGTGCCCATGAAAACGGCGGCCATCATATTTCCGGTGCCGAACGGATTTTGAGTAAAGAAGAGTTAGCGCAAACAGCCTCTGAACTCGTAACCAGAGCGTTAACTCACAGTAAAGGCTGTGCCGATTTTATCCGCATCACCATCGATGCCATTGAAGATGACGCCATAGTATACAAACCGGCTCTAGACGTAGCCATCACCAAATCCGAATCGGTAACGGACGGGCTTAATGAAGCGTATCGCCTGTTAGAAGTGTCCGGCATTAAACGTGAAGCCGTTCAAAAAGCACTGTCCACCCTCCGCAGTCAACCGGAGAATATGCGCGGTACCTTAATTTGTAATGCTTATACCGGCGAACGAATGGATACCTTAGGCCTGCGTGGTGTTCGTGTAAGCCGCATGGCCTTTGCCGAACCGGCTAAAGCGATTGAGCATTTTGCCAAAGAAGGTCATACGGGCGTGCATTTTGAAGAAGCTTTAGTATTGGCCTCCAAAGTATTATCCTGTCCGGGCATCCTCGGCGAATTTTGCGTGTCCGATGATCCCGATTATGCCGTAGGCTATGTAAGCTACGGCAACACCTATCACCGCTTGACGCCCGTCAAAGAATTGGGTGACCAACGCGGCGGTCGAATCTTTTTTGTAAAACCGGAAACCGATATGGACTCCTTGCGATGCTATTTGGAAGAGACTACCGTATTAATAACAATTGAAAGTATTTAACAAATTTTGTTATAATACAAGTGTAACATTCCTTTAAATCGTTAATAAACAAAAGTATTTGAGAATAGTTAGCAAAAATTAACATCATCTGTTAATTTTGATTCTATTCGTCAATAATTAACAACATTTTATAGCAGTCATCTATAATTAACAACCTTTACTCTATGGATTATTAATGATAAGCGGGGGGTATTATGTTTAGAAAAGCCATCTGGGAACAAATGAATGAGTCGCTTCAAACGCTCAAAGAAGAACATCGTTTTCGCCAATGCACTGCCTACACACCTATCGACAGTACTCATGTAGAACTTAACGGTCGTAAGTATTTAATGATGGCCTCCAATAATTATTTAGGGTTTACCCATAACTCGGATGTTATTGCGGGCGCTCAAAAAGCCATAGAAACTTATGGGACCGGATCCGGCGGAGCACGTCTGACCTCAGGCACCAATCCGCTCATCACCGAGTTGGAAGAAGATTTAGCTTTTTTCAAAGGTACCACCAAAGCCTTAGTTTTTAATACGGGCTATATGGCCAATGTAGGTACTATTTCCGGTCTTATGGGCCCCGGCGATCATATACTCAGCGACGAACTCAATCATGCCAGCATCATTGACGGCTGTCGCCTAAGCGGTGCCGATGTTCATGTATATCGTCACAGTGATATGAAGCACTTAGACGAACTGCTCGCCGATTTGCCGGCAACCGGCAAACGGCTCATTGTTACCGATGGTGTGTTCAGCATGGACGGCGATATTTGTCACCTGCCGGCCATTGTTAATCTGGCCAAAGAACATGGCGCCCTCGTTATGGTTGACGATGCTCATGCAACCGGTGTTATCGGCGAAGGCAAAGGCACGGCCCATCACTACGGCTTAAGCGATGATGTAGATATTCAACTCGGCACGCTCAGTAAAGCACTCGGCAGTGAAGGCGGTTATGTATGCGCCAATGAAGTAATCATCAATACTTTAATCAATCACAGTCGCAGCTTTATCTTCTCCACCGCTTTAGTACCGGCTGCTGTAGGTGCCACCAAAGTCGCCTTGCAGCTATTGGAAAAAGAGCCGTATCACATCGCTCAATTGCGTGCCAATGTGCATGATATGTCCAAAGACTTGGAACGTCATAATATTCCGGTAGCTCATAATGCCATCCCTATTTTCCCTATCATCGTAGGTTCTGATGAAAAGGCCTTAGAGGTTTCCGAAAAATTATTTGAAAAAGGAATTATCTTAACCGCTATTCGTCCACCGACTGTAGCCCAAGGCCAAAGTCGTCTTCGTTTGACCGTAACAGCCGATCATACCAAGGAAGACTTATGGTATGTAGCCGATACATTGGCGGAAGCATTGAAAGATTAACAGTCTAATCAATGCAAGTAGTCCGGTTAACGCATTAATAGAATAACCGTCTGAACAATCTTAAAGAATAATCTGAAAAATCTTAACGAATGATACATTAAAATTTAATAGCAACACATATAAAAAGAGGTAACGATTAATCGTTACCTCTTTCTTTTTATTTACTTAATATAACTGAGTCAAACTGTGTTCCGTCAGCCAAATAGGCATCAACCGTTAACTGATTGTTATCCTTGCGAAGAACTAAATAGTTATCACCGTCAAGATATGGCGACACATACTCATCCAAAGGATGTTCTTTCCAAATATTCGCATACTTCACATCACCGGCTACACCCGTAATGATGTAGTAAGGTCCTTTTTCACTGCGTGCAAAGCTTTCCACATGACCGCGGCGACGATACATATGATAATGAGCCGATAATACTAAGTCTACATCATATTTTTCAAAAACCGGCATGAATAATTCACCCATATCGCTGAAACCGGCTTGCATACTAGCCACCCGAGTATTCGGGTAACTGAAGGTATCGCGATGCATGAGCACAACCTTCCAAGGTTTAGTCGTAGCAGCCAAATCCTGCTCCAACCAGGCCATTTGCTCAGCTTTTACCTTATCACGATAACTCTCATTCATTTCGGCAAACTGTGTATTCAATACTACAAAATGAACATCACCGTAATCATAGGAATAGTAGCCTCGGCGTGAAGAATCACCCGCTTCAGTACTATACGGTTTAGCCTTAGGTGCATCAAACTTAAAAAAGCTGTCATACGCTGTCGGTTCTTTAAACTTCCAATCGAGTGAATAATATTCATGATTACCGCTAACACCTACAAACGGTATATTGGCAATCATCGGTTCTACGGCACCGAACCAAGCATCCCATTGGTAAGCCGATTCGCCGTTATCTACGAGATCCCCCATATTAACAAAGAACGATGCTTCCGGATTTTCCTTGTAGGCCGTATTCACCAAATCTTTCCAGCCGCGATAATCCGACGATTGTGAATCCGGGAATATTAAAGCGGTAAAGTTCTTAGGATCCATAGTGTGCAAAGTATGCCAACCTTTGGTAATCACATTTTTACCCACTTGGTATTCATATGTGGAATTCGGCGTTAATCCCGTAAATTCGGCCCGATAAATATATCTGACCGTCTTGTCTTCTTCAAAACGCTCCATCGTAGCCGGAATGGTCTGAATGGTAGAATCTGAAGCCCCTGCTATTTTATAAAGCACTACCGGATCTGATTCCGGTGCATGGGTTTCCCACATAATAATACGCGACGTCGTCATGTCCGGTGTAATCAACTGCCGTACATACAATGCCTCCGTGCCCGCCTGCGGCAGCAATTCATAATACAAAGTGCGACCTTGTCGCACTAAACCGGCGCCCCATGCGGTTGAACTAATAATGACACCTAACACAACAACCAATGCCACCATAGCACTCAACCACGTAAGCCAGCTCTTGCCTCTCTTTTTTTCTTCCATATAGTTAACTCCTCTTATCTCACTAACTTCTTATACTATCTAATTATTTACAGATATAATCATCTACAGGTGCGGTCATTACGGCTCCGGCACATCTGACAGACTATAAATTTACCTATAAATCAATAATTGAATTTTCTCATCGAACTTTTTCTATATCTTACATAACTTATTATACATATTGAAGTTAACTCTAAGTCAAGGAAATTATGGAAAACATCTTTCTTATTTTAATTTTTTTGAAAAAAACTCAGCTTGCAAATAAAAAACAAGAATTTCCATCACAGAAATTCTTGTTATCTCCAAATTATTAATGTACCGAACTATTATGGCTTAACTGTTATAACAAATCAATGTATTCGGATGAACATCCGAACAATCATGACCACTGCCATGCAAACAAATATGATTGTCATATTTTTTAACACCTACAATTTGTACGGAGCCGTTTTCTTTAGGAATGCGCCAAGCCGAAGCATCCTGAGTATCAACAGCTGTCATTTGATTCATCTGCCGCGTACTGAAAGAATGCCACACACCATTAGTATGATCTTTAGCGCCTACCTGAAATACATACTCTTTCTCGGGTTCTAAATCACACAAATTAGCACTATACACATAGCGGCGACTCTCTTTATCTTTAATAACCTGCACTTCAGCCGGCATTATTAAAGACGTACTCTCATCGGCCCCTTTCAACTTATACTTAACCACGGAATTATTTTCAAACTCGGTAGTCTCCCATATAATAGTACGTTTTGTTCCCATATCGGGCCCCACCAATTGCTGTATATATAACGGCTTTGACCCTGACATCGGCATATATGCATGATATGCCGCATCTATTCGTTGCCCCAGCGTATCGCCCTCTTGCTCCTCAATTATCCCAAAAAGGCACCACCCGAAAATCACAAGGATTCCCGCCAACATGATGCCTACCGTTAACCCCGTACGCTTCATCGTATTACTACTCAGCTTTCTAGCAGTTTAACGTACCTAAAATTCACACACAAATACAAAAACAGCCCATGTGCGAAAATCAATTCGCCCGGACCTGACAATCAGAATATACCTATACCTGTATTAAAATGCTATAAAATACTCATACCTGTACACAACCTCTCATGTACACCATACCAATCCCTATACCTAATAAATAAACATGCATGCTCAGAGTAAAGCAATGCATTAATGTTTAAAACGGTTCTCAACTTCCGCTTCACGACTTCTTCAAATAACCATTTTATATTATATAACATAAATAATATATCGTGCAATATTTATAATCAAATTTTACAATCAAATAATGCCATTTTACACAATCAAGAGTCATTACTGACAGCTCAACAATCTTGATTAATATATAGTGCAACACATTTCATAAATAGAAAAAGCGAAGTTAATGAATGAAAAATTTATTCATTAACTTCGCTTTTTTAAACAACTTAATTAATTCATATTTTTAAAACTCGCAATCTCAAATCATGTATAAATCCGTGTATATATACTCACACTAAATACGTATACACGTACAAGGAATACATCTGATATGTTTGATACGATGGCAATAATCTTTGACTATTTACGAGCCAAGTATTTACGTACGTCAACGGCTACGGCAACAACGATGATTAAACCTTTAATAATGAGCTGCCAGTATGGGCCCATGCCTACGAAAGTAAGACCATAGTTAATAACCGTAAAGATAAGTACGCCGGCAATAATCCCCGGTACGGTACCGACCCCACCGGTAATGGATACGCCACCTACAACGGCTGCAGCGATGGCATCCAACTCGTACATATTACCATAGTTGTTGGTTGCACCACCGGTACGAGCGGCTTCCAAGATACCGCCTACGCCGTAAAGAGCACCGGCAATTACATAAATAGCAATCAAGGTAGCGGCTACATTAATACCGGATACAACAGCTGCCTGCGCATTACCGCCAATGGCAAACATGTTTTTACCAAGAACTGTTTTGTTATATACAATCCACATAATAAAGGAGATAACCGCAGCAATAATAACGATATACGGAATCGTCATGAAGCCTAAATCCATAGAACCGGAACCGAATACGGTAAACTCAGGACGTAAACCGCCAATCGGCTGCGAGTTATTTGGTTCCATGTCAAAATACAAGGAGCACACACCATAGGTCATAACCATGGTACCCAAGGTTGCGATAAACGGAACGATACGAAGGTAAGCTACGATTAAACCTGACACTAAACCAACACAGGCACCTACAGCAATGGCGATGATAATCGGCAAGAAGGTTGGTAAATTCGGAGCCTGCTCAAAGAACGGATGCGGATAATTCGCCAACTGCGATAAGGACGCCGAAACAACGGCCGTCAAACCAACAACACGACCGGCTGACAAGTCACAGCCTGCAGTTATCAGAATCATAGCCGAACCAAGGGCAATGATAACACGCGGTGACGACTGGATTAAGATATCTCGAAAACTGGTCATCGATAAGAAATTAGGGCTATAAATTGAAATAGCAGCTACCAATACAACGAGTACGATGTAGATAGCATTTTGTGTCATAAACTTGCTAACGCGAGATCCACTCATAAGTCATATCCTCCTATACTAAACCTGCCGTAGCAAGTTCCATGATTTTCTCTTCCGTTGCGTCTTTCGCATCCAGAATGCCTTCCATTATACCGTTACTCATAACCATGATGCGATCGCTCATCCCCAATAATTCAGACATTTCCGACGAAATCATAATTACACTCTTACCTTGTGAAGCTAAACGATTGATAATCGAGTAAATTTCATATTTGGCACCTACGTCGATACCGCGAGTCGGTTCATCTAATAAAAGAATTTCCGGATTCGTATTTAACCAGCGAGAAATCAATACTTTTTGTTGGTTCCCGCCCGATAACGATTGAATTCGAGTCTGCGTGTCCGGCGTCTTAATGCGCAAGGAGCTTACACCTTCATCCGTGTCGATTTCACGCAATCTGTCATTTAAGAGCCCCACTTTATTGCGATATTTCGGCATACAAGCCATCGTATTATTATCGACAATATTGAGCATCGGGAAAATACCGGTAGCACGCCGCTCTTCGGTAAGTAAGGCGATATGATGTTTCTTGGCATCACGCGGGCTGCGGATTTTGACTTCTTTGCCATGAATAAAAATCTTACCGTCCGCCAAATGACGAAGCCCAAACAAAGCTTCAACAACTTCGGTACGCTGTGCCCCTACGAGACCGCCGATACCGAGAACCTCACCTTTACGAAGGGAGAAGTTAACACCTTTGAAAGAATGTTCACGAATGGATGTCATATTTTCTACGCGCAATACTTCTTCGCCCGGTTCATTAGTTTTTTCAGGGAAAAGTTGCGTCATTTCACGACCAACCATGCGTTTAATAATCAAGTCCGTGGTCAATTCGTCAGATGTCCAAGTGCCTATATAATTACCATCACGCATAATCGTTACTTCGTCGGATATGCGGAGGATTTCTTCCATTTTATGAGAGATGTAAATAATGGCAACCCCTTTTGCTTTGAGCCCGTTGATAATTCTAAATAAGTGCTCTACTTCATCACTGGTCAAAGAAGAAGTCGGTTCGTCCATTACGATAATGCGGGACTTATGAGACACCGCTTTGGCAATTTCAATGCTTTGAAGTTTAGATACCGATAAATTTCCGGCCAATTCTTCCGGATCAATATCAACATCTATTTCTTTGAAAAGGTCGACAGTATCGGCCTTCATTTTTTTATGGTCAATGAGTTTTAACGGACCATATTTTTTAAGCGGAAAACGGCCCAGCCATAAGTTTTCCATAACGGTCTGTTGTAATATAGGATAGAGTTCTTGGTGAATCATGGAGATACCAAGATCTAATGCGGTACGGGAATCGGCAATTTCCACCTTTTCACCGTCTAAAATAATTTCTCCTTCGTCTTGTTTATAGATGCCAAATAAACATTTCATCAAGGTCGATTTCCCAGCCCCATTTTCGCCCATAAGCGCGTGTACCGAACCGGGACGGAGCCGCAGAGATACATCATTCAATGCTTTTACGCCGGGAAATGACTTTGTTATGTGTTGCATCTCTAAAATATATTCACTCATGCTTGCCCTCCTACCGGTTCAGTAAGTGAGGGAGGCCTGCAACCAGCCTCCCTACCTACTGCAATGACTACTTATCACCTAAGATTTGATCTGCATTTTCTTTCGTTACGATTTCGTAAGGAACCCAAATATATTGTTTGTCAACAATGTCAAAGCCTACATTATCTTTATTAGGAGTTTCACCTTTAGCCAATACGAGCATTAAGTTGAATACAGCATCCCCTTGTTTCTTCGCATTGTTAAGAACAGTACCTAATAATGTGCCGTCTTTAAGAGCCTGTACTGCAGGAGCCGTAGCATCCACGCCTACAACCGGCATGTATTTACCGTCTTTGAAGTAACCGGCAGCTTTCAATGCTTCGATAGCACCTAAAGCCATATCGTCGTTATTGGCGATAACAGCGTCAATCTTGTCGCCATAGCTGGACAAGAAGGCAGCCATTTTTTCCTGACCTTTTACACGGTCCCACATAGCAGTGTCTTGGGCCACTTCTTCAACCTGAATGCCTTCTTTTTTGAGGGATTCGATTACATATTTAGAGCGAAGTTCTGCATCTTGATGGCCCGGTTCGCCTTTGATAAGTACATAGTGCAATACATTATCTTTGCTCTTATAAGCTTCCGGATGTTTCTTAAAATAATCAGCTAAGATTTTGCCCTGCATTTCGCCGCTTTGTTCAGCTTTAGCACCTACATAGTACACTTTATCCCATTTAGCCATGTCTTCTTTTAAAGGTTCACGATTAAGGAATACTACCGGTACATTGGCTGTTTTAGCTTTATCGATAATCCTGCCGGCTGCCGGACGGTCAACAATGTTAACCCCAATAGCTTTGTATTTCTTGTTAAGGAATAAGTCAACTTTTTCATTCTGTGTAGGCTGCGAGTTCTGGCTGTCTACGATATCTACTTTAGCTTTGCCTTTAGCATCAGCATCGATACGAGCACGTACACCGCTCATAAAGGTATCATCAAACTTGTAAATAGCCACACCTACTTGTGGTAAATCACCACCGCCGGATGTAGAATCGCTGCCACAACCTGCCATTACTAAGGTACCTACTGCGAAGGTAGCCAACATTGCTGCTTTCCATGCCTTTTTCACGAGAAATTCCTCCTTTAAGACGAAAATGTAGACTCTATAAATCGCTTTCCATTAGCGTATCTACCAACCATTCGTTTAACGTCCGTTAAGCCATACCTCACTGGCTCTTCGACTGCTGACAATATCCACCATGCCCAGCAAGGTATAATAGCTACCGTTGCCGGAATACACCAAATCGACGGATTGTGCCCGATGTAAATTCTTCTCCAATACGGTGCGTAAAATCGGATCCATGGTCCCCACCGCATTGCCCATAGCGCTGTTTACGACGATACGCTGCGGGTTAATCATGTTATATAAGTTAGCCAAGGTAATGCCTAAATACTTGCCTACCCGATTTAAGGCTTCCAAACAAATTTCATCGCCTTCCACGGCGGCCTCATAAATAGGCTCTACCCGGAATGCATCGGATAAAATAGCTATATTGTCGGTCACTTTGGACAAGCGACCTTTTTTAATTTCCGTCAACACATATTCTCGAATGGCTGTTTCCGACGCCACTTCTTCCAAGCGTGTGAAGGAATCCTCTTTCGTTTCATCGATATCGATTACGGAATAGCCGATTTCGCCGGCATAATCATTGTAACCGCGATAGAGCTCACCGTGATAAATAAGCGAAGCTCCGAGACCGTAGCTGAATTTCAATACCAATAGATTTTCAATGCCCTTGCCGCTGCCGTAGTAATATTCACCGGTGGCTAAGCAACGCACGTCATTTTCTACATAAGCAGGTAATTGGAATCGCTTTTCCAAGATGTACTTGAACGGGATATTGGACCATTTGCCGTTTGGTGAAAAAATGGAAATTCCTTTTTGCGAATCAACGGGCCCGCGCAGGATGAGACCGATGGCGGCAATCGTCCAGCGCATATCCTCAATGATATCTTCGATACAATGATAAATCGTATTTAATATTTCTTCTGATGAAAGGCCGATAATCGACTGTTGCATCTGATATAAAATAATGCCGCCCGATTGCACAACATAACAAAATACATTATGTGTACGCACGTGAACCATAAGCATCATTTCTTTTTGCTCATTAAATTTCAACAGCATTGACGGCCGCCCCAATGCACTACGCTCCTGGCGATCTTCATAAATAAGACCTTTCTCAGCCAACGTATTGCAAATGTTAGTTACCGTCGGCGGTGTAATGCCCGTATTACGAGCAATAATCGCTTTTGAAACAGAGCCGTTACGACGTATATAATTTAAAATTATTTCATCATTATTGAGTGCCTGTTTAGTTTGCATCTTGTCCCCTTCCCGAAGGCCTATAAATCGTATACACCATCGCCTATTTCTGCATCATACAAGGTCGGTACAGTGCCAATTGCCTCTTCATAAAGTTTAGGAACCGCTTCTTTAAAAGCCGTTACCTTATCGCTTGCCACCAAAGCAATCGCACAACCGCCGAAACCTGCTCCCGTCATGCGAGATGCCAAACACCCCGGTTGCTTGCGGGCAATTTCTACTATGGTATCCAGTTCCAAGCCGCTTACTTCGTAGTGATTACGTAAAGATTCATGAGAAGCCGTAATAATTTCAGCGATTTTTGCCGTATCGCCGGCATTCAAAGCATCCATAAAGGCCAAAACGCGTAAGTTTTCAGTAATGGCGTGACGTGCCCGACGACGTAACACCTCATCTTCGATAAGATCTAAATCTTCTATTGTGCCGAGCGATAAACCCGAAAGCGGATGATGTTTTCGAATTTCCGCCAAGGCCGCATCACATTCCCCTTTGCGCTCATTGAATTTAGAATCTACCAAGCCGCGCTTTTTATTGGTATTCATAATGATGAGATGATAATCACCCCAGTTAAGCGGTACATTTTTAAACTCCATCGCCGTGCAGTCGAGGAGAACACCATGACCTTCTTTGCCATGACTGATAGCAAATTGGTCCATAATACCCACTTTTACACCTACAAAATTATATTCAACCTGTTGAGCCATTTCTGCCAGTTTAGTACGATCAATCGGCGTCATGCCTAAGTGTGACCACAACATGTAACCTGTTAAATCAAGGATACACGCCGATGATGACAACCCGGCACCGGCCGGCAAATTACCGCTGTAGAATAAGTCCATGCCCGACAGAGTATGACCTTCCTTTTTCAAATAATCAATAATGCCGAGCGGGTAGTTAGCCCAATCATGTTTTGCATCATAGACAAAATCATCATTAATATCCACTACGACCGTAGCTTCCATATTTTCAGAATAAAGACGAACTTTAGAATCGTCCCGCAAGCGCATAGCGCCCCAGATCCCGCAAGTCAGAGCTGCCGGGAACACATGACCGCCGTTATAATCCTGGTGTTCACCGATAATATTTACCCGCCCCGGGGCGAAATAGCAATCAATGGGTTCTCCGGTATCGCCGAATTGCTCAATAAATTTAGCTATCAGTTCCTCTTTATTCATCACTTTCTTCCCTTTCTATAATGTCAGTCACCAGCTTGCGCAAAACCGGTGCCGTTTCTTCAACTGCACTCGTATTGGCTGCTGCCCACGCCCCCATTTCGGAAGAAGCATAGTATTTAATCTTATTGGCTTCTCTGAATGGCGGATAAAATTCAATGTGGAAATGGTAATAATCATTAGCATCATCATATTCCGGCGAGTTAACCGGCCGTTGATGGTAAACCATCATGTACGGGAATGGTGCATTAAACAATTGATCAAATGCTTTAGTAATTACTTTTAATATGCGAGCTAAATCTTCTTTTTCTTTAGCCGTGCAATCGGATAACATACTTAAATGACGTTTCGAAACAACGAATACGCCGTACGGATAATCCGTAAAGAACGGAATATAGGCCACGAAGCTATCATTTTCGGCAACAATGCGCGAATCTGATTTCCGTTCCGCTTCGTTCATTTGGCAAAGTAAGCAACGCTGCGTCTTTTCATAATGATCTTTACAGTTCTTAAGTTCCGTTTCAATCTTCTGCGGCACGAACGGATATCCGTAAATCTGTCCGTGAGGATGCGGCATTGTTACACCTACGGCTTCGCCTTTGTTTTCAAACGGATACACATACTTGATTTTCTTATCCGCTGCCAAAGCTGTGCAACGATCCGAAATCAGTTCCAACAGGTCAATAATATGGCCTACGGACAATTCATAGAATTTAACCGAATGACGCGGTGAGTACAAAATAACCTCACACTTACCATGATTTTCGGCGCTCTTGTAAAAACCTGTTTCATCCACAAATGGTGCTTCCGGATGCTGGGTTAGAGTCGGAAAATCATTATCATAGGCATACACGGTAAATTCGGATGGTACCTTTTTCCCTTCTCCGGGGCAAAACGGGCACCAATCTTTTGGCATAGTGGGACGTAATTTACGGTTTGACGCTACCATCGTCCATGTACCGAGCAATGGATTCCATCTTAGTTCTGACATAATCTCCGCTCCTCACATTTAATAAACTACTTAAGAAAATATATTACAAATATATTCTCTCTCATGTTTGCCATTTTTTCAAGGGAATTTTCACAAAAACTCATACCTATTTGACATACATTTTACATAATATTAAAAGAGGTCATAAAGTCGCATTCTAACTGCAACCTTACAACCTCTGTAAATCATTTATTATAAATTTTTATTCAAAATTAGCCACATTTAGTTAATTTCTTAATTAAGTATTACCTTAAAACATATATGAAACAATTAAGCAAAATACTCATTTAAACTAAGTAAAATACTCATGAAATTAATTACTTCTTACCTACAGCCGCCAGAAGGGCTTTAATATCCGTTCCTTCCACCACCATACGCCATGTTTCGAGTTCATCACTGTCAACCAGTAAATATAAATACGCCCACACAATACGATTATAGCGTCTGAAATCGGTCACTACCTTAGTCACCTTCGATGCGATTCCCACATCCTTAGCCACCTCTTCAATCGTTTTTAAAAGTTCTACCGTATGACCGTTGGCAATCGCTTTCACACATGAAGTAATCACTTCACCCAAGCGTTCATGCAAGGCTTCTTCTACATTTTGAACACCGCGGGCTTCAAAAATTTTACGCAACTTGGAACGAACCAACATAGCTTCTTCCGAACCGATGTGCATGAAGACAATGCTCATCCCCTGATCATCCAAACGTTCGCCGAATAAGCGATTCATACCGGCCTCGCTGATAAGGAATGTACCGTCACTGTTACGGCATTCTCTTTCATTAAAGCGATTAAGGCCGCCGCCCTGACAAGCTTTAATGACCGCAGTCAGACCTACTTCCCAAAGTTTTGCCGCTTCACTGTCTGTAAAAACTTGATCCACAACCGCCTTAGGGGCTTTCACAACCGGTTTCTTATTGGCTAAAGCTGCCAAGGTAGCAATGCTGTGCTCTTCAAAATACGGCTTTTCAAATTCATAGCGTGCTTGCGCTACCATCTGTAATAAAACATCATCCGGTTTTTCCGCATAACGACCGTCAAATGCATCTTTACCGTACCAATTAACTACTACATCATCAATTACGACTAATTGCAGGGTATCATGCACAGATAACGTCCCTTTTTCAAGTGCTTTACTCACTTGAGCTGCCAATGCTAAATACCCTCTTCTCATAGCCTCTGAATCACAACGAAATTCTCGCATAATACGCATCCTTCCTGCCAAACAATTTACATTGCTCGGCTGTTTCCCACTGCCCAATTAATTTCACAATGTTTTCATCTTAAATATTTCTATTTTAATCAAAAATTTAGATAATCTCCTATATGATATAATAGCAGTAAAAAACATTATACGCTAGTGGTAATATCAAAAAATCATAGGCATCATGCTTATAAGGAATACCACCGTATGATGAGCATTCCCCGTGGGTATTTCGTGACTATTTGTCTATCATGAGTAATCATCTTCATAAATTTTGCTTGTTTTTCATATTTTATTTTATCAAGGTGCCATCAGATTTCTTTATTAGGTTTATCATTTTGCGCCTCCCTTAATTCGGCTCTGACTCTCATCAATATTTTTCCCAAATGGTTCTCTCCTTCCCCATCAGTCATTCCCCAAAAGGTATCCCCCCAATCATTGCCTTCAATTAATACCCTGTCGCGAGTAGCCAATAATTTGGCCTGTAACTTTTCATTTTGTGAAAACTTAGCCTTTACTATCTCATACATAACACGCAACTTAATCTTATCCCAGTCTTCCCTAATCTGCTTCATACTTCGCCCCATACGCCGAGCATAATCAGGCCGTTTCACCCTCACCATTTTCATCCGTTGTAAATCCGTAGCAGCTTTAGAACCTTGATACGCAGCCTCAGCCGAATAATACGTATCGCCCAAATAAAAAACCTTATAGGCACTCATATTTGACAGGAACCGGTAAGTCCCTCTAAACGAATCAATTACCGGCGGTATCTCATCATCTCGAAGCTTCAAAATATCCCTACGTGAATAAGTTTGCTTTTTAGTTTGCTTATCAAGCTTGTTCATAATTTTCTCTTTATCAGTCTTTGCCGCCACCATAATAACCTCCTCCACAAATCAACACATCATTAAAAAAAACTTCAAAAACCATTTTCCCAATTTATTACATATAAAATGTTATCTATATCATAAACAGCTCTCTACCGATTAGCCATAAATGCTTAGTTCAACTACTGAACCAACGGTTCAATATCTATCTTTAGATGAATGAATTACTAAAAATTTCTTTTTTTAGTCCACTCCCTTGAACTCTTTGTTTTTATTGTGCTATAATATTGATATAGATAAAAATCGATATTCAAAAATTAATGATATTTGAAGGGAGATTATTACATATGAAATTACAAAAATTATTAGTATTAGGTTTAGCATTAACAACAGTTGCGGGCGTAGCATCCGCTAAAACATTACCGGCCGATCAATGGTACTGGGTACATTCCGACGCTGACTACACAACTCGTGTTAACGTACCATCCATTAACTATGATGTAAACACCGACACAGCTGATTTCCAGGCTGCTGCCGTAAATCCTAACACAGGTCTTACTGATGTAGTAAACTACAAATTAGACTTTGCAAAAAACACTTTATACGCTTATCAGAAAGACGTATATCCTAATAACTCTGAAAACGTTCAGAGCACTTCCAACGCTAACGGTGCCGGTCAGGTTATCCAACCTAACACAGCAGGTGCTGCTTTAGAAACTGTAGTAGGCAACATCGTTAACCGTGATTACCAGTTGAAGAATAAACCAGACATCGCTATTACTCCTGCAGAAGCTCAACAGAAAAAAGTAGAAGACGCTAAAATCGCCGCTACTTGGCAAAACGCTCAGGCTAAAAGTGCTGTAGAAGCTCAGAAAACCGATGTAATCATCGAGAAAACCGACACTGAAGCTCAGCAGCCTAAAAAATAATTAACTACAATGGCAAATAACCGATAACTTTTTTATCACCTTGCCTTGTGAAATAACTATTTTCTCTCAATTCCTAATCCGACAAACAATAGCCCAAGCGTAACAGCCGTATGCATTGGTCTATTCATATCAAAGAGGCTGTAACTTCCAAACCGACTCGGAGGTTACAGCCTCTTTTTTGCCCTATAGCCTTTTTCATCAAATAACAAACTTCAGGCCGGCTGATGAAGTAATACCCCTATCCAGGTTAGCCTTGACACAAAGTATATAATGAAAGTAACAAATATATTTATATATACAAAAATGTATGAATATAGCAAGTGATGCCAAACAATATATGAGCTTTCCTTTTACAATGATTTTATGGAAGAAATGCGTAAAATTGCTAAACCTAACCGTTCTGTAAAAAAAACAAATAATTGCAATTGAAAGACTAAGGAAAATATATCCACTGCAGTTTATGCTCAATTATTTTAGTATCAGTCGAAGTACATATTATACACGTCTTGCTGCTATAAAAAAGGGAGACAAATATGCGGACGAAAGAGAGGCTATTCGTACAATTGTGGCGATAAATAAAGGCCGTTATGGATATCGTCGAATCACTGTAGAGCTACATAAATTAGGATTTTGTATAAATCATAAAGTTGTAATGCGTCTTATGAAAGAAGAGAGACTAACCTGCCAGGTTCGGCTTAAGAAGTATCGATCATATAGAGGTTCTGAAGGGAAAATTGCTCCCAATATTATCAATCGAGACTTTAACGCTACAAAACCAGATCAAAAATGGGCAACAGATATTACTGAATTTCACTTATTTGGTCGCAAGGTATACTTATCTCCTATTCTAGATATGTATAATGGTGAAATCGTGGCTTATGAGATATCTGAACGTCCTGCATTAAAGCAAGTACTTTCTATGCTAAATAAGGCATTTACTATCAGACCTAATAGCCAAGGATGTATATTACATTCAGACCAAGGCTGGCAATATCAACATAAGGGGTATCAAAAGACATTAAAAAATCACGCCATCATCCAAAGTATGTCCCGAAAAGGGAATTGTTTGGATAATAGCGTGATGGAAAACTTCTTTGGCTTACTAAAGTCAGAATTGCTGTATTTAGAAGACTTTAGTTCTTATGAAGATTTTATCAATAAACTAAAAGATTACATAGACTATTACAATACTAAACGTATCAAACTTAAATTAAAAGGAATGAGTTCGGTAGAATACCGGATCCATTCCCAAAAAGTTGCGTAATTACTTCTGTCCAAGAAAATGGGTGCAGTTCATAATCTTAAAATCGTTTTATATTTAAATTAAAACAACTAAATGGCTATAATTGATGGCCTCCACATATAAATTTCTTAATTCTTGATTATTATTTAACTTTCATTGTAAAATGAAAATAATATGAACGCATCTTATAGGGATATAGGTACATTATAAGGGGGCTTACAATGCTGTGTAAAAAATGTGGTAATCAAATACCTGAAGATAATCAGTTCTGTGGCAAATGTGGTACAAGCGTGATTCCAAGAAACAATACAAACGAAAAACTTCAATCGCCACAAATTATTACACCTAAAAAGCGTTATCAAACTGCCGTAGCGCAAACTATCATTGACTCTATAAATAAACCAGAAACTAAAACTGATATTCAAAACAAAGGCGAACCACAAACGCTTCCTGAAACTGAGCCCCAAATAGAGTCTGAAGTTACACAAAAATCAGCAATAAATACGCAAAATAAACCGTCCACTAATAATGATGAACAAAGCGATAATATTCAAAACAATAATGCCCTTAAAACTCATGGTACCTCCCATCAAAATAGACGGATTTTGGCAATAATGGCTCTGACATTTTTTATTATATTTATTAGTAAATTGCAATAGTAAATTGCAATATGAAATTGAACACTTTTAAAAACCCAGTAACTTATTAACTTCTTCAATGAATACTTCTTGTGGTGTCCGGTAATTTAGAATTTTGCGTGGCAGTGCATTACACCA
>NZ_RQUZ01000018.1 GCF_003992065.1 Veillonella seminalis
AGCGACATTAATCATAACACAAATCGGTATTCACTATGGATTTTTTATATGTTCAATTTCAGTTTACAATTAACCGTTAAATTATAAACTTTCAAATATAATAAAACCTCCTATACCTGTTGGTGTAGGAGGTTTTGTATTAAGGGCGTATATTTCCGTCCTATTGATTTAAGTGTATACTGTTGATAGTTTTCAATAGTTTGAAATTTATTGAAAACTATCAAAAGATTTATACCGGTGGCCGATTTGCTTTGCACGTAAGTTTGCGTGGCACCAGTTTTATAACAGCGATGGCGTTTAACATAGCCGGTTTATATTCCCATTGATTTTTGCCGGTGTAATCTGACGATCGTGACGACGCATGGGCATCTCCTTTATAAAAATCGAAGGAATTATTGAAGACTCGTTTTAAAATGCTACTTTGCGTTAATAGCCTCAAGTCCTTTAATAATGCGGCTGGCTGTTTCTTTAACAGTATCGGGATGAGCCGCCAAGTTGAAGCGGACAAAGCCCGGTGTTGCAGGTGCAAAGTTTGGACTCGTATTAACACCGACGCGGCATTGCTTAATCATGAAGTTATCCAGTTCTTCGGGATCCACATAGGCTTTAAAATCAACCCAGGCGAGATATGTTGCTTCGAGCGGTGTAAATACTAACTTAGGTGTTGCTTCAAGCAATGTGTTTTTCAAAATTTCGTAATTGTCTTTAATAACAGCTAAAAGTCCGGTTAGCCAAGCATCACCTGTCTGATAAGCTGTTTCCGTAGCCAGTAAATCCAGAACCGGTAATTGCGTATGGTCGATAGTGGCAACATAGGCATCAAATTGCTTACGATGTGCCTCATTCGGAATAATGGTATGCGCTACCGGTAAAGAGGCCAAGTTGAATGTTTTAGACGCACTCGTAATGGCGATAATGGAATCTTTGAAGCGCCCGTCCTGTACAGCTAAGGCCGGAATAAACGGATCCGGTCCAAAAATAAAATCTTCATGGATTTCATCGCTTACGATGAGTACATTGTGGGCTTCACATAGGGTAAAGAGTTTAACCAGCTCTTCTTCCGACCAGATACGGCTCACCGGGTTATGCGGATTACAGAGGATAAAGACTTTAACATTATGTTCTTTAATCTTAGTTTCTACATCGTCAAAGTCGATATAAAAACGTCCTGTTTTGTCTTGTTTAAGTTCACTGCAGATTGGCGTACGTCCGGTATCCTGCGGCGTGCTGTAGAACGGATAGTAAACCGGTGACAGGATCAGAATATTATCTTTAGGTTTTGTGAAGGCGTGCAGAATCCAAAATAAAGTAGTAATTGTACCGCTGGTAAAACGAAGCCAGTTTTTCTTAGGTGTATAGCCATGATGGCGAGTCAGCCAGTCAATAAATGTTTGATGATAGGTCGGGCTGATTAGAGCATAGCCGAAAGCACCGTGATTGATGCGTTCTGTAAGGGCTGCGGTTACCGTTTCGGGCACTTTAAAGTCCATGTCAGCCACCCACATAGGGATGACATCGTCGGTGCGAAACCGTTGTTTTAAACCGTCCCATTTAATACTATTGGAGCCGCGTCGATCAAGGGCGTAGCGACTTAAAAACTCTTCTTTAGTTATTGTTTGACTCATTGTTACACCTCCTGTAGCAGTGTGTATGTGAAAATATTTTCAATTGAAATTTAATACTGATTAAAACATTTTAATGGGAATGAGAGCTTTAAAAATCAGTTTGTAATTGATTTCATTATAACAAAATAAAGTTAGAAATACAAAAACGGTCATACTAACCTTTATAAGTTAAGTATGACCGTTTTTCTATTTGTTTTTTATTTTATTTTGTTGTCATTAAGGATTCTATGGCGTTCAAATGTTGTAATAATTCGTCCATAGATTTGAACGTACCGTTGGCGTATTCTAAGACTTTAGTGGCATTTGGTGAATATGTGTTGATAGCTTTAAATAATTCGGTCCAATTGATAGAACTGGTACCGATAGGTTGGTGCTGATCTTTTTTACCATTGTTATCGTGTAAATGGTAAGCAATAATCTTTTCGTTTAAAGTTTGAATTACATGAGGCAAATTCCATTGATTTACATTAGCGTGACCAACATCAATTAAGGAAACAATGTTAGGGAATTTAGTAAAGAGTTCAAGATATTCGGATTCATTAAATAAATTATTGGTTAATAAACCTACATTTTCTACAGCCAAACGAGGTCCGTTTATTTTTTGTGCCAATTTATCGAGCTCCTGAAGTCGTTCAATAACTAAATTTTGTACATCTTCTTTATTTCCTGACCATTGTTCGTTGGTATGGACAACGATAAAATGAGCATTAATTTCTTTGCCGAACGTAATGTCTTTTTCATAACGGCTTAGGTACTGTGTATCATCAGGATTGGCTAAATTGAGGGTTACACATGGTCCGTGCAAAGAGATAGCTCGTGATTGAATATTAAATTGTGGTAATAAAGCACGCCAATATTCGACAGGTCCAAATTCTACAAAAAACTCCATACTAAAGGTTTCCGGTAATGCTCTGAGCATGTATTTTTCAAATGCAGGAAATAGTAAATCACTGATAGCAATTGTATTCATGGTTCCTCCTTAATATGTTTATTTTAGCTTTAAATTTAAATTATTGCCGGTTTCACTGTCAAAGAAACAAGCATCTGACCAGCTGAAATTAAGTCCTATGGAATCGCCGACATTTAGTTTGTTTTCCGATTCGGAAAATTGAATAAAACCTTTAATCGTATCATCAATTTGAAATAAACAATTTTGAATATTACCGATGTTTTCAACATACTGACATTGCCCGTGTAGCATAGCACGTTCTAAAGGTGCGAGGTGTAATTTTTCAGGGCGAATACCTACAGTAATCTCAGAAGATGTAATATTTTCTTGAACAACCGGCGGTAAATCTAACGTTGAAGAACCAATAGTGACTTGTCCGTTATTAATAATCAATGGCCACAGATTCATAGCCGGTGTGCCTATAAAGGAAGCTACAAATAAATTGGCAGGATTATCGTATACTGTTTCAGGTTTGTCGAATTGTTGTAAAACACCTTCATGCAAAATGGCGATTCTTTGGCCAATGGTCATAGCCTCTACTTGATCGTGGGTTACATAAATCATAGTGGAATTACAACTTTCATGTATTTTTATCAGTTCTTGGCGAGCGTGTTGACGAAGTTGAGCGTCCAGATTGGCTAACGGTTCATCTAATAAGAAATAAGGGGATTGTTTGACGATAGCTCGACATAATGCTACCCTCTGCTTTTGACCGCCTGATAAGGATTGGATTAAGCGATTTTCATAACCTTTTAAATTTAACATTTTAATGGCCGCATTGGCTCGTTCTTTAATTTCTGAATTAGGAAGGTTTTGGAGTTTTAATCCAAATACAATATTGTCCCATACATTAAAATGAGGAAACAAAGCATAGTTTTGGAATACCATGGCTATATTACGGTCGCCGGCGGGTACATCATTAATGAGTGTATCACCCATATATAACTCGCCGTCACTAATATCCTCTAAACCGGCAATCATGCGAAGCGTGGTGCTTTTACCGGAACCGGAAGGACCTAATAAAACTACGCGTTCCCCTTCTTTAATTTCAAAACTTAGTTGTTTGATGATTTCTTTTTCATGATAGGTTTTACTGACTTTATTGAAGACTATATTATGCATTATCCTTTAACTCCTGATTGAATAAATGTGTTGAGAATGTATTTTTGGCATATGATGAATAAAATAAAAGGTAAGATGCTGGTAAGTACAGCTAAGGCCATAGCTAACCCCCATTCACTGCCACCTTCGGCACTTATAAACATTGGCAAAGCCAATGCTAAAGTGTATTCTGTTTTACTTTTTAAGATAAGTAACGGCCAAAAATATTCATTCCATGCATTGATAAAAAACATAATACTAATGGAAATTACTGATGGTCTTACTAAAGGTAGGATAATATGCCATAAAATATACAGAGGCGATCCACCTTCTAAAATTGCACATTCGTAGATACTTTTCGGGATGCTTCGCATTGTTTGTCGCATTAAGTAAATTCCCATGCCATCTACAATTTCTACAAGAATAACGCCATAAGGAGTATCAAGTAATCCTAAAGAAGAAATTAACAAGTAATTTGGCATGATTAATACAGACATAGGGATAAAAAACGTAAGAACCATGGAATTGAATAGTAATTCTCTTCCTTTAAATCGGTAATAAACAAATCCAAACCCTGCCAACAAACTGGTTATAATTTTAAAAAGAGTAACGGTAATAGCAATAAAAAACGTATTCCCGGTAAATTGGAAGATAGGGAATCGATCAAGTACCGTAAGATAGTTTGATAAAGATGGATTTTCCGGTAGCGGATTTAAAGGGTACTGGAAGATTTGATTTAAATCTTTTAAAGAGGCTGAAATTAAAAATACAATAGGCCATAAGCAAATAAGCAAAGAAATGATAAGTATGATATGGCCAATAAGTTCCTTTTTAAGATTAATTTTCATAGTATACCTTCTTATCTAATACTTTGTTACGCCACCAAGCAAAAACAACGAATATTAACATCGTCATTACAGCATATGCAGCTGATTTGCCGACTTGATAGAATACAAATGCGTATTGGTAAATAACGTATACGAGGTTGGCACTGCCTTGATTTGGACCGCCTTGAGTTAATATGTTAACCGGAATCATGATATATTGTAAGCCGAACACTACAGTAATAACGAAGACATAAATAGCAGACGAAGAAGTTTGAGGGATTATGATTTTACGTAAAATTACCCAATCAGAGGCTCCTTCTAAACGAGCCGCTTCTATCATTTCTTTTGAAACAGACATCATAGCAGCCAACATTAGAATGAAATTATAGCCGAATACTTTCCAAGCAATAATCATACTAATTGAAAAAATAACTAAAACCGGTTCTTTGAGCCAACGAGGGGAATCCAGGCCGACCATTTGTAAAATCGCATCAATCGGTCCGGCTAACGGATTATAGATCCACAAAAATAAAATACTGGCAACGGATAGACTGAATAGCGATGGTATAAAGAAAAATACTTTATACAGGTTTTTTCCGTATTTAAGAACATAAGCTAAAATATATGAATATATATAAGGTAGTACAAAGTTAAAAACCAGAAGAACTAGAACAAATAATATTGTATTTACGATAACTGAATAAAACTCTGCTGTTTGGAGGATATCCGTATAGTTAGAAATTCCTACAAATTTAATCTTTGAGCTCACCATATTCCAAGAAAAGAAGCTAAGAGCTACATTGACAAGTAAAGGCCAATAATAAAAGATTAAAAAGAAAAATGCTGCCGGTAAGAACAGTAAGTAGCCTGATTTTGAAAGACGATTCATAGTAAGACTCCTTTTAAGCACAATTAGAATCAATAGACGAAAACAAAGGCTAAAGTCTACTGATTCTAATGGCGTTAATTTTACAATATGATAGTTTTTAAAATTTTACTTCAGTAAATCATTAATTTTTAAAGCTGCTTCATGGAGCGCTTCGGATGCAGTTTTGCTTCCGTTAAGAATAACATCGCGGGCATCGATTAAGATTTGTTCTGCTTGTAAGCCGTTTTGGCCCGGGAAGCTAACCCATGGTGTTACATTAGGAAGCATTTCCATAGCTTTTCTAATATTTTCATTTTCATCCATTAATTTTTTGTAAGGGCCTTCTTGAGCCATACCTTTGCGTGGTGGCAAGTAGCCTGTTCCTGTATCCCATTTAGTTAAGTTTTCAGCACTTTCTAAATATTTTACAAATTCAACAGCAGCTTTTTGTTTTGCTTTATCTTTGCTGAGAATCATGAGGAAGTTACCGCCGGCAGGTACTTTTACAGGTTTATTACCGAAAGCCGGGAAGGTAGTAGTCATTACTTTAAAGTTGGATGACTTTTCAAAGTTAGCACGTTTACCAATTGTAGTTGCTACCATTGCTAATTTACCGGAAGTAAAGCTTTGGAAACCCTCTTCGTTAGTTGCGTGTAAGCCTGTGCCGTTTTTAACCATATCGGCAATTACTTGATATGCATAAGCAGCTTCCGGCGTATCAAAACCGGCTTGCCATTTACCATCTTTATGAGTTAACATGGTGCCGCCATTTGATTCAACAAGAGCCTGGTTTGTCCAGGTATCAGCATATTCTTGCATGAAGAATGCAGGATTACCTGTTTTTTCTTTAATTTGTTTAGCATATTCGGCAACTTCAGTCCAAGTAGTAGGTGGTTTATTTGGATCTAAGCCGGCTGCCTTGAAGATGTCCGGATTATAGTATAAAACCGGTAAAGATAAGGAGTAAGGAACACCAACCTGATCACCAGTATCTGTTTGAGCCAGACGAGCAATATTAGGTTCAAAGGTATCTTTGATAAAATTAGGATCGCCGGCGTTAGCAAAAATTTTATCAATACTTTCCGTTTCGAAGTTTTCATGGGCATAGTTTAAGAAGTTCCAACCCATTTGTACTACATCAGGTGTTTGACCGGAAGCTAGAGCAGCTTGTAAATTTTGAGTTAAGCCTTTATACATATCCGGATTAAATTTTTCTGTAACTTTAATATTAGGATGTGTTTTATTAAAATCAGCAACTAATTCTCGAACTGTTTGACCGCCGAAACTATCAGATGCTACATGCCAATATTCAATTTCTACGACTTTGTCATTTGTTGAGCCACTGTTTGAAGTTGAGTTGCCGCAACCTGCCAGTAAAAGCAAGGTCAGCATACAAAACAGGCCGGATAAAATGGCTTTTAATCTCATGATTTCCTCCTACCTTAAATAAGGTTTTAATATACTAGATTACAATTTAGTGCACCACATATTTTTCATTTAATCATATCAATGTAAATATTCAAGATGAAAAATGTAAAATTTCATAAAAATTTTTTAAGGTTTTGTAATTTTTTTGTTGGAAATAAAAAAACAGTCACATCCATATGGATGTGACTGTTTTCATGATTAGGTTTGTAAGATTTTATTTATGTTCTTCTTCGTTAATGCGTTGGATTTCAAGTGCTTCTTCACGATTGAACTTAGTCGATAATACGAGATTTACGAAGTAAGCAATTGTGAGGATGAAGACACCTAAGCCAAGCCATTCAGCGGTGTTAGCAAAGTCTTTGCCGACCATGCTGAGCGGATCTTCGCCACCGCCGGAAGTTACGGAAATAACGATGATAACGGCGATAATTACACCGATTAAGCTTTCGCCAACGATCATACCGGAAGCGAAGAGTACGCCACGACGGTTACATTGTTCAACATCAGCGTCAGCTAATTCACCGCTACGTTCTTTAGCACGTTTTACTAAATATTTACCAACGAAATAGCTCATCAAAGAACCGATAACGAGTGGCATTTCGAGGGAAGGCGGTAAATAGATACCCATCCCGATTGCCAATGGAGGCAAGGATAAAGTAGCCGTTGTGCTCTTTAATACCAAGTTAACGATAATACCGATAACACCGATACCGACACCGATAAGGATGTAGTTCCAATCAAGGTTGGAGCTGAAGATACCTTGAGCAATTGTTGTCATCAAAGTAGCTTGTGGTGCGGATAAGGCAGCGGATGGATCCATTTCAGGACGAGGTAAAGCACCGGTGAAACCATAAGCTTCATATAAGAGGTTAAGAACCGGAGCGATAGCGATGGCACCGGCAATGGAACCGATAAGTAAAGCTACCTGCTGTTTCCAAGGTGTAGCACCTACGAGTTGACCGGTTTTAAGGTCCTGTAAGTTATCGTTGGAAATCGCAGCGATACAAACAACCACACTTGTCATGAACAAGGCCATGGCAGTAGCGAATTTAACGCCTGCTTCCGTAGCGAATAAGTCATTGGCAGAGGCAATGGCAAATACTACGAGAGATGAAATGATGATACCCAAAATACCGATACCGGAGATTGGACTGGCAGATGTACCGATAAGACCGGCCATGTAACCGCAGGCAGCAGCTACGAAGAAACCGATGCAAAGAGCGATAACGATACCGCAGATAACTAATGTCCACATAAGAGCAGGACTGATGTCAACAGCACTTACGAAGGAGTAGAAACAGATAATGAGGCCAACTAAAATAAGTAAGAATACGATAGCGATAGTAGAAGGCTTCATATCTGTGTCCATACGATGTGTAGCACGTTCTTCACCGGACATTTTCATATTCTGTACGGACATTTTCATACCTTCAACAATTGGTTTTGCCAAGGTAATAAGAGTCCAAATAGCGGCAATACCGATACAACCGGCACCGATAAAACGAACTTTTTCTTTCCAAACGGCCATAGCAAAGGATTCTACGGATTTAGCATCACCCATAGGCAAGATATTGGTTAAGTACGGTACAAAACCGCCCCAAGCAATAATCATACCTACTAAAATAGCGATACCACTGGAGATACCGATAAGGAAACCGGCACCAAGCAAGGCAGTGGAGAAGCCGAGTGGGAATTGTGTAACCCCACGGCCGACACCGAACCAGAAACTCATTTCACCGGCCAGGTAATGGAAACCGTTGGTGAAAAGACTAATGATACCGGCAAAAATACCACCACTTACGATTTCTTTCATACCGCTGGCACTTTGTTTAGCGCTGTCACCATGATTCTGACTGCCGACTTTAAGAATTTCAGCAGCCGCACGGCCTTCCGGATATGGTAAGTCGCTGTTTACTACCATGGCACGACGAAGCGGAATCGTAAATAATACACCTAAACAACCGCCGCAGGCACAGAGTAATAAAGTTTCGCCATAAGGGAACCCTTGCCAATAGCCTAGCATCAATAGGCCCGGCAATACGAAAATAACAGCCGATAAAGTACCGGCAGCTGATGCTTGGGTTTGAACCATGTTGTTTTCAAGAACGTTGGAGTCTTTGAAAAAACGTAGGATAGCCATTGAAATAACTGCGGCCGGGATGGAGCTGGAGAAGGTTAAGCCAACTTTTAAGCCCAAGTAAACGTTAGACGCGGTAAATATAATAGTAATAAGTACGCCTAAAAGCATACCGCGAAACGTCAATTCCGGTAGATGCAGTTCATGACTCATAAAATCATGCTTCATACTAACCCTCCTTGAGAGAATATAAAAAAATAGAACAATAATAATCCTACAAGACGATTGTACATGAATTGTGGACAAAATTCAATCTCAAATTTAACTCTATATTGTATACATCATAAATCATCATGAAATATTGCAGAATATCATGATTTTTTCACCGGTTTTTGCTAAAATATAAATATATAGTGATTTTGGCATGATTTAATGTATTACCGTACATTAGCCATAAAGGGGAATAAAGGAGGACTTTTTATGAAACAGAAATGGCAAAAATATATAATGGCTGCCGTATTCGGCTCTATTGCTTTAGGTGGTTTTGGTGGCGTTAATGCTAATGACGTAACGGTTGTAAAAGTGGATTCGGAACCGGCTGCTGCCGTAGTCGATGATAATGGCGATATTGTGGCGGTTCAGACACCGACCGAAGCTCATAATAATACTACAGGCGTTATGACTAAACGCGTATCTTCAGATATTTCGCCGGCATCTAATAAAGCTATGTGGGAAGCATCTGATGAACTATCCCGTGAAGCTGATTTAGTTAAAGTACCAGAAGCCAATGCGTATTACCAACGCTTATCCGTAGCAGTGCAACCGATTGCTATCAGCGGTGAACGCATTCACATTACTTATCCGACAGTAACATCGGTCAGCCCGGTTGTGACAAAAGAAATTAACAGCCGCATTACCAAATATGTGCAGACTTTGCAGAAAAATTTAGAGAAAAACAACTTGAAAGCAGACGTTAAAGAAAATCTTTACATGACTTATGATGTAAAAGCTAATGATAAAGGGATTTTCAGTGTATTGCTTAAATCTTACTCCATTGGTGATCAGGCAGCTAATGGTTTGAACACAGTGAAGGCCTTTACATTTAACAGCACTAGCGGTAAAGTGTTAACTTTACACGATTTTGGTGGTGTTAAATTAGACGAATTGAATCAAGCTATCGCTAATGATGAAGATTTGAAACCACAATTCTTCCCTGAAAATCGCACCGTTGATAAAGTGCCATCCGATTTCTATGCTACGGAAGACCATGAAATCTTTGTTATTTTCCAGCAAGGTACAGTAGGCCCTATGTCGGCCGGTACGATTTATGTGCCAATGGGTAAATTGAAATACTAAGTTTAGATTCTAATAAAATTTAAGCTTTAAAGTCAAAACAACATATAATTATTGAATTATATATAATAAAAAAGGATGTCATAATCATGCAGGTATGGCATCCTTTTGTTGTCGTTTATTAGTCTCAGAAACGCCTCGTTCCGGAGGTTTTCAAGAAGGCTTTTTGTATTATTGTAACTTGCCGGTAGCAGCCACCAATTGTTGACCAATTTGATATGCTTCGTTTAGGCTTTTTTCAAAAGTAGCTTCATGGTAGGATTTTTTGTCGCTTTCTGAAAAAATAGATGATTCGAATTTACTGTAGTCATCAAACTGTAAGGTATTATAGACATAGTGTTTGATGGGCTCTACACCTAAAATACGTTCTACAGCAGCTTCTATAGGTTTTAAGCTTTCACGTAGAGGAGTTTTAAAACTTTGCTCTTCAGTTACGTTCATGGTATAAATAAAGGCAGAAGGAATTTGTTTGCCAAGCACAGACGGTACGTCTTTGTTGTAGATATAGTTTGAAAAGAGAAAGCGTTCAAAGAGTGCCTGCAGGGCGGAGGTTATATTGTAAAAATAGATGGGCGAGCCCCAGATGATGGCATCTGCTTGTTTTAATTCTTCAATGACCGGTGTTAAATCATCTTTTATAATACAGGTGCCGTGTTCCTTATCTTTGCGTTTACAATAAAAGCAGCTCACACAGCCGCGATATTGTAAAGGATAGAGTGAGATAATCTTTGTTTCGGCACCGGCTGCTTGGGCACCCATTAATGCTTGATTTAATAATTGAACTGTATTTTTGTTAGGGCGAGGACTGCCGTTAATTGCTATAACTTTCATAATAAAACTCCTTTTAACATTAAAAGTATTAATTTTCTTTCTATCATTTATATAGAAGGTGGTTGTTATGACATATCCAATGTATTTTTTCTCAGAAGATTTCCTTTCTATTCGCGAGTTTCTTGATGAATTGCCGACTAAAGAGTTTCATTTTAAGGACGGCGATTATTTGTGGAAACCCGGTGATTCGTTGGAATACATACACTATATTGAATGCGGTCTTTTGCAATTTTCAATTAATCATCCGACCGGTCACTGTAAACTAGGTTATATAACGTTAAAAAACCTTAGGTATAGATTTCTTATAAATATTTTATAAGAAGTTCTTACCTAAGGTTTTTATTATTTGTTCATTTTAAGTTTTATTCCTGAAGTTTTTACTTATCAAAACTCTTATACATTGAAGCGGAAGTACGTTACATCGCCGTCTTTCATGACATAGTCTTTACCTTCGAGGCGAACGAGCCCTTTTTCTTTAGCCGCATTCTGACTGCCGCAAGCTACGAGGTCATCGAAAGCTACGATTTCGGCACGAATGAAGCCTTTTTCAATGTCAGAGTGAATTTTACCGGCTGCCTGCGGTGCTTTAGTGCCTTCTACGATTGTCCAAGCACGGGCTTCCATTTCACCGGCCGTGAAGAAGTTGATAAGGCCCAATAAGGAATAGCTGGCTTTAATTAATTTGGTCAAACCGCTTTCGGTAAGGCCGAGTTCTTCGAGGAAAGCAGCGGCTTCTTCATCGGATAATTCAGCGATTTCCGATTCGATACGAGCGGATACGACAACTACGCCGGAACCTTCGTTAGCAGCATATTCTTCAACGTGTTTCACATATTCGTTAGCTTCGTAATCGGAGATTTCGTCTTCCGAAACATTGGCTACGTATAAAGATTTTTTAGCTGTTAATAAAGTCAACTCTTTGAGAATTTCCAATTCTTCTTCGTCGAGACCTTGCGCGCGTACCGGAATAGCTTCGCCGAGACCTTCGATGACTTTTTCCAAAATAGGAAGCTCGATACGAGCATCTTTGTCACCGCTTTTGGCGATTTTTTCAATACGTTGTTTGCGTTTTTCAACAGAATCAAGGTCAGCTAAGCAAAGTTCAGTGTTGATGATTTCAATATCGCGAATCGGATCGATGGAACCGGCTACGTGGGTGATGTTAGGGTCATCAAAACAACGTACAACTTGAGCAATAGCGTCAACTTGGCGGATATGGCTGAGGAATTTGTTACCCAAACCTTCGCCTTTGGAAGCACCGGCTACGAGACCGGCAATGTCAACGAAGCGCATAGCGGCTGGAATAATTTTTTTAGATTTAAACATAACAGCCAATTGGTTGATGCGGTCATCCGGAACGTCAACAACACCTACGTTAGGTTCGATTGTACAGAACGGATAGTTGGCCGCTTCGGCACCGGCTTTGGTAATGGCGTTAAATAACGTACTTTTGCCTACATTAGGAAGGCCTACAATACCTACTTCAAGATTTGTACTCATTTCATTCTCCTCACTCATCAGTTAGTCAGTTAAGGTGATTATGGGAATCACCGATGTCTATGTTAGTTATAAATTACTATGTTAACAATTTATTATAACATAGAAACAGCACGGATGCACTGTTAACCGTTTTTACGTTTATTGGTAAAGGTGTGAACACTTATAAAGCCGGTGACGATGATGAAGGTAATGAGGGCAAAAATCTGAGGCCATAAATACTCTATACCAATCCCTTTTAGCATGATACCGCGGATAATGGTTAAGTAGAATGTCATTGGCATAATGGCGCCGAGGTATTGGAAAATAGCATCCATGGCAACGCGGGGAAACATAAAGCCGGACAGCAAAATACTCGGCATATATACCAAAATCGACATCTGCATAGCTTGCAGTTGCGTTTTGGCTACGGTAGAAACGAGGATTCCCAGCATCAGCGAGGAAATAAGGAAGATGGTCGTTGTTATGAAGAGGACGAAAAAACTACCTTGAAACGGCACGTCAAAGAGTATAATACCGGCTACTAAAGCAATACCTGCTTGTGCGTAACCGATGAGCACATAAGGAATAACTTTGCCGATAATAATTTCGTAGTCTTTGAGCGGTGTTACCATTAATTGTTCTAAGGTGCCCACTTCCTGCTCACGCACGATGGCCATGGCCGTAATACTTACCAAGGTCATAGTAATCATGAGGCTGATAATGCCCAGTACAATATTATAGGCCGTTATAAAATCCGGATTGAACCATGGATTGATTTTTACTTCAATGGCATTGCCCGACGGTACGGATTGTCCGGTCGCTAACAGTCGTTGTGAAGTAATGCTTAGGGAGCGTTGTTGACCTAAGAGTTGTGCCGTGCTGATGGCACTGTTGGCTATCGTGTTATCACTGGCATCGACGATGAGTTGCATTTCCGCGGTGCGACCGTGTTTGATGTCTTCGCTGAAGGTTGGTGGGAAGGTGAGAGCAGCTACAGCCTTGCCGGAGTAAATACTATCCAGCATGGCTTGATTGCTGTCCACATACTCTACAACGTCATAGTAAGAGGTACCCACGAAGGCGCTAATCAGTTCTCGGCTTTCTTCACTTCGCGATTGGTCATAAATGACCGTGGGTACATGTTTTACGTCGGTATTAATAGCGTAGCCGAAAATAATGAGCTGCATTAAGGGCATTAAAATCAGCATAAATAAGGTGGCTTTGTCCCGTTTCATCTGGTGAAACTCTTTTATCAGTATAGCCCAAATTCGTTGCATATCATTGACTCCTAGCTTGTTTCATATAATAAATAAACGCGTCTTCCAGATTATGGGCGCCCGGCGTGGTTTCTTTTAATACCTTCGGACGACCTTCGATGATTTTTTGCCCCTTGTCCATAAAGAGGATGCGGTCGCATTGTTCGGCTTCGTCCATAAAATGTGTGGTTACTAAAATGGTGGTGCCTCTATCGGACAGTTTATTGATGACAGTCCAGAATTGGCGTCGCGTCAACGGATCAACCCCGCTGGTCGGTTCGTCTAAGTACAAGATGGCCGGTTTATGTAAAATAGCAGCCCCTAAAGAGGCGCGCTGACGCCAACCGGTCGGTAGTTCACGGACTAAACGGTTTTTAATTTCGTGTAATTCCAGTTCGTCGATAACAATGTTGATTCGTTCGGTTAATTCCGCCGGTTTTAAACCATAGATACGGCCGTAAAATGTGAGGTTCTCCATAACGGTTAAATCTGCATAGAGACTGAATTTTTGGGACATATAGCCCAGTTGCGACTTGATGAGTGACACATGTTTTGTCACATCTGTATTGAGTACTTCGATTTGCCCGGTAGTAGGGGTCAAGGTACCGCAGAGCATGCGAATAGTAGTGGATTTACCGCAACCGTTGGAACCGAGTAGACCAAAGATTTCCCCTTCCTTGATGGTAATGTTGAGCTTGTTGACGGCTGTAAAATCACCGAATCGGCGTACCAGGTCTTCTGTTTGAATAACGACCGGCTTATCGGCGAGTCGTTCGAAGTCATGCTGCACCGTATAATCGGCGGTGAGTTCGTTATTCTTGTTGACGAGACGAATATATACTTCATCCAGGGTCTGATTTGAAGCTACCTTCGTTTGAGTTCGCAGATCTTGTGGTGTGCCGAGGGCTAGGATTTGGCCGGCTTCAAAAAAAGCAATTTGGCTGCAGTAGTCGGCTTCGTCCATGAAGGGCGTGGCGACTACCACGGTGGTACCTTCTTGGTTGATTTTCTTGATTAAAGTCCATAATTCGCGGCGTGATAAGGGGTCAACACCGGTTGAAGGTTCGTCTAAAATGAGTAACCTTGGTGTGTTTAAGAGGGCTACGGCTAAAGCCAATTTTTGCTTCATACCGCCCGATAAATCGTTGGACATGCGGTCTTTAAAATTGCCGAGACCTACATATTCGGCAAGGGCATTGCATTTATTGTGCAGTTCATCTTTAGTGAGATCGTATAATCGGCCATACAATTCGAGGTTTTCATAGACACTCAAATTGGGATATAAAGCAAAGAGTTGTGATACATAGCCGATAGTATGCTTGATATCGAGGGGAGAGGCGCCATTAATATCTATGGTTCCTTCGCTGGGAGCTATAAGGCCGCACAGCATGCGAAGAAGCGATGATTTGCCGGCACCGTCGGCACCGACGAGACCGAACATTTCGCCGTCCGGAATAGTCAGGTTGATGCCGTTAAGAGCCTGTACATCGCCGTAATGTTTGTGGACATTTTGAATGGTAATCATGGAATCACCACATCCACCGGCATGCCCGGTTTAAGAATTTCTTGGCCGTTATTTACTTTTATGCGGACTTTATACACTAAGTTATGGCGTTCCGTTTTGGTAATGCTTTGACGCGGTGTGTATTCCGCTTCGGGGCTGATACGTTCAATATAGCCTTCGAAGATTTGGCCGGGTAAACCATCCACTTTGATTTGTGCTTTGTCGCCTACTTTAATAAGAGCGAGTTGCTCTGTCGATACATAGATATGAACCCACGCATCCTGCATGTCGGCAATGGTCAAAACGGGGGCGCCGGCTTTCACATATTCGCCCTTATTGTAGTTTTTGGTTAAAACAAGGCCGTTAACCGGGCTTTTCATCATTAAATCTTCCACCTTGCTTTGAGCGGAGGCCACATTAGCCTTTAGCGCTTCTACTTGAGATTGTGCGGCAGCAATCTGCTGACTGCGAGTGCCTTGTAATAATTCTTGGTAATCGGCGGTAGCTTTGGCAAGATTTTGCTGTGCCACATCATAGGCTTGTTGTTTTTGATCGCGGACTTGGGCGGATACAGCATCTTCTGCATATAAAGCTTCGTAGCGATTAAATTCACGTAGTGCTTGGTCGCGAGATACGGTAGCGGAGTCAACCAAGGCTTTATAAGCTTTAATTTGGTCTTCACGAGCACCGGCTTGTAAATCCGCAAGGTTGGCCGCACCTTGAGCCTGCGATGCTTTGGCGGCGTCTAAAGCGGTGTTGGTGGTCGGTTCAGATAAGGTAAAGAGTGTTTCACCGGCTGTGATGCGGCTGCCGAGATCTACATTAAGACCTTCAATATAGCCGCTGCTACGCGGTGTAATATCGTATTGATGTACTTCAATGGTGCCTACTGTATTTACTTTGCCGGTGGTGGTGCGAGGATAGAAGTAGTAGATGGCGATGCCGATTAAAAGAACCAGCACCAGGCCGATAGGGATGTATTTCTTTTTCATAAAAAACTCCTTATAGGTTAAAAGACACTACTTAGTGTTCCGGGAAATAGGTATCAAAAAAGAATTGCAATGATGCTTTGGTTTCTTCCGGAGAAATAAAGACATCCTTCATTGTCTTAACGGCTTCATTGATTGAGGCGCTGTAAATGATGGGGAAGACCAACATAGAAATCAGATGACTAAAGGTAAATTTAGTCATATTGCGTATCGTTTCATCAGATGCTGCCGGTTTTTGCTCTTTGATGAGGAGTTCCACATGGCTCATTATTTTGACAATGCCTTGGGAACGTAAGAATTTAATATAGGTCATCTGGGTCGGGAAGGTTTGCTTCGATGAAAAAAGATAGTAAATAAACTTTTTATGTTTTGCTAAATGTTGTTGGTATTGAATTAAAAAGTCGAATAGTCGCTGTTTGGTTGGCTTGGTTTCGTCATCTAAAATTGAAAAAAATTCTTTTGCCCGTATGAGGATTTGGTTGATTACCTCATTGAAGAGAGTATCCTTATTTTTAAAATGGTAATTGACGAGCGCTACATTGACGTCTGCTTCGGCGGCAATCATGCGCACCGTAATACTGCTGATATCGTCGTTATTGAGCATTAAACGATAGGTTGTGTTGATGATTTTATCTTTGGTTGATTCAGCCATAATAAATTCCTTTGTTTACGAATACTTACTAATACTTGCTAATACAGATTCAGATTACATATTTACGAAGTTAGTATGAGATGTGTTTATAAAATTTAAACAGCGTTTAATTTACAACTCTATTTTAAACATTGTTTAAATAAAAAGCAAGGGTATTTAGCAATTAAATGAAAAAATTATCACTTAGTTCAAAAATAATATAAAAAAACAGCTTGAAGATATATATCTTCAAGCTGCTGTTTAGATTTAGGAATTTTTTTGTCTGCTTATTCGGTTTTATGGAGAACAGTTTACCTGTCCTCTTTTATGTATTAATTACAAGATGTTTCTTTCGGTAAAATGCGGTCCGGCATATAGGTTTTACCCCAGTCACACATAGATTCAATAATAGGAGCTAAGGTTAAGCCGAATTCAGTCAAACTGTATTCTGTTTTGGGAGGAACTACCGGATATACTTTTCGCTGAATGACACCGCTTTCCTCCAACTCCCGTAATTGTTGCGTCAACATTTTAGGTGTGGCCTGAGGAATGACGCGTTGCAATTCACTGTAGCGATGAGTCCGTTCCAATAAGTGCCATAAGATAATACATTTATATTTACCGCCCAATAGACTGAGAGCTGCTTCGACAGGGCATTGGAACATAGAATTTTTGGTAGCCATTAGTAATCCCTTCCTAAAAATAATAGTTTATTATTTACCGGCTTTACTTTTTAATAAGGTAGCCGCTAAGCCATGGAGCCAATCCTGATGACCGATATTCATCGGGTCGGTCGGATCTTCGTGTAAAGCAACGGCCGGTTTACCGATTTGTGATTCTTGGGTCAAAATACGCACACGGTTTTCCGATAAATCTTCAATAAGCCAGGCGTGGATAACATCAAGTCGATGATCTTCGTCGCCTTCGGCCCAACCGTGCCAAGCCAAACGCCCCGGTTGATTACCGGATGGAGCTTCGAATTCGGTAATTTCAGCTTCGATAGGAAAACCGAAAGTTTTGAAACGAAAGCGTGTGTTTTCAGCGAGCTTCGTGCCTTTGGTATTATCGAATTCTACATCGGCTACATTTTTATAGTATGTTGGCCAAATGGCGACATCAATCAAATTTTCAAAAGCTTCGGCTGCCGTAACGCCTTGGATAATGACTTCGTTAGAAGCAAAGTTGTCGGTTGTACCCGGTAAATATTCGTGAGGCCAATTAATTTCGTGTAACATAATATATCTCCTTATATTGTAACATAGTCTTGATATTTATTTAGTCCTATGACGCTATTCGCTTTGGCGAATTGTCTGACTCTATTTATGGATTATTGTATTGAAAACAATTCTTATCAGCTGATGAGTACATTATATGCTAAGTGCTATTTTTTAGGAAGAATGCACTTTAAAGTGCTATAGTACCCAAAAAGATAGTATAAAGGAATTAAGAGGTAGTTTTGCCAAGAGACTATATAGTTTTGAACTATAGTATGTAAAATTAAATTGCATATAGCAAAGATATATAAAAAGAGACCGTAACGATTTGCAGATTAGAATCTGAATTCGTTACAGCCTCTTAGTATATAGGTTATTCTATTGTTGGTATTAATATATTGTTATAAATTATAAAGAATGAGCACGCAATTCTTCAGCACTGTGAGTGGAAATCCAAGCCGGTGGAATATCGAATACAGTGTAAGCGCCGGTGCCGCCGTGTTTTGCCAAACGGTAAATGCCGCGTGCATAAGCAGTCAATACAGAGCCTGTGAATTCAGGATTGCTGTCGAGTTTTAAGGAATATTCTACAACGTGACGGGTACCTTCGGTGCTTTCGCCGCTGCGAAGTACAAAACCGCCGTGTGGAATGCCTTTGTGGTTTTTGTCGAGTTCTTCTTGGGAGATGAAATGAACGATTGTTTCATAACCAACGAAGTAGTTTTCCATTGTTTTAATTTCATTTTCGATTTTAGCTTTGTCAGCGCCTTCAGCGGCTACTACATAGCATTCACGAAGATGACCGGATTGAGCCGTAACTTCAGGAGTTTGACCTTGACGAATTTGTTCCAAATATTCTTCACGAGGTACTGTATATTGACGAGCATCTACTACGCTATCCAAACGACGAATGGCATCGGAGTGACCTTGGCTTACACCACGGCCCCAGAAGGTGTAGGATTTACCTTGCGGTAAAATGCTTTCGGCAAATACACGTTGTAAAGAGAACATGCCCGGATCCCAACCGCAAGAAATTAATGCAGCATTGCCGCCTTCTTTAGCAGCTTTGTTAACATTTTCAAAATGTTCCGGAATGCGTGCATGGGTATCGAAGCTGTCGATAACGGTGAAATGTTTAGCGACCATCGGAGTTTGTTCGATTAAGTCCGTAGCGGAACCGCCGCAGAGAACCATAACGTCGATTTTGCCTTTAAAGCTTTCCAATTCGCTCATAGCATAGCTTGGCATACCGCTCACCGTTTTTAAACCACTACGACGGGAAAAAACACCAACTAATTCCATGTCCGGCTGTAATTTTACAGACGCTTCTACGCCGCGGCCCAAGTTGCCGTAGCCTACGATGCCTACTCTAATTTTCATAGGTCAAACCTCCTACATATATAACAGTATTGTAATCATTGCAATCTTTTTGATATACACTCTTATTTAAGTATACTCTGTGTAGAGTTCGGTGTATAGTTAAAAATGTCATTTTCTATAGAAAATTAGAATAGTATGAACAGCAAATAGTAATTATAGGAAATTTTCGGCTTTTTTTCATAAAAAATTTGCCTTTTAGTTGGAATTAGTATATAATTATAAAGCTTATTGATGGTAAGCGCTTCCTACCCCTATGGAAGATAGGGGCATATGTCCAAAAGAGGAGGTGATTTTGTATGAACAAATACGAAGTCATGGTGATTGTGAAACCAGCCGAAGAAGAGACAACCAATGCGGTTATTGAAAAAGTAGAAGCTTTGATTGCTCGTGTAGGCGGCACAGTAGAAAAGGTAGATCGTTGGGGCAAGCGTCGTCTTGCTTACGCAGTGAAAAAATTCACTGACGGTTTCTATGTATTGGTTAACTTTGAAGCAGATCCTGCAGAAATCAAAGAAATCGATCGTGTATTAAAAATCAACGATGATGTCCTTAAACACCTAATTGTTAAACACGGCAAGTAAGCTCTGGGAGGTTTACTATGAACTCAGTACAGATCTTAGGTAATTTAGCTCGTGACCCTGAAGTGCGCTTTACTAAAACAGGTAGAGCCGTAGCATCATTTACAGTGGCTGCGACAAACACATATTTTGATTCCACTACCAATGAACAGAAGGAACAAACTGCCTTCATCAACTGTGTAGCTTGGGGTAAATTAGGGGAAGCAGCTGGTAACCTACGAAAAGGGAGCCGTTGTTTCGTTGAAGGTCGTTTGAATACCCGTTCTTATGAAACTCAGGATGGGCAAAAACGCTATGTAACTGAAGTAGTGGCCAACTTTGTTGGTACATCGTTAGATACTCAGAACACCGACAGCTTTGGTGGCGGGTCTTCTAATTTTGATAACTTCGGTAGCAGCAACGAAGAAAACATTCCGTTCTAGTGTTTAGGACTCCTACTAATTCGAAAAGGAGGATTCACATAATGAGAAGAGATAGAAGCAGAAAACCAAGAAGAAAAGTATGTAACTTCTGCGTTGATCATGTAGATCAAATCGACTACAAAGATATTGCTAAACTTCGTCGTTTTACGACTGAACGCGGCAAAATTCTTCCACGTCGCATTTCCGGCACTTGCGCTAAACATCAGCGTAAATTAACATTAGCAATCAAACGCGCTCGCGCTATTGCTTTGTTGCCATTCACAGCCGAATAAGATCGCATAAGATACTAAAACCCGGTAACTTTACGGTTACCGGGTTCTTTTTTATGTTATGGTGATAGTAAAAAAGAGACTGCAGCAAAATGTGACTTTTAAATCCCGCATTTTAGTTACAGTCTCTTTTTAATTAGATTAAGCTTTATTTATTTTAATTTTCCACCTAATATAGTCAAATCTTGGTCAAGTTGTTGAGCTGCTTTCATTTGGTCAATTGTTGCTTGTGGCACTTGGAAATCCGCTTGATGTTGAGCACCCTTCATTCTGATAATAGGGTTCGTACCTTCTGTTAATAATTTGATGCCCGGACGTAATTTATCATATGGTACATCTAATGTTTCATATTTCCCGCCCATTACTACTTCTGTATGCTTACCGTCACCAGATTGACCTGCAAAGGCATTTATTTTATACTCCCATTTACCCTGATCTGTGGAAAAAATTAATTCATCCCAGAAAACCCAATTGATATCGCTCGTAAAATGTACTAACTTTATACGTTCGGTAACAGATTTATCTTTTACAACGGCGTACCAATAAAGGTTTGTATCGGCAGGAACCGGTCCATTCCCCCAAGGTCTGTAGATCGTTTGGTTTTTTACTTGGTCGTTTTCTTGTGGAACGGAACCTAATATATTCATTGCATCAGCCTGGGCGTTTTCTTTCTGTTTTTCTTTATCCTGTGCTGTTTGGGCTGCTTGTGTTGCGTTGCCTCCGGTCGTACTGGTTTTACCGGAATCAGGTGCTAACATACCACAAGCGATAAATATGATAAATGTAGTTAGAAGAATTAGTTTTCTTCTGTTTGATTTAAAAAATGGTGCTACTTTATTTGGACTAAACATACCGACAATGCACCAAATAATAGCTAATAACGTAATAACCCCTAAAAAAGCTTCAATAATTCTACTCCTTACTTAAAACACTCTGTAATACACTATACCTTTAATTTTTATCCCTCCTCACTATATTGGGAAATAATAAAATTTATATCCGCTAGCTTGATGTGGAGCTAGTTGGAGTCTGATATTTACTTGGTAAGTTGTTTTTTAAAATTTTTTTGATGGTATTTGATTCTATTTATAAATAACATGAATTATCTTATATGTTTTTATTATACTCTTAATTAGAATAAAATTCAAAGAAATTCAAAAAGTGATGGTGAATAATGTCTGTTTGTCTTGAGATAATGCCTTTAGCTAATATGTAGTAATGCAATTGATAGTTATTGGCTATACTAATAGTTTTTGCTACAATAACACTATATAGATGTTTTCTGATATATTATCTAATTAATATATAGGGAGGTACTCACATGAAAAACTTTATTACGCCTCAAGAATTAGTCAATATTCAAAAGAATGTTGTCATTTTAGATGTACGTGGTGATAAGGCTTATGCTGCGGGGCACATTGAAGGTGCTTTTGTGGTCAATTTAGCCGGTGATTTATCCGGTCCGGTTGAAGAACACGGCGGTCGTCATCCTTTACCGAATATGGTTGAATTTGCTAAAAAGATGGAACGCTTTGGTATTACCAAAGATAGTACCGTCGTTATCTGTGACAGATGGATTTTTTTAGCCGGTCGCCTTTGGTGGATGCTTCATTATATCGGTTTAGAAAATGTGAAAGTGTTGGAAGGCGGCATTGAACGGTGGGTCAAAGAAGGTCATTCTTTGGCAACAGAGTCGACTGCATCGCCAACTGAAATAGGCGAGTTGGATTATCGTTTGCAGCCTCATATGCTCATGAGTCGTGCTGAAGTGTTAGCGGCCAGTGAAAACGGCGATCATATCATTGTTGATGCTCGTGCCGGTGAACGTTATGACGGCAGTGTTATCGATACGATGGACGGCATGACCGGTCATATTCCTACGGCTGTTAACTATTATTGGGAAGACTGCTTCAACGCCAATGGTCTCAAACCCGAAGCAGAGTTAAATGAAATGTTTAAAGATTTGAAAACAACTAAGACTCCGATTGTTACATATTGCGGCTCCGGTATTACTGCTTGTCTTGCCATGCTCGCCATGAGTGAAATTGGTATTGAATCGGCTCTTTATGTGGGAAGTTCCAGTGATTGGGTAACGTATGAAAACTTCCCGATTAAAACGGGTTGTGAGTTCGTGAAGGCTTAGTTCCTTCTCTTCTTTCTATAATGTTCTGACTGAAAATAGGCTCGGCGAATCATCGCCGGGCTTTCTTCATTTGAAGTATAATAGGGCTCCCTTTTTTCTTTAACAACGATTTCGGCCTCTAACTGTTTATTAAATTCCCCAAAGTACAGTATAATTGGCGTCTTATCCTTGTTCTTCATACACTAATAACTCCTTATTAATCATGGTATATAAATTATTGATTACATCTTGATAAAAGTATAATATGCGTTTATTATACACCTTTTATTTGAAATGTGAAGTATAAATGAGTAAAAATGACATGATTTTCACTAACTTTTATTTAATTTTGTTTAATTTATAATGATACTATTTGAGTGGAAATTTAGCTGACTATGAATTGATCATAATTAATATCAATATATTTCTTATTATTTATTGCTATTAACTTATAGCTTCATTTTTTGAGTATTATCTCCGGTAAACTCACGTATACTGTAAAAAGTACATATACCCTTTATGGTATAATGCCATACCTGCCAGGGTATAATAAATAGAAGAAAATTTGAGTAAATATAGGAATCTATCAATATAAATGGTTATTTTGTTAAAAAATGCCCTAAAATATTCAAAAATTCATGATTTTTTGTTGACACATTTACAGTAAATAGGCTAACATATTAGTGATTAAAGAAGTTATTTTCAAAATTTGAATAATATACTCTTGCTAATTCTATAACGAACAAGTGTTGTAGGGTTAATTTGTAAGATTTGCATACTCGCCATTAAAGGCGAGTTTTTTTATTGCTTATTTTGTCATTAAGGGATTATGAAAAACAACGTTTCAATCAGATTAGGCTAGAGCTATATTAGGGAGGGGCAGGAATGTTTAAAAAAACACTGCAGCATTTGGGGCAGGTGTTGGTGACGGTAATTGGGGTTACGTTTTTAACTTTCAGTTTAAGTTTTCTGGCACCGGGCGACCCTGTGCTCATGATTTTGGAAACCGCGGACACCATGGTTTCACAGGAACTGATTGATCATACGAGGCAAGAATTGGGCTTAGATAAACCGTTTTTGGTGCAGTATGGTAATTGGTTGTCTCATGCGGTACAAGGTGATCTTGGCATGTCGTATTCGGCCAAGAAACCGGTTGTAGATAAGATGATGGAGGCCTTACCGGGTACGCTCATGTTGGCGAGTGTAACAATTGTGATGCTACTCGTCATAGCCGTCCCCATGGGGGTTATCGCAGCTATCTACCAGAATAAATGGCCTGACTACCTTTTCCGCGGGATTGCATTTATTGGTATTTCCATACCGGCCTTCTGGCTTGGTCTTATGCTACTCTACATTTTCGGCTATAAATTAGGTATTGCATCGATTGCGACGGCTACCGTTTCGTTAAAAAATGCCATTTTACCTGCTTTTACATTGGCATTTACGTTGATTTCAAAATTTATGCGTCAGGTACGCTTGGTAGTTTTGGAAGAAATTAATAAAGATTATGCCGTAGGTGCCAGAGCGCGTGGTATGACGAATACGGAAATTATGTTTAAACATATTT
Source organism: Veillonella seminalis (assembly GCF_003992065.1). Taxonomy (GTDB): domain Bacteria; phylum Bacillota; class Negativicutes; order Veillonellales; family Veillonellaceae; genus Veillonella_A; species Veillonella_A seminalis. The sequence continues at coordinate 24,471 of NZ_RQUZ01000018.1, forward strand.
TGCCGAATGCCTTTTTACCGTTGCTTACCATTTTCGGCATGTCCATGGGGTGGTTACTAGGCGGTGTAGCGGTAGTAGAGATGGTATTCTCGTGGCCGGGCCTTGGTAAAATGGCTGTACAGGCGATTACCTTCCGTGACTATCCGTTAATTGAAGGATTTGTTCTTTGGGCCTCCATTGCGTATATGTTGATTAACGGCATCATCGATTATTCGTATACATTGTTGGATCCCAGATTGAGAAGGGGGAGTAAATAATGAAAGAATTTATTAGAACACATAAAACTTTCTCCTTCTATACATCTTTAGTTTTGTTGGTTGTATTAGTGGCTATTTTTTCACCGTTCTTAACACCAAACGATCCCTTTGCTGCTGATTTGGCTAATGCCTTGAAAGCACCGAGCGAGGCACATTGGTTCGGGACGGATAAATTAGGTCGTGATGTATTATCCCGTATTATTTACGGTACCGGTTTATCTTTGTTCATGGGTTTTACCATTGTGTTTTTGGTAGCCTCCATTGGTACGGTCGTAGGTTCCTTAGCCGGTTACTTCGGTGGTAAAGTTGAAATGGTACTCATGCGTATTTGTGATATTATGATTTCCTTCCCTGGTATCATCTTAGCAATTGCTATTGCCGGTATTATGGGCGGTAGTGTGGGCAATACGATTTTGGCCTTGACCATTGTAGGTTGGGCTAAATATGCCCGGCTGGTTCGAAGTCTTGTTATTAAAGTTCGTCAAGAAGATTATATTGCGGCGGCCATTATGAGTGGTGGTACATCAGCCGTTATCTTACGTCGTCACGTTTTACCGAATATCATGCCGCTCGTAGTTGTTACGGCGAGTATGGACCTTGGTGTTATGATGCTTGAAATAGCCGGGTTGTCTTTCCTTGGTTTTGGAGCACAAGCGCCGACACCGGAATGGGGTTTAATGCTTAATGAAGGCCGTCAATATTTACAGTTGGCACCTTGGCTTATGATTTTCCCAGGTGCGGCTATTCTTATCGTAGTATCTATTTTTAACCTTTGGAGCGACAGCTTGCGTGATATCTTGGATCCGCGGCAAAACAGAGGCTAAAGAGCGGGCACTTTATATAAGTTATTGGGCGGTTTCCGTATTTTATTTTGTCAGATGATACCCGTTAGGGATTTATATAAATTCATCTTGAGTGTTAGTGTTAATCAAACAGTGTGTTTTTGGTTGATGTTTTAGTTTATGGAGGGATGTTGATTATGAAAAAATTCTGGCGCAAAGCCTTACTTGGTGGTTTAGGCGTGGTGTTGGCAGCGTCGCTTTTGGCCGGTTGCGGTAGCGATTCTGCAGATAACAAAGACGTGTTAAAAGTAGGGGTAACTAACTTTGCGGATACCTTAGAACCTACGGATAACTTCTATGCTTGGGTAGTTATGCGTTACGGTATCGGTGAAACGCTTACCAAGTTTGACAAATCCATGGTGGCTAAACCTTGGATAGCATCTAAATGGTCCTTGGCTGATGATAAATTGACTTGGACATTTACGATTGATGACAAGGCTAAATTCTCTAACGGTAAAAAAGTAACGGCTGCTGAAGTAAAAGAATCTATTGAGCGTGCTTTTGCTAAAGCTAAACGTGCCAGCACATTTTTCGAATATGATTCCATTGAAGCAAATGGGCAGGATTTAATCATCAAAACTAAAAAACCAATGCCTAATATGCCGGGCTTGTTAGCGGATCCGTTATTCCTTGTTGTTGATGTACAGGCAGAAAAAGACGGCCGTAATTTTGCTAAAGAAGGTCCGATTGCGACCGGTCCGTACACCGTTGTTTCGTACAGCAAAGATAAATCCGTGTTAAAAGCTAATGAAAATTACTGGAATGGTACCGTACCATTTAAAACAGTAGAAGTGCCGTCCATCGAAGACCCTAATACCCGTGCTATGGCATTGCAATCCGGTGAAGTGGATATGGCTGTTAACATCGGGCCGGGCGAAATTGACCTTTTCAAAGGCAACGATAAATTCCAGGTTGATGAAATTGCCTCCTTGCGTGTAGTATTGGCGCGTATTAATCAAAAAGGCTTATTGGGTGACCCTAAAGTGCGTGCTGCCTTTATCAGTGCTACGGATCGTCAAAACTATGCGGACGTACTTTTAAAAGGCACTTTCATTCCTGGCAAAGCTCCGATTCCGCCATCCATGGATTATGGCTTTAATCAATTGACTGATCCAAATGCGTACAATCCTGACCGCTCTAAACAATTGTTGGCAGAAGCCGGTTGGAAAGATACCGATGGCGACGGAATATTAGATAAAGACGGTCGTCCGTTGTCCGTTAACTTCGTGGTATACAACAGCCGTGCGGAATTACCTATCTTCGCTGAAGCGGTACAAGCTGACCTTCGTAAAGTGGGCGTTGATGTGAAAATCAAAACGGTTGACTATACATTAATCGATAAAATGGGTATTGATGGGGATTATGATTTGCTTATCTCCAATATCGTAACGGCTAATACCGGTGACCCTGAAACATTCCTTAAATGGTACTGGAAAACTAATGTTAACGGCGATAATCCGCAAAACGGTTCCGGTTACAGTAATCCGGAATATGATGCTAAATTAGATGCATTGTCTACTGAATTTGATCCGGCTGTTCGTCGTCAATTAATTATTGAAGCACAGCAGATTCTCTTGAATGACGGTGCAGCTTTATTCTTAGGGTATCCAATGACAAATATTGTTGCCAATAAAGCACTTAAAGGTGTAGTTATGTTCCCAGCCGATTACTATTGGATTACGAAAGACATTGCTAAATAATTTTGATGAATTATGAGAAAGGATGTGCGCAAACGATATGACACGGGAGGCCGCACTGGTAGAAGTAAATAATTTGAGCATAGCCTATGGTGAAGCGGCGCCTTCTGTGACAGACGTTACGTTTTCCTTAGAAGAAGGCGAAATTCTGGTTATCGTAGGTGAGTCCGGCAGTGGTAAAACCACGGTAATTCGGGCCCTATTAGGCTTATTGTCCGTAGGTGGTCACGTTGTGGGTGGACAGGCTCATTATCGTGGTCAAGACATTGCTCATTGGTCCGAGGAAGAATGGCGGAAATATCGGGGCACCGATATTTCCATGATCTTCCAGGATAGCGGCAGTGCTATGGATCCGATTCAAACAATCGGTAAACAGTTTATTGCCCATATTCGTCGTCACAGTAATCTTGATAAAGCGGCGGCAGAAACAAAAGCCATAGAATTGATGAAAATGGTTTCCTTACCGGCGGATACAGACTTTTTAAAACGATATCCGTTTGAACTGAGCGGCGGTCAACGTCAGCGTTTGGGGATTGCCATGGCTATGGCTTTCACGCCACACTTGTTACTTGCCGATGAACCGACTTCGGCTCTTGATGTGACGACGCAGGCTCAGATTGTAGATGAATTGATGCGGCTTTGTCAGAAGAGCCGTACCGGCATTATCATGGTAACCCATAATATTGGGGTGGCCGCTCATATGGCGGATAAAATCATGGTTATGCAACAAGGTAAAGTAGTAGATTACGGTTCACGGGATGACGTTCTTTTCAAAGAGCATTCAGCCTATACCCAGCAGTTATTGGATGCTGTACCAACGTTAGGAGGGAAACGCTATGTCGACACAGTTGAATAAGGAAGAAGCAACTTATACTGAAAATAGCGGTACTCATACTTCGATGGTGGCGGCTGACGGCGTGGGTACACCGATTTTGGAAGTAAAAAATCTTTGTAAAAACTATTCTTTACCAAATGGTGGTACCTTACAAGCCTGTAAAGATGTATCTTGGTCCTTATGGCGCGGGGAATCATTGGGAATCGTTGGTGAGTCGGGCTCCGGTAAAAGTACGCTCATGAATATGATCATGCAAATGACGGCTCCTTCAGGCGGTGAAATTTATTTGAACGGCGTGGAAATCTCCAAAGCTTCATCCAAAGAAAAACGAGAACAACGCCGTAAAATTCAGATGGTGTTCCAGGACTCTTCGCAAGCGTTTGATCCTCGTATGTCAGTTGAAGATATTATCTGTGAACCTTTGTATAATTTCGGCCTTTTGAAAAAAGGCGAAACAACGGCTATTGCTACCAAGTACTTGGAGTTAGTTGGTCTTAACGGTACCTTTGCCAAACGTTATCCTCATGAAATGAGTGGCGGTCAGCGTCAAAGGGTAGCCATTGCCCGTGCCTTAGTATTGGAACCGGATATTGTTGTATTTGACGAAGCTACCTCTGCACTCGATGTATCCGTACAGGATTCTATTGCAAAATTGCTCGTTAAATTACAGAAGGAAAAACAGTTAACCTATTTATTTGTTGCCCATGACATTGCTTTGATTCGCAGTATCTGTCATCGTGTAGTTGTTATGTATAACGGTGAAGTTGTAGAAGCTATTTCGGCAGAACATTTAACGGAAGCCAAGCATCCGTATACGCGTAAATTACTGGCAGCTGTATTTGAAGTGACGGAGCATCGCGAACCGGTAACAGTATAGTAAGTAGCAATAAATAGTAGGGAACTTGGGGGCTGATTTAGAAGGTATGGTACGGATAGAACTGATTACACCGGACACAGAAAGAGAACCGATTTATCAATTCTTGGTCGAGCAAATGCATGTACATTACAGAAGATCGTTAGATAGTGATCACAATAAATATTTTTTACAATTAGCTGAACATTATTCACCCGATAAGCGAAGTTCTTTCTATGTGCTCTATGAAAATGATGAGGTCATGGGGACAGGTTGTATAAGTCCTTTAGAAGCTCATCATCGTCGACCGCTTCATTGTAAAGATGCATCACTTTGGGGATATATATCACGGGTGTATATTTCTCCCAAATCACAAAGTAGCGGTTATGGTCGTCAGATTTATAAAGTATTGGAAACAACGGCTAAAGAGTTTGGTTATACTCATTTATGTTTGAATACGCATAAATTTCTTACTAAAGGTTGTGCCTTTTGGAAACGCCATGGTTACATTGAGTTCCAGGATATGGGGGATGAGTGGGAAACGATTTGGCTCAGCAAAGAGTTGGTATAATTTGAGTGTATAAAGACTGTAGAGGTCCTGTGTTTTAAAGTTATCCACTAAAACAGGGTAATTTATACACAGAAAATCAAGCGCTTATGCACAAATAATTACAAGTTATCCACTACTTATCCACCGAAAAAGACGACTTATCCACAGAATAGTGATTAAGTTTTCAAAAAAAAGTTATTCACAAGCAAAGATTTAAGTGAATATACACAATTAAATACATAAAAGAAAAAGCGTAATGCAATTGGATTCGAAATGAATCTCTGCATTACGCTTTTCTTATGGGCCGTGCACAATGAAAACTATAAAGTAGCGTTGGGGGGTGAGTAATGTTTCTTTGGGGTCAGCTATATAAACACTTAAATAGCATCGTCATTTTCAGACATTACACTATCTAAGAGGAGGAGTATATTGTTGCCAATCTCCGAATAAAAGCGAACGCTGTCGGTTGACTCTATAAATTCCCATTTAACATGCATAGCCGTATCGTTAGGGCCGTACTTCGAGCGAAGCGCTGTCTGTACGGTTTGGGGTAAGCGAATATCATACATAATGTTATAACGGTTAAATTTATCGTCCACTAAAATGTAGTGACTGTCGATAATTTCTACATTATAACGGCGCGATACAAGGTCGAGTAATCCTTGAGGCACTTTGTAGTCATTTTCTTGATTTGTTGAAGTCAATCGGATGGCCTCCTTTCTGTGGATTCCTGTTGTAAGGCGTTATAAGGCCTTTGCACAAGGCGTTGCCGCGCTTGTGCAGACCTTGGGGCGAGTCGCGTAATCGGACAGTCCCTATTTGAGTATCGGATTGTTTTTAGATCCGATAGGCTCCAATTTTTCTTCAATGAAAGTATTGATAAGCTGTTGTACCGCTAAGGTTGGTGTCAGCTCACCTTGGAGTACTTGGTTTTCTACGCTGTCTTTGCAAGCAATGATACGCGGCGCCCGATAGAATAAGTTATGAAGATGTTCTTCCACCATGGAATATACCCACGACATAGTTTGCTGTTTGCGCCGTTCTTGTAAGACGCCGTTGGCTTGGCACTGTTCGATGAATTTTTCAATAACATCATGCCAAAGCTCCATAACGCCTTCGCCGGTGTACGCCGAGCAAGTGTATGCCTTGGTAATCCAGCCTTCTGTGGCAGGCCGTAAGAAATGAAGAATACGATTGTATTCCGATTTCGTAATTAGGGCTTTCGGTTTATTGTCACCGTCCGCTTTGTTGACTACAATGCCATCGGACAGTTCGATTACACCTTTTTTCATACCCTGCAGTTCGTCACCGGCACCGGTCAGTACGACTAAAAGGAAAAAGTCGACCATGGAGCGCACAGTGGTTTCACTTTGACCGACACCGACGGTTTCGACAAGAATCGTGTCATAGCCGGCTGCTTCACAAAGAAGTAAGGTTTCACGGCTTTTACGGGTTAAGCCGCCAAGCGTCCCACCCGAAGGGGAAGGACGAATGAAGGCATTTTCTTGCCGTGATAAAGTAAACATACGAGTTTTATCACCCAAAATACTACCGCCGGTTACGGTACTGGACGGATCAACGGCCAAAACGGCCACTTTATGACCTTCTTGGCAAAGTTTGGTACCGAGACATTCGATAAAGGTGGATTTACCGGCGCCCGGTACACCGGTGATGCCGATACGCGTTGCTTTACCGGTATACGGCAACACTTTTTGAATAACTTGCTGAGCCATTTCAAAATGGGCGGCTGCATTACTTTCGATGAGGGTAATGGCACGGGACAGCATCATGCGATTGCCGCTTAAAATGCCTTCCACATAATCATCGACGGTAAGTTTGGCCGGCCGTTTGCCGGTTTGCTGAGGCGGTGTACTTGTGGTATTACGCAAAGGACTGTCATTGAGGCCGCGCATAACGCGGCAGGCGAATTTATCATCATCTGCTTCGGGAACCCAGGACGGTTTATATCGTTCCGTCATAGTATCACTCCTCTAGACGTTCATTTAACAATTCGAGTACTTTCTTCGCACATACAGGGATAATGGTACCAGGGCCAAAGATGGCAGCGGCACCGTGTTCATATAAGAAATCATAATCTTGAGCCGGAATTACGCCGCCGATGATAACCATGATATCTTCACGGCCGCGTTTTTTGAGCTCTTCAATAAGCTGTGGCATAAGTGTTTTATGGCCGGCAGCCAAGGAGCTGATGCCGACGATGTGAACGTCATTATCTACAGCGTCTTGGGCAGCTTCTTCCGGAGTTTGGAATAAAGGTCCGATATCTACGTCATAGCCCATATCGGCGAAGGCGGTAGCAATAACTTTCGCACCGCGGTCATGACCGTCCTGACCCATTTTAGCGATAAAGATACGAGGTCGACGACCTTCGCGTTCTTCGAAGTCATCGGTCATCTGACGTACTTCGGAGATAACATCATCATCGCTGAATTCACTGCTGTATACGCCGGAGATGGAGCGGATGATTGCTTTATGACGACCGCAAACTTTTTCAACGGCATCGGAAATTTCACCCTTGGAAGCACGAGCACGCGCCGCTTCTACGGCTAATTCCAATAAGTTGCCTTCGCCGGTTTCCATGGAATGCGTAATGGCATCGAGGCATTGGCGAACTTTGTCGTTGTCGCGGTTAGCTCTTAATTTTTCAAGACGTTCAATCTGAGCCAAACGTACGGTAGTATTATCTACTTCGAGGATATCGAGCGGATCTTCTTTGTCTAAGCGCATATAGTTAACGCCGACAATTTTTTCACTGCCGGAGTCGATATGAGCCTGACGGCGAGCGGCGGCTTCTTCGATACGCATCTTAGGAAGGCCGGTGTCGATAGCTTTGGACATACCGCCGAGTTCTTCGATTTCTTGAATATGAGCCCAAGCTTTGCGAATCAATTGGTTGGTCAAGAATTCTACATAATAGGAACCGCCCCATGGGTCGATAACCTTACATACCTTGGTTTCATCCTGGATATAAAGCTGCGTATTACGAGCAATACGTGCGGAGAAGTCGGTCGGCAAGGCGATGGCTTCGTCAAGCGCATTCGTATGAAGCGACTGGGTATGGCCCAAAGCAGCCGCCATAGCTTCGATACAAGTACGGGTAATATTGTTGAACGGATCCTGTTCGGTGAGACTCCAACCGGATGTCTGCGAATGCGTACGGAGCGCCATGGATTTAGGGTTTTCAGGTTTGAAGCTGTTAACGATTTTAGCCCATAACATACGGCCGGCACGCATTTTGGCGATTTCCATGAAGTAGTTTTTACCCATAGCCCAGAAGAAGGACAAACGAGGGGCGAACTGGTCAATAGTTAAGCCGTGTTGGGTACCGGTACGGAGATATTCAAGACCGTCAGCCAAAGTATAACCCAATTCGATATCGGCGGTAGCACCGGCTTCTTGCATATGGTAACCGGAAATGGAGATACTGTTAAATTTAGGCATGTATTTGGATGTATAAGCGAAAATATCGCCGATAATACGCATGGAAGCGGCCGGAGGATAGATATATGTGTTACGTACCATGAACTCTTTCAAAATATCATTTTGAATCGTACCGGCCATAACTTTTTTATCAACGCCTTGTTCTTCACCGGCTAAGATGTAGAACGCCATGATTGGCAAAACGGCGCCGTTCATTGTCATGGATACGGACATTTGATCGAGTGGAATACCGGAGAAGAGGATTTCCATGTCGAGGATGGAGTCAACGGCTACGCCTGCTTTACCAACGTCGCCTACAACGCGTGGATGGTCGGAGTCATAACCGCGGTGAGTGGCAAGGTCAAAGGCGATGGATAAGCCTTTCTGACCGGCGGCGAGGTTACGACGATAGAAGGCGTTGGATTCTTCGGCAGTGGAGAAACCGGCGTACTGTCGTACTGTCCAAGGACGGGTTACATACATGGTAGCGTATGGGCCACGTAAATATGGCGGTAAACCGGCCATATAGGATAAGTGATTACAATCGGCGTAAGCACCCTGATCATAAAGCGGTGCTACATCGATTTGTTCCATCGTGCGATAGAAGTTTTCATCAAAGGATTTGCCTGTTTCAGCTTTTAACTGTGTAAGCCATTCTTGAGCCGCTTGCTCATTGGCTTCGGCCCCGGCAAATGGGATATTTGCGAAATTAGGTATTTTAGCCATTATTTAATCATCCCCTTTTCTTGTTGCATCCGTAACAGTGTTTCGTAGCAGTTGGAGCGTACACTGATGTAGTCATCCATACCGGCAGCATCACACATTTCTTTTAATTCAGGTGATGGAGCGCCTGCGAGGAATACTTTCATTTCAGGGCGCTGTGCTTTGATGCCTTTGGTAACGGCCGGAGCCAATTCCGGATACGTATCATCGGTGGAGCATACAATAGCTACGTCCGCTTTGGATTCAAGCGCTGCTGCTACGGCGTCATCAACCGTTTTGAAACCGTTATTTAAGGCTACATCAAAGGCGGCAACCTGCATGAAGGATGTAACAAAGTCGGCACGGGCTTTATGTTGTGGAATAGGACCCATGTTAGCCAAGAAGATATGAACATTGTCACCGGTTTCGGCAACAAATTCTTCCGTCGTGCGGCGTAATTTTTCATAACGTTCGGTCCAGCGATGAGCTTCGATTGGCGAAACGGTTTCACCTTGGCTATCGGTGGCGAGGGCATTCGTAATTTCACCGAAGGTAGCACCGGCAGTGAGGGCCGTTTTTACAGCGCCGATAAGCGACATAGGTTCGCTGAAGTCGGAGTCTTTAAGAACTTGTAAAGCTTCGTCGATGGCTTTTTGATCGGCTGCTTTGCGTTGATCGGCAAGTTCGGCCAAGCGTTGTTTTAAAAGTTCTGCCTTATTGATTTCAGGCACTTCGAGCAATTCTTCGGTCATGTTAGGGTACATGTTGTTACCAACGGCACGGTCTTGGCGAGTTGCCAATTTCTTGAAGCGGTCTTCCAAAATACTGTGAACGGCTTCTTGAACTTTATCGGCTTTGATGGCTTCAATAATGCCACCCATGTTTTCTAATTCTTGGAATTTAGCCCAAGATTTTTCGGTGAATTCTTCCGTCAACGGTTCGAGATACCAGCTACCGCCGGCAGGATCGACCGGTTGAATGAAGTTGAATTCATGTTGTTCCATAATCTGGATATTGCGGGCAATACGACGGGAGAATTCATCACTCGGACGGATACAATGGTCGAACGGATACACATTCATGCCGTCAACGCCACCTATCACAGCCGAGAAGGACTGGGAAGCTGCACGTAATAAGTTTACATATGGGTCATATACAGTTTGGCAAAAAGCGGATGTACTTACATACAAATTGATGCGCTGTGCATCTTCGTCGCCGCCGCAATGGCGTACCAATTGGGACCAGAGCATTTTAATACTGCGGAGTTTGGCGATTTCCATGAAGAAGGTAGCGCCTACGCTGAAGTGGAAACGAATGTGACGGCAGAAGGTATCAACATCAATACCGCGGCGTTCCATAGCGCGCATATAAGTCAAAGCGGTATGAAGGGCATAGGCTGCTTCTTGAATACCGTTGGCCCCGCCGTTGTGATATACATCGGCATCAACGAGGACTGTTTTTAAATTAGGTGCATGTGCTTTAGCCCAGTGAATCGTATGAGCCATATCATCATAGAGTTCGTCAAGCGGACGATTTACTTTGCCAAAACGGAGTAAAGAACCGATAGGGTCGGCCGCAATAGCACCGTGCAATTCGGCGGATTTTAACCCGGCGGCTTTGCAGGCGATGGATACAGCACTGATGAGATTAACGGCAGATGGTCCGCCGAATAATTCGATTTCATGCTTGTTAACATCAATATCTTTTAATAAAGCTTTTACATCTTCGGCTGTGCTCAAAGAAACGCCGGTATCGATGAATGCTTCATCAGCACCATCGGTAGGATCGATGCCTTGTTGAGTCAGGCTGTCGGTAGTAATGCTTACAACCGTGCTGCCTTTATCGAGCTCGAAAGCTGCCATGGCGTTGGCATCGCTGATGGTTTTGGCATCACAGCGCTGAGCGATTGACCAAGGTGTGTGGATATAGCCGCTGGCATGCGCGCCGCGGAGCTTATCCGCTAATCCCGGATAGGTGTAAGGTTGGGTTAATTTCTTTTGATCCTCTAAACGATAAATTGGGTGAAACAAAATACCTTCGTAAGTTTTCGTGAACATACTCTTATCGAAAGGCTTGCCTTTTAACAGTTTTTCAACGGCAGCTTGCCATTCGTCATAACTGGGAATTTCAAACTCGTCAAAGGTGACAGCGGGCAATTCCTCGTGCCCATTTTGCCTTGAAACGGCTAGAGTCTGCTGCTTATGTTCCATAGTACGAATCCTTTCTACATAGCAAATAGAATATGAAATGCAAGGAAATTGATGCATTCGCTATATACAACACTATATGGCTTCGTTGCGTTTATGATTAGGTAAAACCGGTTTGTCGCTTAGCCTTGCGCTGTGAGATGGTGAGCGGCAGTTGGACTTACTTACTGTGTCTCATAATTAACGCGGTGGGATATATTGTTTCCTCCTATAACAATAATAAAACTTCCTACCGAAGAGCCATATAAGTGGATGTACCGGGCAGTCTCCAATAGGAAGTTGTTTCGAAAAAAATACCGTTTCACAGTAGAACTGCAAAACGGTAAGATTGTATGCGAAAAGAATCACACCATATCTTCCCGTCTATCGCGGGTATAACGACATGCTTCCTTAGGCAGTTCTTCTGACTCAGCTTCATCATTCCTTTTGCCTTCCCAAACATAATATTCAGTGACATACTAAAAAGGAACTTCACTTCACAGCGGCGGGACCGTGTCGGAGTTGCACCGACTTCTCTATTAAGCATAAAAGCACCTAGAGGGGACTGTATTTATTTTATAATTTTATTATATGTTTATAACATAACAGTGTCAATTTAAATGCATACTTTAATCATGTGTAACGTATAAAGATTGGTTATAACTGAGGTGTACGGTCATTGTATGCATAATCGGCAATTAGAATAGTGGGACATAGTCGGCGGTAGTGGGGGTAAATTGTATTTATACAAGAAGAAGTACAATCATTATATATATACTACTATATGCAGATAAAGAGGTTAGATGAGGTAAATGCATGCATTGTCCACACTTGATGGATTGTTGTGTTTAATTAAAAATCTTAAAAATATTTAGTAAAAAAGGGTTGACGAACCATAGGCAAAAAGGGTATGATAGTTCATGTCCTCAATCACGGGACATCAAGTGACCGCCTTCAAGCAATTGAAAGCGGGTTATTTTGAAAAAAGTGATGTATATTCTTTCAGTTTTAGTACTAAACTTTTTTAAAAGAAATTTTAAAAAGTTCTTGACACGATAAACTAATTGCGATATACTAATTAAGCTGTCGCAAGCCGCTAAGGTAAAGCGATAAAGCAGATCTTTGAAAACTGAACAATGTAAGGTAATCATTTTTAACGAAATGAACATAGCCAGAGTGCGGGTTTCGACAACGTCGAAACCAACCAAATAAATTCTAGTCACTAACTTCGGTTAGAGACAACAACGAAAAACGAGCTAGCAAATAGCTCCAAGATATCTTGGAGAGTTTGATCCTGGCTCAGGACGAACGCTGGCGGCGTGC
>NZ_RQUZ01000019.1 GCF_003992065.1 Veillonella seminalis
TTCATTTCTCTGATCCATATCCTAACTATCTTTGGGATTAAATTACCAACTCAAAATGTCCTATAACCCTAAATTTTATTTAGTTGATAACTATATGATAATAAATGGAGTATAATAGAGACATAGGTTAAGTCGTCGTATGGCGGCCAAAAATTCGTTTAGGTAAACAGGTAAGGAGTGACATGAGTATGTCAGAGGTATATTTTACATCGTTGCGCACACGCGTAGGGGAAAGTCTTTTGGACAAAATGGAACGACTTGTGCGCCGTGCTGGGATTGACAAAATTGATTTTAAAAACAAGTATGTAGCTATTAAAATGCATTTCGGTGAACTTGGCAACTTGGCGTATATTAAACCTCCATATGTAGCACGCATGGTAAAAATCATCAAAGAATTGGGCGGTAAACCGTTCCTTACGGATTGCAATACTTTGTATGTAGGCGGACGTAAAAATGCTATCGATCACATCGAATCGGCCTATCAGAACGGTTTTAATCCGTATAATACAGGGGCGCATGTTATCATCGCCGACGGCTTAAAAGGCCTTGATGAAACACTGGTACCGGTTCCTGACGGGAAGTATGTAAAAGAAGCTAAAATCGGCCGTGCTTTAATGGATGCTGATATCGTTATTTCTATGACTCACTTCAAAGGCCATGAAGCAGCCGGCTTCGGCGGTGTTATTAAAAACCTCGGTATGGGCGGCGGTTCTCGTGCCGGTAAAATGGAACAACACAGTGCCGGTAAACCTTTCGTACAGCAGGAAATTTGTGTAGGTTGTCATAAATGTGAACAGTACTGTGCTCATGATGCGGTTCATGTAACTAACGGTAAATCCTTCATTACGGAAGAAAAATGCGTAGGTTGCGGTCGCTGTGTCGGCGTATGTCCGGTTGATGCTATTTCACCTAAATGGGACGAAGCCAATACCGTATTAAGTGAAAAAATGGCTGAATACACGGCAGCTATCGTTCGTAATCGTCCACGCTTCCATATCAGCTTTATTATGGATGTATCGCCATATTGCGATTGCCATGGTGAAAACGATTTACCGATTGTACCGGATGTAGGTATGATGGCATCTTATGATTTGGTAGCTCTTGATCAGGCTTGTGTAGACAAAGTTAATGCTCAGCCGCCAATGCCGGGCAGTATGCTTGATGAAAAAGAAGAAAAATCTTGGGATCACTTCCATGATATTTCACCGGATACAGATTGGGAAGCAGCGCTTAAGAGAGCGGAAGAAATGGGACTTGGTTCCAGAAGCTATGAAATTGTTGAAGTAAAATAAATATTGAAGATAATAAAAAAAGAGCAACAGCCGAGGCTGTTGCTCTTTTGCGTTCTTCGTAAAGTACTTCTTATTTGGAGTACAATTCGACGATGAGCGTTTCGTTAACTTCGATAGGAAGTTCGGAACGTTCAGGAAGACGGTTGAAAGTACCTTTGAAGCCTTCCAAGAATTTAGTGATGTAAGGAAGTTCGAAAGAACGAAGTTCCTGGAAGTTTGTTTTGAACATTTCGTTGTCACGGGATGCTTCGCGAAGTTCGATTACATCACCAGGTTTGCACTGGTAGGAAGGAATGTCTACGCGACGACCGTTAACAAGAATGTGGCCATGGTTAACCATCTGACGGGACTGACGGATGGAGTTACCGAAGCCAATGCGATATACGAGGTTGTCAAGACGGGATTCCAACAATACTAACATGTTTTCACCGGTAACACCCTGCATTTTTTTCGCTTTATCATAATAGCGTACGAACTGGCGTTCAAGCAAGTTGTAATATGCTTTAACTTTTTGTTTTTCTAATAACTGCATGCCATATTCAGACATTTTTTTCTGACGTTGGTCTTTCTTTACGCGCTTTAAAGCTTTGGAGTGACCGAAAACGTTCACACCGAAGCGACGACATAACTTAAAGCGTGCTTCTCTTCTCGTTGCCATGTGTTTATCACCTCATAGTAAAAAATAAAAATATAATAGCTGTATCCGAATAAGATACCCAATTATGATAGCATATTGGCGGCTAACTGTCAATTTATATTCACCGAATTACCGGCGATTTACAGAGATTTTGGTACGTTTTTAGTCCTACGGGAATGGGGTGAGATACTTCACTTGTTTTTTCAAGTGTTGGGGGATTAAGTTGGCCGCGGAGACAGAGCAGACTTGAATTTCACTTTGAATTTTACTTTGAATTTTGGTATACTTTTTTGGTAAGAAATAATATTGAAATGTAATCTTTTTTTATGTAGGTTCCTGTTTAAACTTTATTTAGTCTAAAAGTTTTACTTTACTTCAAGGTATGAATTAATAAATATTCAAAAAGTATTCATGATAAGGATGAATGTATATATCAAGTGAATACTATTATAAATCAATACGAAGATTTGGGATTTTTATTTAGAAACGGCAAAAAATGCGATTTTTATTTTAAATTATCGCAAAAATTTATTCGGTTTTTATATAAAGAAAACCACTTTCAATATTCGTTGTATCTTATGACGATGAAATAATCATGAGAAAGCATGTGCTAATTATTATCAAGTAAATTCTAGAGAATTTAATGCAAAAAATCTATACTTATTTACTTGGGTATACTCTTTTTTAGTTGATTAAGAGTGTTTATAAATGAATAGATAAAAGTACTAATAAAAGTTTTGAATAATACCGTTAACGTCATCATTTAATGTTCGAAAGTATATAAAAATTTATAAATTTTTTGTACCTATCTCTTTTCTAACTGATTCAATACATGGTATACTATGGTTAAAGAAGAGGGACTACCTTCGTCAGTCGTTGAAAGATTTTTATACTTACTGAGAATGTATGAATATGTATTGCATGAAAAGGAGATGATAAGATGGATGAACTACCTACTCTGCAAGAGTTACAAAGTTTTATAACCTATAGTAAAATGGGTAACTTCACGTTAGCTGCTCAAGCTGCTAATATTACACAATCTGCTTTTAGTGCGCAGATGAAAAAACTGGAACGTTTAGTTGGTGTAAAATTAATAGCTCGCTCTACCCGTGGCAGCCGCCTGACAGCGGAAGGTGAGAAGTTCTTACCGGAAGCGGAGCATATTATCGAAACATTAGAACGAGCTATTCATAGCATTCGTTTGGCCAATAAATTGGAACAGCCTATGCTCAACGTAGGTATTTTGCGGAGTATCGGTGACGTGCGTATGAATGCGCATGTTTCGTATTTTCAACAAACTAACCCCAATTTCTCAATTTCCATTTATGATATGGAAGAAGAAGAAATGTTACTGGATTTGCGTGAAAACCGCATTGACATTGGTACTTGCTACTTACCAAATAATAAAGATATGAGTAGCTATGAAAGTATTGCTATCCGCGAAGACTCCGTAGTTTATTACGCACCTAAACGTGAGTTACCGGCCGGTAAAGTATTGTCTTGTGAAGAATTGTTGGATTATCCGATGGTTATGTATCCGCCAAAATACTTTATGAGTCATCGCTTGAAATCCTACTTCTCGGAAGAAGGTCGTCAGTCCTTGCCGCATTTGGTTCGTTTATCTAATCCGTATGCTATGATTGACTATTGCCAACGCAATGAAGCGGGTGCTCTTATTTCCCGTCATTTGTTGGATGCACTTGGCATTAAGGATGGTATCTATGCCTTAGCTAAACCTTTAAACTTGCAGGTTTGCTTTGTGTATCGTAACAATAACTCCAAATGGGAAACCATGAAAACATTTATGGATTATATTGTACAAAAAGTAGGGACTAACGGCTGATTTTGGGGAAAATTTAGTTTTGTGCTTTACATAAGTTTGTCTCATCAAATTAAAACGCGGTTTGCACCTTTCGGGCAAACCGCGTTTATTGCATTATTTTGTTGGAACTTAGAAGTAATTAGAAGTCTGAGCACAGTGATGTATGCTTTTCTTCCTAAATAATGCCGTGTTTAGTCATACAAAGAGTTAGAAGTTTACATCCTTGCCGTAGTAAGCTGCTTCGTAGATCTTTTTAATTTCTTCCACGGTTGGTTTACGTGGGTTAGTTAATGTACAAGCATCATCAAGCGCACGTTGGCTCATGCGATCAAGTACGGCTAAGAATTTATCTTCAGGAATTACCGTATTTAAACCGTCTTTGATGGTTTTGCTTAAGCCTAAGCGTTTGTTGAGATTCCAAATAGCACGTTCAAGATTTTCAATACCGAGGATACCTTCTAATTGAGCGTATTTTTGGGTAGCTTTTTTGTTATATTGAATGATGTACGGTAACAAAATAGCATTGGCTTCACCATGGGTTAAGTGGAATTCACCACCGATTTTGTGAGCCATACTGTGAACGATGCCTAAGGAGCAGTTGGTGAAGGACATACCGGCCATAGTGGACGCATTATGTACTTTGTCGCGAGCTTGAATATTATCAGGTTCGTGGTAAGCCGTTTCCAAATATTCAAAAATCAACTGAATGGCATGGAGTGCCAATGGATCGGTGAAATCATCAGCGGCTGTGGATACATATGCTTCAACGGCATGAGTTATTACGTCCATACCGGTTTGTGCCGTAATGAGCGGTGGCATTTTGGATGGAATGCGGCTGTCCAATAAAGCGATGTCCGGAACTAAATCAGGGGATACCAACGGATACTTAATGTTGTTATCCGTATCGGTAATTACGCTGAAAGCTGTGATTTCCGAAGCGGTGCCGCTGGTGGAAGGAATGCCGATAAGGCGTGCTTTAGTGCGTAATTTAGGGAAGTTGAACTTAACAAGTTCCATGAAATCGTAACCCGGATATTCATAGTATACCCACATGATTTTGGCTGCGTCCATAGGGGAGCCGCCGCCTAAGGCAATGATCCAATCCGGTTGGAATTCGGCCATTTTAGCGCCGCCTTCTTTACAGGTTTTGATGGATGGATCCGGTTCTACGCCGTCGATAATTTGGACTTCCATACCCGCCTTTTCAAGTTGGGCTTTCGTTTCGTCGAGGAAGCCGAATTTGCGCATTGAGTTGCCCCCGGTTACGATGCTAGCACGCTTGCCTTCTAATTTAGAAAGGTGCGTGAGGGCATCATCGCCATGAATGATAGTATTTGGAATTCGAAATGTTGCATAAGCCATGGATTTTTCCTCCTAACGGTTACTTAATTCGAATAACGCTTATATTTGTATTGTACGCTTTTTTCAAGATTGTGACAATGTACAAAAGTGATTTAAATTATGAATAATTTAAATAGTAAAAGCTGTGAGAATGAGACCGTGGCTACATTGATTCCTTGGGGAATGTTATATAATATATGAGTGATATCTGCTAAATTAAGCATATATTTTTGAAAAAATATACGCTATTCATGAGTAAGCGGCATTTGACAATTCTTCGAAAATTTACGATTTAAAAGAGTATTTCACGAATTGTGAAAACAACGATGTCGGTAAATTGAGCCTTACCACATAAAGTAGGGCACACATTACTGAGGATGGTTTTAGTAACATAATTGAAGCGGATTAAAAGAAATGAAGGTGAATTATGAAAAAGATAGCCATATTGGTTAACGAAGATACGATGCAACGTTGTTCTTGCGGCGGTTGTTTAGGTGCGTTTATGGGCAAAAAAGATTCCTTTGAGCGCTATGAAGGTGAAGATATTGAACTGGTCGGGTTTACCCATTCCGGAGGTGATTTGACAAAGAAACTGGAAACACTTCGTAAAAAAGGCGTTGATGCGGTACATATTTCCACCTGCACGAAGAGTAAAAACGAGGACTACGAAGCTATTGCCGATGCTTGTGCCGAATATTTCGACGTTGTCGGTTATACGCATGGCAGTCCCGATGGTAAAGGCAAGGGTAAAATGGCAGTAGAATTAAAAGCGCGTCATCCGAAGGAGGCAGAATAATGGAATTACGCAAAAGTCAGACTTTTTTCTTAGGCTTGCAGCACGTATTGGCCATGTATGCAGGGGCCGTTATCGTACCAATTATTGTAGGCAGCAGTTTGAATCTTTCAACGATGCAAATCGCCTATTTAATCGGTGCCGATTTATTGACATCCGGTATCGCAACGTTACTTCAAGTATGGCGTAATCGTTTCTTCGGTATCGGATTACCGGTGGTATTGGGCTGCACCTTTACCGCTGTATTTCCGATGATTGCCATCGGTAAAGAACTGGGCTTGGGCGCTATTTACGGGGCTATTATTACTTCAGGTCTTATTGTTTTTATTATCTCTCATTGGTTTGGCAAATTAGTGCGTTTCTTCCCACCGGTGGTTACGGGATCGATTGTAACTGTTATCGGTGTTACCTTGGTACCGGTTGCGATGAATAATCTGGCCGGCGGACTCGGCAGCTCTGATTTCGGCAGTGCCATGAATTTGAGCCTCGGTTTTGCCGTTTTGGTATTTATCCTTATTTTAAATCGCCTTTTCAAAGGTTACATTCAAGCCATCTCCGTATTGTTGGGGCTGGTTGTGGGTACGATTGCGGCCTTCTTCTTGGGCATGGTGGACTTTACACCGGTTGCCGAGGCCTCTTGGGTCCATATTCCGCAGCCGTTCTACTTCGGTTTACCGACTTTCCATGCCAGTGCTATTTTGACCATGACCATTGTGGCCATGGTGAGCATGGTGGAATCGACCGGTGTGTTCTTGGCCTTGGGGGAAATTTGTGAACGAAAATTAACGCCTAAAGATTTGGCTCATGGTTATCGTGCCGAAGGTTTGGCCTCTATCATCGGCGGTATTTTTAACTCCTTCCCGTATACGACGTTTTCACAAAATGTGGGACTCGTTGAATTATCTAAGGTTCGTAAAACGACGGTTATCGTGGTTTGCGGTATTATGCTGGTTGTATTAGGTTTGGTGCCTAAGTTTGCTGCCTTGGCCACGATTATTCCGACATCTGTATTGGGCGGTGCTATGATTGCTATGTTTGGTATGGTGTGTGCGGCCGGTATTCGCATGTTGGGTAAAGCAGATCTTACTGATTCCAACACCATGCTCATTGCAGCTTGTTCTATTACCTTGGGGCTTGGCGTGACGGTAACACCTAATTTATTCGCCCAATTCCCTTCTTCTGTGCGCATCCTCTTGGAAAGCGGCATTGTAGTCGGTGCCTTGACAGCTGTTGTGCTCAACATTTTATTTAACTATGATAAAATCAAAGAAAATAAATAGATTTTTTTAAAAAATATATATTTAACGCTATAGTCCTATGAATCATCGTTTGAACTTCCGGTTTAATGACAATTCTTCGAATTTACGTTATAATAAGAAGGTGACTTAACAAGCGAATCAACAAATGGTACTTGGTCATTAATTGGTAGGAGGCGATGATTATGAAGATGTTTCCCGCAATTGATATGGTAGCAACAGGCGCTCAGATTCAAGCTTTACGGATTAAAAGCGGATACTCCGTTAAAGACTTACAAGAGGCATTCGGCTTTAACGACCCGCAAGCCATTTACCGATGGCAATGGGGGCAAAGCTTGCCGCGTGTAGATAATCTGGTGGCGTTAAGTGTATTATTTGGTGTAACAATTGACAGCATTCTCGTTCTGGAACAGAACGAGGATGCTGTTTCTGTTTTTATAACCCTATTTTCGGGCGGACTCTCTCCTATAAACTCGTATAACATATAAAGTCGTATAAGATTATTTTTATTTTATAGTCTATATTTTTGACTTTTTGTATACAATAAGCAGGAAAATCAAATTTATGCGTAGAAGTAATTATAAGAATGATATAAAATCATTTTTTAATGTGCGTGTTTTGAATGTATGAATTTTTTTGAATTGTTACTATTTAGGAGGCGGACGTATGACATTTTTATGGGAACAGGGTATTCCGGTGATTAAGTTGGATATGATTGCTACATTGGCGCTGGCAATTTTGCTATTGCTTCTAGGGCGTGTCATGGTTAATCGAATCGGTATTTTGGGGCGTTTTTGTATTCCGGCACCGGTGGCCGGCGGGCTCTTGTTTTCTATATTAATGTTAATCTTGCATCAGAGTAACATTTTAATCATTAAAATGGATACCTTATTGCAAACGCCGTTTATGTTGGCCTTTTTCTCCACAATAGGGCTTATTGCCAGTCTTAAATTGGTAAAAAAAGGCGGTAAATTACTATTGTTTTATTGGCTTCTTTGCGGCTTCTTGTCACTTATGCAAAACGTAATCGGTGTCTCTTTAGCCCAAGTATTTGATATCGATCCGTTATTGGGTGTATTGATGGGGGCTGTATCTATGGAAGGGGGCCATGGGGCAGCCGGTGCCTTCGGTCCGGAAATAGAAGCTATGGGCGTATTCGGAGCCACCGCCGTAGCAATGGCGGCCGCAACTTTTGGCCTCGTTTCGGGCGGTTTAGTCGGCGGTCCGATTGCTAAGTACTTACTGAATAAGAATAACTTGAAATCCACTGAAGCATTGGAGTTGGCTGGTGATGGTACTGTAACGGCAACCGGCGGTAATAACGGTGTAAGCTCGAGTTCCGATGATGCCAAGGCGGCTAAAAAGGAAAGTGAATATGCGGAATCAGCGATTTCGGCTCACTCTTTATTTATTCACACGGCCATCATTGCCGTTTGTATGACCATAGGTTTAATGGTGGGCAGTTGGCTTAAAGGCAGCCTCGGTATTGCACTTCCAAGCTATGTAGGGGCTATGTTCTTTGCCGTAATTTTGCGTAATATTAATGATCAGCTCAACGTGGTTAAACTTCATACGGAAACCATTAATTTGATTGGTGATTATTGCTTAGGTGTATTCCTATCTATGGCATTGATGACACTCAAATTATGGGAACTTGTAGATTTGGCAATTCCGATGATTGTCGTGTTGGGGGCACAAGTAGTATTCATGATTGTATACTGTTTGTTTATCGTATTCCCATTGTTGGGTAAAACGTATGATGCGGTTATTATGTGTGCCGGTATGGCCGGTCATGGTTTGGGTGCAACGCCAAATGCGATGGCTAATATGAAAGCGGTTACTGAAAAATTCGGTCCGTCCACTAAGGCTTTCTTAATTGTGCCGCTTTGCGGGGCGTTCTTAATTGACTTATTTGCTTTGCCGTGCATCGTATGGTTTATTAACTACTTCGCCCATTGAAATTGAATAATATAATTTCAGGGTAAGTTTACATGAAATAAAAAAGGCTGCAGCCGGGGTTATACTATCTGAGGATATGGCGTGTAATATCTGTAAACAGTAATCCGGATTGCAGTCTTTTGTTATTTTATATGAGATATATCTACTACAAATTACACCTGCCTTTAATCAAAAATATGCATAATTAAGCAAAAAAAGTCAATGAAAATCATTATGAATCACCTGTGACTATAATTTAAAAGAATATAGAATATATTTTTAAGTTATAGGTTGTTGTTAACAGGAGAAATTGAATTTTTAACGAATACTTTAAATTGTGAGTGTAAAGGTATTCATTTGTGGGAGTATTTGTGTAGCATGGAGAAGAGTCGGATTGTCAGCTATAGTGTAGAAAATGTAGCCTATGGGAACCTGTAGTATAGAAGCTTTTGAGGGAATGCTATAGCCTTTTCGCGGTCGGGTGCGGGCCGCATCTTATGTGTAAACAGGGTGTTAGCCATAATTTTATTCTTGTTGGCTAGGAGGCGAAAGTATGAAATTTTTGTGGGAACAAGGTATTCCGGTTATTGAGCTTGATATGATTGCCACATTGGCACTGGCAATTTTATTGCTGTTATTGGGGCGTATCATTGTTAATCGAGTCGGCTTTTTGAGTCGTTTTTGTATTCCTGCACCGGTAGCAGGCGGTTTGTCATTTTCCTTGCTTATGTTGGTTTTACATGAGACTAATATTTTAAATATTAAAATGGATACAATTTTACAAACGCCGTTTATGTTGGCATTTTTCGCTACCGTAGGTCTGATTGCCAGTCTTAAGCTTGTAAAAAAAGGCGGTAAATTATTATTTTATTATTGGGCTCTTTGTGCCTTTTTATCCCTCATGCAGAACGTAATCGGCGTATCTTGGTCTAAAGTGTTGGGGCTTGATCCCTTACTTGGTGTTTTAATGGGCGCCGTATCTATGGAAGGCGGGCACGGTAATGCAGGTGCTTTCGGACCTGAAGTAGAAGCTATGGGTGTTTACGGTGCTACGGCGGTAGCGATGGCAGCCGCAACATTTGGCGTTGTAGCCGGTGGTGTAGTGGGCGGACCAATCGCACGCTTTTTCATCAATAAATATAACTTACACTCCACTGAAGAGGAAGAGTTGGCTGAGGATACTGAAAAAGCTGCTTTAGCACAGGATTTAGATCAAGTAGCCGGTCCGGATACAACCAGTGTAAACGAAGCGTTAACTGTTGAAAAAATCGAAGAAGGCAAGGAAATTAGTGAAGAAGTAGCCGCTCATGTATTTTTATTGCATGGTTTTATTATAGCTATTTGTATGGTCGTAGGTATGGAATTGGCCGTAGCCTTTAAATCTTGGTGGGGGATTGCCATACCGAACTATGTAGGCGGTATGTTCTTCGCTGTATTACTTCGTAATATTAACGATAAATTCCACTTCGTTGAGTTGCATAATCCTACCATCGGGCTTATCGGGGATGTGTGTCTCGGTATTTTCCTCTCCATGGCGCTGATGACGTTGAAGTTATGGGAATTGGCCGATTTGGCATTGCCAATGATTGTAATCCTTATGTCGCAAGTTATCTTTATGATTGTGTACAATATGTTCGTGGCGTTCCCTGTTTTGGGTAAAAACTATGATGCGGTGATTATGTGTGCCGGTATGGCCGGTCATGGTTTAGGTGCGACCCCGAATGCGATGGCGAATATGAAAGCCGTTGCTGAAAAATTCGGTCCGTCCACGAAGGCATTTTTAATTGTGCCGCTTTGCGGTGCGTTCTTGGTTGACCTGTTTGCGGTACCTTGTATCGTATGGTTTATTAACTATTTTGCACATTAAAAGTATTTTCGTGAAAATTTGAGATAAAAGTTTAAAGGCCACCATTTATTTTAAAAAGAAAAATGGTGGCCTTATCAATAAAATAAAAAAGAAGAAAGGCATTGCCGCTCGGTATGGCAATGCCTTTCTCCTTTAGGAGTGGGATTAAGGGGGATCTATTTGAATAAAGCGAAGTATATAACGTAGAGCCATCCGAATAGACCGTGAATAATGGCCCAAGGAATGGAATGCCAGTTAGCATAGCTGACAATCATAGCCAAGGCGGATCCAAAGGAAATACCCGTTGTTACTGTTGCGGTTAAAAATTTCATTAACAAACCTCCCTATATATACGACAGTTCTAATGCAATTAAAACTGTCATGTTAAATCTGAATATTTCAATATAATTATAATGTATTTTGAGATATTTGTATAGTGAGATTTTTAGATATAAGGCTGAAATCGTTATTTTTTTGAAATAATTAACTAAATTGCGTCCGCTTTTTTGTACTTTAGCCTTTCCGCAAATTAGTTATGAATGGTGTATAATAAAATAAGCAATGATATTGTTTGATTAAAGAGAATTAGTATTATATTGCAGTTATGCTATATCTTAGTGAATAGCAGCATGTATAGAAGTAAGGAGTGATACCATGTCAGATTTAAAAGTTGGCGATAAAGCACCGGACTTTTCCGTTGTTAATGATGCAAATGAAATGGTAAGTTTAAAAGATTTAGCCGGTCAAAAAGTAATCTTATATTTCTACGCGAAAGATAATACACCGGGGTGTTCCATTGAAGCTCAACAATTTAACGAAGCTTATAAAAAGTTACAAGATGCCGGATACGTTGTATTGGGTGTCAGTCGTGATACCGTAAAACGTCATATTAATTTCAAAGAAAAATATGACCTTCAATTTAATCTCTTGGCGGATACTGATGAAGCCGTCTGCAACGCCTATGGTGTTATGAAAGAAAAGAAACTTTACGGTAAAATCTCTATCGGCATCGAACGCTCCACTTTCGTTATCGATGAAAAAGGCGTGTTGGCCCACATTTATAGAGGCGTTAAAGCAAAAGAACACGTAGGACAACTGCTGGTTGATCTCGGCTTATAAATCACAACTCTAGAATAGCTTGCGAAATATATTCTAAAATTCTTAATAGAAAAGCACAATATACCTATCTCTCAACCCCCACCCGTTCGGCTAATGGGTATTCAAGATAGGTATATTGTGCTTTTTTCCCTTAGTACGATTTTCTAAAATTTCGCAAGCTGTTAAGCCGGTGCCAACTTACTCCACCACTGTCGCCGATATGCCTTTATCCCTTCCAGTACGACTTTTGACGCTTTCGCCGCCAGTGCTTTGCCGGCCGGCGGAATACCTTCTAAGCGATAGGCGATGCCCATTTCTTTATATTTTGAGGCACCCATCACGTGATAAGGCAGGCAGTCGATAGTTTCGAGGTTTTTCAAAGAACCGGCGAAGAAGCCGAGGCGGTACCAACGATCCGCATTGTCGGTAATAGTAGGAACGACTACATGGCGCACCCAAATAGGCACATTGTGTTCATCGATGAAGCGGGCAAATTTTAAGATTTGCTTGTTGCTTTGACCGGTAAGGGCGATATGTTTATCATCGTCGATTTCTTTTAAATCTAAAATAACGAGGCTCGTTACGGCCATAAGCTTTTCA
The DNA here is from genome assembly GCF_003992065.1 of Veillonella seminalis. Taxonomy (GTDB): domain Bacteria; phylum Bacillota; class Negativicutes; order Veillonellales; family Veillonellaceae; genus Veillonella_A; species Veillonella_A seminalis. The sequence goes on from NZ_RQUZ01000019.1 coordinate 12,624, forward strand.
TAGGTTTCGCGCTGGCTTTCTTCAAAGTAGATGCCGCTTGTGTCGAGGCAAGTATGAATGCCACGCTCTCTGAAATAGCTAAAGAGCTCGATGACAAAGTCAATTTGCATTAAAGCTTCGCCGCCGGTGACAGTGAGACCGCCGTTTTTATAAAAACTCTGATTTCGCTCAAATTGCTCCCATACTTCTTCAATGGTAATATTTTTACCTTGCTGCGCATCCCACGTATCCGGGTTATGGCAATAGGCACAGCGCATCGGGCAGCCCTGTAAAAATAGCACCATTCGTACACCGGGGCCGTCAACGGTGCCCATGGTCTCTAAGGAATGAATTCGTCCAATCATAGTACGCCTTTCAAAAAAATACGGTTGACCTTCTGAAGGATAGTTCAGCTTAAGGTCTAAGTCTTAAATATGACAATAGGCTCCTCGAATCGGGGAGCCTATTGCACTATATATAACTACTGAGAAGGGGATAAGGCGAAGTTACATTTGTTCGTGGAAGGTACGAGAAATAACTTCGTCCTGTTGTTGTTTCGTCAATTTGTTGAAGTGCACGGCATAACCGGATACACGAACGGTCAACTGTGGGTATTTTTCAGGATGTTTTTGCGCATCGAGAAGCATTTCACGGTCAAACACATTAACGTTCAAATGATGACCGCCTTTTTCAGAATAGCCGTCCAATAATTCTACTAAATTATCGATTTGTTGTTCGTTGCTCATATTACTTGTCCTCCTTTTCGGAAATGGAAACATTAGGCTCGCGACAGGCCAGGTTTTCATTATTGACAGGTAAACCGGTCGGCATATCGCTCTGTAAAACTGCATCAAGATCCAGATCGATGTCTAAATCACTCATACGAACCATGGTTTCTCCGTTTTTACCGAGTGCATCCGGAATAATGGAGAAGGTGTTGGAAATACCGTCACTTGCATCGCGCCAAGGCATTTTGGCAACGGAAGCCATGGAAGAAACAGCCCCGTGAGAATCACGTCCGTGCATCGGATTAGCACCCGGTGCAAACGGTGTACCCTGTTTACGGCCGTCCGGTGTGCTACCGGTGGCGTTACCGTATACTACATTGGATGTAATTGTCAAAAGGGACATGGTAGGCACACTTTCGCGGTAGGTAGGATGTTTACGGATTTTGTTCATGAATGCGGATACAACGAAGGCCGCCAAATCATCAACACGGTCATCATCGTTACCGTATTTAGGGAAATCCCCTGTGATTTCAAAATCAACAGCTACCCCGTTTTCATCACGAATCGGTTTTACCTTGGCATATTTAATAGCGGACAAGGAGTCGGCTACTACGGATAAACCGGCAATCCCGGTGGCAAACCAACGCGTAACTTTGCGGTCGTGAAGCGCCATTTCCAATTTTTCGTATGCATATTTATCGTGCATGTAGTGAATGATGTTGAGGGCATTCACGTAAACGCCGGCCAACCATTCCATCATGTCGTCAAAACGTTCCATTACTTCATCGAAATCAAGGTATTCGGAAGTAATCGGACGATATTTAGGTCCAACTTGTTTTTTGAGTTTTTCATCGACACCGCCGTTGATTGCATAGAGCAAGCATTTTGCGAGGTTACAACGAGCGCCGAAGAACTGCATTTCTTTACCGATACGCATAGGTGATACGCAGCAGGCGATAGCATAGTCGTCACCGCTGTTAGGACGCATCAATTCGTCGTTTTCATACTGAATCGAAGACGTTTGGATGGACAATTTAGCACAGAAACGTTTGAACCCGTCCGGCAAGCGAGGGGACCAGAGAACGGTGAGGTTCGGTTCCGGAGCCGGGCCTAAGTTGGTAAGCGTGTGCAAGTAACGGAAGGACATTTTGGAAACGAGCGGACGACCGTCGGAGCCCATACCACCGATAGATTCGGTTGTCCAAACCGGATCGCCGGTGAAGAGGTTATTGTATTCGATAATGCGGGCAAAACGCACCATGCGAAGTTTCATGATGAAATGGTCAACCATTTCCTGAATTTCTTCTTCTGTATAGCTGCCTTCTTTGAGGTCACGTTCAGCGTAGATGTCGAGGAAGACGGTGTTACGACCGATAGACATGGCAGCGCCGTTTTGTTCTTTAATAGCGCCTAAATAACCGAAGTATAACCACTGAATCGCTTCTTTTACGTCTTTAGCCGGCTGGCTGATATCAAAACCGTAAGAAGCCGCCATGGCTTTTAATTCTTTTAAGGAACGAATTTGGTCACGAATTTCTTCACGGTCGCGAATAATCGTAGCCGTCATGTCGCCCATAGTAATGGCGAACTCTTTTTCTTTTTCTTCGATTAAGCGGTCAATCCCGTAAAGGGCTACACGGCGATAGTCACCGATGATACGACCGCGGCTGTACGCATCCGGTAAACCGGTAATAATGTGTGCGGAACGAGCGGCACGCATTTCCGGGGTGTACACATCGAAAACGCCGTCATTGTGAGTTTTGCGATGTTTTTTGAAAAAGTCTTCCAGCTGAGCGTCCATTTCAAAGCCGTATTCTTGTAAAGCGCTTTTGGCTGTACGTAAACCGCCGTACGGGAACATAGCCCGTTTTAACGGTTTGTCGGTCTGGAGGCCAACGATTTGTTCTAATTCTTTAATGATGTAGCCCGGGCCGTGAGAGGACACCGAAGTGGCAATATCCGTGTCGGCATCAATAACACCGCCGTTTTTCTTTTCTTCATCATAAAGACGAAGGACTTCTTGCCAAAGTTTAAGTGTACGCTCGGTAGGCGCGGTTAAAAATGAGTCGTCCCCAACATAGGGGTTATAGTTACGTTGGATAAAGTCACGAACGTCAATGGCTTTATCCCATACACCTGTAATGAAGCCTTTCCATGCAGTATTTTGCATTGTGGTACCTCCATTAAGGAAATAAAGAATTATTATAAGATGCTTTAAGTGTATACCGAATTGGTATTTAATTCAATAATTGTAATGATATTAATTTTCGATTGTTAAAATGCTAAAAATAAAAGATGTGTAAAAATAAGACTTTTTATGACATATATATAAAAATTTATGTCAAAAAACAAAAAATTATTGCTAGCTATCATTACGGTGTATGAGTAAGAAATGTCTTTTTGGATTGTTTTTATCCATAAAATATGACTTTATTTCTTATGATTACATTATAAAGCAGGTAATATTAATAGTCTGTAGCTATGGGTACAAAAATAGTGGGAATTAAAAATTAAGCGTGACTCAAGATATAAGCCAGCATTAAATTTTATATTTAAAATTTTAAATATAAAGTGGACATATAGAAATAAAGCCGTTTGATTTGTGAAATAACACACTTACAAAATGTTTATTACAAATATACGTTTTTACTACTAAACAAGATAAATGAAAAATATTATCATTAACAAATAGAAAGATTGAAAAAATTAAATCTAGTGAATTGCGGTTGCCAAAAGGCAATCGATGATTATAAAATTCGATAATTTTTTTTTCGTAACACTTTGTTATGTATTATGTTTTTATCCCCTTGGACGGGGAAGGAGGTATTTTTATGGCATACACATTACCGGAATTACCATACGCTTACGAAGCTTTAGAACCGCATATCGATGCAGAAACAATGCATTTTCATCATGATAAACATCACAACACGTATGTTGTTAACTTAAACGCTGCTATTGAAAAACATCCTGAATTGGGTGAAAAAGACGTAGAAGCGTTAATCACTGATTTGAACGCTGTACCGGAAGATATCCGCACGGCTGTCCGCAACAATGGCGGCGGTCATGCTAACCATACTTTCTTCTGGAACATTTTAGCTCCGAACGCAGGCGGTAATCCTACCGGTGCGATTGCAGGTGCTATTGACGAAGCTTTCGGAAACTTCGAAAACTTCAAAGCCGAATTCGGTAAAGCAGCTACCGGCCGCTTCGGTTCCGGTTGGGCTTGGCTCGTAGTAAACAATGGCAAGCTTGAAATCTTGTCCACTGCTAATCAGGACTCCCCGCTTAGCGACGGCAAAACTCCTGTATTAGGCCTTGATGTTTGGGAACATGCATACTACTTGAAATACAAGAATGCTCGTCCTGATTACATCGCAGCTTTCTGGAATCTCGTTAACTGGGATCAAGTAAACGCTCATTATGCGGCAGCTACTAAATAAGAGCTGACTGCTTGATGTGAGTCTCGTGATGGCTCGTATAATTACATAGTTTGTAAAAGCCCCCCGCTTGCACAGCGTGCAAGCGGGGGCGCTTTTTAGTTTGTTAAATTTATTTTTGGCGGATACGGAAAGTGTTTGATGAAATTCTTTTAAATGATTTCCTTATTTTCCTCAAAAAACTGAATAAATGTATTCATAGCCGGTGTGATTACAGTTTGCCGGTTGGTGGCAACGCCTATAGTGATGAGAAAATTAATATCTGTATTAATACGAATTAAGCCATCTGAGGGCGTGACTATTTTGTCTGTCATAAAAGCGGCAGCCACCGAGTCACGGACTAATTGTGTGATAGTGTGTATCTGGTTAGTGCGTAAACGAATCTTTGGATTAACATTGTAAATTTGGAAATATTTAGTGATGATGGCCTGGATATAAGATGTTTCCTTATAAAAAATCATGGGAATGTTTTTATAGTCATTCAAGGTAATCATTTGATTTGGGCGATTAGCGGCGATGTTTACTAATGGATCATCGGGACCTACATACAGGTGATATTCTGTTTCGAGCAAGGACGTAAAGTCCAATGATTGTGCATCGGATTCATCTTTAATAAGGAAGGCAATATCCAGTTTTTGTTCTTTTAACAGTTGTTTTAAACGGAGCACGCCGGATTCGTAGACTTCAAATTCAATGTCCGGATGAGCTTTTTGAAAATGGTTAAAGATTACGGGAAATATAAAGGAACTCATCATAGGTGCCACGCCAAGGCGAATAAACTGACGACCTTTTTGCAAAAGCTTGATGCGGTCTTCAAGATTAGCTGTGTGATTTAATAAGGCCGTGACTTCCTGATAAAACTGCTTACCCGTTGCGGTTAAGGTGAGCTGCCGTTTGGATCTGTCGAAGAGTGATAGTTGTAATTCGGACTCTAAGTTCTTTAATGCCACCGAAAGACTGGGTTGAGTAATTAACAGTTTTTTTGCTGCTTCGTGCACAGATTTAGAGTTAACTACTGTATAGAAGTAGTTCAGTTGGGTCAGCGTGATTGTATTCAATATATCCAATATCATCCCTCCTGTTGTCGTATTTGCGTAAGTTTATTATAAAGGGCACATTACAAAAGACATATTATAAAGGCAGATTTATATCCCGTTTGATAGTTTAAAACTATCAAATAATTATTTATAAGTATTTTACACTATATATCGTTAGCTGTATACTTTGAAGCATAAGAATTGGCAAGACAAATGAACTAACTAACGATGTAATAAGGTATAGCCGTTAAGATACGGCGGTAAATGAGGAGGTTATTATGCACGCTATTGAAAAGTTATTAGCTAAAAAAGCCGGTTTGGATTCGGTTAAAACCGGACAGATTATTAATTGTGAAATTGATTTAGCCGGGATTAATGACTTGTATTTACAAACTATCCGGTCTTTCTTTGAAATGGGGGCTAAAAAAGTAAGTCATCCGGATCGAATTGCCATGTTTTTAGACCATTATGCACCGGCATCCACAATTACTCAGGCAGATAATCAGCGTCAGTTCAGAGAGTTCTGTGAGGAACAACAGATTGAAAAACTTATGGACATCGACCAAGGTGTTTGCCATCAGGTTGTAGCGGATAAAGGATGGTCAAGACCGGGCCGCATCATCGTTATCACCGACTCTCATACTACAACACATGGTGCCTTCGGTGCTTTCGGTACCGGCGTTGGCGCTACGGACTTGGCGATTATTTTGGCTACCGGTCAATTGTGGTTCCGCGTGCCTGAAATTATCAAGATTAACTTTGTCGGAACATTGCCTGAAGGCGTCTACGCGAAAGATATTATCTTGCATGCTATTGGTCAATTGAAGGAGGATTTCGCTGTATATAAAGCCGTTGAATTTGCAGGGCCTGTTATTGATGCGTTGAGCGTGTCCGAACGCATGGCTTTATGCAACATGACTACTGAAATGGGGGCCAAAACTTCCTACATCCAGCCGGATGCGGTGACTAAGGAGTTTTTTGCCCAAAAAGGTCTTGTGGAAGGTCAAGATTACGAAGTATATACAACTGATGAGGATTTCCAATATGCCGATGAAATTACCTTTGATGTAAGTAACTTGACCCCGCAAGTGGCCGCCCCATTCAGTGTGGACAATGTATTTGATTTGAAAAAATACGAAGGTCAAACCATTAATCAGGCTTATTTGGGTTCTTGTACAGGCGGTCGTGTAGAAGATTTAAAAGTAGCCGCTGAAATTGTTAAAGGTAAACATATTCCGCGTCTGGTTCGCTTCGTAATTGTGCCGGCATCTAAAGGTGTATTTTTAGAAGCTATGGCTAAAGGTTATGTACAAACCTTGGTAGAAGCGGGGGCCACCTTTGTAACGCCGGGCTGTGCCGCTTGCTTAGGTACCCATGAAGGGATGATTTCATCCGGTGAATACTGTATTACTACGACTAACCGTAATTTCCCGGGCCGTATGGGCGCAACGGATGCGCACATTTTCTTAGCATCGCCGGCGACGGTAGCCGCATCGGCTATTAATGGAAAAATTACAGATCCTACCCCTTATTTATAATGGGCAAAACCGGATGAACTAAATTAAGTCTATAATTTGAATTTGTAAGTTATACAGCTAAAAAATTACGTTAAGATTGATGGTATATTAATAAATAATAAGGAGTATAGGTATGAATAAAGTCATTGAGGGCCAAGTGTTTACCTTTGGCAATAATATTGATACGGATCAAATTTATCCGGGCCGTTTTGTAGAGTTAACCGATTTAAAAGATATTATTCCGCATACCATGCAGGGGGCCGATCCGTCCTTTGCGAGCACGTTTAAAGCCGGCGATATTGTCGTAGGCGGCACTAACTTCGGCTGCGGTTCTTCTCGTGAGCATGCGGCGATTTGCTTGAAGGGGATTGGAGCGGGTGCCGTTATTGCGGAATCGTTTGCCCGTATTTTTTATCGGAACGGCATTAATTTAGGCTTGCCTCTCGTAGTGTGTCCCGTCATCAGTAAATTAGATTTAAATCACAAAACTATTTCTTTGGATTTGGAAAAAGGCACGCTCATGGCCGATGGTGAGGTTGTGGCTCATGTAGAACCGTTTACTCCGTATGTTTTGTCTATTTTAGAAGCGGGTGGGATAAAAAATATGATAAAGGCCAAATTGAACGTTTAATATGAGGAGGTGGCGGTATGTTGGAGGAAACATATTTCCCGGGATTTAAGCAGCAATTTATTGAAACGGAACCGGGCATCCGGATAAATACATGGGTAGGCGGCCATGGGGATACGGCTGTATTATTGTTGCACGGACATCCGGAAACACATTTAATCTGGCGATTTTTAGCACCAAAGTTGGCTGAGCAATACACGGTAGTCATGACTGATTTACGAGGCTACGGTGACAGTTCTAAACCGGTGGGCTTGCCGGATCATTCGAATTATTCAAAACGCGTTATGGGCGAAGACCATTTTATGGTGATGAGTCAACTCGGTTTTGAGAAGTTCCATTTGATTGGTCACGACCGGGGAGCTCGTGTGTGTCATCGCATGGTAGTGGATAAACCGGAACGTATTTTGACTTGTACTATGATGGATATTTTGCCTACCTTTGAAATGTATGCCGATACGAATGAGGAATTTGCCACTAAATATTATCATTGGTTTTTCTACATTCAGCCGACCGGTTTTCCGGAAACTTTATTAGGTGCGGCACCGGACTATTTCATTCGTTTTAATCTGGAACGCAAAGTCGGACCTACGGCACGGGCTAATTTTACGGCAGATGTATTGCAGGAATATATTCGTTGCTTTGCCGATCCGGCAACGATTCACGGTATTTCGGAAGATTACAGAGCATCAGCCACGATTGATCGTGAATTTGATAAAGTGGATATGGCTAATAAAGTTATTATAAAGACACCTCTATTGGTTATGTGGGGTAAAAACGGTGTTGTCGGTAAATTATGGGATGTATTAGCCGGTTGGCGAGCAAAAGCCAATCAGGTAGAGGGCTATGGCATCGATAATTGCGGCCATTTTGTACCGGAAGAGCAACCGACTGTAGTAAATCAGCATATTTTTGATTTTTTGGCAAAACATGAATCATAAACTATAAATATCTAAATTTAATAGGGAATTTTATGAGTGAAGAAAAGCTGTCATATAAGGCGGCTTTTCTTTTTTTGCTATAATTTTAAAGACAATATTATTGAGAAGTGGTATCATATATATAAGAAACGAAAATATTCAATTTAATAGAATGCAATTAAAATTGCAATTTTTAAAATAGAAGTCAGAGATATGTCGCCGAGATTTGAATTTTATTCTAGAATTAACATCTTGTGAGCGACAGATAAGGGAAAGCTATGGATAACGAAAAGAATTTACGCATATTAAGCATTAATCCGTTTGCTTTAGCGCAAATGGACAATCCTACGGATGAAATGAAGTTAACGGCGCTTCGTAAAAACGGCATGGTGTTGCAGTTCATCAAAAATCCGACCCCGGAGATGATAGATATTGCTTTAGCCAATGCACCGCGAGCGATTCAATACATTGAAAACCCGTCCCATGAGATACTGGAACAAGTGGTAAGCAAGGGCTGGAATAACTTGGGCTTGATTGAAAATCCCGACGAATCCTTGGTTCGCTTGGCCTTAGCCGAGTCGGGCTGGGCCATTCAATATGTAAAAGCCCCGAGCGAAGAGCTTCAAATTTTGGCGGTAAAGTCGAATTATGACGCCATCAAATTTATCGAGAACCCGTCCAAAGCGGTGCAACTCGCTGCGGTAGGTCAGAATTATCAGGCTCTCAGCTATATTAAAGAACCGGTACCGGAAGCTATTGATTTTGCGGTCACTTTAGACCCGCAGGCAGTACGCTTGTTGGGCACGGTGACGGTAGATCAAGCACTTCATTTTATCGGCATCAGCAGTTTGATTACCAAGTATTTGCCACCGGATTACATGATTCCACCAATTTACTTGGAAGAACGGTTGAAAGAAATTTTGGCTGATGAAAACACGAGCGAACAGTACGTGCGTGATTTACTTAATTGCACGTACATCGGTAAGCATAATAAAGGCTTTGAGGCGGATGTGGTCGGTCTTATCGACCAATTCGGTACGCAAAAAGCACGCCGCATCGCGGTTGATGAGCTTTTGAAGTTTTAAAGACTTTTAATACGGCCCATCGCAGTTGATGAGCGTTTAAAATTCTAAACTATTGAGAGCTAAGCAACTGAGATTTTAAAACTGTTCAAATTTTAATAGAGTTCGGACGCTTATGTAAAAGCTGTCCCGGATGAAAATCATAATTTAAAATATATTAAATAAGGGAAAAGGAAACATATATGAACTTTGTAGAAACAATGAGAAGTGTTGAGTTGGTATTATCGGCCGGTCAGGTACCGCTTTTAGTCGGTGAAACGGGGATTGGTAAAACCTCTTTGGCACATCGTTTGGCTGTAAAAAACGGCTGGTCACTCGTAACCATCGACGGCAACTTATTAAAAGAAGGCGAAATCGGCGGTTTACCGACGGTAGACAGTTTTTCACGAAAAATGAATGACGGCACGACGGTTACGGAAAAAGTGACTGTTTATGCTATTCACTATAAATTAAAGCAGATTGCCGACTATATGGCGGCCGGTCAGCAGGTACTCTTGTTCATCGACGAAATCAACCGCTGTGAACATGCGGTACAGCAGGAATTGATGAACTTGATTTTGAACCGTGAAATCAACGGCTTTAACCTTGGTCATTCCGTACATATCGTAGCGGCTATGAACCCGACGAACAGCTATGACTATCAGACGGTGGAAATGGACGTGGCCCAGCAGAACCGTTTCGTGTGGCTCCAGATGGAACCGGATTACATGCAGTGGCTCGATTGGGCGGCGGAAGCCAAATTGGAACCGATGGTTATGGAATTCATCAGTACCTATCCGGAATATTTACACAAGATGAACGAAGACGATATTTACGCCACACCGCGTAGTTATGAACGTGTATCGGCGTTGTATGCCATGTATAAAGCGAATAAAGAAGCCATCGGTAAAGATGTGTTCTTTAACGTTATCCGCGGTAATGTGGGCAAAGTGATTGCACAGGAATTCGTGAGCTTCGTAGAAGCTGACCATGAACCGCTTCTTACATATGATGATGTATTTACCGGTGAAATCATGGCGGAATCTGTATTGGAACGTCTTAAGAAAGAAAGTCATACCCGTCTTTATTTGACGGCTAAAAACTTAATGCGGGTCATTGAAATGAGAGCCAATCAGCTGTTTGTTGACGAAGCAGCGGCTCAGGTAGTGATTAACCGCTTTATGGACTTTTTAAAAGCTTATCCGGAAGACTTGCAAATGGCAGTTATGAAGGATATTCGTAACACCTACCCGCGTTTTTATAAGGAAGCCATCAAAAGTGATGAGTTTGTAAATAACTTCTTTGATTTACAGCGGAGCTTATAAGCTATGAATGGTGAAATAGATATTGTAACCAGACGCACATTGAAACCTGATTCGCAAGTCAATGCCGAAAAGGAAAAGAACGGCGGAGCCAAGCTTGAAGCCGGCAGCCTTAGTAATCAGGATCCATTGGATGCGGAACGCGTAGCCCTATTGGCGATTACCAAAAAACTGGTAACAGCTTGGCAGCAAGAGCGTGATGCGCTCCAGCGGGCCCAGGAAATTAAAGATAATGCTTATACGAATTCTATCGGCTATGCGATTACGGAAGCGGCGGCGTTGGCGGCGGGCAAACGTGATTTGACGGCCGGTACGAGCGATTTTACCGTCGATAAAGAGTATGAAAACCGCTTTTTCAAACTGGTGTCTAAATTAAACTTGCGCCTTATTGAAAGTGACTCTTTCTTCGGCTATTTCTTTTTACAGGTCGGTCAGGAATTACGTTTCGGTATGACCAGTGGCACAGGGATTAACTTCAAAGGCAGTCGTTATGTGATGTATTTTAACCCGTTAATTTTTCTCGACATGACGCCGGCGCAAATGATTAGTTCCATTAAGCATGAAATCCTTCATGTGATTTCACTTCATTTGGTGCGCGCTAAGCGCCTATATCAGCGGTATTCGCCACTCGCCATTAATCTGGCTATGGACATCGTGGTTAATAACTATATCGACCCGTTGCCGCCTAATGCGATTGACGTGAAGTGGCTCAATAAGAATTTCGGCACCACCGTGGTGGCCTTTAAGCCGTTGGAATGCTATGTGGATGAGATTCAGGCACACATAGATATTGCTCGTGAAACGGACGGTGAAACGGAAGTTGAGGATACGTTGAGCGATGCGCCTATGAGTAATTCACCGGATGTGGCCGATACCTTTGATGCGGCCAAGAGCCATGATTTGTGGGGCGAATCGGATCAGGTCGACGGCGATTCACAGCAACAGCTCACGAATAAGATGGTGGAAAACTCTGAAAAAGGGGAATTGGCCGGTTATTTGTCGGGGCTTTTGAGTGATATGAAAAAACACCAAGCCTCGTTGCCGTGGTCGGTGTATTTAAAACGCTTGGTCGGTTCGGTGGCGTGGGGGCATAAAAAAACGACGACCCGTCGTAGTCGTCGTCAGCCGGAACGTTTGGAATTGCGCGGAACCTTGCGCAAACGGCGTGCTAAAGTAGTAGTTGCCCTTGATTGCAGCGGTAGTATTACGGACGGTGCCTTCCGCCAGGCCATGCTTGAAGTATTGGAAATCACCAAGAGTTATGACTTTGAAATTACCGTCGTGGAATGCGATAGCGTGATTCGTCGGACCTACACGGTCAATGCTCTAAAAGACGTGCAGCCCCGCGTAACCGCCAGAGGCAGCACGCTTTTCACTCCGGTTGTTCAGTATGCCAACCAAATGCAAGCGGATCTGCTTGTTTACTTTACGGACGGTAAAGGTGAAAAGCATTTAAAGGTGGATCCGAAACATTATAAAATCCTCTGGGTTTTGGTGGGTGAAGAAGCTAAACTGTCATTAAAAAATCCATGGGGCCTTGTGAAACATTTGGCGCAGACTATTAAAGATTATGATATGACGGTCGACTATGAACGTGTAGACGGTTTCTCCATGAATAATCAGGAAGGTTTCTCTATGGCCAATCAGGAACGAGATTGGGAAAAATAAGATATGTAGGTTAAGTTTTAGTGACGCTTTAGCGAGCCGAAACTGAGACATAAAAAAATGCCACCAGCTTTCGGTGGCATTTTTTGTGCAAATTTTACTTTTACCCAATCCACAGTCCCACACTTACCAACAGATGATAAAGTGTCACGCTGATGGACGTAAATTTCATGGCTTCGTTCATTTTCACCACATCCGCATAACGTTGCAAGATGGCGGCACTTTTAAAGGCCGGGAACAAAGCGATGATGCTGAGTAAGGACGCTGACGGCAAATGCTCTAAGAACACCCATAAGAATAACCAGAGAATGCAGAAGATAAAAAGGGTGCGCAATAAGCGAATCCCTTCATCTTTGCCTAAGAGAATAACCAAGGTGCGGCGCCCGTGGGCTTTATCGTTACTGAAGTCGCGCAGGTTATTGGTCATCATAATGTTGCCGATGAGGATGGTGGACGGAATAGCGGGGATTAAGAAATCCCAGTATAAGGTGCCTGTCCAAGTATAGGCCGTAATATAGACAATGGCAAAACCCATGGCTATGCCGGAAGCAAGTTCACCGAAGGGGGTGCGCGAAATCGGTTTTGGACCGCCCGAGTAGAATAAGCTGATCAGAATACAAATGGCGCCGGCCGGCAATAACCACCAAGAAACTTGCGACGCCAAGAAAATGCCGAGCACAAGCGGCGTGAGGGAAAAAATATAGCCCAGTTTTTTTACCTGCTGCGGCGAAATTCCTTCACGTACGATGGTGCCGCTGTTGCCGGCTGCCTGGTTAAGATCAAGGCCGGATTTAAAATCGAAATATTCATTCCAAATATTGGCGGCAATCTGCGAGCTCATGACGCAGATTAGAATTAAAAGCGTGTAAAACAGGCTTAGCCCGAAGCTGTGAACCGCCGTGTGCGCAGTTGCCGCGTAGGAAGCACCGAGAATAACGGGACTGAACGCGGCCGTAAGGGTACGAGGCCGGGCTAAGCGATAAAGTTGTGAAGCAGTCATACAAAATTAGTCCTTTCGACCGAAAAACGGTCCTATAGATAATTGCGGTGGGGATGGAAGTTGCGCCAGTAAAACGCCGAAGCACATGGAGACGAGCCCCCAGATTTCTTGATGATCAAGCCGTTCATCCAAAATCAAATACCCTAAAATACCGGTAAACACAATTTCAAGACTCAAAATGAGCGAAGCTTCCGTTGGCGGTAATTTGCGTTGTCCTAAAAGCTGCCCTGTAAAACCGATGCCGGCGGATAAAACGCCGCCCCAAACGATGAAAAGCCAAGAATCGGCGATATTTTGAAAAGTTGTGGTTTCCAAAAATAGGGAGGCTATGGCCGAGAATAAGGCACAGCCGAAGAATTGTCCCATGGATAATAAGAACGGATTATATTGTTTGGATACCGTATTTAACAGTAAAATGTGAATGGCCCAGAACAGCGTGGAAATCAGAATGATACCGTCGCCGTAAGAGGGAATAAAACTATCTTTTAAGCTCAATAAAGCGGCTCCAATGATGGCGCAAACCACACCGCCTAAGGCGGTCAGATTGAGTCGTTCACCTACAAACAGACCGAGTAAGGGCACGAGAACCACATATAAAGCTGTTAAAAAGGCGGCTTTTGACGCCGTCGTATAGGCGATGGCGTATTGTTGCAAACTGGCACCCAAAAATAACATAAAGCCTAAAGCCAAAGACGGCCATATGATGGAACAGCGAGGCTTTTTCAAAGGTGCTCCCGTTTTTATCCAGAAATAAAACGGACTTACGGTTAATACTCCCAACAGAAAGCGTATCGCATTGTACGCATTGGGACCGATTACATCAGACGCAAGACGCTGGGCTACAAAGGTGGAGCCCCAAACAAACGCAGTGAGTAATAAACATAAGCGAGCTTGTAACATAAAAAGAGGATTCCTTTCTATAAATGTAGAATTGTATAAAAATAACCCTTAACAATTGTAACTAAAATAAGTTTAGTTGTAAATTGTTACCCCCAAAGGTTTATTACCTTTTGTATCAAAAGGTGTAGTATTTATGTAAGTTTTGTACTTCCCATAAATACTTCATTACCTCTAGTATATCGGGTTAAAAGTTTATGTCAACACATATAATATATTTATTAGAAGAGATGAGGAATGTACTGTGATCAGTAAAGCACTATTAACAGATTTGTATCAATTTACCATGATGCAAGGGTTATTTAAGGAAGGCCTGCATCGTATACCCTGCGTTTTCGACCGTTTTTATCGTAAAAACCCATTCGATGGCGCTTATACGGTAGTAGCCGGCTTGGAGCATGTTATCGATTATTTGAAAAATCTTTCGTTCAACGAAGATGATATAGCTTATTTGCGTGAAACGGGTCTATTTGAAGAAGACTTTCTCGGCTATTTAAAAGATTTCCGCTTTACCGGCAGCGTCTATGCGGCACCGGAAGGGACTGTTGCCTTCCCGGGGGAATTATTGGTTCGCATTGAAGCGCCGAAAGACGAAGCTATGCTTATTGAAACACCGTTATCCATGTATTTAAATCATGAATCCTTGATTGCCACTAAAGCACGCCGTATTCGCAGTGTGGCCGGTAATGACAGCCTTGCTGAATTCGGCATGCGTCGCGCCCAAGGGACCAATGCCGCCGTTTATGGTGCGAGAGCATCTATTATCGGCGGTTTTAACGGAACCAGTAATGTGTATTCCGCATCACAATACGGGATTAAGCCGGTGGGAACTATGGCTCACAGCTGGATTATGAGTTTCCCTGATGAACTCACAGCTTTCCGTTCCTATGCGGAACAATACGAAGATATGTTGGTATTCCTCGTAGATACGTATGACACCTTGAAACAAGGCGTGCCGAATGCCATTCAGGTTTTCAAAGAAGTCAAAGAACGCCGTGGCGGTACTATGCCTAAAGGTTACGGCATTCGCCTCGATAGCGGCGATATGGCGTACTTATCCCAGGAAGCTTATAAGATGATGGCTGATGAGGGCTTCCCGGATGCTACTATTTTTGCTTCTAATGATTTGGACGAATACACTATTGCTGATTTGAAAAGTCAGGGGAGTGTTATTTCATCGTGGGGGGTCGGGACTAAATTGATTACGGCCGACGGTACATCCGCTTTAGGCGGCGTGTATAAATTGGCCGGCCAATGGCGTAAAGACGGCTCTTTCATGCCGACCATGAAGTTCTCCGATAATGTGGAAAAAGTTACCAATCCGGGCCGTAAAAAGGTACTTCGCCTTATTAATCGTCGCAATCGTAAATTAATCGGCGATTTAGTATGTCTCCTTGATGAAACAATCGATACGACGAAACCGTATACGTTCCAAAATGCTATGTATCCTTGGAAACGTACTCATTTAGCGGCTAACAGCTTCGATGTAGTGGAGCTATTGGTACCGATTTTTGAAAAAGGCGAATTAGTCTACGATGTGCCAAGCTTGCCTGAAATCGTAAACTACGCCAATGAACAAATAAAATTGCTCTGGCCTGAATTTTTCCGTTTGAACCGTGCACCGGTTGTTAAGGTTAATATCAGCCAAAAACTTCACGAATTGAAACAGCAATTGTTGCTCGAAAAAGTGAAACATAATACCCCTGAATTTACTGAAGGTTAAGCGGTATAGACAAATATTGCATTCAGGGGCATTAAAATATGTAACGTAGTTGTAAAGGAGTGAATCAGATGAAACGGAAGTATTTAGGTGGTTTGGTTTTGGCCTCTTTATTGGGATTGGCTACATCTATGGTGCCGGGCGTATCTGCAGCCGAGGTACCTACAAGTTCGTTAGCACCGATTACTTTATCATACGGTATTGTTCAAAGTAGTGATGCGGCGACAACAAAGGTATCGCCGGATGCTACCGCTATTAGACCGCAGCTCGTAAGTACTGTTATGACGACAGTAGATAATAAGACGGTGAATCTGCCGGCCGGTGTTACCGCTTTTGACTTAAAGCGGATGGTGACACCGCAAGGAATAGTTGACGGTACCAAATCCATGTCCGGTAAAGAACTGAATGAATACTATGTTAAGGATATTCGTGAAATTGAGAGCAAGAAAGAGCTTAACATCGATGAGCTGAAGAATTTCAGCGGCACTATTTATCGTGATTGGAATATGTATCAATTACGCGGTGAAGATGCGGACGGCGTACATACGGCGTATGTCGTAGATTTGGCGTTAGGACCTGATTATATTAAAGGTGAACGAGCAAGTTTGGCCATCAGTAAAGCTTTGTGGGAAAAGGCCGATAAGTCGGTTAAAGATGCACGAAATGCGGCGGCTCAGAGTAATGACGGCGTAAATGTAACCGACTCATTAAAAGCAGCCAAAATGACGGCCGTAGCGGCCGGTTATGTGTCCGATGTGTCTAAATCGGGCGATGCGAAGGATCAGTTGGGTCAAACTTGGAATGTTGTGAGCGATTTGTACAAGGATCTTAGCAAACAGCAAGAAGATTGGCTTGCACCATATCCGACCGATTATGATGCGGATGCATTCTATGCGGCTACGGTGAAAGGTATTCGTGCTGTGCCGGTTATGAAGGATGCTACCGCATTTAATCAATTTGTTAATAAATATAAAAACAGCTTGGTAAAAGCGGTGGTAGTTGATCTTGACCGGGCCGCCGGTGATTTACGCAGTAAGGTTGCCACTAATGAACGCGCTAAAGAACAATTGGAATTAAATCGCAGTATTCGCGACGGGATTAAGAAATTCTTTGATACGTCGGATATTAAGGTAGATTATTTGAATTCGGCGGATCAACTTAATTCCGTGTTCGGACCGGTCATTTATGGTGAAAGCCGTGAGGCCGTAACTTTTGACAGTTATGAAATTCCGTTTGGCAGCTTGAACTTAGTTCGTTTTGAAAAAGACGGTCCTGTAGTAACGGTATTGACGACGAATGACGGAGATTTTAACTACTGGCAAAAACAGTGGCAACGTATGTACAATTTAGAGCCGCAGGTAAGAGCATTTGGGGCTAATACATCGGTTGTGGTTAACGCCAAAACTCCGACAACGCACATGAAGGCGTTAGGTCATGACGGAACGATTGTAGTACCTCGTGATCTTACTGTCCGCCGTTTGTCCGACACCGTGATTGTGCCGGCTTTATGGAACTTCTTTGAAAAAGATTTAAAAGAAGTGGTAGCAAAGGGGCCGGAACTTCGCGATTGGCAAACTAATGAACTATTGGTCGGAGATAAACGTTTAGAAAGTATTAAAGCTTACGAACGTGAAAAAGAAAGCTTACAGTATTTTGAAGATTATCGTCTCGGTGAAAAGACCGATGTATATCAGTGGCAAATGAAGGATAACGAAGGTCGCAAAACAGCGACTGTATTCGGTTTAGTATTAACGCCGCAGACGACAAAAGGGTTCTCGAACGTGTTGCAAAAAGATTTAATCGATTTGCAATTGCCTTTGATTAACTCCTATTGGATGCAAAGTAACGAAGAATTGCAACAAAAAGTTATGGCCGCTACATTGTTCAGCGGCATATCCGATTATGCGTATACTTCAGTAACAATAAAAGACCAAACTCCTTGGGCTTTGTTGCCTCATTATACACATCCTGCTTATATGGCGAGTGCTCGTGTATTTGTCAATGCTAACGGCTTTGAATTGCCGTACTACTTGCAGGGGGCGGTTGTATTGACACAGCCAAATCCGGTAGCCTATGTAATGCTTACGTCCGATTTGGAACGCGATGAATTTGCACCGCGTTTCGTGCAGTTCATTCAGGAACTATAAGGTGAACAATGATGGCACATGTGATAGTGCATAGCTTTTGTTTCGTAGGTATATAGCACTTGGCTTGTAGCCATATAGTTTAAAAATTAAAAATCTCCCTAGTAAATCTTAACGAAGGCTAGGGAGATTTTTGTATAGTTTTATGCTGATTAAAACGTATTTTTAGTCGTCCGTTTCGGCCATTTGAGCGGTTCCATATCAACGCCTTCCAAGGTGAGGAGTTTTACTTTAACAGCTAAACCGCCGGTATAGCCGGTAAGGTTTTTATTGGCACCGATAACGCGATGACAAGGTACGATAACCGGAATCGGATTGTGACCGACGGCACCGCCGATGGCGCGGGCGCGAATCCCCGTGTTGGCATCATTGGGGAACAGTTTTTTTGCCAGGTCGCCGTAAGTAATGAGCTGGCCGTGAGGAATGTCTAAGAGGGCCTGCCAAACTTTTTGACGAAACGGTGTACCGATGAAACGGATGGGTGGTATTTTAGCAGGATTTTTACCGGCAAAATAATCTTTTAGCCATTTTTCGGTGGTTTTGAAAATAGGCAATTTTTTATCTATTATTTCATTGCTATCCGTATCTAAACGGTATTGTTGGCTTGGTAAGCTGAGGCCGATTAGATTTTCACCGTCACTGTACATGGTGATGATGCCGTAGTCCGGGAAGGACGTGGTGTAGCTGTAAACCGTGTCGAGAGTTGCGTTTGGATTAGCAGTGGATTGAGTAGCTAATTTCGTTGACATAGTACGGATGCCTCCTTAGGTGGCTGTGATTAAATACGAATGCTTCAAAGAAATTTTCATAAGTTAAAAACGCTGAATAAGTTACGACTCTTAATTACATATCATTATTTTCAAAATGAGTCTTTGGCATTTTGACGTAAACATTTTAGGCTATTTTGTCCATTTGATATTGTACATCACTGTTAACTTATTCTATAATGAATCTATAAGTAGATTATACAAGTTTATTCGTGTAATTGTCCATGAAAGGAGTTTTTTATGAAACCTGTATTTACTGAAAACGCCCCTAAAGCCTTAGGTCCTTACTCTCAAGCTATCAAAACTAACGGCTTTTTATTTATTTCCGGTCAGGGCGGTATCAATCCTGAAACCGGCAAATTGGTTGAAGGCGGCGTTGAAGCTGAAACTTTACAAGCCATGAAAAACATTGAAGCTATTTTGAAAGAAGCCGGTACTGATTTCTCCAAAGTAGTTAAAACAACTTGCTTCTTAGCTGACATCAATGATTTCGCTAAATTCAATGCTATTTATGCTGATTATTTCGTAAGCAAACCGGCTCGCAGCTGTGTAGCTGTTAAAGAATTACCTGCCAACTTCTCCGTTGAAGTGGAAGTAATCGCTGTTGCTGAATAATTAGGCAATCTAGCTGAAATAGAATTCCAATAAAAAACTCCGGTACAAAGCATTAGCTGCAATGTATCGGAGTTTTTTTTATCTATAGGTTTGGTCTTATAGATTCAAGTAGATTTTACCTTGTAGATTTAAGATTGTGTTGTTTGTATGTATTGTCAATCTATTATTGAGCTTTCGGATGCAACCATTCGCTCCAGCTGAGTTCAAAGCCCGTCTGATAATTTTGTTGTACATACCGATAGAATTTGTTAATCATAACGGCTTTTTCTTCGTAATACGGATCCTTCCAGCTCCCCGTATCAGGTGTGGCTGCTACATTATTGCCACCGATGAGTTGTTGTCGTTCTAAAATATCCGCTAACGGTACATCCGGGTTTTTCATAATATCATACATGGCCATGAAAGCGGTAGTACGACCTTTACCGGCTTCGCAGTGGAAATGGAGCCAAGCGTTCTTAGGCAATGTTTTGTAAAAAGCAATGAAGCGATCGATAGAGGCTTCATCCGGCCAAATGTGGTCGGTAGCGGTCAGGCGGACATAGCGCAATCCCAATTCTTTGGCTACCGTTTCTTCTGTCTTTGCAGAGGTTACCGCAAGCGTTTCTTCCGGACCGGCTTCTTTATTTTCAGCCAAAGCAGCGATAGGGAGCGATGTATTTACTAAGTCAGCAACATATTGGCATTCTTCATTGATAATCGTTTGATAGGATTTGCCCACATTACCCCAGTTGCGTTTGCCATAATGGCTTACGGGAATTCCGTTAATGAAGATGTGTGTTTCCTGCCGTAAATCTACTACATAAATCGGACCGTCCGTCTTGGTACGCAAGGTGCTTGCGATTTGGGCAAACTGCTTTTCAGACGGTTGGGAACTGCCGGAGATGTGCAAATCATCAAGCCCTTTACGTGTCGGCAGATTTAAATCGACTTCGTCGTCAGTCGTATCATTTGACTCAGTTCTGATTTTAGCCGGTTTTACTTTGAATCGGTCTTGTGATGTACGAAAAGCCGGTGGCAGGGTATTTGTGTTTTCATTATCTTCACGCCACATGTGAGCCGCATAGGGATTAATTAACCGTTTATCGGCGTACATTCGGTTAGGATTAATTGCTGTATGCGACTGCTTGGCCACAGCTTTCGTTGTTTTTTCGTGTTCATTTATGCTCTCTAAGCGAGTTTCCTGCGTCGGCAATTGCAAACGCGGAATGGCTTCTTTTGGCAAAACGGCCTCGCTGGCAAAGGCGGTATCGTAGAGCGTTGTGCCGATAATTGTCATCATGGCTGCTCGTTGCCATATAGAGTTTGATTTTGATTTCATAGGATTGTTCTTTCTATTACTTAAAATAGTTGTATTTCCCGAGAAATGGCTTAGGATGTTATAAGTATAGCACATTTGCCTGATTTGTATATATTGAGTGATGTGAAAGTAAAGTTTAAAGCAAAAAAGCCTGTAAATCTGATTTCACAGGCTTTTTTTTGTGTTGTTTTTGTGTGTTGTGTGTGTTGAGTTGTTTTTTGTGTGTTTGGTTTTTAAGTGTGTGTTGTGTTAGAGAGGTATTAAAAGCCGGGATAGCTTTTAAAAGTTGACATCGGTGTAGGATGTCGGAGTTTTATGCTCGTATTGACGGTTGCCGTCATATTTTTGCATATAATTTTTGTTTTTGTGGTGTTCACCTTTATAATGGTCGCCTTTATGATGTTCCCCCTTGTGGTGTTTTTGACCGTCCATCATAGGAGGCATCCCTTGAGGCCCCACTTGGCCATTCATCATAGGAGGCATACCCATAGGAGGTTGGCCCATAGGAGGCATCCCTTGGTAATTGCCTTGACCGTCCATCATAGGGGGCTGTCCCATAGGAGGCATACCCTGGTGACCGCCTTGATCATCCATCATAGGAGGCTGGCCCATAGGAGGCATACCCTGGTGACTGCCTTGACCATCCATCATAGGAGGTTGTCCCATAGGAGGCATACCCTGGTGACCGCTTTGACCGTCCATCATAGGGGGTTGGCCCATAGGAGGCATACCCTGGTGATTGCCTTGACCGTCCATCATAGGGGGTTGGCCCATAGGAGGCAGCCCCTGGTGATTGCCTTGACCATCCATCATAGGGGGATGACTGTGGTGTCTGCCTTGCCCTTCCATGCGCTGAGGATGGTTGGAACGATAGTCGTTGTCTTGTTGCTGCTGCATATCGTTGTTATTATCCGGTTGATATTGACGTTCCTGGCCGCGATGGGATTTGCGGTCATAGTCTTTTGGCATTTGACCGGCATTGGTACGAGCGGCTCCGTAGGTTGCATCCGGCATTAAGAAGATGGCTGTATTAGCATCTACTTGATTGCGTGCCATGGCACGTGCCCGTAACATTCGGTCATAGATTGTAGGGCTGTTAGAGCCGTCATCCTGTGAGGCCGCTGCCTGATTACCTTCTATAGCAGCACTTGCTGTTGCTTGAGGAGATGTGGTCGCCTGTTGGGTAGCTGCCGAATCGGCAGCCATTGAGGTACCCCAAAAGGTACCGCCAAGAACACCAAGCAAAGCAACCTTTCTCAATAAATTCTGAGTCGATTTTTTCATAATAGGACTCCTTTGCTTATTAACTAGAGAGTATAGCGAAATTCAAGTCAGTGAGCACTTTGATGATGAAACTTAAACGCGGATCCTCCGTTTGTAACTTCTTCATCAAACTTTGAAAACTCAAACTTGTTCTTTAGTTTTTTGCTATGGGTATAGCATACAGGGAAATTATGAAACTTGTGTGTAAAAATCGTGAAATTACGGTGAAATTTGGATGTATGATAAATGAATCAGAATATAAGATATTATTTATATATAGAGAGAAAAATTTTCGTAATATCAGCAAGAAATTTTTATTGGTTAATTGTAAACTGAAATTGAACATATAAAAAATCCATAGTGAATACCGATTTGTGTTATGATTAATGTCGCT
>NZ_RQUZ01000020.1 GCF_003992065.1 Veillonella seminalis
TAAAAGACCGACAAGACTAGATAAATACTAGTCTCATCGGTCTAAAAACCAACTCAAAATGTCCTATAGGCCAAAATTTATGAAAAAACAGCCATGAGTCTTAATTAGTAATAAGACTCATAGCTGTTTAATTATTGTATCACTGCTCGTTTTAATTACGAACTAATTTACAAATTTAATCGCTATAGCTACTCAGCTTTTAGCGATACGCTACGCGTTCCGGCTGCATATCATGGAAATGGAGACGTTCTTTAGCTACCTTTTCCCATTCAGTACCCGGTTTACCGTAGTTTGCATACGGATCGATGGCGAGGCCGCCGCGAGGCGTAAATTTGCCCCATACTTCAATGTATTTTGGCTCCATAAGCTTAATTAAATCCTTCATAATGATATTCACACAGTCTTCGTGGAAATCGCCGTGATTGCGGAAACTGAACAAATATAATTTAAGTGATTTACTTTCTACCAAGCGTTCATCCGGCACATAAGAAATATAAATCGTCGCAAAATCAGGCTGCCCCGTCATCGGACAAAGGCTCGTAAATTCAGGACAGTTGAATTTTACAAAATAATCATTGCCCGGATGTTTATTAACGAATGATTCAAGCACTTCCGGTGCATAATCCATAGGATACTTTGTTTGTTGACTGCCAAGGCCATGTACTCCTTGCAGTTCTTCACTTGTTCTGCCGCTTGCCATTAAGAGGCACCTCCTTACACTTTACTTGCTTCATTGACATCCAGCACAGTTTCTTCATCGTCTGCAGCTGTTTCAGCCGCTTCAACCGGCTGTTGCTTAGATTGTACCACACCGAGCATAGTTCCGGCATAACGTTCTAAGCCGTTCACAATAAAAAAGCTCACTACTGCAGAAATGCTCTGCCCCACTAATAATGAAGATACTAATAATCCATACGGTAAATTCAAAATTGGTGCCAACCAAAGTGGCACTACCAAACTGGGAACCAATGTAATAAACGGAATGACAATCCAATTACCGACACCGCGTTTTTTAGCATACGCAATGCCACCGGCCGTCATAAGACCTACCAAACAACCACCGATAGCATCAATCGGTCCCAAACCGCCCATAAGTAAATTACTTACCAAATTACCGATGCCGAACGCCAATACGGAAAACGGAAATAAAGCGGCCAGACCATATAAAGCCGTAGCAATACGCACTTGGTATTGCCCGAAAGCAAATCCCTGCGTCATCATCATAATCACAATATACATGGCTAAGCAAAGCCCTGAAATAGTCAGCTTTTTTGTTGTACTTAAAGTATTCATTTTATAATCTCCTTAGTTTTATTTAAAGACAGGATGGTTACGAACTGTCTGACAGTAAACAGAGTAACAGGCGACACCTTGGTATCGCCTGTTACCGATACAAGCTCCATGAACATCACTAAGACGTCACATCACTTGTCATAATTACTGTTGTCGTACATCTTATTTGAATTCGTTGCACAAGCCGCGGAACATAGCAGCATCAGGTTTAACTACATCTTTTACCAAAGCACGTGCATGAGGACCACCGTTAGCGGCAGCCAAAGCTTTTTCGAAGGAAGGTTTCGTTTTGTCTTCGTAAATAAGACCGGTCAACAAGCCTTCGTGTTCGCCCAATGTTTTGAGGGCAGCGGCACGATCTGTAGGATCATAGCCTTCAATCGTCGTTAAGGACGTTAAGTTTTCTTTGAAATAATCATAACCGTTACGTTTATTGTAAGTTACGCAAGGGCTGAATACGTTGATGAAGGAGAAACCTTCATGCTGCATACCTTGTTTAATCAATTCAACGAGTTCGGCACGATTAATCATATAGCCTTGGGCTACAAAAGTAGCACCGGCAGCAATTGCTGTTTCACAAATTGGTAATGGAGATTCAAACGATCCGTGTGGAGACGTTTTAGTTACAAAACCAATATCGGAACGAGGGGATGTCTGACCTTTAGTCAAACCGTAAACATGGTTATCCATTACAACGTAAGTAATATTTACATTACGTTTGAATGCATGGATAGTGTGGCCCATACCGATAGCGAACGCATCACCGTCACCGCCGCAAACAACAACTTCTAAATCTTCATTAGCTAATTTTACCCCTTGAGCATAAGGTAACGCACGACCGTGAGTCGTATGTGCACCATATGCGTAGAAATAACCGCCGATACGGCTGGAACAGCCGATACCGGAAATAACGGCTAATCTTTCCGGAGCAATATCAAGCTGAGTTACCGCATCGGTAATGGCAGCCTGTACCCCATAGTGGCCGCAGCCGGGACACCAGTTAGGGCGAATATCATTTCTGTAATCGGTCACTTGTGCCATCTTATAAAACCTCCTTAATTGCTTTCTTCACATAGGTTGCTGTGAATGGATTACCATCATATTTTAAGCAACTATGGAGCTTACATTTGTTAGGCATATTGATACGGAAAATATCAGCTAATTGAGCTGTTGCGTTTTGTTCGCAAATAACAACTTTTTTAGCTTTTTCATAGAATGGCATTAACTGTTCTTTAGGGAACGGTTTAATCAAGCGAAGTTGCAAGTGGTTAACTTTAACACCTTCGGCTTCAAGTTCAGCCGCTGCTTCTTCGATAGCACCGCGACTGGAGGCAATCCCGATTACCAATACGTCACATTCATCATGTTTAGCATTGTTGAGGAATGGATCATATACTTCAGCAACTGTGCTCAATTTACGCAAACGTTTGTCAGTCTGGCTAACGTGCATAGTAGGAGCTTCAGCCGGTTTACCTTCTTCGTTATGTTCAAGACCGGTGGATAAGAACAAGCCGTTCTTCATACCAGGAATTGTACGAGGGGAAATACCGTCTTCAGTCAATTCAAAACGTTTGAAGTAATGAGGACGTTCCAATGCAGGAAGGTCTTCTTCTTTCATCAATTTACCGCGTTCAATCGGTACACGATTCAAATCAAAGGAAGGAACGGATTGTTTATTGAGGCCTTGTTGTAAGTCAGGCATGAAGATTACCGGACATTGATACATTTCAGCCAAGTTGAATGCTTTCTGAATTTCATAGAAACATTCTTCAATGCTGGTTGGTGAAATAACGATGTTCGCATAGTCACCATGAGCATTGTGGCAAGCTGCGTTAATATCGGAAGTTTCTACTTTAGTAGCCATACCGGTGGATGGGCCGGAACGTTGTACATCGATAACGAGCATTGGAAGTTCAGCCATGGAAGCCATGGACATGGATTCAGCCATAAGGCTTAAGCCCGGGCCGGAAGTACAAGTGAAACCGCGAACGCCTGCATATACACCGCCCATAGCAGTCATACAAGCAGCAATTTCGTCTTCTGTCTGAACAACGGTAGCACCGATAGAGTCCATTTTCTTAATCATGTATTCCATAACTTCGGAAGCCGGTGTAATCGGATAGGAAGCCATGAAACGGGAACCTGCCGCAATAGCACCTAAAGCTAATGCTTCGTTACCCAATAAGAACATCTGATCTTTTGGTTCAGGTACAGGCAAGGTATCAACGTCGCCTTCACCGCGTTTTTCAACGATAAGTGCATGACCGTCTTCGAAAGCATTTAAGTTCTTATCGATGATGTCTTCCGATTTCTTCGCAAAACGAGCTGCAATAGCTGTTCTGAACGGAGCTTTGTCAAATCCTAAAAGGGCTACCGACATACCTAAAGCTACGATATTACGCATTAATAAGGAACCTTGTTTCATAGCTGTTTCGGTAATCGGAACGGCTAAACAAGTAATTGGAGAACCTTCATATTTGGAGAAGTCAGGGTTTACTTTGCTGTCGCAAATAATATAACCGCCTTTACGAACTTCACCGCCGTGCATATCAACAGTTTCCTGATCCAAAGCAACTAAAAAGTCGATGGATTCACCTACTGTCATGATTGGCTCAAGAGCAATGCGCAACGCAAACGTTGTATGGCCGCCTTTAATACGGGAAGCAAATAAACGTTGGCTGTACAAAGAGTAACCCTCTTTAGCTAAGATTGTGGCCATAATTTCGCCGCAGCTTTCGATACCTTCGCCCTGCTGGCCACCCATTTTCCAGATAAAATCTTTACGTTTTTGCAAAAGATTCACCCTCCTTAGGATTAACATTACTTAGTATAGTGGATCTGTAAAACCTTTCAACTACTTTACATTTTAACATTTTTATACAAAATCATCAATCATCATACGCCAAAGAAATGGCATCTCTATGACTAGCCTGCAATCGATAATTATGGTGAATTATCGTTATATTCTATAGTGTATAAATTATTTTACAAAAACCAATTTATGAATATTAATTCCTAAATAAATAATATTTATTAATGTTAAAAATCTTAAAAAGTCAATTGTAAGGTTACCAAAGTGAGTCTAAAATTATGTAAAAACAGCCTTGTCATAGTCATTTATACGTTAATGGCCCCCAAATCGTCTATCTGATTTAATCAAATAAATGAGAATTTGCTTAGTTATTTTTTGCATTTTATTAATTTTTTATTTATGTATGTAAGTAAATCTCTGAATTATATTTCTGAATAAGAACCGGTTTGAAATATCACAAGAATGATATGAGAAAGAGTTTCTGTAGAATTTCCGACTCAATTTCAGTTCTCTCACCGCAAGCTATGAGCAAACGGTATATCCCCACAATTTAGTTCCCTTTTAACCGAATTTTACGGTTCATTATAAGCCGGAATGACTATATATAACATATAATCATATCAACTGCGTAAACTTTCAATCACAGCTTGACGTCGACCTTCATTAAAGAAAATTTCTTCCAAACATAAACCTTGCGGCGGTGCCGTCTTACCGATTACGCGCCGATCACGAGCGGCTATTAAATCGGGGACTTGTGACGGAGCAAACCGGCCCAGCCCTACATCAACTAAAAGGCCCGCTATATTGCGCACCATATGATATAAAAAACCGTCGCCGATAACGTGAATGTACACGGTGGGCCCTATAAAACGAAGTGTCACCGCAAACATCGTTTTCACCGGATTAGCCGGTGTGGAATTGGCCCCTTGCAAGGTCGTAAAATCATGTGTCCCTTCCAAGGCTTTAGCAGCCTCCATCATGGCTGCCCTATTTAACGGCTTTTTAACATGCCAATGATAACGCATGCTAATCGGATCTTCGATGACGTCATTATGAATCGTATATATATATTCCTTCCCCACAATGCGCCAGCGCGGACGCCAATCCAAAGGAATTTCCTCAGCCTTACGAATCACAATAAATGGCGGTAAATGAGCAATTAAAGCGCGTGTTAAGTTTTCTGCCGGTATGCTGCCGGTCGTAAAAAAAGTAACCACTTGAAACCGTGCGTGAACCCCCGCATCAGTACGGGATGCTCCATAAATGGAAATCGGCTCATTGCACACTTTTGTAAGCGCCGCTTCCAAACAATCCTGTACCGTAATGCCGTTTACCTGACTCTGATACCCGTT
The DNA here is from genome assembly GCF_003992065.1 of Veillonella seminalis. GTDB lineage: Bacteria > Bacillota > Negativicutes > Veillonellales > Veillonellaceae > Veillonella_A > Veillonella_A seminalis. Next base: position 5,458 of record NZ_RQUZ01000020.1, read on the forward strand.
TAATTCCGTGCCGTCATAAGCAACGATTAAACGAATATTCCGCTGTTTTGCCGCCAATGACAGCCCTCCTCATTTTAAAGCACCAGTCATAAACCGTTGACTGAGCACTATAAAATCACAAATTACAAAATTACAAAATCATTATAACCTGCAATTCGCGGAGCCCAATCGATGAACTCCGCGAATTAATTACCCCAATGGTATAAAGCGTAATACCAACAGTACAACCGTAATCACCAAAATACCGGCAATACCAATATAATCATAACTTGTTACCGTTAATTCTTTCATACGTGTACGATTTTCACCACCGCGGTAGCAACGAGCTTCCATGGCTATAGCCAATTCATCGGCACGCCGGAACGCACTGATAAAAAGCGGCACCAACAACGGCACCATATTTTTAGCTCGTTTTACCAAACTGCCTGTTGTAAAATCGGCACCGCGTGAAGCCTGAGCTTTCATAATGCGATCTGTTTCTTCCAATAAAGTCGGAATAAAACGAAGCGCAATAGTCATCATCATAGCCAGCTCATGTGCCGGCACGCCAATACGGCGAAATGGATTTAACAAGTGTTCAATACCGTCAGTCAGGCGAATCGGTGACGTCGTATACGTAAGTAAAGACGAGAAAATAATCAGGAATACCAAGCGAGCTGCCATGTAGCTGCCCATGCGTACCCCTTCTTCACTGATGTGCAAGAAGCCGTACTGCCAAATCATCGTACCCGGTGTCGTAAAAACATGAACCCCCATAGTAAATACGATGATAATCCAAAGCGGTTTAACCGAGTTCCAAACGAGGCGCATCGGCAAACGTGATAATGCAACCGTAAACAAGGTAAATAATCCCACAATCGTATAAGCTAACGTTGTTTCAGCCAAGAAGATTGCTACGATGAATATCATAGTAGCAATGATTTTAGCGCGAGGATCCATACGATGCAAGAAAGAATCGCCCGGGAAGTATTGTCCGATAGTAATATTACTTAGCATGGTTAACCTCCTTTAAAGCAACTTCAATCGCTTTAACAGCGTCATCTACGGATATAACCTGCTGTGAAACCGGCAAGCCGCGGTCTCGTAAATATTCAACTAATTTAGATACCGGCGGTACATCAACTCCGGCAGCCTGTAATTCCTTACGTTTATTCATAAAGATATCGATAGGCTTACCATCCAGTTGAATCTGCCCGTTATCAATGACAATTAAACGGTTAGCCATACGTGATATGTCTTCCATATTATGAGATACGAGTACAACCGTAATGCCTTTTTTAGCATGTAAATCAATAATCTTTTGGAAGATTTCTTCACGGCCGAACGGATCGAGCCCTGCGGACGGTTCATCCAAAATGAGGTAACTCGGATTAAGTGCTACCACGCCGGCAATAGCAACGCGTCGCATTTGTCCGCCCGATAATTGGAACGGCGAACGATTGGCATATGTTTCATAATCAAGTCCCACAAAGTCCATAGCTTCGCGAACTCGTTCATCTACTTCGCTATCGCTGAGGCCTAAGTTTTTAGGGCCGAACGCAATATCCTGAGCAATTGTTTCTTCAAACAATTGATGTTCCGGATATTGAAATACCATGCCCACTTTATGACGCATTAATTTAGCTTCTTCGGTCTTAAGTGCTGCATCGACGCCGTTAATCGTAACCTTACCGGCCGTAGGATGCAAAAGCCCGTTCAAATGTTGCACCAAGGTGGATTTGCCGGAACCGGTATGACCGATGATGCCTACAAAATCACCTTCGTTGATTGTTAAGTTAATCCCCTTCAATGCTTCCTTACGAAACGGTGTATGTTCACCATATACGTAGGAAACGGAGTCTAAAATTATTGGCATAATTGGTCCCCCAATTCTTCCTCAGTAATAATACCGTTTGATAAGGTGACCCCATCAAGACGTAACTTTGTTGCCACTTCTGCGGCAACCGGCACATCCAGCCCCAATTCTTTAAGCATCGGTACCTGTGAAAAAATCTCACGCGGTGTTCCGTCGTGCAAAAGTTTACCGTTTTTCATAACCACCACGCGGTCAGATGTTACGGCTTCTTCCATAAAGTGCGTAATATATACGATGGTAATACCTTCTTCTTTATTTAAGCGGTGAACGGTATCCAACACTTCCTGTCGTCCTGCCGGATCCAACATGGCCGTCGGTTCATCGAGAACAATGCAATCCGGTTTCATTGCCAAGACACCGGCAATGGCAATGCGCTGCTTTTGTCCGCCCGATAAAAGCCCCGGAGAATGTAAGGCATAATCTGTCATATTGACATTGGCCAAGGCTTCATCAACACGACGACGAATTTCCTTAGGTTCAACACCTAAGTTTTCCGGGCCAAAAGCCACGTCTTCTTCTACCACGGCCGCTACAATCTGATTATCCGGGTTCTGAAAGACCATACCCACATGTTGACGAATATCCCACAGATGTTTCGGATCCTTCGTATCCATACCAAGAACCGTAACAGTCCCTTTAGACGGCGTCAACAATACATTAAAATGTTTAGCCAAGGTACTTTTACCGCTACCGTTCGTACCGATAATACTTACAAATTCCCCTTTACGAATGGATAGGCTCACATCATCGAGGGCATATACTACATTGCCGGACTCATCTTGATAGGTATGACTCATGTGTTCGGTTTGTATCATTATATCCTGTGTGCTCATAATATCCTCAAATCTTAGTAAATCTATATGATTAAACTGCAATATCACTACATTGATAATATAAAAACAGCAACGATTCGTCAACCTTATAAATAAACGAGGTTGTCAATATCATTTCTATTTGTATCCTATCAGTTAATTATTTACATAAAACTGTTTTTATTTATATAGCCATAAATATATACGCATGTGCCAAAATACCCCACAAATGTGTGACAGAGTTCCCTTAAACCGCAGGTATCTCATTATATCATAAAAAAGCATAAAAAAGCGGTGTTGCTAACATCCGTTGCAACACCGACTTCCTAATTATTAAACAAGCTCGATAAGTGCTAATGGAGCCGCATCGCCTTTACGAAGGCCAAGCTTAATTACACGAGTGTAACCGCCCTGACGATCAGCATATTTTGGAGCAATTTCGTCAAATAATTTTTTAACTACATCTTCGTCCATAAGGTATGCAAGCACCTGACGACGTGCATGAAGATCACCGCGTTTAGCAAGGGTAATCATCTGGTCAGCCAAGCCACGTAATTCTTTAGCTTTAGCTTCAGTCGTTTCAATGCGATCATACTGGAAGAAAGATGTTAACATACCGCGGAATAAAGCTTTACGAGCAGAGCTGTCACGGCCTAATTTTCTATACATTAGTCATCCTCCTTATTCGCCTTTTTTCTTCAAGTAAAATGGTCCCAATGGATGTTTCTGAAGTTTTTCTTCAATTTCATCAATGGATTTTTTACCTAAATTACGTACCTTACCTAAATCATCCATACTCTTATCCAAGAGGTCGGCAATTGTATTGATGCTTGCGCGTTTCAAACAATTGTATGCACGAACGGATAATTCCAAATCGTCGATAAGGATTTTTGATGGACCGTCATCATCCGGACCATCAACGCCATCCGGATCGTTTTTACCGTCCAAAACGTCATCATCGCTAGGAACGATAAATTCTTCAGCCGAATGAGCTAACTTGGTGAAGTTTTTCAAATAGCCAATCATAATATTAGCCGAACGTGCTACTGCTTCCGCAGCGGTAATGGAACCGTTGGTAACAACTTCGAGAGTTAATTTATCAAAGTCCATTTCATTACCTACACGTACATCACTTACTTCATATTTGGCACGAAGAATTGGGGAGAAGATGGAATCGATTGGAATACGACCAATTACATCATCATCTTTTTTATTCTTCGTTGATGGCACATATCCTTTACCACGTTCAATGCGAACATCCATTACGAGATGAGCCACTTCATCCATCGTAGCGATTACGAGGTCAGGATTTAAAATTTCTAATTCCGGTGGACAAAATCGTTCCAATTCTCCGGCAGTTAGAACGCCCTCCTTCTGAATATCTACGTGGAGATCTACCGGCACTTGAGCCTCACTGTCAAGACGAAGGAACAACTGCTTGAGGTTTAGGATTATATCCGTTACGTCCTCACGAATACCAGGAATTGTAGAAAATTCATGAAGCACGCCATCAATTTTGATGGAAGTGATAGCCGCTCCATCTAAAGACGAAAGCAGAATTCGACGTAAGCTGTTACCGAGCGTAATCCCGTAGCCGCGATCTAATGGTTCACAGACGAATTTACCATAACGACCGTTGTCGCGTACTTCAACTTTCTCGATTTTTAATTTCTTTTCTTCGCTCATCAGGACAATCCTCCTATAAAACACGCCTTCTATCTATAGTATATCATAGCGACCGCAGATTGCGATCGCTTAAAACTATAAATTATACACGACGACGTTTTGGAGGACGGCAACCATTGTGAGGAATCGGAGTAACGTCTTTAATGCTGTTTACTTCGAGACCAGCAGCCTGCAATGCACGGATTGCAGCTTCACGGCCGGAGCCTGGACCTTTTACGAATACTTCAACCTGACGTAAGCCATGTTCCATAGCTGCTTTAGCTGCTTGTTCAGCGGCCATCTGAGCTGCGAATGGAGTGCTTTTACGGGAACCACGGAATCCAAGACCACCTGCGGAAGCCCAGGAAAGTGCATTACCGTTTGTGTCAGTAATAGTTACGATAGTGTTGTTGAATGTGGAACGGATATGAGCCGCACCGGATTCAACGTGTTTCTTTTCTTTTCTTTTAGTTCTTACTACCTTTTTAGCCACGCTTTATCCCTCCTTTATTATTTTTTCTTCCCAGCGATTGCTTTTCTAGGACCTTTACGAGTACGAGCATTTGTCTTAGTGCGTTGACCGCGCAAAGGCAAGCCTGCACGATGACGTTTCCCGCGATAGGAGTTGATTTCAATTAAGCGCTTAATGTTAAGGGCTTCTTCACGACGAAGGTCACCTTCAACTTTGTAATCTTCATCAAGAAGAGCACGAATTTTCGCAACTTCATCTTCAGTAAGGTCACGAACGCGAGTATCAGGATTAATACCAGTTTTTTCCAAAATTTCTTTGGACAAAGTAAGTCCGATACCATAAATATAAGTTAAACCAATTTCCACACGTTTGTCACGTGGTAAATCTACACCGGCTATACGTGCCATCTATTCATCCACCTCCTATCAATTATCCTTGTTTTTGTTTATGTTTCGGGTTTTCGCAAATTACCATTACACGGCCTTTACGTTTAATGATTTTGCATTTTTCGCATATCTTTTTAACTGATGGTCTAACCTTCATAAGTACCTCCTTTGTGTCGCTGCCGCTTACTATTTAAAACGGTAGGTAATACGACCACGATTTAAGTCATATGGTGTCAGTTCCATAGTAACTTTATCACCGGGAAGGATACGAATAAAATTCATACGCATTTTGCCTGACACATGAGCAAGTACCACATGACCATTTTCAAGCTCTACCTGAAACATGGCATTAGGTAATGCCTCTACGACCGTACCTTCCACTTCAATAACGTCTTCTTTTGACATATCATTTCCTCCGGCTACTGGTTATTTTATCAACCTGGGTTCATCACGCATGGTCAAAATTTCAGGGCCGTTTTCTGTAACAACCACTGTATGTTCAAAGTGCGCTGCCGGTTTGCCGTCACGAGTAACGGCAGTCCAGTCATCGTCCAGAACATGTACTTCATAAGTACCCATAGTAATCATTGGCTCAATACAAAGCACCATACCCGGCTTTAATAAGGGACCATGCCCAGCCGGACCGTAATTTGGAATTTGTGGATCTTCATGCATTTCACGACCAAGGCCATGACCTACAAAATCACGAACCACACCAAATCCGAATTTTTCACAATACGTCTGAACAGCGTGGGAAATATCGCCCACTCTGTTCCCGACAACTGCCTGTTCAATACCTTTGAACAAGCTTTCTTCTGTCACCTTGAGAAGTTTCATAACTTGTGGTTTGACCTTCCCAATAGGAATGGTTACACAGGAATCACCATGATACCCATTAACTGAAGAAACGAGATCGATGCTGATAACATCACCGTTCTTCAGCTTGCGATGAGCATTGGGAATACCATGAACCACTTCATCGTTGATAGAAGCGCAAATTGTTGCAGGATACCCATAGTAACCTTTGCAGCTCGGTTCACCACCATGGCTGCGAATATATTCTTCGGCAAATTGATCCAACTCAAGTGTAGTAACACCCGGTTTTGCTAATGCGATAAGCTCTGTTAACGTATCAGCAGTGAGTTTACATGCCTGACGGATATACTCAATTTCATGTTGCGATTTCAAAATAATCATTGATTATTTCTCCAACGCTTTAATGATATCTGTAAATACTGCATCCACATCCTGTAATCCGTTGATTTCTACATATAAACCACTGTTACGATAGTAATCAATTAAAGGCTTAGTAGATTCGTCGTATACAGCAAGACGTTTCTGTACTGTTTCCGGTTTATCATCGTCACGATTTTCAAGACGTGCTCGTTCACTGATGCGTCGTACCAACTCTTCGTTAGGAACGTTGAGGTTAACAACGGCATCAAGAACAATTCCCATTTCTTTTAATATAGCATCTAATGATACTGCTTGGGCAGTTGTACGAGGGAAGCCGTCAAGGATGAAGCCGTTTTTGCAATCATCTTTGGCAAGGCGTTCACGTACAATACCTACCGTAACACTATCCGGTACGAGTTGGCCCGCATCCATGTATTTCTTAGCCTCAAGACCAAGAGGGGTACATTCCTTAACCGCCGCACGGAACATATCACCGGTTGAAATCTGAGGAATACCATATTTATCGATTAAACGAGTAGCCTGAGTACCTTTACCGGCACCGGGAGGTCCCATTAATAAAATATACATAGCTATTTTCCTCCTATTTAACAAAGCCCTTATAGTGACGGGTTAATACCAAAGATTCAACTTGTTGCATTGTATCTAAGGCAACACCGACAACGATAAGTAATGCTGTACCACCAAAATACACACCTTCGATGCCTGTAATACCACCGATAAAGTTAGGTAAAATAGCAACGAGTGCCAAGAATAAGGCGCCCGCGAAGGTAATGCGAGTCATTACGCGATCTACATAATCAGCAGTAGGTTTACCCGGACGAATGCCTGGAATAAATCCACCGTATTTTTTCATATTATCTGCCATATCCGTAATGTTAATTGAGATTGCTGTATAGAAGTACGTAAAAATAAAAATCAATACAGCATATAAAACTGTCTGCAATGGGGTCCCCCATGTAAAGTAGTTAGCCAGTGTTCTTACCCAGTCAACCTGCACAAACTGAGCTAACGTCACAGGGAACATCAAAACGGATGACGCAAAGATAATTGGAATAACCCCTGCCTGGTTGACCTTAAGAGGAAGGAAGGTTGAGTGGCCACCGTACATTTTACGACCAACTACGCGTTTGGCGTATTGAATCGGAATACGACGTTGACCTTGGGTTACCGCAATTACAAATACGATCATTGCAACAGCGATAATCGCAAATAATATTGCTTGAAAAATATTGATTGTTCCAACTTGTAAATATTCGTAGATTGTGCTGAATCCCGAGGGGAAACGCGCTACGATACCGGCAAAGATGATAAGGGAAATCCCGTTACCAATGCCGTATGCTGTAATTTGTTCACCAATCCACATTAGGAGACAAGTCCCTGCTGTAAGAATGATGGCAATTACAATAACTGATAAGAAACTGTTGTCAATAAGTGCACTATTAGCACGTAACGCATAGGACATACCGAAAGCTTGGACAAAACCAAGAACTACGGTGCCATAGCGTGTTACTTTGGCAATTTTCTTACGTCCGTCTTCACCGTCTTTACTCCATTGTTCAAACGTCGGTACTACCGCTGTTAACAGCTGCATAATAATCGACGCATTGATGTATGGGGTAATACTCATGGCAAAGATGGAGAACTTACTTAACGCACCACCGGCGAATAAGTCTAAGAGACCGAATAAACCGCCGGATGTAAATAAGCTTTCAATAACAGAGGCATCTACGCCAGGGACCGGAATATGAACGCCTGCCCTAAACACGATAAACATAAGTAATGTATACGCTACTTTATTGCGTAGCTCTGTTATTTTAAAGATGTTCGAGAGGCCTTCTAGCACCCTAGATCACCTCTACTTTTCCGCCTGCTGCTACAATCTTTTCTTCGGCAGTTTTAGTAAAACCATTAGCAATAACTGTTAATTTCTTTTCTAACGTGCCATTACCAAGGATACGGATACCATCACGTACGTTTTTCAAAATGCCCATTTCGATAAGAGCTACCGGATCAACCGTAGCACCATCTTCAAAACGGTTAAGTTGGGAAATGTTAACTTCCGCATATTCTTTAGCGAACACATTTTTGAAACCACGTTTTGGTAAACGGCGATAAAGAGGCATCTGGCCACCTTCGAAGCCAGAGCGTACGCCACCACCACTACGGGAGTTTTGACCTTTCTGACCACGGCCAGCGGTTTTACCAAGACCGGAACCAAGACCACGACCACGACGAGTGCGTGTCTTTTTAGAACCTGCTGCTGGAGCTAATTCATGAAGTTTCATTCAGTGCACCTCCTTATCTATATTATACTTCTTCTACAGTAACTAAATGTCTAACTTTGTGAAGCATACCCTGAATTTGAGGTGTAACTTCTTTAACTACCTGAGAGTTAGTTTTCTTTAAGCCAAGAGCTTTTACAGTTGCGCGCTGATCTTCAGGGCGACCGATTAAGCTTCTGGTCAATGTGATTTTTACCTGTGCCATTACAGTCAATCCCCCTTATTAGCCGTAAATTTCAGCTACAGTTTTGCCTCGAAGTGCTGCCACTTCTTCTGCACGTTTTAACTGAGCTAAACCTTCAATTGTTGCGCGAACCATGTTGTTAGGGTTGGAAGAACCAAGGGATTTCGTAAGGATGTTACGAACACCAACTAATTCCAATACGGCACGAACAGGGCCACCTGCGATAACCCCGGTACCTTCTGCAGCCGGTTTCAAGAAAACGCTGCCTGCACCGAAACGACCGGTTACAGTGTGAGGAATTGTACCGTTTTTAATAACAACGTGAATAAGATTTTTCTTAGCATCATCAATGCCTTTACGAATTGCTTCAGGCACTTCTGCCGCTTTACCTAAGCCAACGCCTACGTGACCGTTGCCATCACCGACAACTACTAAAGCGCTGAAGGAAAAACGACGACCGCCTTTTACTACTTTGGCTACGCGGTTGATGAATACTACTCTTTCTTTAAGATCAAGACTGGTGTAGTCAATTCTCGCCATGTCTAAAGTTCCTCCTTCTTAGAATTTCAAGCCAGCTTCACGAGCGCCTTCTGCAAGGGCCGCTACACGACCATGATAAATGTAACCACCGCGGTCGAATACTACTGTTTCGATACCTTTTGCGATAGCACGTTTAGCAACTAATTCACCAACAGCTTTAGCTGCAGCACTGTTGCCACCATAGTTCAAGTTTAATTCTTTATCTAATGAGCTTGCTGCTACCAAAGTAGTACCAGCTACGTCATCAATAACCTGTGCATAGATGTTGCTAAGGCTACGGAATACGTTCAAACGTGGGCATTGCGCCGTGCCGGAAATGTGACGACGAATACGAAGATGACGTTTTGCTCGAGCAATATTTCTTGTGGATTTACGAGCCAAGATGTTCACTCCTTTCTAAATTCTACTGATATTATTTGCCTTTAGCGCCGGCTTTACCAGCCTTACGACGAACAACTTCGCCTTCGTAACGGATACCTTTACCTTTGTAAGGTTCCGGTTCTCTCCATTTACGAATATTAGCAGCTACAGCACCAACCACTTCTTTGTCAGCACCACTAACAACGATTTTGTTAGGAGCCGGCACGTCGATGGTAATACCAGCAGGAGCTTCCATCTCTACTGGATGAGAGAAACCAAGGGTAAGCACTAATTTGTTACCTTGTTTGGCTGCTCTGTAACCAACACCGTTGATTTCCAATGTTTTAGCAAAGCCATCATGAACGCCTGTTACCAAGTTAGCAACAAGAGCGCGAGTGAGGCCATGTAAAGAACGATGCGCTTTATCTTCGCTCGGACGAGCTACTGTGATTGTATTACCTTCCACAGTAATAATCATATCCGGATGCAATTCACGAGATAATTCACCTTTAGGGCCTTTTACAGTCATTACGTGGTTTGCGTAGTTAACTGTAACGCCTTCAGGGATCTCGATAGGCATTCTACCGATACGTGACATTATTTCTACCTCCTATTGCCTGATTACCATACGTATGCGAGTACTTCGCCACCAAGGCCTTCTTTACGAGCTTGTTTGTCGCTCATTACACCTTTAGATGTAGAAATAACTGCAATACCTAAACCACCAAGTACGCGAGGGAGTTCTTCCTTCTTCGCATAAACACGTAATCCCGGTTTGGAAATACGTTTAATTCCAGTAATTACTTTTTCGTTATTGGAACCATATTTTAACGTTACTTTTAAAACTGTGTGTTTGCCGTTTTCAACGGTTTCAACGCTCTTTACAAATCCTTCTTCTTTAAGGATTTCCAGAACGGCAGCCTTCATGCGAGATACAGGAATCTCTACGGATTCATGAAGAGCAGCATTTGCATTACGGATGCGCGTAAGCATATCCGCAATCGGATCGGTCATTACCATATTCTAAAAACCTCCTCCCGTAATCCAATTACCAACTGGCTTTTTTAACGCCAGGAATCTGTCCTTTGTATGCAAGTTCACGGAACGCAATACGGCTAATACCGAATTTACGCATGTAGCCATGTGGGCGACCGGTCAAGTTGCAACGATTATGTAAACGAGTTGGAGAAGCATTTGCTGGCAATTGTGCCAATGCTTCATAGTCGCCGGCAGCTTTTAAAGCTTCACGCTTAGCAGCATATTTAGCAACGATTTTAGCACGTTTCTTTTCGCGTTCAATCATAGATTTTTTAGCCATCTATAAGTTCCTCCTAATTATTTTTCAAACGGCATGCCACAAAGAGTCAATAACTCACGCGCTTCTTCATCGGTTTTAGCGCTTGTAACTACGATGATATCCATACCTGTTACACGTTCTACCTGATCATATTCAATTTCAGGGAAGATGAGCTGTTCTTTAAGACCCAATGCATAGTTGCCGCGGCCATCAAAAGCCGTAGCACTCACGCCGCGGAAGTCACGTACACGTGGCAACGCAACGTTGATCAACTTGTCTAAGAATTCATACATGCGTTCGCCGCGAAGAGTTACCTTAGTACCTAAGGCCATGCCTTCACGAACTTTAAAGTTAGCGATGGATTTCTTAGCTTTGGTGATTACCGGTTTCTGACCGGCGATAATAGTGAGGTCGTTAACGGCAGCTTCCAATGCTTTAGCATTACCAACTGCATCGCCAACACCAATATTGATAACGACTTTTTCCAATTTAGGAATTTCCATTACGTTTTTGTACTGGAATTTTTCCTGTAAAGCCTGACGAATTTCACTAGTATATTTTTCGTTTAAACGAGACATTAGTTAAAAGCCCTCCTTTCCCTTATTATTTATCGAGTACGGCACCGCTTTTCACAGTCGCACGTACGAATTTACCATCTTGTTCTACTTTTTTGATACGAGTAGGCTGTTTAGTTTCAGGATCAACTACCATTACATTGGAAACATGGATAGGAGCTTCCTTAGTGATGATGCCGCCCTGAGGGTTAGCCTGGCTTGGTTTCGTGTGGCGTTTAACTAAGTTAACACCTTTCACGAAAACGCGCGATTTTTTAGGTTCAGTAGCGATAACTTCACCTTGTTTGCCTTTATCTCGACCGGAGATAACAACAACAGTATCGCCTTTTTTTACTAGAAGTTTAGTTTGGGACATCGTCGCGTTCCTCCTTCTTATAATACTTCCGGAGCAAGAGAGATGATCTTCATGAAGTCTTTTTCACGAAGTTCACGAGCTACCGGTCCAAAAATACGAGTGCCACGTGGGCTCTTGTCATCTTTAATTACTACTGCTGCATTTTCGTCGAAACGAATATAAGAACCGTCCTGACGACGGATACCTTTTTTAGAACGAACAATAACGGCTTTAACTACGTCGCCTTTCTTGACAACGCCACCGGGTGATGCATCTTTTACAGAAGCAACGATTACGTCACCGATATTGCCGAATTTGCGATAAGAACCGCCCAAAACTTGAATACACATAATACGTTTTGCGCCAGTGTTATCGGCAACATTCAAAATTGTTTGTTGCTGGATCATCGTGTTTCCTCCTTACATCACGTATTATTTTACTTTTTCAATAATTTCAACCAATCTCCAATGTTTATCTTTGGAAAGTGGACGAGTTTCTACAATTTTAACTGTATCGCCAATTTGGCACTCATTGTTTTCATCATGAGCTTTAAAGCGTTTGTTTGTTACCATTGGCTTGTTATATAATGCGTGCGGCACTTTACGTTCAACAGAAACAACGATGGTTTTGTCCATTTTGTTACTTACAACTTTGCCCACACGTACTTTACGTACATTTCTTTCTTCTGCCACGACCATTAGCCTCCTTTTCAATCCAAACAAAATTTGTTATTATGCGTTTCCTTTAAGAGCAGCTTCACGCTGAATTGTTTTAATACGCGCAATAGTTTTCTTAACTTCGCGAATACGCATTGGATTTTCTAATTGACCAGTTGCGAGCTGAAAACGGAGGTTAAACAACTCTTCTTTAAGGCCGGAAACTTTTTGTTCCATTTCGGCAGCGCTCATGTTACGGATGTCATTAACCTTCATTTACGTCACCACCCAATTCTTTACCCTTAACAACGAACTTAGTTTTGATTGGAAGTTTATGACCTGCCAATCGCATAGCTTCACGAGCTACTTCTTCAGATACGCCGTCCATTTCGAACATTACGCGACCTGGTTTTACTACTGCAACCCAGTATTCAGGGGAACCTTTACCGGAACCCATACGAGTACCAGCCGGTTTAGCTGTGATTGGTTTGTCCGGGAAAATTTTAATCCAAACTTTACCACCACGTTTGATATAACGAGTCATAGCAATACGAGCTGCTTCGATCTGACGGTTTGTGATCCAAGATGGCTCTAATGCTACTAAACCGAATTCACCGTGAGCAACTGTGTTACCACGCATTGCGCGACCTTTCATACGACCGCGGAACTGTTTACGATGCTTTACGCGCTTTGGAATAAGCATTAGTTGTCACCTTCTTCCTTCTTAGCAGGTGCTTGTTTTGCCTCCGGCAATACTTCACCTTTGTAAATCCATACTTTGATGCCGATACAACCGTAAGTTGTATGAGCTTCAGCAGTACCGTAGTCGATATTGGCACGAAGTGTGTGCAATGGGATACTGCCTTCACGGTAGGATTCGCTACGAGCGATTTCAGCGCCGCCTAAACGACCGCTAACCATAATTTTAATACCTTTTGCACCAAGACGCATTGTGCGACCTACGGCTTGTTTCATTGCACGACGGAAACCGATACGGCGTTCCAACTGGCTGGCAATGTTTTCAGCAACTAATACGGAGTCCATATCAGCTTGCTTAATTTCAGCGATGTTTACATCGATTTGTTTATCAGTGAAGCGTTTTAACGCTTTGCGGATATCTTCGATACCTGCACCACCACGACCGATAACCATACCTGGTTTTGCAGTGTGGATAGTCAATTTAATACGTTTATTAATACGCTCAATTTCAATGCGGGAAATACCGGCAATGAAAAGGGTTTTCTTCAAGAAGTTACGAATTAAAACGTCTTCGTGAAGATTTGCAGCGTAATCTTTATCAGCATACCATTTTGCGTCCCAATCTTTTACGATACCAACACGCAAACCATGGGGATTAACTTTCTGACCCACTATATTCCCTCCTTCTATTAAGCTCTTTCAGAAACTACTACTGTTACGTGGCTGGAGCGTTTCAAAATTTTGAAAGCCTGTCCACGGGAACGAGGATGAATGCGTTTCATTGTTGGACCCTGATCAACGAAGATTTCGGATACATAAAGATTGTCAACATTCATATCAAAATTGTGTTCTGCATTTGCGATTGCGGAACGCATAACTTTTTCTACTACATCGGCGCCAACTTTCGGAGTGAACTTCAAGATGGCAAATGCTTCGCCGATATTCTTGCCGCGAACGAGGTCAGCAACAATACGGATTTTACGAGGCGCGATGCGCACGTGTCTAGCGATTGCTTTTGCTTCCATTATCTAATTCCTCCTATATTATTTCTTACCGGTTGTTTTTTCACTCTTAACGTGACCTTTGAAAGTACGAGTTGGAGCGAATTCGCCTAATTTATGACCTACCATATCCTCTGTAACGAATACAGGTACATGTTTGCGACCATCATGCACAGCAATTGTATGGCCTACAAAGTTAGGGATAATAGTAGAGGCACGAGACCAGGTTTTTACAACTTTCTTATCATTAGTTTCATTTAAGGCATCAATTTTCTTCACGAGCGAAGCTGCGACGAAAGGGCCTTTTTTTATAGATCTGGACACTGTCTTATCTCCTTCCTGCTATCCTATTTTGTACGACGTTTAACAATCAAGCTGCTAGAAGCTTTTTTCTTGTCGCGAGTTTTAACACCATGTGCCGGTTTCCCCCAAGGTGTAACAGGATGTTTACGACCAACTGGAGACTTACCTTCACCACCACCATGTGGATGGTCACAAGGGTTCATTACAACACCACGGTTGCCAGGACGAACGCCCATCCAACGATGGCGACCGGCTTTACCGATTGTAATGTTTTCATGATCAATGTTACCAACAACACCTACGGTTGCACGACAATTGATATGCACACGACGAAGTTCACCGGATGGTAAACGAAGTAATGCATAGGAACCTTCTTTAGCCATAAGCTGAGCAGAAGTACCTGCAGAACGAACAATCTGGCCACCTTTACCGATTTTCATTTCAATGTTGTGTACTTGAGTACCCAAAGGAATGTTGAGTAATGGTAAGCAGTTGCCCGGTTTAATATCGGATTCAGGACCGCTATATACAGTGTCGCCTACTTTCAAGCCATGTGGAGCAAGAATGTAGCGTTTTTCACCATCGGCATAATTAAGCAATGCGATACGAGCACTACGGTTAGGATCGTATTCGATAGATGCTACTTTAGCCGGAATATTATCTTTAGTACGTTTGAAGTCAATAATACGGTACTGACGCTTGTGACCGCCACCTTGGTGACGTACAGTCATTTTACCGGTGTTATTACGACCGCCTGTCTGAGAAACCTTAGCGAGCAAGGACTTTTCAGGTTTGCTTGCAGTGATTTCAGTGAAGGCAGATACTGTCATAAACCGACGACCAGCGGAGTACGGTTTGAATGATTTAATTGCCATTATGGGGCCTCCTTACTAGACTATCTTAAACACCTTCAAAGAATTCAATGGATTCGCCAGCCTTCAAAGTTACGATAGCTTTTTTATAATCACTACGTTTACCTTGTGTACGGCCCATGCGTTTTACTTTACCAAGAACTCGAATGGTAGCTACTTTTTCTACCTGTACGTTGAAGATTTTTTCTACAGCTTGACGAATCTGCACTTTATTGGCAGTCAAAGGCACACGGAAAGTGTATTTGCCTTCTTCCATGAGCAGAGTAGTTTTTTCTGTAATAATCGGACGAATAAGAACATCGCGTAATTCCATTATGCGAGCACCTCCTCAATCTTTGCTACGGCACCTTCAGTGATGAAGAGCTTATCGTAGTGGAGAAGATCGAAAATGTTCATGCCTTCCCAAGCCAAAGCTTTAACACCTTGGATGTTACGAGCGGAACGTTCTACGTTAATATCACTTTCAGTGATAAATAATACTTTAGCGTCACCTACGTTGAAGTTATTAAGGATGTTTAATACTTCTTTCGTTTTTGGAGCTGCTAAGGTTAATTCGTCCAATACGATTAATTCGTTGTTGTTTACTTTATCGCTAAGCGCAGATTTAACTGCAAGACGTCTAGCTTTACGAGGCATTGCCTTGTAATAGCTGCGAGGTTGCGGACCGAAAACGGTACCACCACCAACCCATAATGGGCTACGAGTGGAGCCTACGCGAGCACGGCCGGTACCTTTTTGTTTCCAAGGTTTACGACCACCACCACGAACAAGACCTCTCGTTTTAGTTGCGTGAGTGCCAAGACGTTCGTTAGATAACTGACGAACTACGGCTTGATGCATTACAGCTTCGTTAACTTCAACTGCAAATACTTCATCATTTAACTGTATTTCACCGACTTTAGCGCCGGACATATTGTATTTTGTTAATGTTGGCATTAGAGATCCTCCTTTCGACAATGTTATTTAACAGGTTTTACCGTGTTGCGAACCATTACTAGGCTGCCTTTAGCGCCCGGAATACCACCTTTAACTAAAAGTAAGTTACGGTCTGCATCAACTTTTACTACAGATAAGCGCTGTACGGTAACTCTGCCACCACCCATTTGTCCAGGGAGTTTCTTGCCTTTGTATACCTTACCGCCGCCACCGGAGATCATAGGACCGATGGAACCAGGTTCACGATGAGATTTGGAACCGTGAGTTACAGGACCACGATGGAAGTTGTGGCGCTTAATAGTGCCCGCAAATCCTTTACCTTTACCTGTACCTACAACATCAACCAACTCACCTTCTGCGAAGATATCAGCTGCCAGAGTTTGGCCCACTGTGTAATCAGTTGCTTCAGCAAGGCGAAGTTCGCGAAGATATTTAACCGGTGCTACGCCGGCTTTATCGAACTGGCCTTTTACAGGTTTAGTTAAATGTTTTTCTTTAATGGAGCCATAGCCGAGCTGTACTGCATCGTAACCGTCGGATTCAACAGTTTTAACGCGCACTACTACGCTTGGGGTTGCTTCCACTACAGTGACAGGAACTAACTTACCTTCAGCAGTGAAGATCTGAGTCATTCCTAACTTTTTACCCAAAATAGCTTTAGACATAATCGCACCTCCTTATTATAATTTTATTTCAATAGACACACCAGCCGGTAATTCAAGACGGGTGATAGCATCTACTGTTTTCGCATTTGATTCAAGAATATCGATTAAACGTTTATGTGTACGCATTTCGAATTGTTCACGAGAGTCTTTATTGACATGTGGTGAACGAAGAATTGTAAAAATATTTTTTTCAGTTGGCAATGGAATTGGACCGGATACTAATGCACCGTTGCGTTTTGCAGTGTCAACAATTTTTGCCGCGCTCTGATCAAGAGCTTTGTGATCGTATGATTTCAAACGAATACGAATTTTTTGCTGTTTAGCCATGAATAACTTCCTCCTGTCGCTCATTTCATGAATGAACTGCTCCATAGAAATTCTCCTCCGCAGAGGCAACCTTCTATATCATAGTTTAAAAACACAACACAAGAGCGGCACTTACATGCCGCTCTGCGCTGCATAAATTATAGGTTTGTGACCTACGTTTTACTACTAATTATCCTTCGATAATTTCAGTAACAACACCGGCACCTACTGTGTGGCCACCTTCGCGAATAGCGAAACGAAGACCGGCTTCAATAGCGATTGGTGTAATCAATTCA
>NZ_RQUZ01000021.1 GCF_003992065.1 Veillonella seminalis
AAAAAAAGACGGCCATACCATTCGGTATGACCGTCTTTTCTTATTAATCAGCGACTACCTATCCTCCCAGGCCGCTTCCAGCCAAGTACTTTCGGCGTATACGAGCTTAACTACTGTGTTCGAGATGGGAACAGGTGGATCCTCGTAGCTATCGCCACTGAATTTGTCAGAGCTTGTACTCTGAAAACCACATAGAAGTGTAGATTATGTAAGTTACACATTAGATAATTTCTGAAAAGAATAGTGCTACTTTATGTTCGGCAGCTGTGAATTTTACTTCGTAAAATTTTACGCTACGAACTAAGAGATTCACTACGATTTATGCGACACTTTCGTTCCTTTAAATCGTGTTCACTACTTATAAGTAAAGCCCTCGATCTATTAGTACCAGTCAGCTCCAAGCCTCACAGCTCTTCCACACCTGGCCTATCAACCATGTCGTCTACATGGGATCTTACTAACTTATGTTATGAGAAACCTCATCTCAAGGCTGGTTTCACGCTTAGATGCTTTCAGCGTTTATCCGTCCCGAACGTAGCTACCCAACTGTACCCTTGGCAGGATAATTGGTACACCAGCGGTTCGTCCACTCCGGTCCTCTCGTACTAGGAGCAGCCCCCTTCAAGTTTCTTGCGCCCGCGATGGATAGGGACCGAACTGTCTCACGACGTTCTGAACCCAGCTCACGTACCACTTTAATCGGCGAACAGCCGAACCCTTGGGACCTACTTCAGCCCCAGGATGTGATGAGCCGACATCGAGGTGCCAAACCTCCCCGTCGATATGGACTCTTGGGAGAGATTAGCCTGTTATCCCCAGGGTAGCTTTTATCCGTTGAGCGATGGCCCTTCCACTCGGCACCACCGGATCACTAAGCCCGACTTTCGTCCCTGCTCGACCTGTCCGTCTCGCAGTCAAGCTCCCTTCTGCCTTTACACTCTTCGAGCGATTTCCGTCCGCTCTGAGGGAACCTTTGGGCGCCTCCGTTACATTTTCGGAGGCGACCGCCCCAGTCAAACTGCCCGCCTAAGACTGTCCGGGAGGGTGTTAGTCTCCCCGTTAGAATTCAATTATGGAAAGGGTGGTATCCCAACAATGACTCCACTAAGACTGGCGCCCTAGTCTCTACGTCTCCCACCTATCCTGTACATTCAATAACTAAATTCAATCTTAGGTTGCAGTAAAGCTCCATGGGGTCTTTCTGTCCAGTCGCGGGTAACCTGCATCTTCACAGGTACTTCAATTTCACCGGGTCCCTCGTTGAGACAGTGCGCAAGTCGTTACACCTTTCGTGCGGGTCGGAACTTACCCGACAAGGAATTTCGCTACCTTAGGACCGTTATAGTTACGGCCGCCGTTTACTGGGGCTTCAATTCAGAGCTTCGGATTACTCCTAACCCCTCCTCTTAACCTTCCAGCACCGGGCAGGTGTCAGCACCTATACATCAGCTTTCGCTTTAGCAGGCACCTGTGTTTGTGGTAAACAGTCGCTTGCGCCTCTCTTGTGCCACTCATTCATGCTCCAAGCGTTACTGCTCTTCACACTACATGAGTCCTCCTTTTCCCGAAGTTACGGAGGCATTTTGCCGAGTTCCTTAACGAGGGTTTTCCCGCGCACCTTAGGATTCTCTCCCCGCCCACCTGTGTCGGTTTCGGTACGGGTAGTATGTCTCTACCTAGAAGCTTTTCTCGGCAGTGTAGAATCAATCAGTTCGTCACTATTTCTAGTAACTCCTCATCACGCCTCAGCTTTTGAAATGGTGGATTTGCCTGCCACTTCACCTACACGCTTAAACACGAATTTCCATCCTCGTGCTGACCTATCTTACTGCGTCACTCCATCGATCAAACAATTCATACTAGTACAGGAATTTCAACCTGTTGTCCATCGCCTACGCTTTTCCGCCTCGGCTTAGGTCCCGACTTACCCTGAGTCGACGATCGTTGCTCAGGAACCCTTAGGCTTTCGGTGGAAAGGATTCTCACCTTTCTTTTCGCTACTCATACCGGCATTCTCACTTCTTACCAGTCCACAGCTCCTTCCGGTACTGCTTCAATCCAATAAGAACGCTCCCCTACCCAAATACATTACTGCATTTGCCACAACTTCGGTTCTGTACTTTAGCCCCGGACATTTTCGGCGCAGAGTCTCTCGACCAGTGAGCTATTACGCACTCTTTAAATGGTGGCTGCTTCTAAGCCAACATCCTGGTTGTTTTAGAAATTCCACATCCTTCGCCACTTAGTACAGCATTAGGGACCTTAGTTGGTGGTCTGGGCTGTTTCCCTCTTGACTATGGGCCTTATCACTCATAGTCTGACTCCCATGTATAAGTATAGCCATTCGTAGTTTGACTAGGTTCGGTACCCGGTATGGGCCCTAGCCCGATCAGTGCTCTACCGCCTATACTCTCTCCATGAGGCTAGCCCTAAAGCTATTTCGGGGAGAACCAGCTATCTCCGTGTTCGATTGGCATTTCACCCCTATCCACAGCTCATCCCAAAGCTTTTCAACGCTCACGAGTTCGGTCCTCCACACAATTTTACCTGTGCTTCAACCTGGCCATGGATAGATCACTACGGTTTCGGGTCTACTATTACTAACTATTCGCCCTGTTCAGACTCGCTTTCGCTTCGGCTCCATGTTTTCCACTTAACCTCGCTAGTAACAGTAACTCGCCGGTTCATTCTTCAATAGGCACGCCGTCGCGCTGCAATTATACGCGCTTCGACTGTTTGTAGACATACGGTTTCAGGTTCTCTTTCACTCCCCTCCCGGGGTGCTTTTCACCTTTCCCTCACGGTACTATGCGCTATCGGTCCATACTGGTATTTTGCCTTGGAGGGTGGTCCCCCCTGCTTCCCACAAGGTTTCACGTGTCTCGTGGTACTCTGGATACTGTCCCATGCATGCAAGATTTCGAGTACAGGGCTTTCACCTTCTACGGCTGTGCGTTCCAGCACGATTCTTCTATCTCATTTACACTTGATGACAGTCCTCAACCCCGGTTCGGTTTCCCGATCCGGTTTGGGCTCTTCCCCGTTCGCTCGCCGCTACTAGGAGAATCTCGTTTGATTACTCTTCCTCTGGGTACTTAGATGTTTCAGTTCCCCAGGTGCCCTCCTCATACTCTAAGGTATGGGTGACGGAACATAACTTCCGCCGGGTTCCCCCATTCGGAAATCTACGGGTCAAAGGTTGCTTGCACCTCTCCGTAGCTTATCGCAGCTTACCGCGTCCTTCATCGGCCAGTATAGCCAAGGCATCCACCGTACGCCCTTAAAATCTTTACTTAGATTTTTAAGACTTGCGTCTCGCCTGTAGCTTAACCTACTCTTTATAAATCAGAGAATTTTTTCCTAATGTGCTTGGTC
>NZ_RQUZ01000023.1 GCF_003992065.1 Veillonella seminalis
TTGGCCATGGGAAAAGTAGGGCAAACGATTTGAAGGAGCAAAGCGACGCACAAATCGTATTGCATCACTTTCTTTAGAGCGATAGCGAGAATGATAGGGTAGTCGCTGATTAGAGCTGGACGTACTCAGCGTGCCTACTAACATAAACCGCAGCGAGCGAAGCAATGCGGAGAAGCACCTAAGCACCTAAAATTCCTCTTATTTTCCCCCTTTACCTTGTACCATCCTCTAAACTGTGTTAGAATTTCCTTGAAATGAGTATTCAATATCCGTTTTTATTGATAATTTTAGTACCCAACATTAAAGCAGCACTAAATCATACATTTATAATAAATCGGGAAGAGGGGTAGTCATGCAGAAGAAGATTAACATAGGAATTACTTTCTTTTGGGGGGATTCCTATCAACATATTTGGTCAAATGGGGCCGGCCAAAATATGTTCTTTCTAAAACTTTGTTTAGAGCAAATAGAGTTTGTAAATGAAGTATATTTTGTTTATTGGGGAAATGAGCTTACCAGCTTACCGAGCCAATTTCAGGATTTTAATGTAAAGTATTACGAATACCATGAAGTAGTAAATAGAACCGATTTACTTATTGAAGGGACCTTAGCTTTAGAACCGGCGATAGCACGTGCCTTTCGCTCACAAGGGGCCAAGATTATTTCATATCGTATGGGGAATGATTTCATCATGGATATGGAAAAATTTGTTCATGCTCAACCGGGCGGACGAGCTTTCAACGGGACTCGCTATGATGCTGTTTGGATTACCCCTCATTTGATGAAAACCAATAGACCGTATGTAGAGATTATTACCCGTTCACCGGTTTTTGAAGTACCGCATTTATGGAGTCCTTTATTTATTGATGCAAAGATTAAAGAATTAGGGTTGGAAGGCGTATTCGGTTATAATCCCGGTGATACGGAGCAACGTCGTGTTGCCGTGATGGAGCCTAATATTTCGGTTTTAAAAAATTGCATGACACCGGTACTGATAGCAGAAGAAGTATATAGACGCAATAACAATTTACTCAAGCATGTGTATCTTTGCGGTACGGTAGATAAAAAGAATGTGCACGCCTTTTATAATTTTATTGGCTTTACGGAACTGGTAAGACAAAATATTATGTCTGTGGAAGCTCGCTTTATGACACCGGAGTTCTTAGGGAAGTATACGGATATAGTGCTGGCCTTTCAGTGGGAATGCGGGCTCAATTATTTATATTACGAAGCTCTCTATGGAGGCTATCCGTTGGTACATAATTCAGAATTTCTAAAGAAGGAAAATATCGGCTATTATTATGATCAATTTGATGCATACGGTGGTGCTGATGCTTTAATGAACGCTATGTATGCCTATGACAAAGAGAAAGACTATCACGAGTTGCATAATCGTAAGTTTTTAGGTAAGCTTTCGCCGTTTCATGAGAATAATATTGCTCACTATAAAATGCTGATTGAGGCATTATTCTGATAGAGATGTTTTTTACAACTCTTTTACTAAGAAATATCTTCTAAAATAAGGTTTGACATTTACCTCAATATTTGGTATTATATTCTAGTATCAAGTGTGACTTGGTACTACATAGGGGTATAGCTCAATTGGTAGAGTAGCGGTCTCCAAAACCGTTGGTTGTGGGTTCAAGTCCTACTGCCCCTGCCATCCATAATATAGAAGGCGGCCTTCGTGGTCGCTCGTTCTATTCTTAAGGAAATGTAAAATATAAGAAAAATTTTCCTTGCAATGAACGGTATATTATGGTATCATATTCGAGTGGCAAGTTATGACTCAGTAGCTCAGCTGGATAGAGCGTTTGACTACGAATCAAAAGGTCGGGAGTTCGAATCTCTCCTGGGTCACCATTTTTGCTCACTTACAACTTGATAATTACATATGACTCAGTAGCTCAGCTGGATAGAGCGTTTGACTACGAATCAAAAGGTCGGGAGTTCGAATCTCTCCTGGGT
>NZ_RQUZ01000024.1 GCF_003992065.1 Veillonella seminalis
AATGGCAAAAGCAAAATTTGAACGTACTAAACCGCATGTTAACATCGGTACTATCGGTCACGTTGACCATGGTAAAACAACTCTTACTGCAGCAATCACTAAAGTTCTTGCTGAAGAAGGTAAGGCTCAATTCCAAGACTACAGCATGATCGACAAAGCTCCGGAAGAACGTGAACGTGGTATCACAATCAACACTTCCCACGTAGAATATGAAACTGAAAAACGTCACTATGCACACGTTGACTGCCCGGGCCATGCCGACTATGTTAAAAACATGATCACCGGTGCTGCTCAGATGGACGGCGCGATCTTGGTTATCGCTGCTACTGACGGCCCTATGGCTCAGACTCGTGAACACATCCTTCTTGCTCGTCAGGTAGGTGTACCTGCTATCGTTGTATTCTTGAACAAAGCAGATATGGTTGACGATGATGAATTGATCGAATTGGTAGAAATGGAAGTTCGTGACCTTCTTTCTACATACGAATTCCCTGGCGACGAAGTACCTATTATCGTTGGTTCCGCTTTGAAAGCTTTGGAAGGAGACCCTAAATACGTAGAAAAAATCAAAGAATTGATGGCTGCTGTTGATGACTATGTCCCAACTCCTGAACGCGACACCGACAAAACTTTCTTGATGCCGGTCGAAGACGTTTTCACAATCACCGGTCGTGGTACAGTAGCTACCGGCCGTGTTGAACGTGGCGAAGTTAAAGTTGGCGACACTGTAGAAATCGTTGGCTTGAAAGAAAAAGCTGAAAGCTACGTTGTAACAGGTCTTGAAATGTTCCGTAAAACTTTGGATTCCGCAGTAGCAGGCGACAACGTTGGTGCTCTTCTTCGTGGTGTAGACCGCAAAGACATCGAACGTGGTCAAGTATTGGCTAAACCGGGTTCCATTCACCCGCACACTAAATTCAAAGGTGAAGTTTACGTATTGACTAAAGAAGAAGGTGGCCGTCATACTCCATTCTTCTCCAACTACCGTCCACAGTTCTACTTCCGTACAACTGACGTAACCGGTGTTATCCAGTTGCCTGAAGGTACTGAAATGTGTATGCCTGGTGACAACATCACTATGAGCATTGAATTGATTACACCAATCGCTATTGAAGCCGGTCTTCGTTTCGCTATTCGCGAAGGTGGCCACACAGTAGGTGC
>NZ_RQUZ01000025.1 GCF_003992065.1 Veillonella seminalis
GCTCTGCACCGGCAAGTGTTTTAGGACGGGTTGTCGTATATCTTTTTACTTGCTGAGAAGCATGAAAAATACATCTTTGAAGTTTGGCCTTTGGCCAAACTTTTTTTAATGCTTTCCGAAATCCGGTACCACCATCAGATACAACGACTTTAGGCGTAGCAATACGGTTCATCAAAGCCTCCCAAGCCTGCGCTCGTTCAGCTCGGCATACATACCAACCTAACACATGCTTTTCATCACAACAGATTAATATACAGGCCTTTCTTCCAAGGTGAATACCATCAATGAATACAATCGAGCGTTGAGTTTCAACTTTGGGTAACAAAGGCCAAAGTTCCCAGAATTTAACTGTTTTTCTGCGAAAATTACGACCGACACCGGGCATATCTTTTTGTACATTTTTACTGAACAACCACTGAAGAAAAAGCCGAAAGTCAGAGTTTGTATGATCATAAGGTTTAGTAAAAACTTGATGACATTCTCTACAACGCCATCGTTGGCTACCTATTCGAATTTTTCCATATTTTATACAGTCAAACCCACAATAAGGACATTTAATTTTTCTCATAAAGTAATACCTCCTAAAAAATATATTTTCTAGAAAGATATAACCTTATTTAACCCTTATATAGCAAGGGGTTTCAGACTTTTTACCAACACATTTTGTCCACCCTTTAAAATCTAGTTAAAAATTTAAAAGACCGACAAGACTAGATAAATACTAGTCTCATCGGTCTAAAAACCAACTCAAAATGTCCTATAGGCCAAA
>NZ_RQUZ01000026.1 GCF_003992065.1 Veillonella seminalis
TTTTAAGACTTGCGTCTCGCCTGTAGCTTAACCTACTCTTTATAAATCAGAGAATTTTTTCCTAATGTGCTTGGTCAACCCTTGGATTCCTCCAAGAGGCTTACCTTACATATTAATTATCTATCTTCTATGCAGTTTTCAAAGAACAAGTCATTTACTATTTAGTAGTAAATGAATGGTGGAGACGAGGAGAATCGAACTCCTGACCCCCTGCTTGCAAGGCAGGTGCTCTCCCAGCTGAGCTACGCCCCCATGTATGGTATAAAATTAAAGAATGGTGGGCCTAAGTGGACTTGAACCACTGACCTCACGCTTATCAGGCGTGCGCTCTAACCAGCTGAGCTATAGGCCCATTCTTTTCGAGAGTCTTTACAGATCTCTCAAAACCGAACAATGTAGGTTACCGTACTAAGTACGGCGCCAAAGTGTCGACCTAAGTGACACCGGAAGTCTTGCTTCCGTGTATGTCTCCCTAGAAAGGAGGTGATCCAGCCGCACCTTCCGATACGGCTACCTTGT
>NZ_RQUZ01000027.1 GCF_003992065.1 Veillonella seminalis
CTTATTAACTTCTTCAATGAATACTTCTTGTGGTGTCCGGTAATTTAGAATTTTGCGTGGCAGTGCATTACACCAATCGGTAGCACGTCGAAGAGTTACTTCTGAAACATCACGAATGGCAGTTCCTTTGGGAATAATACGGCGTAATAAACCGTTGTGCCGTTCATTAGAACCACGTTCCCAAGCTGCATATGGATGAGCAAAAAAGACTTGTAAATACTCTGTTTCCAGCTCAGTAATAGATGCAAATTCTAGACCGTTATCGGCCGTAATTGTTTTGCAGAGTTGCTGTAGTGAGTCATGAGTACTGAAGCTTAGTAACCAGCTCTCTAGCGTATTTTTAATATCAGCAGCTTTAGCTGATGGAGAACGCAATGTTACATAAGCTCGTGTTTTACGTTCCAATAGGGAAATAATCACTTCAT